>CAYSFW010000034.1:0-60635 GCA_964430355.1 uncultured Thiotrichales bacterium
TCGTGCGCTACTTCACCAATCATATCCTCTCCATATTCAAATACGTTTTTTTTTTTCAACATCACACCACCTCCAACATCTACACAGCGACGCTCGTCGACATCGTCATATGTGTACAAGACACATCCCCAGCCTTGGCCCCACCAAGCGCCCGCGCCACCCGCGGCAGCAAGCAGGACACCTGTCAACAGCACTTTCGCAGCGGTCTTTTTCACGATTGCAACCTCCTAAACTGATGTTCGACGTTCGGATTTTGGCTATGACGTTTTTGTCACAATTGTTAATCTACCTTTTCAGTAGGGTCATGCAGAATGACAAATATCACGAAACACTAATATTGCTGGCCGACCGATTTCGGCGCCCCCGATCCATGGACGGCTTGGTGCTCCGCACCGATACGCTCGGGCTAACTTCGCGACCGGATGGCCATGAACGCACTGGATGATGAACGCGGCTACGACCGCGCCTTAGTGACCGGGGTTGTCCTTGCGGGCGGCCGTGGCAGCCGCATGGGTGGCGTCGACAAGGGGCTCGTGACGCATCGCGGACGGCCACTCGTCGAGTGGGTGCTCGACGGGCTGCGGCCCCAGGTCGGCGAGCTGATCATCAGCGCCAATCGCAACCTGGCGCGTTACCGCGCCTACGGCCACCGGGTCGTCACCGACACGCTGCCGGACTTTCAGGGGCCGCTCGCCGGGTTCGCTGCGGCCCTCGAAGTCGTGCACACGCCGTGGCTACTCACAGTGCCCTGTGATGGACCCGACCTGCCCACCGATCTCGCGGCGCGGTTGATAGGCGCGGCCATTGCGCACGACGCCGAAATCGCATTCGCCCACGATGGACAGCGCATGCACGCGATCTACGCCCTGCTGCGGAGCGATCTGTTACCTCGCTTGCTCGACTTTCTGGGGCGCGGGGAACGCAAGGTCCGCCTGTGGTACGCCGAACGCAAGACGGTCGAGGTCGATTTCTCCGACGCAGCCGAACGCTTCGCCAACTTCAACTCACTGGACGACACCCACCGCGCGTAGCCCCTGGGGCCGATCGTCAACGCCCGATTAATCGGTGCGCAACGCCCGCGAACGGATGTTCAGCCGCTGCTGAAAGTTTTCCGTCAAGCGGTAGCTCACGGGCACGAGCAGCAGGGTGATCACCGTGGCGAACAGGATGCCGAAGCCGAGCGAGACCGCCATCGGGATGAGGAATTGCGCCTGGGTGCTCTTCTCCAGGATCAGCGGCATGAGGCCACCGAAGGTGGTGAGCGAGGTGAGCCAGATGGCGCGGAAGCGCGCCACGCCCGCGGTCTGGATCGCTTCGTCGAGCGGCAGGCCCTCGCGGCGGGCCCTGTTGATGAAATCGACCATGACCAGACTGTCGTTCACGGCGACACCCGCCAGCGCGAGCATGCCCATGATGCTCATGATGCTCAGGCCCATGCCCATGATCGCATGGCCCAAGATCGCGCCGGCGACCGCGAAGGGGATCACGGCCATGACGAGGAACGGCTGCCCATAGGAGCGGAACGGGATGGCGAGCAGTGCGTAGATCGCGAACAGCACGAACAACAGCCCAAACCCCAGGCTGCCGAACGACTCCCGCTGCTCGCGCTGTTCGCCCTCCAAGGTGTAACTCACGCCAGGGTACTTCTTGAGCAACTCCGGCAGATAGGCACTCAGATCGGCGTCGATGGCCTGCATGTTGACGCGGGTCTTGTCGACTTCGGCCTTCACGTTGACCGTGCGGTTGCGGTTGACGCGGTTGATGGTGGCAAAGCCGCGTCCGATCTCGGCATCCGCCACGATGCCGAGCGGTACATCGACCCCTGCGGCACTGCGGATGTGCATGTTCTCGAGCGTGCCGAGCGAAGCGCGCTCCTCGCGCGGATAGCGCAGCATGACGCGCACATCGTCGCGCCCGCGCTGGATGCGCTGCGCCTCCAGGCCGAAGAAGGCGTGGCGCACCTGGTCACCGAGGTCTTTGAGCGTCAGTCCCAGCGCCTCGGCGGTCGGCTTGATCGCGAGCCTCACCTCGTCCTTGCCCTCATCGAAGGTATCGCGCACGTCATACACCCCTGCGAACTCCGCGACGTGGCGCTTGAGCTCCTCGGCTGCGCCGCGCAGCGCGTCGAAGTCCGAGCCCGCGAGCTGGATGTCGATGGGATCGCCCGCCCGGCCGATTTCCGCGCGGAAGGCGAGCTCGCGCGCCCCGGGGATCTGCCCGATGAGCTTGCGCCACTCCTCGACCAGCTCGGCGCTCGTGACCGGCAGGGCTCGCTCCTCGGGCGGCACGATCTCGAAGCGCACCTGCCCGACGTGCGAACGGCCGCTGCTTACGCCACGGCTCGCGCTCGCGGTGCCGACCGTGGAGAGGATGTCGAGGATCACGCTCTTGCCGGTCGCCGGATCGACGTGGCGGTCACGCAGCTCGCGGGCCAGCGCCTCGATACGGCGGATGTGGCCCTCGGTCACCCCCGCCGGCGTGCCCTGGGCCAGCGTCAGGGTGACGCTCGCAATTTCGGACTGCACCCGCGGGAAGAAGGTAAAGCCCATCCGTCCGCTGCGCGGGAAGCTCAGGATGATGAGCAGCGCTGCCACGAACACGGCCACCGTGAGCCAGGGCCGCGCGAGCAGGCGACGGAGGAACGGGCGGTAGATCTCGGTCGCGGCGTACTCCATGCCGTCGGCAATACGCCGCTGCACGCGCCGCCAGCCGGTCAGCCGCCCGGCGTCTTCCACGATGCGCACGTGCTTCATGTGCGCTGGCAGGATGAGCTTCGACTCGATGAGCGAGAACAGCAGCACCGGGATCACCACCATCGGAATCTGGGCGAACAACGCGCCACGGTCACCGGATATGAACAGCAGCGGCGCGAAGGCCGCGACCGTCGTCAGCACGCCGAAGGTCACCGGCACGGAGACCTCCTGGGTGCCGGCGATGGCTGCTTGCAGCGGCGGCTCGCCGCGCTTCATGCGCTTGAAAACGCTGTCGCCGGTGACAATGGCGTCGTCCACCACGATCCCGAGCACCAGGATGAACGCGAACAGGCTGATCAGGTTGAGCGTGACCCCGAGTGATGGCAGGACCGCCAGCGCCCCGAGGAACGCCACGGGGATGCCGGCCACCACCCACAGCGCCACGGTCGGCTGCATGAACAGCGCGAGCAGGATGTAGACGATGATCGCCCCTTGCGCGGCGTTGCTAAGCAGGAGGTTGATACGGTTTTTCACCACCTGCGAGCGGTCGCGCCAGTAGGTCAGCTCTATGCCCGCGGGCATCTCCGCCTGCTTGCGTGCGAGATAGTCCTTGACGGTCTCCGCGACCGTAATGGCACTCTGTTCGCCGACGCGGTAGACATCGAGCGTGACCGCTGGGCGGTCGTTGAAGCGGGCATACAGGGGGTCTTCGGTGAAGCCGTCACGAATCGTCGCGATCTCACCGAGCGTCACTCGCGAGCCATCCTCGCGTGTGAACACCACGATTCGCGCGAAATCCTCACCGGTATAGGCCTGCCCGAGGCTGCGCACGAGCACCTCACCGGAGCGCGTGCGCACGGTGCCTGCGGGAATGTCCTGCGAGCTGTTGCGGATCGCCGTGGCGACACTCGCAAGCGTGAGTCCGTAGTTGCGCAGCGTCGCTTCCGGGATCTCGATGGAAATCTCATAAGGACGCACACCCGTCATGTCCACCTGGGTCACGCCGGGTAGCAGCGTCAGCTCATCGCGCACCTGCTCGGCCAGACGGCGCAGCTCGCGCTCGGAGAGGTTGCCGGCCACCACGACACTGATGACTTCGTTGCGCACCTCGAGGAGGCTGACGATGGGGCGCTCGACATCGGCGGGAAAGGTCGATATCGCATCCACGCGCGCCTTGATGTCGTCCATCACCTCGCGCGCCTTATACCCGCGCAGCAACTCCACGCGGATGCGGGCAGTGCCCTCGAGCGCATCGGCGAGGATCTTCTCCACGCCCGGCAGGTCGGCAATCGCCTCCTCGATGCGCAGCACCGCCGCCTTCTCGACCTCGGCGGGCGTGGCACCCCGATAGGACGCCTCGATCGTCACCACGTCGCGCTGGATCTCGGGGAACACTTCCAGGATCAGTTTCTGGTCGAGGGCGTAGAAGCCGAGAAACAGGATCACGAGCATCAGCAGGTTGGCTGCGACCTCGTTGCGCGCGAACCAGGCGATCATGCCGTTCATGTCAGCCCCCAGCGGCGGGCGCAGATTCGCCCTGGATGCGGATCGGCGCGCCATTGACCGCAAAGCTCACGGGCGTGACGATCAGCCGCTCGCCGGCGGCGAGCCCCCCGCCGATCACCGCGTCGCGCTCATCCGACCACAGCACGTTCACGGCGCGGCGTTCGAGCTTGCCGTCCACCGCGAGCAGCACCTCGCGCCCCTCGCGCAGCGCCGAGCGCGGCACGACGAACACACCGGAGAGGCGCTTACCCTCGATGTCGGCTTCGACGAAAGTGCCGATCTTCAGCGGCGGTCGCCGGTCGGCGCGTGCGGCGTAAGGGTCATCGACCTGGGCGACGACGAACAGCTGCCGGCTCTTGCTGTCCAGCGCCCCCGAGGTGCGCACAATGCGGCCTTCCCATTGCGTCGCGCGATCGCCATTGGCGGGCGTGAGCGTGACGCGCGGCCCCGGCGCCTGCGCGGCCTCGCCGCGATAGTGCTCGGGAATGTTCAGCCAGGCGAGCTGTTCGGCGGACAGCGGCAACTTCACCTCGACGTAGTCCACCGCGAAGATCGTTGCGAGCGGCGTGCCCTTGGTCACGTACTGCCCAACATCGACCTTTTTCTCCAGCACGCGGCCCGCGAATGGCGCGACGACGCGGGTGCGCTCGAGTTCGAGCCGTGCCTGGGCGAGCTTGGCCCGTGCGGCGGCGGCAGCCGCCTCGACGCTGGCGAGTTGCGGCTTACGGAGCACCAGCTCACTCGGCTGGCCGCGTTCGCCGAGTTTCTCCCAGTCACGGCGGGCCTGCTCCGCGCGGGCCCGCTCCTGGGCCAGCAGGACTTGCTGTTGGGCGTAGTCCGCTTCGGCGATGGTGACCTGGTTCTGATAGTCGCGCGGGTCGATGCGCAGCAGCGTGTCGCCCTTTTCAAAGAACCCGCCCTCCAGAAATCGCGGCGAGATCTCCAGCACCTTGCCTGCGACCTCCGCCACCAGGCTGCTCTGGGTGCGCGGCGCGACGCTACCCTGCGAGCGCAACGCGACTGCGTAGTCACGCGGCTGCAAGGTCTGCACCTCGACCACGGACACCGGGGGCGCGGGCGGCTCGCGCTTGGCCTTCGGGCCAGTGGCCACCACCAGCCAAGCGATGCCCACCCCGGCGGCAAGCACGAACAAGGGCAGGAGTTTGCGGATCAGACTCATGCTGGGATTCCTAGGGTTGGGCTCCAGCCGCGGCGGTGGTCGCGCTGAAGTCGCCGCCGAGCGCGCGGTAGAGCTCGATACGGTTCTGCAGGCGGCGCAGGCGCGCCTCGAGCAGGGCACTCTCGGCGTTGAAGGCGCGGCGCTGGGTGTCGAGCAAGGTGATGATGTCGGTGAGCCCCGCCCGGTACTGTTCCAGCGCGAGCGTGGCCGCATCATTGGCCTCGCGCGCCGCGGCGCTCTGGCGGGCAGTCTGCTCGGCGTAGAGCGGCTCGGCAGCGAGCGCGGTTTCCACCTCTTTAAACGCAGTGAGCACCACGCGGGCGTAGTTGGCGAGCGCCTCGCGGTCGTTGGCTTGCGCAAGCGCGCGCTCCGCATCGAGGCGCCCCCCCTGGAACAGTGGCTGCGTGAGCGTGCCGAGCAGGCTCCACACGAGCTGATCCCAGTCCAGCAGATCGCGAAACCGTGGTGAGAGCGTGCCGCCGCTGCCGGTCAGCACGAAGCTGGGCAGGCGGTTGCGCGCCGCGTCCTCGGCGCGGGCCTGCGTGGCGAGCGCACGCTGGGAAGCGGCGCGGATGTCGGGGCGGCGCTCGAGCAGCCCACTCGGCAGCCCGGCCGGCACTGAGCCTAGGGGCTCACCGAGCGTAGCCGTGGCCTCCAACTCCCCGGCGGGATAGCGGCCGAGGAGCACTTCCAGGCTGCGCCGCGCCGCGTCGAATGCCCGCTCGCGCACCGCCACGGTCGCCTCGGCCGTGGCCAGATTCTCGCGTGCCAGGCGCACATCGAGTGCTTCCGACAACCCACCGCGGTAGCGCTCCTCGATGATCTCCAGTGTGTTGCGGAAGCTCTGCACCCGTTGCCGCGCGAGCTGTGCCTGGAGACGCGCCTCGGCGGCGGCAAACCAGGCCTGGGCCGTGTCGGCAGCCAGCGCCAGACGGGCCGCCGCAAGGTCGTATTCGCTCGCCTCGGCATCCGCGACCGCCGCCAGTGTGCGCAAGTCGAGCCGACGCCATAGGTCCAGCTCCCAGTTGACGTTGGCCGACAGGCCAAAGCTGTTGGTGGTCAGCGCCACGTCATTGACCAACCGGCGACTGCGCTGGCCAGTCAACCCGAGGTTGACGCCAGGCCACTCCGCAGCGCCTGCGACATCAGCCCGGGCGCGCGCCGCCGCGACCCGGGCAAGCCCGGCAGCAAAACCAGGGTTGGTACGTAGCGCCTCCGCAACCAGCGCCTCGAGCCGGACGTCGCCCAAGTCCTGGAGCCAGTTACGAGGCTCATCTGGCGTCGCCTCGGGTGCCGCAGCCTGCCAGGCAGCGGGTGGCGGAAGCGGCGCGCGCGACTCCAGTGCAGGTGGCGTCGTCGCACACCCCGCGGCGGCAACGACTGCAGAGACGGTGAGGATGGCCTGGCGCACACGCATGGCGCGGCATTCTAGAGGAATTCGTCGCCGGTAGAACCAAGGCCCTGCGACAGTGGGGACTGTGCGCGCGGCAGAGCCCGTCACCCCGCAGCCAGTCTACCCCCACGCCCCTTGCAGACCGCGCCTATGGCTTCAACATTCATGGCGGGTTCAGCGATGCGGTGCAACACTTGCAGCACGATAACAAACACATCTCGAGGAGCAGCTCGTGAAGACGTACAAGGTGGGATGGATGGCGGCAGGGGCGCTGTTGCTCGGCTTGGTGGGCATTACCCCCACCGCTGGCGCGGAGGAGGGTGAGGCGCGCATCGCGCGCTCGATCGAGGGCTTCGTGGCAGAACTGCAGCCTGCCACAGAGGACGCCGCGCTCGCAGCGGCCGAGCCGCGCGGGACGGCGGCGTTGGTCATCCAGGGTTACCGCAGCGAGCCGGGTCCCGGCGCCGAGGCGGCCGCCCGCTCGGGCGGTCTCGCAGCGCGCGGCTGCGTGATCTCGGGCTGTGGCAACTTCTGGATCAGCAACGCCAGCAGCGAAATCTCGCGCGACGCGGACGGGGACGGGTTCTACACACGGCTGCGCGTCTGGTTCGACGCCAACACCGATCTCCCGAGCCGGTACGTCTACGCCAAGCTGTTCGTCAGCTTCGAGGGCGGCCCGTGGAATCTGGTCCACACCACGCAGGACTTCCGCATCGACGGGGCGACCCGGGCCGATGAGTATGTGATCGTGACCGAACTCGATTCGGGTTACCGCACGGGGTATTACGACGTGCTGATCGAACTCTACGACGCAGCCTCGCGCGCCTTCCTCACCGACTACGGCCCCTACGAGGACAGCGCCCTGCGTGCCCTGCCGCTGGAGGACCGCAACCGCGACCAGAGCGATGTCACCGTGGGTGTCGGCGTTGGCGTCGCCGTGGGGCTGGGTGTTGGCACCGCCGCCTACCTCTCGGCCAGCGGCGGCGGGGCGGTTGGCCTGCTGCCGCTGGCGGCGCTGGCCGGCGTGAGGCGCCGCGCGGGGCGCCGCCGCCCAGTCGGTTGAACGACAGGTTTCGTCGACTCGCTCACACATCCGGGGCGCTGGGTTCGGCTACATTAGGAACTGATGGGATAGCTAAAATTCCTACTCGCCCTTTCTTCTCAACTTTGTGGGGGCAGTACACCTGCCTAAGGACCAATCAGGATGCTCAAAAAACTCGCCATCAGCATTTCCCTCGCGCTGGGACTCACCGCGTGCGACACCATGCCCGTCCAGATGGGCGCACCCAGCGCCAAGACCACGGCCACGGGGGCAGCGGCCGGCGCCACCGCGGAGAATGTCAATCCCGAGCTGGAGCGCTGCGCGCAGCCACTCGGCACACTGGCTCTGGATGAGGACCAGAACGCCCCCTGGTATTGGACGTTGACCAACGAGTACAAGCTCACCTCCACGCGCCCCGTCCTGCGCCTGCTGGTGCAGCAGAGCAACTGCTTCGTGGTGGTCGAGCGCAGCGCCTCCGGCATGGCCCAGATGGGCCGTGAGCGCGCGCTGCAACAGTCCGGCGAGCTGCGCGGCGGCAGCAATTTCGGCAAGGGCCAGATGGTCGCCGCGGACTACTCGCTCTCGCCGAGCATCGTGTTCAGCTCCGGGGACACGGGCGGCCTGGGCGGTGCGATCGGCGGACGCCTCGGCGGCTCACTGGGCGCGGTACTCGGCAGCTCACTCAAGTTCCGCGAGGCCAGCACGATCCTGACGCTGGTTGACAACCGCTCGAGCGTGCAAGTCGCCGTATCTGAGGGCAGCTCGAAGAAGGTCGATATGGGCCTGTTTGGCGGGCTCTTCGGCGGCAGCGCAGGTGGCGCGCTCGGGGGTTACACCAAGACGCCCGAGGGCAAGGTCATCGCCGCGGCCTTCACCGACGCGTATAACCAGATGGTGCGCGCCGTGAAGAACTACAGACCGCAGGATGCCGCGGGCCCCGGTGGTCACGGCACGGGCGGCGCCTTGCAGGTGCGCTAAGCGCCTTACACCCCGCTACCGGGAGGGAGGGGGGGCTCCAGACCCCCTCCACCGCTACGCCAATCCGCCAGCCGCGCGCTTTACGCCGCTTTGCTGGCGTAGCGGGCTTTTGCCTCGCGCGCGCGCTTGGCGTCCTCTGCTGAGTAGGCCCTGCCTTGCCACAGCATCGTGTAGGCGACCTCCTCGTTACCGTTCTCGCACAGCGCCAGCACGTCGCGGAACAGCGGCTGGAAGGTCTCGCTGCGGTGCGAGGCTTCGTGCTGCTCGAACGACTGCCAGAAGGTCACGATCAACGCCTCGCGGTCCTTCAGTTCCCCGCCAACCGGCTGGCCGATGGTAGAGCCTTCGTTTGATACGTTGCCGCTGTTGAGCGCAACGAATCCGCCAACGAAGCCCGTGTCGGAGTGGTAGGTCTTGACGTTTTCACACAGCACGGCCACGCGCTCCTGCAGATCGTCAACCGTGTATTCGGGCTTGAGGATTACGCGGTTGATAGTCACTACGCCACTCGGGCTGAAGTCGGGAATCAGGGTGTTCATCAGTACCTCCTCAGGAGATATTAGTTGATGCAGAAATACTAATAGTGTTTCCGAGTGAAATACTCAAGATTACCGAGTCGCAGCCGGGGCATTCGTTCGGCGGGTGATCAACGGGGAGCGTGCGCGCGCAGGGCGTCTATGGTAGAAGCACCGCTGACCACGACACACTGGCAGACCCCGGAGGCCACATGCGCATCGGTACCCCCCTTTCGCCATCCGCGACCCGCGTCATGCTGCTCGGCAGCGGCGAGCTCGGCAAGGAAGTGATCATCGCCTTACAGCGCCTCGGCGTGGAGGTCATTGCGGTAGACCGCTATCCGAACGCACCAGGCCATCAGGTTGCGCACCGGGCGCACGTCATCGATATGACCGACGCCGCGGTGTTGCGCACGCTGGTCCTGCAAGAGCGACCACAGATCATCGTGCCGGAGATCGAGGCGATCGCCACCGATGAGCTCGCGCGCATCGAGGCAGACGGTCTGGCCACCATCATTCCCACCGCACGCGCCGCCCAGCTCACCATGAACCGTGAGGGAATCCGCCGGCTGGCCGCGGAGGAACTCGGGTTGCCGACCTCGCGCTACGGGTTTGCTGACTCGCTGGAGGCGATGCAAGACCTGGTCGAGGAGATTGGCCTGCCCTGCGTCGTGAAGCCGGTCATGTCGTCTTCCGGCAAAGGCCAGAGCACAGTGCACAACGCGGAGGAGGTGGAAGCCGCCTGGCGCTACGCGCTGGAAGGCGCGCGGGTGAAGAAGCCGCGCCTGATCGTGGAGGAAATGATCGCTTTCGACTACGAGATCACCCTGCTCACCGTGCGCGCCCTGGGCACGTCCGGCGCGATCGAGACGCACTTTTGCGAGCCCATCGGGCACCGTCAGGTGCGTGGCGACTACGTGGAAAGCTGGCAGCCTCAACCGATGAGCACCGCAGCCCTCACCACGGCGCGCGAGATTGCCGGCAAGGTCACTACCGCGCTGGGTGGCAGGGGCATTTTCGGCGTGGAGCTGTTCGTTCGCGGCGACCAAGTGTGGTTCTCGGAGGTCAGCCCGCGCCCGCACGACACGGGCATGGTCACGATGATCACGCAGTACCAGAACGAATTCGAATTGCACGCTCGAGCCATCCTCGGACTGCCGGTGGACACCAGCCTCGCCTGCCACGGCGCGAGCGCGGTCATCTACGGCGGGCTCGAGGAAGCCGGCATTGCCTTCGAAGGCGTCGCCGAAGCGCTCGCCGTCCCGGGCACCGATCTGCGCCTGTTCGGCAAGCCCGAGTCCTTTGCGCGTCGTCGCATGGGCGTGGCGCTTGCCCGCCACGACGACATCGAGCAGGCACGCGCCCACGCGCGCCTCGCCGCAAGCAAGGTCAGGCCCGTGCGTGGCAGCGAGCGTCCGTGACCCGCTGCGGCGCACCCTTTGACATAACCTCATGAAAGACACCGGTGTCGCCTGGTTGATCCTGATGGTCGCCAGTGTTCTCGAAGTCGTCTGGGCCGCTGGCCTGAAGTGCACTGACGGCTTCACACGGCAATGGCCAACCGTGGCGACTACGTCAGCCATGATCCTGAGCCTGCTTCTGCTCGGCGTTGCGATGAAATCGCTGCCCGTGGGCACGGCCTACAGCGTCTGGGTCGGTGTCGGCGCCGTGGGGACGGTGATCCTCGGGATCGTGTTGTTCGGCGAACCCGCGAACTCAGGCCGCTTGCTCAGCGTGGCGCTTGTCATTGCCGGGGTCATCGGGCTCAAGCTGACATCGCCTTCTCGATCGACTGCCACACCTGGCCGGCAACGTCGGTTTCGCACCGCAAGCCCCAAGGCATCACCCGCAACGAATCCTGCGCGAGTCTGCGCTGCCCCCTATGGCTCTGAAGCGCGCAAACGGGTTGATTTGTGGACTGACTACACCTCTCCTGCCAACCTTTTCCTCCTCAAGGAATTCCATAAGAAATTGGAAATACTACGTTTTCAATATTTTCCAATCAACGCGCTTCACATGTTGCGATGAATGTCGGCAGACAATATGTCAAAAATGTGAACCAGTGAAACGACGAAATTCCACAATCCGGTATTGTTTTAACTATTAGGGGCTGAGTGGCAGAGTGGTTATGCCGCGGTTTGCAAAGCCGCGTACCCTGGTTCGAATCCACGGCTCAGCCTCCAATTTTTCCGCCTCTCGCGAATCCGCATCGCACTCACGCGCCAATAGACTCCGGTTGACTCGTAGTGGAGCTATTTGCTGACTGCACCTGACGGCCGCCGTCGCAGCACCCGTAACCGCGCCTCCCGACGACGCTCGAATCCATCACAAATCCGTGCGGCGAGTGCCTGCGCGGCGATTGCGTGGCCGCGTTCGTTCCAGTGTCCGACAAACGGTTCGGTGTTGGGGAAGCCGTGCGCGATGGCTCCGCCTTGGTCCGCCCAGAACTGGAAGACTGGGAGGAGGTTCAGCACGTTCCAGCCTTGGCGCTCGCTCAAGGCTTGCAGACGGCGCTGCGGGTAGTTTAGATCCGGCAGGTTGTGGTATTGCGCGAAGCGTTCGCGGCGCGCCGTGGGCAGGGTCTGATACCCCGTCGTGGCGAGCATGAGGATGAACTCGGCGCCGCTCGCGCGCACCCTGCGCTCGAATTCCGCGAGCAAGGTCTCCGTCACCGCCCAGGCCTCGTGCCACTCCGGCGTGGCTGGCTCACGGTAGATTGCCAGATCTACGCCGGGCTCAGCCTCCAGGGGTGATGCGGGCGGCGAAGCGCTGCGCAAAAGCACCCAGCGATGGCGCGCGGCATCGAGCAATTGCACGGCACGCAGGCCAAAAAGCGGTTCCATGGCGTAGCGCCACCCCGCTGAGGCCCGCAGGCGCCAGCCAGGCAAGTCACGAAACCGGTCGTCGCGGCGCAGCGTTCCGTCGGTCAGTTCGAAAAAGGGCCGCATCGGGTCGTCGCTCAGCGCCCGCGAGTTGTCCTCGAAGTCATTGCCGGGAAAGAAGTTGAGCACCACGATGTCCGGCGTTGCCGGCAAGGCGTACTTCTCCAGCGCGACAAGCGCCTGCGCGGTGCTGTAGCCGCTGACGCCGAAGTTAAGCACCTCGACAGGCCGCCTCGGCACGGGCTGACAGGCATCCAGGGCCGGTGCGAGTTGGCCCCACCAGGTTTGCGCCTCGTCCACTTGCACGGCTTCGGTGAACGAGTCGCCCAGCACGGCGATGCGCAAGGTTCCCTCCACCTTCGTCCCGAAGTCCAGCCCGCGGAATCCGAGGCGATTGGTGCGGATGGTCGCTTCCCCCTCTCCGAACTGGGCCGACCGCACGTGGGCATGAGGAATCCAGCCGAGATCGGGTTCCGCGCTGCGGCTCAGCGTCCAGTAATTGCCAAACCCGAAGACGCGCAGCACACCCTCCGCGAGGATGAGAGTTGCAAGCGCAGCAAGAAGCGCCGCCGCGATGTAGACCCTGACGCGGTCAGCGACCCGTACGCTCACCTTGGGGTGCCTCCTCGTTGCCCGGTGCGGGCGCGACGGAGTGGAGCTGCAGGTGCAGCGCGGCCTTGGCCAGCAGGTGCGCGGAGATCGGCGCCGTGATGAACAGGAACAGTGTCACCAGGATTTCGTGCAGGCTCACCCCATCGCCGGTCACGCTGAAGTAGACCGACGAGGCCAGGAGCAGACTGCCGACGCCGAGCGTAGAGGCCTTGGTCGGCCCGTGCAGGCGGGTGTAGAAGTCCTTGAGCCGCGCGAGCCCGAGCGAACCGATGAAGGTGAACGCGCCGCCGGCGACGATGAGCAGAGACAGCAGAACCTCGGTGACGGTGCTCATTCGATGATGTCTCCCCGCAGCAAAAACTTGCTCAGCGCAACGGTGCCGATGAAACCCATGAGCGCGATCAGCAGTGCCGCCTCGAAGTACACGGCATTGCCCGCGTGCAGCCCGAACAACACAAGCAGGGCGACTGCGTTCACATACAGTGTGTCGAGCGCCAGGATGCGATCCGGCGCGCTCGGTCCGCGCAGCAGCCGCCAGAGCGCGAGGGCGAAAGCCCCTCCCACGAGCACGAAGGCGACGGTCAGTGCCAGGCTTAGCATTCAAACACCTTTTTCAACGGCGCCTCGTAGCGCGCCTTGATGGTTGAGACCACGGCGCCGGGGTCCGGCGCATCGAGCGCATGCACGAGCAACGAGCGGCGGTCCGCGGCAAGCCGGGCCGAGACCGTGCCCGGCGTCAGACAAATCGCATTGGCGAGCAGACTGATGGCGAAGTCGCAGGTCAGATCGAGCGGCACGACGATGAAAGCGGGACGCAACCGGCGAGGTGACCCCAGGATACGCGCGGCAACCGTCAGGTTCGCAACGACGATATCGTAGAGCAGCACACCGATCAGCCCCAGCACCGTCGGCACGTGGCGGATGCGCACGCGCTCCGGCCAGAAACGCAACGTGTACCACGGAATCGCCCAGCCGAGCGCCAGGCCGAGCACCAGATGCCCCGGCGATGCGGTGTTGTTCAACAGGAGCCACATCGTGGCGAGCGTCGCCGTGAGAATGGGGTGCGGAAACAGCCGGCTCATGGCGCAACTCCACTGTGCGGGCGCAGGACAGCCGCGATGTAATCGCCGGGGTGCGCGAGCTGGCCCGCGATCGCGCGTGCAAAACCCGTCGCGGGCCCGGCCCACAGCGTCAGTGCGAGGCCCAGACCGAGCAGACCGAACACCGGCAGCACCTGGAACCAAGCGGGAGCCGGGGGAGGCGGTGGCGCATCCTCACCGTCCGGCAATACGCGGAAAAACAGCACACTCCCCGTCCGTGCCAGCGCGATGAGGCCAATCAAGGCGGTTGCGAGCACGACGGCCCAGATCCACGGCCAGACAGGCGCATCCAGCGCGGCGCGCAGCAGCAGGAACTTGCCCAGGAATCCCGACAACGGCGGCAAGCCAGCCACGAACACCGCCGCCACGAGGAACACCGCGCCCCACAGCGCCGCCCGGGGAACCGCCCGCGCGGATGCGAGGCGGTCGCCCGTCTCGCCCCGCCCCCGCGCGACGATGTCCGCGGTCAGGACCAGTGCAGCGGCGGCGAATGTCGTGTGAGGGAGGTAGTAGAGCCCAGCCGCGATCCCGGCCCCGCCCGGCAGCGCGAAGGCCGTGAGCAGCGTGCCCGCCGAGGCGACCACGAGGTAGGCCACCTGCTGGCGCAGGCGGTTCGCCGCGAGCGCACCGACCGTGCCGAGCGCGAGGGTGCCGAGCGCGAACGGCATCAGCCACGGGGTAATCAGGTCCGCCACGGGCCCGGCCTCCGCACCGAACACCAGCGTCTGCGTGCGCAAAATGCTGTAGGCGCCGACCTTGGTCATGATGACGAACAGGGCTGCCACGGGGGCGCTGGCCTGCGCGTAGGCGGCCGGCAACCACAGGTAAAGCGGTGCGAGCGCCGCCTTGAGCGCAAACACGGCGAACAGCAGCAGACCCGCCGCGCGCACCAGCCCGACGTCCTCCGGCGGCACGGCCGCAGCCTTAACCGCCAGGTCAGCGAAATTCAGCGTCCCCAGCAGGCCGTAAAACAATCCGGCCGCAATCAGGAACAGCGTCGAGCCGAGCAGGTTGACCACGACGTAGTGCAGACCGGCCTTCACCCGCAGCCGTCCGCCGCCGTGCAGGAGCAACCCGTAGGAGGCTAGCAGCAGCACCTCGAAAAACACGAACAGGTTGAACAGATCGCCCGTCAGGAAGGCACCGGCCAGCCCAAACAACTGCAACTGGTAGAGCGCGTGGAAATGCGCGCCGCGAGTGTCCTCCCCGGCGCACGCATAGCCCAGCGCAAACAGCGCGAGCAAAGCGGTGATGAGCAGCATCCAGCCCGCGAGCCGGTCGGCGACGAGCACGATGCCGAAGGGCGCCGGCCAGTCGCCGAGCGCGTAGACGAGCACATCCCCACCGCTGACAGCGCTCGTCAGGGCCAGCGCGACACCGATCTGACCGGCCACGGCAGCCAGCCCGAGCACGCGCCGCAAGGCGATCGGCGCGCGCCACAGGCTTACCTGCAGGATGCCGACCAACAACGGCAACACCAGTGGCGCGATGACCAGGTGATTGCTCATGCGTCCTTGTCCAACCCGTCGACATGGTCATTGCCGAGGCTCGCACGGGCCTTGAGCGCCAGCATGATGACAAAGGCCGTCATCGCGAAGCTGATGACGATGGCGGTGAGCACCAGCGCCTGCGGAAGCGGGTCGCTGTAGGCCGGCGCCGCCGCCCGGATGATCGGCGGCTGGCCGACGACCAGGCGCCCCATCGCGAACAGAAACAGATTCACCGCGTATGAAAGAAAGGTGAGTCCCAGCACCACCGGGAACGTACGGGCCCGCAGGACGAGGTAAACGCCACAAGCGGTCAGCACGCCGATGAGAACGGACACCAGGGCCTCCACACTCATGACCTTGCCTCCTTCCCGGCCCGGGCGTGGCTCTCCCCATGCAGAAGGCCGAGGTAGATGAGGATCAACAGGGTCGCCCCAACCACGACCAGGTACACGCCGAGGTCGAAGGCCATCGCCGAGGCCAGTTCGAAGTCCCCGACCACCGGCCAATGCACGTGCCCATGGGCCGAGGTCAGGAAAGGACGGCCAAACCACCAGCTACCCAGGCCGGTCAACAACGCGATGCCTAGCCCTGCGGCAATCAGCGGGTGGGTGTTGGCCGGCAGGCGCGATTGGGTCCACGCCACGCCGTTGCCGAGGTATTGGACGATCAGCGCCGCCGCGGTGACCAGGCCAGCGATAAACCCTCCCCCGGGCAGGTTGTGGCCACGCAGGAATAAGAACGCCGACACCATGAGCGCCAGTGGCAGCAGCAGCCGAGTGAACATGGCAAGGATCGTCGGGTGCGGGTCGCCATCCCAAGCGCGCCCGGCGGCGTCGTGCGTCGGCCCGGGCAACTTGAGCCCATCCAACATGGCGAAGATGCCCAGGGCAGCGAGCGCCAGCACCGTGATCTCGCCGAGCGTGTCGAAGCCACGGAAATCGACCAGGATCACGTTGACCACGTTCGCCCCGCCGCCGCCCGGCACGCTCTGGGCGATGAAGAAGTCCGCAATGCTCCGGTGGTCACGCGTGAGCACGCCCCAGGCCAGTGCGGCCGTGCCCGCGCCCGCCAGCAGCGCCAGCGCCCCGTCGCGCACGCGCCGCACCCCGCTGGACTCGCGCGGCGAGCGCCAGGGCAGGAAATAGAGCGCGAGCAGCAAGAGGACCACAGTGACCACCTCGACGGAGATTTGCGTCAGCGCAAGATCGGGCGCCGAGTAGCGCACGAACACCAATGCGACGACGAGCCCGACAGCACCGATAAGCACCAGTGCGATCAAGCGCTCGCGGTGGAAAGCCACCGTGGCCAGCGCGGCGACGATCATCGCACCCGCACCGAACACACTGGCGCCGTCGAGCGGCAACAGTACGCTGGACCCGGCGAGTGGCGCGCCCACGCCGAGAAGCGCCGCCCCGCCCAGCGCGACGGCGGATGCAACCAGCAGGAAGGCCAGGCGTTGCAGCGATCCCGTATCGAGGGTGCGGGTGAGCGCACCGGCCAGCGCGATCAACGCAGCGAGCATCGCCTCATACACGCGGCGGGCATCGAGCCACCCTTCGAGACGCTCGTGCACCGCAAACAGGGGCTTGCGCACGACGTACAGGACCACACCCCCGACCAGTGCGACCACGCTCATCCACAGCGCCGGACTGAAGCCATGCCAGATCGCCAGATCGTGCGGCGGCAGCGGCCCCTGCAGGACGCTCCCGGCCGCCACGGACAGGATGGGCTCCACCGTGAGCGCAGGCAAAATGCCCACCAGCAGGCACAGCGCCACGAGGACCTCGACCGGGACCTTCATCCAGCGCGGCGGCTCATGCGGCGTCTTCGGCAGGTCGATGGGATCGCCGTTGAAAAACACGTCGTGGATGAAGCGCAGCGAGTAGGCGACCGCGAAGATGCCCGCGACAGTCACCGCCACGGGCAACAGCCACCCGAAGCGCATCTGAGTCGAGGCCCCGACCGCTTCGGCAAAAAACATCTCCTTGGAGAGAAAGCCGTTGAAGAGCGGCACACCGGCCATCGCGGCCGCCGCGACCATGGCGAGCGTCGCCGTGTGCGGCATGAATCGCCACAGCCCGTTGATGCGCCGCATGTCGCGCGTGCCCGTTTCGTGGTCGATGATGCCGGCGGCCATGAACAGCGAGGCCTTGAAGGTGGCGTGGTTGATGATGTGGAACACCCCGGCCACCGCCGCGAGCGGGGTGCCGATACCAAACAGCGTGGTGATCAGCCCGAGGTGACTGATGGTCGAGTAGGCGAGCAGCCCCTTCAGGTCCTGCTTGAACAGCGCGACTACTGCGCCCACCAGCAGCGTTGCCAGGCCCACGCCCCCCACGATGTGCGACCACTCGGGTGTGCCCGAGAGGGCCGGGAACAGACGCGCCAGCAGGAAGACGCCGGCCTTGACCATCGTCGCCGAGTGCAGGTAGGCCGACACCGGCGTGGGGGCCGCCATGGCGTGCGGCAACCAGAAATGGAACGGGAACTGCGCCGACTTGGTAAACGCACCGAGCAGGATCAGGATCAGCATCGGCAGGTACAGCGGATGTGCACGGATGGCATCGCCTGCAGCGAGGATCGCGGTCAGCTCGTAACTCCCCACCATCTGCCCCAGCAGCAGGACACCCGCCAGCAGCGCGAGCCCCCCGGCCCCGGTCACAGCCAGCGCCATGCGCGCGCCCTTGCGCGCCGCCTCGCGCCCATGCCAGTAACTGATCAACAGGAACGATGAAAGGCTCGTCATCTCCCAGAAGATCAGCATCTGAATCAGGTTTTCCGAGAGCACGACACCCAGCATCGACCCCATGAACAGCAGCAGGTAGGCGTACAGACGCCCCAGGCTGTCGCGCGGCGAAAGGTAGTAACGGGCGTAGAGGATGACGAGCAGGCCGATGCCGAGGATCAGCCCGGCGAACAGCAGCCCGAGCCCATCCAGCCGGAAGGCGATGTCGAGCCCGGCTTCTGGCATCCAGGCCATGCGCCACAGCACGGTCTCGCCCGCAAAGGCTGAACGGGCGGCCGGCGTCAGGAACACGACCGCGCAGGCGGCCACCGCACCCGCAGCCCAGGCCGCGGTCTGCCGACCGAGCCGCGCGAGCGCGGCCACCAACGCCGCACCCAGGAAGGGCATCAGCACCGCGAGCGGCAGCCCCATCACCGCGCTACCTGCCCAACCCGACCGCGCACGCCGCGCGGCCGACTATCCATTGCGCTGCGCATACCAGTGTCTCCAGGACAGCACGGCGAGGGTGAGCGCGGTCAGTGGGATGACCACGAAGCCCATCGCCGCGCCGTAATCGTCCAGCGCGTCATGGTGCGTGGCGTGCAAAATCAAGTAGGTGACATACGCCGCGTAGAGCGCGAGGAACAACACCCCCTCCCAGCGCGCCACGAGGTTGCCGGTGAAGAACACGGGCAGGCAGGCCACCGCCACCGCCACCGCCACCATGATCGGCAGGTCGAAGGCCAACATCGCGGGCGCCACCGGCAGGTCCGCCGGCGCGACAGACGCCGAGACACCCAGAACAGCCAGGATGTTGAAGATGTTGCTGCCTACCACGTTGCCAACGGCGATGTCGCGCTCGCCGCGCAGCGCGGCCATGACCGAAGTCGCCACCTCCGGCAGCGAGGTCCCGGCAGCGACGATCGTCAAGCCGATGATGAGCTCACTGACGCCCAGGTACTTTGCGAAGCTGACCGCCGCCTCGACCAGCCAGTTAGAACCCTGCACCAGCAAAGCGAGCCCGACAAGGATCAACAGCACCTGGACTCCCCAATGGCTCATCCAGCCCTGCGGCTGACCATCGAAGGCATCATCGTATTCAGCGCGGACCGCCGCCGTTTCACGACGGCTCTGGCGGATCACGAGGAACGTGTAGCCGATGAGCAGCGCCACCAGCAGCACCCCCTCCCAACGGTTGATCCCGCCATCCGCCGCGAGCGCCCAGAGCAGCAGTGACACGCCGATCATGACGGGGACTTCCTGCCGGATGAGCTGCTGGTTGACGACGAGCGGAGTGATCACCGCAGACAGGCCCAGGATCACCAGCACATTGAACAGGTTACTCCCCACCACGTTGCCGAGCGCGATGTCCACCTGGCCCGACCAGGCCGACTGCACCGAGACGGCGAGCTCCGGTGAACTCGTGCCAAAAGCAACCACCGTCAGGCCGACGACCAACGGCGAGATGCCGAAGGACAGGGCGAGGCTGGATGCGCCGCGCACCAGCAACTCAGCGCCCAGAATCAGCGCAACCAGGCCGAGAAAGAACAGCAACAGCGTCATTGCGCAGCACCGTGAAGCATGGATGGTCGAGTCGGTCAGTCTAGTGGCGGGACGGCGGGCCCACAACCAAGCAGAAACGGAAGATCACTTCGATTTTGCCGGCGTGAATGCGCCATCGCGGAACACCGGTTGTGCACCTCGCACCACAGCAGTGCATCGGACGAATCGCTGGGGTGCGTTTGTCGGGGCTTCGCCCTGCTTCAGTTTGGCACACATATTGCTGATTCTTTTTTACCACAGATCGTTTCATCACCAAATTTCAGGGTAGATCCACCGATGCGAATCCGTTCGCTGTCTTTTGAGCGCCATGGCGACAAACGCAATTCCGATTTTTTCGAAGAGTACCTTACGCGCCTGCTCGAGGAGCGCGACCGCTCGGGCCTCACCGAGATGGTGCGCGAGATCGAGTCGCTAATGATCACAGTCGAGCCGGGGCATTCGCTGCAATACATCGGCGAGCTGGCCCTCATGACGCCCTACCACTACCTCGTCACGCTGGAGAGCAAGTCGCACTGGACGCACGTGCTGCGCATCGACATGAACTCGCCCGATCTGCTCGTGCGCGAGGTCAAGAACCCCGCGATCCACGGCATTTTCCGCAGCCTCAACGAGGTCTACCCCGTCGGCCGGCACCGTCCGCACAGTCGTTACATGGGTGAGGTGCTGCGGGTGACCAACCTGCATGAGGTGGTCGAGCAGCAGAAGCAGCGCGAGTTTCGCTTTTTCTCCCCGGACGAGGTGCGCCGGCTCGAGCTGCCGGGCAACATCGCCGTGACCAAGCCTTCGCCGTACACGCACAACATCGTGGGCTACATGGAGCGCGAACCGGACCAGATCCGCGTCTATGCGCTGGGGCTGTCGAGCATCCGTCCCGATGTCAACGAGGTCTATCTCGCCGCGAAGGCGCTGCAAGAGCGGCTCGGCATTCACGATCTGTTGCTGCCGATCGACCACCTGGCCACGCGTGTCTACTCGCAGAACCGCGAAGTGGCGCTGCTCGAATATCTCTCGCTGTCGAGCTACTACTACTGGGGCTCATACGACATCCGCGACCAGAATTCGTCGACCAACGTGACCAAGAGTGTGCATTTCGCCGAGGAACTCAAAAGCCCGGCCAAGGTGTTCACGGCCAACAACACACCGTATTTCGTCAATCACCTGGAGCGGCTGCCGTCGCCAACGGAGACCTTCGTGCGCAACTACGGCCCGCGCCTGCACCACATCGCCATCGCGGTCGCCGACGGTGAGCGGGGCGGCCTGGAGAACATCGAGTTCGTCGTGGAGGCGATCCGCCAGCAGGGCAAGGACTTCCTGCTCGACGTGATCGGTTCCAAAGAGGAGGGCTTGAAGCAGATCTTTTCGAGCGCCTCGGAGCACTCGTCGCTGATCATCGAGTACGTGCAGCGTTTTGGCGACTTCCAGGGGTTTTTCACCCGCCACAATGTCGCCGAGCTGACCCGTGCGGCCGGTGTTGAGGAGAGTCTCCAGATGCTGACCCGGGAGGCGCGCGCGCACCACTGATCGGCGAGGCACGCAGCCGAACGCGAAAAGACCACCGTTTACCAACCATATCGATGGCTTAGCGGCCATGCAGGACAGCCATTGAACGCCACGAAAGACTTCACGTCGGCACTCGTTCGCAGGGAGAGTGGCCAGCATACGATCGACTGGCGGCGCTACGACGCCCGCGGCTTCTACGACGAGTTGATTGAACCCTCGGGCGAAGCCCGCCCGGTCGCGGCCGGCGTGGTGTCCTTTCTACACCGGTTCACCGAACGGCGTCTCGCAGCGCTGCAACACGCAGCGGACCTCGCCATCCAGGAAATGGGCGTGAGTTTCACCGTCTACAGCGAGGGGCAGAACATCGACCGCGCCTGGCCCATGGACATCATCCCCCGCGTGCTGCCGCTCAGCGAATGGCGGCGACTCGAGGAGGGCCTGATCCAGCGCCTGACCGCGCTAAATCTGTTCATCGACGACCTGTACAACGCTCAGCAGATCATCCGCGACAGGGTGTTCCCGGAGGAACTGGTCAAAGGCTCCAACAACTTCCTCGAGCCCTGTGTGGGTGCAAAGCCACGCCACGGTGTGTGGGCGCACATCTGCGGCTCCGATCTGGTGCGCGATGCTGACGGCACGATGTATGTGCTCGAGGACAACCTGCGGGTACCCTCGGGCGTGTCGTACATGCTGGAAAACCGCGCGGTGACCAAGCGCGTGTTCCCTCAGCTCTTCCAGAAGCATTCGATCCTGCCGGTCGATGACTATCCGTCGCAACTGTTCGATACGCTTGCCGCACTCTCCCCGCGCCCGCTCGACTTCCCGGAGGTCGTGGTGATGACGCCGGGCATCTACAACTCGGCCTATTTCGAGCACGCCTACCTTGCGCAACGCATGGGCGCGGAGCTGGTCGAGGGCTCGGATCTCGAAGTCGGGGCGGATGACTGCGTCTACATGCGCACCATCCGCGGCCTTGAGCGGGTCGACGTGGTCTACCGTCGCGTAAACGACGAGTTTCTCGACCCCGAGACCTTCCGCCCGGATTCAATGCTCGGCACACCGGGGCTGTTCCGCGCGTGGCGCAAGGGCAACGTGGGGCTCGCCAACGCACCGGGCGCGGGGGTCGCCGATGACAAGGTCGTCTACACCTATGTGCCAAAGATCATCAAGTATTACCTCGACCAGGATCCGATCATCCCCAACGTGCCGTCCTTCCTGTGCGTGGACGACGTGCAGCGCAAGCATGTGCTGGCCAACCTCGAGTCCCTTGTCGTTAAGCCGGCCAACGAATCGGGCGGGTACGGGATGCTGGTGGGTCCGGCCTCCACCCGCGAGGAACGCGAGAAATTCGCCGCGCTGATCGAGAAGTATCCACGCAACTACATGGCCCAACCGGCACTGACGCTCTCCACCGCGCCCACACTGTGTGCCGGCCGCATCGAACCGCGGCACCTCGACCTGCGCCCGTTCACGCTCCAGGCCGAACGGCACAGCGTGACCGCCGGCGGGCTGACCCGCGTCGCACTGCGCAAGGGATCACTGGTGGTCAACTCTTCGCAGGGTGGCGGCAGCAAGGACACCTGGGTGGTCGATGACGGGGAGGGTGTGTGACATGCTCTCGCGCGTTGCAGAACGTCTCTACTGGTTTGCCCGCTACGTGGAACGGGCGGAAAACACCGCCCGCCTGCTGCTCGTGTACCACCAGTTCGTCCTGGACTTCCCGGCCAAGGCACGGCCCGGCTGGGGTTCGATCATCGATGTGCTGGGCTGCAACGAGATTTTTGGCCAGGAGCGCGTCCGCGATGAGCGCGAGGTCGTGGACTTCGTGTTCTCGGACTCGAACAACGCCAGCTCCATCGTGCAGTGCGTCGCGGCGGCCCGCGAGAACCTGCGCACCACCCGCGAGATCATGCCGAGCGAGGCATGGGAACTGGTCAATGCGCTGTACCTCTACGTGTCGCGCAAGTCCCACAGCGAGCCGATGCGCGCGACGCGCCACAAGCTGTTCAACGAAGTCATCCACCGCTGTCAGTTGCTCAACGGCATGCTCGCCGGCTGCATGAACCATGGTGATCCGTACCAGTTCATCCTGCTCGGCCGCAACATCGAGCGCGCGGACATGACCACGCGCATCGTCGATGTCGGCTCGGCCCGCCTGCTGGGCGGCAGCCAAATCCAGCAGCCCTACGAAAACATGATGTGGATCAGTGTCCTGAAATCGCTGAGCGCCTATCAGATGTACCGCCAGCATGTGCGACGCAGCATCCGTGGCCGGGACGTGCTCGATTTTCTGCTGCGCACCGGGCAGTTTCCTCGCGCGCTGATGTGCTGCGTCAACGTCATCGAGCGCAGCATCATGCGCCTGCCGCAGGGCGAGTCGGTCGTCGACATCCTGGATGAAGTGAGGCTCCGGCTGGCCGAGATCGACCTCGACTCGCTCAAGGGCGACTCGCTGCATCGCCTGATCGACGAACTGCAGCTGGACCTGGGGCGCATTCACAACGGTATCGTGGACACCTGGTTCCGGCCTAATCTGGCTGCATGAAAGCCTTTCGCTGCGACTGCGGGCAGCCCATCTTTTTCGACAACACCTGGTGCCACGGCTGTGGCGCGACGCTGGGCTACGATCCAGCCACCGCCCAACTCGTCGCGCTGTCCGCGCAGCCGGGTGAGGTGTGGACCAACGCCCGTCTGGAGCACCGGGTCCGGCTCTGCCGCAACCGTCTGGACCACGGCGTGTGCAACTGGGTCGTGCCCGAACATGACACCGAACTCCGGTGCCTCGCCTGCCGCCTGAATCGCACCATCCCCGACCTCAGCCAGCCCGAGAACTTCGTCCGCTGGTCACGCCTGGAACGTGCCAAGCGCCGCCTGCTCAGCAACCTGCTCGCTCATGGGCTGCCGTTGCAGGCCCCAGTCGCGGGTTTTCCGACGGGCCTGCGCTTCGACTTCTTGGAGGATCGGCGCAGCCACCCCGAGATCGACCTCGACTTCGTCACCACAGGCCACGCCGCGGGCGTCATCACCATCAACGTGCTCGAGGCCGATGACCTGCTGCGTGCATGGCAGCGCGAGTTGTGCGGGGAGTCGTATCGCACCCTGCTCGGCCACTTTCGGCATGAATGTGGCCACTATTACTTCGAACTGTTGGTTGACGACCGCAATGCCTTTCGCGCCCTATTCGGCGACCTGGACCAGCCCTACGCCCCCGCGCTGCGAGACTACTACGCAGGCGGCGCGTTGCCGGGTTGGGAAGGCGCCTACATCAGTGCCTACGCGAGCGCCCACCCCTACGAGGATTGGGCCGAGTGTTTCGCGCACTACCTGCATATCACCGATACCCTGGAGACGGCGCGGGAACGGCGCCTGCTGACCACGCCCAACGCCTCGGGATCGTTTCGCGAGGCGCTGGCGGACTGGGACGCGCTCTCCGTCTCGATCAACGAGCTCAACCGAAGCCTCGGCCTGCGCGACGCCTATCCGTTCGTCATCACGCCGGCCATCGCCGAGAAGCTGCTGTTCGTCGATCAAGCGATCCGCGCACACGCGGCGCGCTGAACACGCATCAAGGCGCGTGCGGATTCGCTCCAGCCACGAGCTTGGCGTGTATCCGCCTCGACGAGACGGCGCCCGGCGGACCCGAAGCCATCACACCATTCGGACGCCAGCGCCTGTTTTGCCCGACCACCAGGCACCGGCGCCCCAGTCGGCTGAGCGTCCGCCCCGCCGCAGCGGGGTAGAGCTCGGCGGATCCTGCAACCTAGGGTCGGTATCGCAGATCGAGGGTGCATGGGAAATCGGGGTTGGGGGGCTCCGTGGGTGGGTCGATTTCCCCCGGCGTGTGGCCGTGCGGCCAGAATCGTGCGATGCGCCTCGCCTCGGCCTCGTAGGCGTTGACCGGCAGCCGCTCGTAGTTGCGACCGCTCGGGTGGGCGACGTGGTAGGTGCAGCCAGCAATGCTCTTGCGGTTGGCCGTGTCCACGATATCCAGCACCAGCGGCACGTTGACGGGCAGCGTCGGGTGCAGCCCGAAGGCCGGTTGCCAAGCCTTGAAGCGGATGTCGGCGACATATTCGCCCGACACGGCCGTGGCCTGCAGGGGCACGCGTCGGCCATTGCACACGAGGGTGTAGCGGTCGGCTTCGAAACGCTTGAGGCTGACCTGCACTCGTTCCACCGATGAATCGACGAAACGCGCCGTACCCTGCGAGACCACCTCTTCACCCAGCACGTGCCAGGGCTCGATCGCACCGCGCAGTTCCAGTTCCATGCTCCGCACGGGAAGCCGACCGTAGAAGGGGAAGCGGAACTCGATAAACGTTTCAAACCAGGCCGGATCGAACCGGAAACCCGCATTCGCGAGATCATCGAGCACGGTCGCGAAGTCCTCGCGAACGTAGTGCGGCAGCATGAAGCGGTCGTGCAACGCCGTGCCCCAACGCATCGGACGGCGCCGGTAGGGCTCTCGCCAGAACCAGGCGGTCAGCGCGCGCAACAGGAGCATCTGCACCGCGCTCATTTGCCAGTGCGGCGGCATCTCGAAAGCTCGAAACTCGACCAGACCCAGGCGACCCGTCGGGCCCGCTGGGTTGTAGAGCTTGTCGATGCAAAACTCCGCGCGGTGGGTATTGCCGGTGACATCCACCAGCAGGTTGCGGAACAGCCTGTCCACCATCCAGGGCTGCGGGACTTCACCCGGCACCACCTGCCGCACCGCGATCTCCAGCTCGTAGAGCGCATCGTCGCGCGCCTCATCAACGCGCGGCGCCTGCGAGGTCGGCCCAATGAACAGTCCCGAGAACAAATACGACAGTGAGGGGTGTCGTTGCCAGTACAACACCAGGCTAGCCAGCAGATCCGGACGACGCAGGAAAGGGCTGTCCGCCGGCTCGACGGCGCCGAGTGTCACGTGGTTGCCCCCACCCGTGCCGGTGTGGCGGCCATCGAGCATGAATTTCTCGGTGCCGAGCCGGGTGAGCCGCGCCTCTTCGTAGAGCGTGGCGGTGTTGTGCAGCAACTCCCGCCAAGTCGACGCCGGGTGGATGTTGACCTCGATGACGCCAGGATCGGGGGTGACCGAGAGCTTGCGCACGCGCGCATCGACGGGCGGCGGATAGCCTTCGATGTCCACGCCGATCGCCGTCTCGGCCGCGGCGGCTTCGATGGCGCCCAGCAGGTCGATCCAGTGCTCCAGGTGCGTCAGCGGCGGAAGGAACACCCACAGGCGGCCATCGCGCGGCTCCACGCACAGGGCCGTGTGCGGTACGTCCTCGTAGACCGTGCCGTCGTCTGCGTAGTCCTGATCGGCGATGACCTGCACGGGTGTGGTCGGGGGTTCAAAGACGCTGTAGCGGCGCGCGATCTCGCCGGCTGAGACCAGATCCGTGCGGGCCTCGAAGGTATCGCGCGGCGGCGGGTGGATGCGCGTGCCGCGCCAGGGCAGCGAGGCGAGCGGCAGCCGAAAACCCATCGGGGAATCGCCGGGGAGCAGGATCAAACGGTCCCGGCGCAGTGTCCAGCGGGCACTGTACCAACGTTGCCGCGCCCAATCCCAGGCGAGCGGCAGGGCATATCCAGTGATGCTGTCGAGGCCGCGCTCGAGCAGCGCAGCCAGGCGGCGCCGCTCCAGCGGGTCCTTCAGATCGGCCTTGCGCGGATCGACATCATCCGGCAGCCCGGCCTCGGTACGCAGGTAATGCACCGAGTCCTCGTAAGCCGGCATCAAGCAACGCGCGGGAATGCCCAGGCGTGACGCCAGGGCCGTGGCGAAACGGCGCGCTTCATTGACGCCTGCCCCTGGCGGCGTCAGCGGCGCAAGCAGGCTGCGCTCTTTCCAAAGCGGCCCGCCATCGGTGCGGAAATAGCAACTGTAAGCCCAACGGGGCAGTTCTTCGCCCGGATACCACTTACCCTGGCCGTGGTGCAGCAGACCACCGGGCGCAAAGCGGGTCGCGAGGCGCTGCAGCAGCTCGCGGCCGAGGCGCTCCTTGTGGGGCCCCAGTGCGGCGGTGTTCCACTCCGCACCATCCATGTCGTCGACCGAGACGAACGTCGGCTCGCCGCCCATGGTCAGGCGCACATCGCCCGCCTCGAGCGCGGCATCCACGGCATCGCCGAGCGCCACGACCTCGGACCACTGCGCCGGCGTGAACGGCTTGGTGACGCGCGGGTCCTCATGAATGCGCGTAACGGTGTTCTCGAACTCGAAGGCCGTCTCGCAGGGCTCGAGCAGGCCGCTGACCGGCGCCGCCGAGGCATACTCAGGCGTGCAGGCCAGCGGGATGTGGCCTTCGCCGGCGAACAGCCCGGAGGTCGGATCGAGCCCAAGCCAGCCGGCACCGGGGACGTAGACCTCGGTCCAGGCATGAAGATCGGTGAAATCCGCCTCCGGCCCCGAGGGGCCATCGAGGGACTTGACGTCGGGCGTCAGCTGGACGAGGTAGCCCGAGGCAAAGCGCGCGGCAAGGCCGAGGTGGCGCAGGATCTGCACGAGCAGCCATCCGCTGTCCCGGCAGGACCCTTGGCCAGAGGCGAGCGTGACCTCGCAGGTCTGCACGCCAGGCTCCATACGGATGATGTAGCCGATCTCGCGCTGCAAACGTTGGTTGAGGCCCACGAGAAAGCTCACCGTGTCCTGCGGCGTGCGATCGATGCTGCCAACCCAGGCACGGAGAGCGGGCCCGTCCTCGCTGACCTTGAGATAGGGCGCGAGCTCCTCGGCCAGGCGTGGCTCGTAGGTGAACGGCCAGCTTCGGGCGTAGTCCTCGACGAAAAAATCGAACGGGTTGATCACCGTCATCTCGGCAATCAGCTCGACATCGATGCTGAATTTCCGCGTGCGCTCGGGGAACACGTAGCGCGCCACGAAGTTGCCGAATGGATCCTGCTGCCAGTTGATGAAGTGCTGCTCGGGCTCGACCTTCAGGCTGTACGAGAGGATGGGCGTGCGGCAATGCGCAGCCGGTCTGAGTCGGATCAGGTGGGGTGACAGTGCAACCGGACGGTCGTAGTGATAGACCGTCCTGTGCCGGACAGCGACACGAATGGACATGTGTGAAACTCCATGCAGAGCGACGCAACCGTTAATGGTCGGCGTAACGCACCCTCTGCGCCCCAGAGGCAGGACGCGCTACGCCATCGTCGGCGTGCCGATTCCTTCGCGATTCACTAACAAGACGGCTGCGCGCTACGCTGTTCCCAATCGAAGGGAGGCAGCTCGGCGAATGCCTGCTTGATTTTCTCGTTCCAGGCCTGCTTGATGGCGCGCAGGTAGCTGTCGTCTTCCTGAAGGATCACGTGATGATCCGCGGAGAACGTGTCGCGCTCGTAGACCAGGACCTCGACGGGCGGCCCAACGGTGGCGTTGGCCCGGATGGTCGAATCCATCGAGACGATGGCGCAGCGCGCGGCGTCAGCTAGCGGGATGTCACGAGTAAGGATGCGGTCGAGAATCGGTTTGCCGTATTTACTCTCGCCGATCTGTAGGTATGGCGCGTGGTCGGAGCAATTGATGAAGTTTCCGGCGGAATAGATCAGGTAGTTGGTGGGATCGCCGCCGCGAATCTGCCCGCCGAAGATCAGCGTCGCGGAGGTATCGATTGGGGTGCCAGCGACCATGGACTGCGCCCGCCCCTGCTCCTCGCGGCTGATTTCGCCGACATACTGAGCGGCATCGACCATGCGGCTGAACGTCTGCAGGTTACGTGGTGCGTTCTCCTGGATGTCGTGGCGCAAGCGGTGGATGATGGACTGCGTCGTTGCCAGGTTACCCGCGGTCAGCACAACGAACAGGCGATCCGCCATACAGTCGAAGACGTGCATCTTGCTGTAGGCAGAGATCATGTCCACGCCGGCATTGGTGCGCGAGTCGGAGCAGAAAACCAGCCCGCTGTTGAGGCAAACCGCGACGCAGTACGTCATTGACACCTCCCCGGCCAAATGCGGATGTTGTGGGCATCGAGCGATTTCCTGCGCATCGACGCCGTCATTGTGTGATCGCAGCCTGTCAAACTAATTCCAAAGTCTATGGGCGGGGCGCCCCTGACGATTCGCCAGACATCACCCCTCCAGCGTTGACCGGCCTCCATGGTGGCAAAGCTTGAACGGGGGCGCAAGCCACCACCGGAGACAGACGGTTACTGAGGCGGTGCGCAGCGCCGCCGATGAAAGACCCCGTGGTTCAGCGCGGTGAGGCTTGCGCACTGCGCGCAAACCCACCCCCAACCTTGGCAGCTCAGGCCTTGCCCTGCAGCTGCATGACTACGGCTTCGTTCTCGAGCGTCGACGTGTCCTGCGTGATTTCTTTGCCAGCTGCGATGTCACGCAGGAGCCGGCGCATGATCTTGCCGGAGCGCGTCTTGGGCAGGCCATCGGCGAAGCGGATATCGTCGGGCTTGGCGATCGGGCCGATCTCCTTGGCGACCCACTCGCGCAGCTCACCGACCATGCGCTTGGCTTCGTCGCCTATCGGACGTGCACCCTTGCAGATGACGAAGGCGACGACCGCCTCGCCCTTGAGCGGGTCGGGCCGGCCGACGACGGCGGCCTCGGCGACGCGGGCGTGGGAGACCAGCGCGGACTCGATCTCCATGGTGCCCAAGCGGTGACCGGAGACGTTGAGCACGTCCTCGATGCGGCCCATGATCCAGAAGTACCCGTCCGCATCACGCTGGGCACCGTCACCAGCGAGGTAGAACTTGCCATCCCACTTCGGGTAGTAGGTGCGCTTGTAGCGCTCGTCGTCGCCCCAGATGGTGCGCAGCATCGACGGCCACGGCTTGCGGATGACCAGATAGCCGCCCTGCCCCGGTGTGGTGATGGTGTTGCCTTCCTCGTCGACGATGTCGGCAGCAATGCCCGGCAGGGGGTGAGTGCACGAACCGGGTTTGAGCGGCGTAACCCCAGGCAGCGGCGCGATCATGTGCGCGCCGGTTTCGGTCTGCCACCAGGTATCGACGATCGGGCAGCGCTCCTTGCCGATGACAGTGTAGTACCACATCCAGGCCTCGGGATTGATCGGCTCGCCCACGGTACCGAGCAGACGCAGGGAGGAAAGGTCGTACTTGGCCGGTATTTCATCGCCGAGGCGCATCAGGGCGCGGATCGCTGTAGGCGCGGTGTAGAAAATGTTGACCTTGTGGTCCTGGATCATGCGCCAAAAGCGGCCTCCGTCCGGGTAGCTTGGGATGCCCTCGAACATGACCTGCGTCGCGCCGACCGCCAGCGGTCCATAGGCGACATAGCTGTGCCCCGTGACCCAGCCCACATCGGCGGTGCACCAGAACACGTCGTCATCGCGCATATCGAACACCCACTTGTTGGTGACGATTGCGTTGAGCAAGTAACCGCCGGAGGCATGCTGCACGCCCTTCGGCTTGCCGGTCGAGCCCGAGGTGTAGAGCAAAAACAGGGGGTGCTCGGCGTTCACCCACTCGGGCTCGCACTCAGTGTTCTGCCCGGCGGTCAGGTCATGCCACCACACGTCGCGGCCTTCCTGCATCGCCGCCCCCTCGCCGACGCGACGGAACACGACGACCTTCTCGATGGACTTGCAACCCTCGGCAAGTGCCTCATCGCAGGCCTTTTTCAACGGGACCACCTTGCCGCCACGCTTGCCGCCGTCGGCGGTGATGATGACCTTGGCGCCGGCATCCTCGACACGATCGCGCAGCGCCTGGGAGGAAAATCCGCCGAACACCACCGAGTGCGTCGCGCCGATCCGCGCGCAGGCCTGCATCGCGATCACCGCCTGCGGAATCATCGGCAGGTAGATCACCACGCGGTCACCCTTGGCCACCCCGAGGCTCTTGAGTGCGTTGGCGAACTGACTGACCTCGACGAGCAGTTGCCGGTAGGAGTAGCGAGTAACGTTGCCGTCGTCGTCCTCGAAAATCAGCGCCGTTTTGTCGCCCTGCGCGGGGATGTGGCGATCCAGGCAGTTGTATGACACATTCAGTTCACCGTCGGCGAACCAGCGGAACATCGGCGCATTCGACTCGTCCAGCGCCACGGTGAAGGGCTTGTGCCAGATCAACTCCTCGCGCGCGAGGTCGGCCCAGAAACCGACGTGATCCGCATCCGCCTTGGCGCGCAACGCAGCGAGTTTGTCCGCGTTGATGCGCGCCCGCGCCGCGAACTCAGCAGGCGGCGCGAATACGCGGGTTTCGTTCAACACTGACTCGATGGTGCTGCTCATGAAATCCTCCAAGGGTGGCAATGGGGTGAAACGCGCCGGCTCTCGATCGGTTCCGGCGCTTGGGTAAGCCGCCTCATTTTCCACCTTGCGACAGCGGTTTTGAAGCGCGAGCGCGGAGTATAGCGGCCCGCAGCGGGTCGCGCCGGGGGCATCGGCCCACGGGGTTTGCGGCGCGCCTGTGAACGTGTCGAGGCCGACGGCGGCGGCGTCCGTGATACCTTCGCTGGCACCCCGCACATCCGGTCGCCGGGGCCTGACTCGCCTGGAGCGTACCCGTTGCGCCTGACCCTCCACACCCTGGTGTTCGCAATCGTTACCCCCTGCATCGGGGCATGCACCTCCGGCGTCGCGCCGGTTGCCGAAAGTCCGCCGATCACCTCCGCAGCCGAGTCAGTGATTGCGAACGCCCCACCCACGATCACGGACAACGCGCCGGCGGTCCCAATCACGCCGCCGGCGATTGAAGTGCCAACGACGACGCAAACCGCACCCGCTTCGCGTCCGCCGGAGAGCCACGACGAGGTGTGTGCCGCGGCTGAGACCGCGACCACGAGCCACGTCTTCGACGGCGACACGATCGCCGTGCGCTTTCCCGATGGCCACGAAGATACGGTTCGCTACATCGGCATCAACACACCAGAGGTGGGCGAGGACTGCGCGCGCGAGGCCACAGAATTCCACCGCGCCTTGGTCAAAGGCAACAAGCTACATCTGCTGCGCGACGTGCGTGATCGCGACATCTACGGGCGCCTGTTGCGGTACGTGTGCACTGCGGATCGCGTATTCGTCAACGCCGAGCTGGTCGCGGCGGGCTACGCACACGCCGTGAAGTACCCACCCGACACCCGCTTCGCATCGCTCTTTGAGCGGCTGGAGGACGAGGCCGCCAAGGCAGGGCGCGGCTGCCTGCATCGGACGGCGAATACGGGCTCGGAATCCGGCGGTTCGCTGTGCTGCAAGATCTGCCGCAACGGCAAGCCGTGTGGCGATACCTGCATCCCCTTCGACCGCCAGTGCACGGCGCCCATCGGTTGTGCTTGCAGCGGTTGAGGCCTTATCGTCCCGCCCCAGCATCACTCCCCCGAGACAAAGCCGGCTTGATCCTCGAGAGCACCTTTCGGCCCCCTTGGTGGCTGCGCAACCCGCATCTGCAAACCATCGTCGCGAGCACGCTCCGCCCACGTCCGTCGGTGGCATTGCGCCGCGAGCAGCTCGCACTCCCCGATGGCGAGGTGCTCGACCTCGACTGGACCGCGGCACCCCCCCGCGCGCCACTGGTGCTCGTGTTGCACGGACTCGAGGGCTCCTCACGCTCGAACTATGCCGCCGGCATCCTGGGTGCGCTCTCCCGGCGCGGATTCAACGCGGTATTAATGCACTTCCGTGGCTGCGGCGGGACACCGACCCGGCTCGCGCGGCGCTACCATGCGGGCGAAACCGGCGACATGGCGTTTGTCGTCGAAACGCTGCGCGGCCGTCATCCCGGCACTCCGCTCGGTGCCGTGGGTTATTCGCTGGGTGGTAACGCGCTGCTCAAGTGGTTAGGTGAAACCGGATGCCACAATCCCCTCACCGCAGCGGCCGCGGTCTCTGTGCCGTTTCGGCTCGATGATGCGGCGCGACGCATCGACCGCGGCGCATCGCGCATCTATCAGCGCTACCTGCTTCGCAAGCTGATGGCGAGCCTCGAGCGCCAGCGCGGCGGCAACGCCTCCGACGGGCGGCCACGGCCCGCCTCGCTACGCGAATTCGACGACCGCTACACCGCACCGCTGCATGGATTTGCTGGCGTAGAGGACTACTACGCGCGATCGAGCTCGCGCCCGTTCCTGAAGTCGATCGAGGTCCCGACGCTGGTCCTGCACGCGCTCGACGACCCGTTCATGTTCCCCGCAACGGTGCCCGGTGAGGAGGAGCTCTCCCCGGCCGTCCAGCTGGAACTCTCCCGCCACGGGGGACATGTAGGGTTTATCTCGGCAGACGCCAGTCGGCGCTTTTGGCTTGAGGAACGGCTGCCCACGTGGTTCGAGGCGCGGCTGACCCCATCCTGACCGTACCGGCGCGGCAGCCGCCGCCGGATCAGTGCCAGCACTTCGCCGACGCGACTTCCGGACCACCCGCGCCCTCGGCGCGCTGCACGCCCGATTCATTGATCGAAAACGAGGTGCACTCCGCGTCCCGCTTCTGCGCCGCGCTGTTGGGGCTCGCCGTGGCCGTGAACGTGGTGGCCGTCGCGTTCAGGGTAAGCGTGTAGTGGGCCTCGCCGTTGCGCGACGGCTCCGTGCGGTCGGCTTCACGCAGCTCGGCTAGATCGCGCGCGTAGCGCAGATGCTCCGTTTTGAACCGTTCCTGGCGTTGGGCGATGCGCAACAGCGCGGCCTTCGCCTCGGCCCGGTTGGCCTTGATGGTCTGCTGCGTGTAGCTGGGGTAGGCGAACAGGGCGATGATGCCCATGATCACCAGCACGATCAGCAGCTCCACGAGCGAGAAGCCAGCCGCCCGAGGCGGGCGGTTGCGGCGATGGAGGGTCCGAGCGCCGTGCATCATCCGGGCTATTTTTCCTGCTCCCAAAACACCCGCCGCAGGCTTTCGAAGCGCTGCTGGCCGAGATAGCGGTCGAAGCGGCCCCCGATGAAGGTGTCGATGACGACTTCGTTGTTCTTGGTGGGGTCGCTGCGGACGTTGAAGTGGACTTCCGGGAGGATGTCGGAAGTCGCGACCGAGAGCGATCTGTCAGCCTCTGTGAGGTCGCCGGGCTGTTTGTCGAGGTCGGTGAAGCGAATGACCGCCTTCGCGTTGCGGATGTCCAGCGCGTAAACGTGTCCCTGGTGCCGCGGTGGCCCACAGACCTCGGCCGTAGTACCCGCACCCGGTGCGAAGGTGGTAAAGAACACGCGATTGTTGATCGTCACCGCGCGCGCCAGCGCCTTTTCGCCAGTTGCGCGGTTGAGGTCCAGATACCAGCCCGCGGTGGCGGACTCGGCGGCTTTCGTGGTCACGTCGGTCAGACTCGCGTGGGACACGGCGGTGAAACCTTCGGGTATCGAATAAAGGTTCGGGTCAACAATCATGTACAGGCGATCCTGCACCGTGCCCTTCTCCAGAGGGTGGGACCGGAATCCCGAGCCGATCGCCAGCGCCACGAAGCGTCGCGCACCATCGCGTACGATCGAGGCATCCGGTTCGTAGAAGAATCTGCGATTGTCCGCGGCGCTGGCGTCACCCCCGAGATCGGCGATGAGGGTCAACCGGGGCTCGCACTTGCCGTCACTGCACAACTTGTCGCGCTCCTGCTTCGGGAGCAGCCGGTTGGTGGAGTCCGGCAGATCCACGCGGTAGAGGCGCCCGCCCACGTCGGCGAGATAGACGCGGTCAGCCACGCCGTTGCCGTCGATGTCGACGACCCGCGGGTTGGCCGGGATGCTGGAGCCGCCGCCCGTGGCCTGCGACCAGAGGACCCTGCCCGTGGTGGCCTCGACGATGTAGACGTAGTCCCCGATGCGGTCCCTGCCCCGCTGGGCACGGTCATCCTGCGCAGGGTCGTAACCGCCCGCGAAGATCAGCGCCTGGCGTCGCTCACCGCCCAGCTCCACGTTGGCGTAGACCGGAGCCGACCAGGTTTGCCCCAGGTGCGCGAAGTCGCCCTCGCCGCCGCGGGCGACCCACTTGAGCGCGGGCCGCGCGGGATCGGTGATGTCCAACGTGTAGTAGTTGCGCACGCTGTGGTCGTAGTCGTACGCGGCCTTGCCATTTTTCTCGACGTACACCGATCCGCCACGCCGCATGCCTGCGGTGAGGTAGCGACGTTCGTCCGCATCGAGCTTGGCGTTGCGGTTTGCATCATCGAACCAGACGGTGATCGGTCCGTCCATGCCATTGGGGCGCTCCTTGCTCGTGTCGAGCTTGTTTTCGTAGAACGTCCTGACGTTCTTGAGCAGTTCTCGCGGCATGAAACCGAACAGTTCCACCCCGGTATCGGCGCGGAAGGCGTGCAGGTAGCCCTCGTTGGTGCCAACGAACAGAACGGGATAGTTCGGGTAGTCGACCAGCACGGGCCGCGAGTGCAGCACGTCGCCGATGCGTTTGCGCGGCTGTGCAGGGTCGGTTGGCTTCTTACCTTGGATGAACTGTAGCAGTCTTTGCTTCAGGGCCGCATCGACCCCGTCGCCAAAGTCGGCTGCCTGCGTGTTGGCCTCGTTCAGGGGCACCAACGCGTTGCCCGCCGAGGATGTGTAGAGGTTGCGATCCGCCCCGAGCAGGTGCGCAACGCCGCCCTCGGCCACCTTGCGCCCGTCCGGGGCGTTGTCCCTGAGCCAGAAGCTGCGCGCCGTTTCTGAGATCTGTCCATCGCTGTCGAGCACCAGTGCACCGGCGCTGTCTCTCAACACCGGGGTTGCCCCGGTGGTGTCCAGCCGGTACTTCTTGACGTTGCCGATCCAGTACGGCAACCGGCCCGGCCGAAACATCGGCAAAAAGACCTCGCTGCTGTTCTCGAGACGCGTCGTGGAATCAATAGAGAGCGCCGGCGGACTCAGCGTGAAGGCACTCTCGGAGATGGTGTCGATGATTTCGGTCAGCGCCTGGACGAGCTCGCTTTCATTGTCGGCCGCGAAAAAGCCGCTCTTGCCGGCCTTGGCGGCCTCCTCGCCCAGGTTCGCCACGGACTTGAGGTAGTCTTGCCCCCGCCCCTCCACGGCAAACCCGATCGCGTAGGTGTGGACCACCTGCTTGCCTTCCAGCGCGGGTGACTGGTCCTGCGTCGCCAGGAATCGGGTCAGCTCCGGTCCGCACCGACCGTCTTCGAGCCCGGCCGGCTGGTTGGCACAGCCATTGCCGACCATCCCAGTGACCTTGTTCACGATAGCCGAGTCGCTGTCCCACAGTCCGTCGTCCGGCTCACCGTCGGAGAGCAGAACGATGAAGTTGGCCTGGCACACGGAGTCGATGGGACTGCGATAGTTGCCCGAGATGCGGGTCGAAGGTACCTCTTGCAGGTACATGCAAGAGTCCGCGACAGTGCCGTAACGACTGCACTCCCAGACGGGATTACGGCAGAAGCCTGCCTCATCGAGTCCGCCATTGCAGGTATACGTGGGCTGCAGGCAAGGGTATTCACAGCGCTCGAGCTTTTTGCCATCGCACTCACCAGCGGACTTGGAGCACCAACGCTCTACGGTTTCCAGCGAGCCCTTGACGGTGCCGAGCAGCGATCGCTCCGATGCCGCCCGCACGGTCGGGTCTGTGGCCGACCCGTAGTCAACAGCGCCACCCCGAAAGTACAGGGCGGACTCGTAGAGCGACTGCACGATCGGCGTGTAGCCATCCACCTGCAGGTTTTCGACCTCCTGGGCGATGCCCGCGCGTACCTCGTCACTGAGTGCCGAAACCGGATACTTCACCCCGTTGGACACGGCTGGTTGTTTATGTCCACCGTAGTGGAGCAGACCGGCGTTGATGTTGTCGGGGATGCTGCCGAGCACGGCATTCAACGCGCGGCGCATGATCTGATAGCGCGAGTTCGGGTCTTTCGCTCCCTCGGCAAGCTTCTGGCCCTCGGGCGTGTCCCGCATACTGCCCGAGCCGTCGAGGACGAACAGCACGTTCGGCCGGCCGGCCTCCTGACCACTGAAGTAGATCTCAGTATCGTCCGCCTTCAGCGGAACGGCCGCTAGCCACCCCGCCAGCGCTGCGACACCCCAGGCAACGTACCTGCGCAGCCCTGTGATCATCATGGACCGTAGCCTCCCCGACTCAGATTCCACTTCGCCCTACTGCCCCGTCCTCGGCGCGACCCGGCCTACGCGCTGATTGTGGACGGACTCGGCATTGGTGCCTTCAAACCGGCTTTCCGCACGGATGTCAAAGGCCCTCAGCACGACCGCGGCACCGCTGCCGACGCCGATGCTGGAGCCCAACAATGGTAACTCGCCAGCATCACACATTTTTGCCGACGCCGTCACAGGTCCCTCACCGGCCGCGAGCTGCAGGTCACCCGTCGATACGACCTCTGTGCCGGTAAATGGCTTCGAGGGGTCGATCTCACAGGGCACACAATTGGCCGTGAGGCACTTGTCGACCACATCGAAACGCGAAGCCGCCGCCAGCGCCGACTCCGCGGCCTGGAATGTCGTCGTCTTGTACTGCGTGTTCGCCGCGATGCGCTCATCGAGCGTGGTGGTGCGCATCGCGCTGACGCCGATGATGGTCATCACCAGCAGGATCAGGAGCGCAACGATCAAGATGGCGCCGCGCTGGCGGCGCGGGGCGGTAGATCGTGGGATTTGCATCTTCAACACCCGTCGCACAGCGCCATGCGGTTTCTCAAGGGGATCGAGGTGGAGAACACGCGCCACGACCAGCGCGCCTTGTGGGCGCGTTCACCCGCCGGCACGAGGTCAGCCAGCTTGACGAGCGGCTCGCCCAGCGCGGGGAATGCCTCGGTTTCCCATTCCTCTACGGTGCGCGGATCGCGCACGGGGGTACCACTGGTGACGAGCAGCGCCACTTCGACGCTCACCACCTGCGGCCAGTTTGCTGCGGCGTTGACTTGGCTCGCCGTCTGTAGCGCATCGGCCTGACCGTCACCGTCGGTGTCCACGCCGTAGCGCACACGCATCGCATCAACCCCCTCGGCGATCGGCTGCACGGATTTACTGCCGCTGCCCCAGCACTTCAGCACATGCCGGCGTGTTGTGACCTTGGGGGCCAGTTCGTAGTCGGTGCCGTCACGCTCGATGAAATAGCTGTTGACGATGTTGCCGTTGAGCGTCCCTTCGTTGCCCTGGCAGTCTCGCCGGTAGTGCGTGCCCCGCTCGGACGGCAAGCGGGGCTTGAAGGCGATGGTGATGGTGTCACCCAGGTCCTGCTGCGCCGGGTCCTGGTCGCGGGTGAGCAGCTTGGTGCTCTCCGTGCCGAGCTGGTCCTTGTCGACGATGAACGGATCCACGTCGCTCGCGAAGGGGTAGCCGGCCGCAGAGATGCCCCGCTCCAGGTGACGGATGGCGAAACGACCGTTTTCCTGCAGGGCCGAGAGGCCGTCGCGGGCTTCCTTGGCCTGCTCGCCACTCCGGTAGACACTCGCCACGCCCGCCAGCAGCAGCAGGCCAAGCACCATCGCGACCATCAGCTCGACGAGGGTTAGGCCACGCTGCCGCATCACGGCAGGCGGAGTCTGCGGCATCATAGGACGACTTCCAGCGAGATTTCCTTGGCGATCGGGTTGCTCGCTGCATCTCGTGCCAGCGAGTAGTCCCGCTCCACTTCCTGCCAACCCACCGCCACGCGGTATTTGAGGGGAGCAGTCGTCGGCGGCGCCTCACGACACCCCTGCAGGCAGGTGACGGCCACCGAGCCGCGCGGCAAGCTGCCTTTAACGGCGCAGATTGTATGAAAAAGTTGCGCGTTCACCAGTCCGCCCGGCGATGCACCCTCGCAGTTGACCGCATCGACGTCATTCACCGTGACATCGTAGCGACCTTCGCGGGCGGCGACCTTGTTCGCACGCATTTTTTCGATGAGTTCGTTGGCGATGAGCGTGGCCTGCGTCCGGTGGTAAGCGCTGCCCGAGTTCTTGACGCCGATCACCTGCAGGCTAGCCAGACCGAGCAGGCCGACCGAGAGAACGAACAAGGCCACGAGAATCTCAACGATCGTGAACCCCCGCTCGCCCGGCCGTCCACATGCTTGCGTTCGATTCACGGGGCAAGCTACCTATTTTTCAACATGTCGGGCCTTTTCGACATGCACGAGCCCCGTTGCGGACACGTTGACGGTGTAAGCCATGCGCGCGTCGGCACGTGTCGAAGCAAACGTGATCCTGCGCGGCATCACGATCCCGTCCCCGGAAAAGACCACAGCGGCATCACCCGTCACATCTAGCCCTGCGTCCTCGGTCAACACGGTCGCACTGAGCGGCTCACCCTCGGTTGGCGTGCTCACCACCCATCCCCGCTCCCAGCCTCCGTCATCCGCAACCGCCCGCACGGTCACATCCGTATTGCGCTTGATGGCCTCGGAGCGGGCAAACCGCAGATCCGCCGCCAGCTTCATGACCCTGGACTCGATCTGTCTGTCACTCACCATCTTCATCAGACTCGGCGCACCTACGGTGACCACGACGGCCACTACGAATAGCGCCACCATGAGCTCAGTGAGTGAAAAGCCGTGCGCCCTTGCAGTTACCCACATTTCCCGATCAATAACTTAACAATGTGTTTATGGCAAATCCCAGCAACTCGAACGGCCTGGATCTCTGACCAGTGGCCAGTCTGGCGCAGTGGGCTGGCAGTTCGGGTCGGCAGACCTGTAACGACAGCGTGCGACCTTGCTCGCAAGGCAGCGCCGAGAACGGAATGTGGGTCGGTTACGCACGGCACACACCTACCCGGAAACGTGAGCGCGTGACTGTTGCAGCCCGGCCAGGAATTCTAATATCCGCTCGCACGCAGCCAAAGAGAAATCGGCGAAAGGACTCGCTCATGGACTTTGTCTCTCGCGGTGGCACGACCTGCCAGCGCGGCTTCACCCTTGTAGAGCTTATGCAGGCCACTGCCACTTTGGCGATCGGCCTGCATTTCGCGGTCAGTTCGTTCACTGATCTCATCAACGCCTCACGCATGACCACCTACACCAACGCGCTGCTGACCGGGCTGATGACGGCGCGCAGCGAGGCCATCAAGCGGTCAACGCACGTAACCCTGTTACCCAATGGTGCGGGTTGGGAGACCGGCTGGACCCTGTTCGTGGACGTCAACCACAACGCCCGGATCGACGAGGGCGAAGCGGTGCTACACACGCAAGAGCCCCTCGCCAACGGCTACCGAATGCGCGGCAATCGCCCTGTCGCGAAGTATGTGAGCTACAACAGCGCCGGACGCAGCGAAATGACCAGCGGCGCGTTTCAGGCCGGGACGATCGTGCTCTGCGACCGAGAGGGCAAGGTCGAGAAAGGCCATGCGCGCAGCATCGTGATCTCGGCGACGGGGCGACCGCGCGTCACCACTGAGCCGGGCTCCAAGAAAGACTGCACTTGAGGCGGGCGAAACGGCTGACCTGTCAGGGCCGACCACCGCGCGAGGCGAGCCTGAAAGGCATGGACATGAGTGGGTTTGCGAGCGGAAGGACCTCACGGGCACAATGCCCGCTGTCCCGAGCCCGCCTTGCCTGCCAACGTGACGCCACGAACCTTTGACCGCCTTGCCGCTGCCTGCCTGCGAATCGTCTGCGTTTGCGGTTTCGTGGCGACCCTTGGCCTCGTCTCGGGATGCGACCGCCCCCGCGTCACCCGAATCGAAGGGTTTGCACAGGGCACAACGTACCACCTGACCTGGTGGAGCACGCGATCGCTTGATATCCAGACCATTCGGTCGGATGTCGCCGCCGAGTTCAACCGTCTGGACGAGGTGCTCTCGAATTATCGGCCGGACTCCGCCGTCGAAAAGTTCAACGCGACACGCTCGACCGAACCCCAGGCGGTACCACCGGAGCTGGTGGCGCTGTTTGAGACCGCGCTCCCCGTCCATGAGGCGAGCCGGGGGTGTTACGACCTGACGATCAAGCCGGCGTTCAAGCTGTGGGGTTTCCAGGGAGAAGCTCTCACTCACCCGACGCCGACCCAGCTTGAGCGCGTGCGCCAAACCCTGGGCATGGACAAAATCGAAGTCACCGACGTCACGCGTCTGCGCAAACACATACCGGAAGTGACGATCGACGTTTCCTCGATCGCTCAAGGCTACAGCGTCGAGCGGATCGCCGAGATCCTCGAGACCCGCGGCGTCCAGCACTATCTGGTCGAGATCGGCGGGGAGATACGGGCCCGCGGCCACAAGCCGGACGGCTCGCACTGGCGCATTGCCATCGAGCGCCCACTGCCGGGCGAGCAGCAGCGCGTTCAGACCATCATCGAGCTGCGCACTGACACCCCCCTAGCGGTGATGACCTCGGGCACCTACCGCCACTTCTTTGACGACCAAGGGCGGCGTTACAGCCATATCCTCGATGCGCGCACCGCATCCCCCGTCGCCCACGACCTCGTCTCCGTCACCGTCATCCACACGGATCCCGCGCTCGCAGACGCATGGTCGACCGCACTGCTCTGCCTGGGGCCGGACGCAGGGCTGGCAACCGCCAACGCGCACGGCATCCCAGCACTGCTCATCGAGCAAACACCGCTCGGCCTCAGGGAACGGCGCAGCGACGCGTTCTCGAGTCCAAATTGGAAGGTTGTCGGGGTCAATTAGGGAATGGTGCCGGTGAGAGGATTCGAACCTCCGACCTATCGATTACGAATCGATTGCTCTACCAGCTGAGCTACACCGGCTTGTGGATGAACTGTGTCGCTTTTGCGAGCTGTACGCTTCAGGATTTATTGCGCACGCGAATGACGACGTCGACACCCTCGACCTTCAGGTTTTGCTCGAGCTGTGGAAGCCCGACCACCTGGATCAGGTCTGCGCCGATGTCTTTGAGCTCCTCGGTATCCAGATTGTATATGTGGTGATGATTGGTCGTATTGGTATCGTACACGAGCCGACTGGGGTCAACGACCACCTCCCGCACGAGCCCTTTGCGGGCGAACAGCCCCAAGGTGTTGTAAATCGTTGCCTTGGAAACGTCGCCACAATTGGCGCGCACGCGATCCAACAGCTGATCGGCCGTGAAGTGCTGATCCGCATCGAACAGGCAAACGCCGATTTCGATACGCTGACGCGTGGGTGAGATCCCGTGACTGCTCAGTCGCTGGATCACCCGCTGGCGAAGGCTCGGAAGGGTCTCGTTGGCGCTCATCCGGCAAAGTATACCGTCAGCGGTGAGAAAGTCCAAAAATGCGTCACAAGATCAGTGCGTTGCCGCCGATTCAGGCACCTTGACGCGAGATGGGCGCGTAGGGCGCTGGATCCATTGTGGGCGACAGGCCAAGCATGAGGTCCACAGCCAACCGCGCCGCGCCCGGGCCGGTCACGACGCCGTTGCGGTAATGACCGGCGTTGATGAACAGGCCCTCCGCCTGCGGGAGCGGACCAATGTAAGGGATGCCCTCCGGCGCACCGGGGCGCAATCCGGCCCATTGCTTGACGACCGGCATCTCAGACAGGCCGGGGAGGATCCCGATGGCAAAGTCCTTGAGCTCACTGCGCGCCGCGGTGTCCACGGATTTATCAAAGCCGGCATGCTCGAGCGTTGACCCTGCCAAGACGAGACCATCGCGCCGCGGAATCAGGTAGTGACCACCCCACAGGACCATGCGAGTCAGGGTGCCGGGGGGTGTCTGGAACTGGATCATCTGCCCCTTGACGGGAAAGACATCCGGCCTCGACTCGTCGGGGCCCGGCACCAGCGCCTTGCTCCAGGCTCCGGCTGCAATGAGTACCTGACCCGCCGCGCGCAGTCCGGCGGCGGTTCGCACGCCGAGCACGCGCCCGCGCTCCACCTCGACCGATTCCACCGCCGTGTGGGCATGCAGCCGGATTCGGGGACTGAGTTCGCAGGCACGAATCAAGGCGCGCATCAAGCGGGGGTTGCGCACCTGCGCGATCTCCGGCATCCACACAAGCCGAGAGGTTTCGAGAGCGAGCCCCGGCTGGATGGCCTCCAGCGCACCCTTCGAGTCGACGGGTTGTAGCTTCACGTCCCAGCGGTCGGCCCACGCCGCAGCGCCCTCCTCGACATCGGCGACCAGCAAGCCGGATGGCGTCCATTCCGGATCGACGCCGCTCTCCTCACGCAGCGCTTCGGCAAGCCGCTCGTACACGCGCTGCCCATACTGCGCGAGCGCATTGACAGCGTCTGCATACCGCCATGGGTACAACGGCGAGATGATGCCACCACCCGCCCACGAGGACTCCGCACCCAACGCGCCCCGATCGAATACCTCGACGGTCTGGCCCTGTTCGGCCAACAGCCGCGCGCTGAGCAGGCCGCTGATGCCGCCGCCGACAATGATGCAATCCGTCATGAGAACTTGGGAGGCTAAGAGCGGGGTGAAACGGGTGTTGCCAATCGAATACGATCCCCGGGTGTTGGGGCCAGATCTAATGTTCCAAAACCCGGACCAGCACCACCGACTGACTGGTGCGACAGTGTACTTTGCTCACTGACGAACAGGCAACGAACCCATGCCAAGGCAAGCCATCAGCGGCCGCGGACAGGCCGGACGCCACGTGCGCCACCCCACTCTTTAATGGACTCTGCGGACTCGTCGTGGAACGGGAACGGATTCCCGATACGACGACCAGGCCAACACTCCAGCATCTGCGAAGAGAAAAAGCGTCGGTAAGTCGCGGTCTTCTCGCGTCGGCACCTCGCTGCAACCCGGCAGCATCGAGGGCTCTGGCGACACCATGGGCCGCGGTGCCCACCGGGGCTGCTGCCCCACATTACCGGCTGCTTGAACCGGGCTAGCAAACCCGGGATACACCAAACCATGAGCGGTAACCCAAGGCATCTCGGCATGCAGGTTCAAATCAGGGCCGGCAGCACAACCGGGCTGATCCATAGCGCCACGATCACCACAGCCAAGGCGGTCATGGCCGCCAGCACATTCGACATCGCCTGCGCGGCAACGAAACCCCACCTCGAAGGGGAAACGCGCAACCCGCGCGACCCAGGGGGATTGCTCCAAAGGCGAGAGACGCAACCAGTGCGCTCGGCTATCGAAATGCTCCACTGAGCGATGCGGACAGAGCAGAGAGCTGGCGCCAGTCGCGCATTCGGATCTAGGTCAGACAGCCCTTCCGGAATTCACGCGCTTTGCCAGGGTGCACCATTGCAGTCTGGCGCAGAACACCAATCGGGCATTTGACCTGCTGGCCGCAATCAACAGGTTCAACCATGGGCAGGCTGCTAACACCGAAGGTACGCCCGGCATGAGCGAACTATTGGAAATACCCCGAAATGCCCTAGGGGCGAGCGCTCATGCAATTCGACCGCCTCGCATTCTCATCATTTTTTTCATCTGTCGCCGACAAAGAAAATCGGGACGGATCGTCCAGTGTTTGATTGGTGCAATTGCCTGGGCGCGAAAAAATGACGCGCGACATTATGTCTCACGTCATTTTCGCTCACTGTCGTTTAGTATACGAGCACACGAAACCTTTACAGACAGAAAAACAGCGCGTCAATTGCAACCAGAGATCCAAGGGAAATTCATGAATACCACACTTGCAAGATCAACCCCTAACTTATTGTCGGCACTGGCGGTCGCTGCATTGCTGGGGGGGCTGCCTCGATGGCGGCGGAGGCAGCGGTAGTGCCCCGACCGGGAGCAACAACACAGGCACGGGCACCACCACCGACGTGGGACCACTTGCCGCGCAGACCGGCCAGAAAAGCTTCCTGTTCTACGGCAACACCAATCACAAGAGGCTGGCCAGCGTCACCAATCTGCGTGTGATCGATCCGGCGACACCCGGTGCGGTGCAGACTTCCAGCGATGACATCATGGCGACCGACACCGCCAGGCCACAGCCGTCGACAACCCTCATCGGCTACAACTCCGCGGACAACAGCTACACCGATCTCTATGTCGATACGGTCTACTACGTCAAGGGCGGCGCCCCGAAGCGAATATCAATGAAGATGGGCCATGACGCTGTCACCCACACCGACTTGAAGCCCATCGAGTCGGCACACAGCAACGAAACCGGACTGACCGCGCCATCTTACGCCGAAGTCAACTACATGGGCACGAAACGTATCCTGATCGCCAAGAATGCGGCCGGCAAGCGTGTCATCGTTTGCCCGCAGTCGGATGGCACGGAAACCTCGATTCCTCTCGAAAACAAAGACTTTCTCACGGCTTATTTTTCGGAATACGGCGAACAAGCCGCCGGAGCCATTGTCTATGACAAGGCGACCTACAAGTTCCAGCGTTTGGAGCCGCCCAAGAGCGCCTGCGCTGCCTGCGGCATCGAAGGCAGCGATGCGAAATACACGGACTTTTCCGGCCTGACCCTCACTGCATCATCGAAATACCAATTCCTCGGCGACATCCATGGTACGACCACCAGTGCCCTGATCGCCGACAACAAGCTGTACATCCTGGACAAATCGACGCTGACGATCACGGAAAGACCGGTCACGCCGAAGAACACCACCGCGACCTTGGCCAGCCTTCTTGGCACGACCGGTAAAGGGTCCTACAAATTTGTCGGTGACAGTGCGTTTTACATCTACAAAGGCAGCGACAACATCGCCAACATTTACCGCTTGAACGTGGCCAGCGGCGATCTGACGCAACTGACCAAGGATCACGGCAGCGGCGTGGGGACGACGCCAACCAAGTTTCTTTCCGCTACCGATGACTGGATCATCTATGGTACCGACGGTCTGATGCTTGCGGTTAGGAAAGATGCCGACAAGTCCTCGCCCAAGGTATTGTTGGAAAACACCAAGACTTCCGGCATTCGCTACCCCTTCCACTTCGGCATCGGCTCCCACTACCTGTATGTCACCTACAGCATCAACACCACGACCGGCAAGACCACCTACAAGTCCTGCATCTTCGATGCCGACGGGGTATCGACCTGTCGCGACAACAGCTTTTGGTCAAACGTGGTTGCTGCTCGCAAGGGCAAGCTGAACTTCACTTCCGATTATCCATACACACCATACGCGTACGTGCGTGTGGACAATACAGATGATTTCGGCGGCGGCACGCTGAAGGCAGTCGATCCAAGCAAGCCACTCGATGACGGCTTTGCCATGGGCACGGTGTCTGCCTACAACTTCAATACCTTCATGCATAGCTTTTATTACCACAAGACGACCATCGATACGGACGGCTACATCGTCATTTACGGCAAGCGGGACGACAACTTCGTCGGTGACGCTTTCCTTGTGAACCTGCGAAAGGCGAACAGCGTAGTCAATCTGACCAACGAAGCACCGCCCAGCGTTGCGGAAATCAATGGCGGCAATGAGCACTGCCACGGCCGATACTGTTCGACCTGCCATAATTTCGCGGGCGGCAAACTTTACGGCGATGCTGCCGGTTCGACATCGGCGGTCGGGTGCAACGTAAAACTGGAGTTTGCCGACAACTCGAGCAAGCTGTGTCGTCTGGGTAAAGGCAAAGGCGAGAATTTCAGCATGCTGCATAACGATATCAAAGGCGAGTTTACGCCGGTTATCGTCACGGCCGACGGAGCAACCGAAATCAAGCGCGGCGCCAAACTCGGCCATGCTGGCCTGTCGTACGGCAACTGCGATTACTGTCATGCCAAATCGGGCCTGCTCTACGGCGCACCAGCTCTACTGCATATTACGAAATAATTCTTCGCATGATGCGACGCATAACGGCTCCCAGCATGCACGGGAGCCGTTTTTCAACCCGGATCAACGACGCGCTCATGAAAATGAAAACCTTGGGTTTGTTGGTCGTGCTGTCAACAAACCTTTGCACGATAGCCCCCTGGTGCGCCGAAACGCTCGAGGCGCCGGCCTTCTCCATCGTCGGCGACGGCGGCACACTGAATCTTGCAGATTTCCGCGGCAAGGTGATCTATCTGGATTTCTTCGCCTCCTGGTGCTCGCCCTGTCGGGCTTCCTTCAGGTGGCTGAACGAGGTGCAGGAAAAGAACGCCGACAAGGGGCTGGTCGTCTTGGCCATCAATGTCGACAAGGAGAAAGAGCTGGCCGAGCAGTTTCTCAAGGAACATCCTGCCAAGTTCCGTATCGGTTACGACCCCGAGGGCACCGTCGCTCAAGCGTATCAGGTCAAAGGTATGCCTAGTTCCTACATCATTGACCGCAAGGGGCAGATTCGGGTCGTGCATGTCGGCTATCGCACCAGGGACAATGACAAACTGGAACAGGATATTCAGCGTCTTCTCACCGAATGAGGCATGGGACAGGACAAAACATGAACATCGATAGGAGACTACGCATGTTTGCGATGGCTGGCCTGTGCTGGTTAACGGGAGGATGTGCATTGCAACAGGTCCAGCCGTGGGAAAAGGATCTGCTCGCCAAGGACGAAATGCAATTGACTCCGGACAAGATCGAGGACTATCTGGACGCCCACATTTATTCCAGCCGCGAGGCATCGGCAGGCGGCAAGCGCGTCGGGGGAGGAGGCTGCGGATGCAATTGAAATCTCTGAATTGCAGGGCCGATGCCGAGTCGCGCATTGTAACGCTCCTGTCGGTCGCCACATGCACGCTGCTGACGGCGGCCCCAGCAATCGCCGCCGAGGCTGTAAGCACTCAGGCTTGGCACGTCGATGTCGGCGCTATGAACTACGCCGAGGAGGATCGCATCAGGGTCCATGAGGGAACGATTCGCCTCTGGCGTCAACTCGACGAGGATCGATCTCTCACGGTGCGCGCCAGCTACGATAGCGTCTCCGGCTCGTCACCGACCGGTGCAGTCAAGATCCATAGCAGATCGGGGGCTTCCGGCACGGGCTATGTCGCTAGGTTCGAGACCGAGAGGACCGGCATCGGCGCCGATTGGGATACCGCTTTAACCGAGAAGACGCACTTGACGATCACCGCGGATCATTCGACCCAGCCATCGTACGATTCGACTGGGGTTGGGGCTACCCTGGCCCGCGACTTCAATCAACGCAACACGACCGTCACGGCCGGCATCGGTTTCAGCCAGGACTTGGTGAAACCGAAATCCGGTCTTCACTACGGGATGGGATCCGTAGCAGCCAACGACGTCTGGCACAACGACGACACGAAGGAACAACTCGATCTCCAGCTGGGCATCACCTAGGTGCTGGCGCGCGGGACGTTGTTTCAGCTGAATTATGTTTGCAGCCGGGCTGCCGGCTACATGACCAATCCTTACAAGATCATCAGCATTGTCAATGAGACGACCGGCTCGACGGGCGATTACGACTCCGTTTTCGAAAATCGCCCCCGCACTAGGGACATGAATGCGCTGTATGCCCAATTGAATCAGAGCGTAGGCAAAGGTGTTGCCTACATCTCTTATCGCTATTTCCAGGATGACTGGGACATCCGAGCGCACACCTTCGATGTGAAATACCGTCGGCCGCTCGGCGAACGGTTGTTCGTGCAACCGCATGTGCGCTATTACCAGCAGACGGCAGCCAATTTTTACCGTTCGATGCTGACCAACACGGAAGCATCAAACTTGCCCCAATACGCCAGTGCGGATTATCGCTTGGCGGAACTGCATACCACGTCGGTCGGGATCAAAATCGGCTATCGGCAGCAAGCCGGGGGCGAGTTTTCGGCACGCCTGGAGGTCGTGCGTCAGCAAGGTGAGGATCGGCCATGGGACGCGGTGGGCATCCAGCGGGAGAACGGGGTGTTTCCCGAGTTGAAGGCAACGATCTTCAATGTCACCTACACCGTGCCGTTCTGACGCGTGTACCCCTCTCCCGATACGGGAGGTATCCCTCGGCGTGGCCAGCGAGGGGTATCTGCGGGCGTGCTTCATGGCATTGGGTGGGCCGTGTGAAGTACTGATCGACGCCGACGATACGCCGATAGTCGAAAAGGTCGTCATGGCGATCGCGCGCGAAACTTGGCGCATCGAGGACAAATTCAGCCGTTACAAGCCATCCGGTATCGTGCATCAGATCAATTCCTCCCGAGGAGCGGAGGTGACACTGGATGAGGAAACGGGGGAACTGATCGATTATGCGGCTATCTGCCACCGCCTCAGCGGGGGTGCCTTCGACATCACATCCGGGGTGCTGCGCCGTGTATGGCGATTCGACGGCAGCGGCACGCTACCGTCGCCCGAAGCAGTGCGCAAGGTGCTGACAAATGTGGGATGGCACAAGGTGCGCTGGCACAAGCCGTGCCTGCAACTGCAACAGGGCATGGAGATCGACCTGGGTGGCATCGGCAAGGAATATGCGGTGGATCGGGCCGCGCAGCTGCTCGCGCGTCAGGGCATGCCCTCGGCGCTGGTAAACTTCGGTGGCGACCTGCGGGCAACCGGCCCGCGGCGCGATGGCACCCCATGGATGATCGGCATCGAAAACCCGAACGCGACTGGGAAAAGGTGCATCGCCCATCGCCCGATCTCGACGGGGGGCATGGCGACCAGCGGCGATGCCAAGCGATTCATCCTCGCCCAAGGGCGTCGGTACGGTCACATCCTCGATCCGCGCACGGGCTGGCCGGTCTGCGATGCCCCGCGGTCGGTGACGGTGCAGGCGCAGACCTGCCTCGAAGCGGGTATGCTGTCGACATTCGCCACATTAAAGGGCGCCACTGCCGAGCAATTCCTTAGCGCGCAGGGTCTAGCTTACTTTGTCGTCTGGTGACCCGGTCTCCCGGAAAAACCTCGCCACCGTCTTGAGATTGCGGAATTTTGCTGTCCAATCGCCGTTTCCCGAGCGCGGCCCTCGAGGAGCGCCCCGTCATCGAGACTGACCTGCTCGGTGACGAACATCATCGAAGATGCTTGACACATTTGGCGATCCGCTCGCCGAGGCCGAATCGCACATCGATGTCGGGGCCCAGGCAGCGCGAAGTCGATTGGGTGGCGCCGCGTCCTCTCATCCCCCAGTCCGGGTGCCCGTCGTATTCCAACCAAGGTGAGCGCGCGGATTCGGACGTCGAAGCGGCTTGTACAATTCATCGAACGCATGAATGACATACCCGTTCCTTGACCGGGTGGCTCCAAGAGCCTCTGCGGGTTGGCCGCAAGGTCAATGTTCCGGACCGCTCGACACTGGGGACGTTCGAGAAGCACATCGGCGACGCCGGTGCGAAGGTACTGCTCGATCGCGTCACGGTCCGACCGCTCACGCTCAGCTTCGTGGCCCAGGCGTTCGGATCGTCGATGCGACGCCCGTGCCTGTACCCTGGCATTGCAACAGCCTTGAGGACAACAAGTTCCTCCAGGAAGGTTGATGGAGGCTGACTGGAAACCAGCCAAGCACCTCCGCAAGGACGCGGATGCGACCTGAACGAACAGGCGCGGTTAGAACCCCTTCGGCTACGAGCGCTTGATGTGGATGAAAGGATTTCCCTCCCCTGCCCATTCCCGCCGAGGAAAGCCCACCGATACCGCCCCAAGGTAGAGACCTTGCCGTTGGCCTTTGGCTGCTAGAGCGTCATGTCGGTTAGCGCCAGACCCGTACAGGGTCAGGAGTCCGGAGCTTATCCTATGCCCAGCTTGCTCGAGGCTACGACCCGCACTCGGACACGACCGCAGCGATGAACTAAATCAGTCCGACGGCGGTAGGCCTTAGGTTGAACACACAGGACGATCGTCCCTGAACGAACTCTTTACCACCAGCGGCGTGTGTCCACCTCGCTGGATTTCCGTCGAGGCGTGAATTGGAGCGGGTGATGGGAATCGAACCCACGCCATCAGCTTGGGAAGCTGAGGTTCTACCATTGAACTACACCCGCCGGGAGGGGTTATTCTAGGGGTGCGCTGTCGCGCATACAATACGGAAATCAAGCACCGACGCTCACAACGACACCCATGCAAATCATCTTGAACGGTGAAGCCACGGAGATTCCCGACGGCAGTACCGCCCTGTCCCTGCTCGAAGCCCAAGGCTGGGCGGGCAAGCGAGTTGCCATCGAAATCAACCTCGAGATCGTTCCGCGCAGCGCACAGGCCGAAACCCGTCTCAATCCCGGAGACCGCGTGGAGATCGTGCAGGCCGTCGGTGGCGGTTGATTTCATTAACGTCATCCGGGTACCCCATGACTCAAACAACCGACATCCACGACCCGCTGATCATCGCGGGCAAGGCTTATCAATCGCGCCTGCTGGTAGGCACGGGCAAGTACAAGGACCTCGAAGAAACCCGGCTCGCCGTAGAGGCCAGTGGCGCGGAGATCGTCACCGTGGCCGTGCGGCGCACCAACATTGGCCAAAACGCCGGTGAACCGAGCCTGCTCGATGTATTGCCGCCGGACCGCTGCACCTACCTGCCCAACACCGCAGGCTGCTACTCCGCCCAGGATGCCGTGCGCACCTGCCGACTCGCCCGCGAGCTGCTCGACGGCCACGCATTGACCAAGCTCGAAGTGCTCGGCGACGAGAAGACACTGTTTCCGCACGTCATCGAGACACTGCGCGCGGCCGAGACGCTCATCAAGGACGGCTTTCAGGTCATGGTCTACACCAACGACGATCCCATCATCGCGCGCGAACTCGAGCAGATGGGCTGCGTTGCCGTGATGCCCCTGGCGGCACCGATTGGCTCAGGGCTCGGCATCCGCAACCCGTATAACATCCTCGAGATCATCGACAACGCCAAGGTGCCGATCATCGTCGATGCAGGCGTGGGCACCGCATCCGATGCAGCCATCGCGATGGAGCTCGGCTGCGACGGCGTGCTCATGAACACCGCCATTGCCGCCGCGCGCAACCCCGTGCTGATGGCCTCGGCGATGAAAAAGGGCATCGAGGCCGGGCGTGAGGCATTTCTCGCCGGGCGCATGCCACGCAAGCGCTACGCCTCAGCCTCTTCGCCGCTCACCGGGACCTTCTTCTGAGCGGCCCGGCCCTTCACGACCGCGCCGTGCCTGAGCGCCGCGCGGTGCGTAGCTACGTGCTCAGACAAGGGCGGCTGACCGACGGGCAGGCCCGTGCACTGGAAACGCAGTGGCCCCACTTCGGCATCGACTGGCAGGAAACGCCCCTCGACTTCTCCGCCTTGTTTGGCCGGCACGCGCCAGTCGTCCTCGAAATCGGCTTCGGCAATGGCGACAGCCTGCTCGAGATGGCGCGCGCGCAACCTGAAAACGATTTCATCGGCATCGAAGTCCACCCCCCGGGTGTCGGGCACCTGCTCGCACGGCTCGCCGAGGCCCAGATCGACAATTTGCGCGTGGTGCGCGCGGACGCCGTGGATGTTCTGCGCTGCATGATCGCGCCCTCGAGTCTCGCCCGCGTTCAACTGTTCTTCCCCGACCCTTGGCCGAAGAAGCGCCACCACAAGCGGCGCATCGTCCAACCCGAGTTCATCGCGCTCGTCACCTCACGACTCGAACCGGGCGGCTTCCTACACCTGGCCACCGACTGGGAACCCTACGCCGAGCACATGCTGGAGGTACTTCGGGCAAGCCCGGAGTTGCGCAATCTGGACGCCTCGGGCGGCTACGCGACCGATCCCCCGCCGCGACCCAGGACACGGTTCGAAGCCCGCGGCCTGCGCCTCGGGCACCGCGTCCGAGAACTCGTATTCGGCCGGACGTGATCGGGTCGAATCCCGTTGGCGCCGCTGCTATGCTTGAACGATAAGGAATTTTCGGCCATTACCCCGCTCCCCATGCGCCTCGAGTTCACCAAGATGCACGGCCTCGGTAATGACTTCGTCATTGTCGACGCCATCCGCCAGCGCGTGGCGTTGACGCCGGAGCAGGTCCGCCGGATCGCCGACCGCCATTTCGGCGTCGGTTGCGACCAATTACTGATCGTCGAGGCGCCGCAATCCGCGGATGCGCTGTTCCGCTATCGCATCTTCAACGCCGACGGTGGCGAGGTCGCGCAGTGCGGAAACGGCGCGCGCTGCTTCGCGCGCTTCGTCCACGACAAGGGCCTGACGAGTGCTACCGAAATCCCCGTGGAGACGCGGGCCGGTCGGCTCGTCCTGCGGCTTGAACCGGATGGGCAGGTCGAGGTCGACATGGGCGTGCCCATCTTCGAACCCACGCGCGTTCCCTTCGTCGCCGATGCGCCGGCCGTGACCTACGAGGTCGAGGTCGACGGGCGAAGCGTCGAGCTCTCCGCCCTATCCCTCGGTAATCCGCACGCCGTGCTGCTCGTGCCCGATGTCGATACCGCACCGGTTGAGACCCTCGGACCCCGGATAGAATCGCACCCCCGCTTCCCCGAACGTGCCAACGTGGGCTTCCTGCAGGTCATCGACCGCCAGCACGTGCGGCTGCGCGTCTACGAGCGGGGGGCGGGCGAGACGCTGGCCTGCGGCAGCGGCGCCTGTGCGGCGGTGGTCGCCGGGCGCCGGCGCGGCTTGCTCGATGCACACGTGCGCGTAGCCTTGCCAGGCGGGCGTCTCGGCGTCACGTGGGAGCAGGAGAGTGACAGCGTGCTCATGACCGGCCCCGCCGTAACCGTCTTCGAAGGTACTCTCGAGCTATGAGCGTGCAGCCCAATCCGGACATTGAAGCCTCGCTTGGCGAGGACGAGATCGCATCCTATCTCGCCGCCCACCCAGACTTTTTCGAGCGCCACCTCGACGTGCTCGAATCCCTGCGCATTCCGCACCCCGTGCGTGGGGGTGTCATCTCGCTGATCGAACGACAAGTCATCCACCTGCGCCAGCACAACGAGCGCCTGCAGCGCAAGCTCCAGATGCTCATGCACAACGCCTTCGAAAACGAGGGCTTGATGCGACGGATGCACCAGCTCGCGCTCGCGCTGGTGCACGCGCACGACCTCAACGAGGTGCTCGAAAGCACGCGCGAGCAACTCTGTCATGGCTTCAAGACAGATTTCGTCGAGCTGCGCCTGTTCAAACCAATGCGCGAGGAGGTGGTCGCTGCACCTCTGGACTACGCGCGCGTGCAGGCGCTTATGCCGCGCCTGGTCGAGACGCGCCGCCCACAATGCGGACCGCTTGCCGTCGAACCTGCGCAACTGCTGTTTGGGGAACTGGCCGGCGAGGTCGCCTCGGCGGCCGTGGTGCTGCTCACCTCCGCGGAGCCGATCGGCGTGCTCGCGCTCGGCAGCCGGGAGCAGGCGCGCTTCGTGCCCAGCGCCGGCACACTGTTCCTGGGCTACCTCGGTGAGATGATCGCCACGGCGATCGCCGTGCATCTCGATCCCTCGCATGGCTGAGGCGACGCTCGAGGCGTATCTCGACCACCTGCGCCACGAGCGCCGCTACTCGGCGCACACGCTCGAAGGCTACGCCCGGGACATCACGGCATTCGGAACCTGGCTCCAAGCCAACGTCGGCTCCAGCGATTGGCTCACCGCCACGCCATCGCTCGTCCGCGCGTGGATCACCCGACTGCACCGCGACGGCAACGCGCCGCGCAGCCTGCGCCGTAAGCTCTCCTCGGTGCGCTCCTTCTATGCCTACCTGCTCCGCCGCGGGACCCTGAGCGCCAACCCCGCCGACGACATCCCGCTGCCCAAGCTGCCGCAACGACTGCCCAAATCCTTGGATATCGAGGCCGTCACGCGCCTGGTTGAACTCCCCGCGGCGACGCCGCTCGAGCTGCGTGACCGGGCGATCATGGAGCTGTTCTACTCCTCGGGCCTGCGGCTCGCGGAGCTGACCGCGCTCGACTTAGGCGATCTCGATCTCGACGGCGGGCTCGTGCGCGTGCTCGGCAAGGGCCAGCGTGAACGCGAGTGCCCGGTCGGCGCAAAGGCCATCGCGGCGTTGCGTGCCTGGCTGGCTGTGCGTGAATCGCTCGCGACCTGCGCATCTGGCACCGCGATGTTCCTCGGCGCAGGGGGCCGGCGGCTCACCCCACGCGCGATCCAGAAGCGCATCGCCGAGTGGGGTCTCAAGCGCGGACTCGACCAGCGCGTCCACCCCCACCGCCTGCGCCACGCCTTCGCCACCCACCTGCTCGAATCCTCCGGCGACCTACGCGCCGTCCAGGAACTGCTCGGTCACGCATCCATCGCCGCCACCCAGGTCTACACCCACCTCGACCTCCAACACCTCGCCAAGGTTTACGATGCGGCCCACCCGCGCGCCCGGCGCCGGAAGGATACGGACCCAGCGCCAGCGCCCCGCAGTGGGTTAGAATAGGCGACCGTCCAATCACTTCGACAAGGTTTCACATTTGGAGCAATTTAGAGGTACGACGATTCTCTCCGTGCGCCGCGGCAACCAAATCGCGCTCGGCGGCGACGGGCAGGTCACCCTTGGCAACACGATCATGAAGGCCAACGCGCGCAAGGTCCGAACGCTGTTTCAGGGCCGCATCCTCGCTGGCTTCGCCGGCGGCACCGCCGATGCCTTCACCCTGTTCGAGCGTTTCGAGGCGAAGCTCCAGGCCCACGGCGGCAACCTCACGCGCGCGGCCGTCGAACTCGCCAAGGACTGGCGTTCCGACCGCGCGCTGCGCCGGCTGGAGGCGCTGCTCGCCATCGCCGACCGCAACGCCTCGCTCATCATTTCCGGCAATGGCGATGTGATCGAACCCGAGGACGGGCTGATCGCCATTGGCTCTGGCGGGCCCTACGCCCAGGCCGCGGCACGGGCGCTGCTCGACAACACGGGGCTGTCGGCCCGCGAGATCGTCGAGAAGGCACTCGGCATCGCGGGCAGCATTTGCATCTATACCAACCAGCATCACACGATCGAGCAGCTCAATCTGACGTAGCAGGGTGCCGAAAAGCTACAGCGGGGTACTGAAGCTGCGTTGCAAGCCGCCTCACAATGCTCAATTACTGCATGTAAACTCCGCTTGCTCGGCGATCTGCGCCTTGCTTCAGCACCCCTCGCTACATTCTTCAACACCCTGCTAGGCCATCACACCTCATGTCCGAAATGACGCCCCGCGAAATCGTCCAGGAGCTGGACAAGCACATCATCGGTCAGGCCAACGCCAAGCGCGCCGTCGCCAACGCCCTGCGCAACCGCTGGCGGCGGCTGCAACTACCCGCCGAACTGCGGCCCGAAGTCACACCGAAGAACATCCTCATGATCGGCCCGACCGGCGTCGGCAAAACCGAGATCGCGCGGCGCCTGGCGAAGCTCGCCAACGCGCCGTTCATCAAGGTGGAGGCAACGAAGTTCACCGAAGTGGGTTACGTCGGGCGCGAAGTGGACTCGATCATCCGCGACCTGGCCGACGCGGCAGTCAAGATGACCCGTGAGCAGGAAGTCGCCCGTCACCGCCACCGCGCAGTGGAAGCCGCCGAGGAACGGGTGCTTGATGCCCTGTTGCCGCGGCCGAAAGGCGGTGGCTTCTTCGGTGAGGAGAGCGCGGAGCCGCCCGCCGACTCCGGCACTCGCAAAAAGCTGCGTGACCGGCTGCGTACCGGCGAGCTCGACGAGAAGGAGATCGAGATCGACGTGCAGACCGCCTCGATCGGCGTGGAGATCATGACACCGCCCGGCATGGAGGAGATGGCGAGCCAGCTTCAGGGGCTGTTCCAGCACCTCGGCAGCCAGCGGACCAAACGGCGCAAGCTCAAGATCCGCGATGCGCTGAAGCTCCTTACCGAGGAGGAGGCGCACAAGATGGTCAACGAGGAGGAACTCAAGAAGCGCGCCGTGGAAAACGTCGAGCAGAACGGCATTGTGTTCATCGACGAGATCGACAAGGTCGCCCGCCGCAGTGAAGTCAGCGGCGCCGACGTGTCGCGCGAGGGCGTGCAGCGCGACCTGCTGCCGCTGGTCGAAGGTTGCACGGTCAACACCAAATACGGCATGGTCAAGACCGACCATATCCTGTTCATCGCCTCCGGCGCCTTTCACATCGCCAAACCTTCGGACCTGATACCTGAACTGCAGGGCCGGCTGCCCATTCGCGTCGAGCTCGATGCGCTGCAAGTCGATGATTTCGTGCGCATCCTCACCGAGCCGGACGCCTCGCTCACGCTCCAGTACCGCGCGCTGCTGAAGACCGAGGGCGTGAGCGTGGACTTCACGCCCGATGGCGTGCGCCGGATCGCCGAGATCGCCTTCGAGGTCAACGAGCGCACCGAAAACATCGGCGCGCGCCGCCTGCACACGGTCATGGAGCGGCTGCTCGACAAGCTCTCCTTCGAGGCACCCGACCGGGCCGGCGAAACCATCACCATCGACGCGGCCTACGTCAACGAAAGCCTGGGGGAACTCGCGCAGGACGAGGATCTGAGCCGGTACATCCTCTAGTCGCCACCCTAGTCGGCGGATGGCCCGCCGGCTCAGGGCGAGTCGATCCCCAGTTTTTTTAGCTTGCGCCACAGCGACACCCGGTCGATGCCGAGCATCGCAGCGGCCTTGGTCTTGTTGCCGTCGGCCATCTTCAACACCTGCCGGATGTGCTCGGCCTCCTGCGCCTCGAGCGTCGTGGGCACTGCGGCCATCGGCGGGGCAAACACCCGCACGGTGAATGCACCGAGGTGCTGCGGCAGGTGGTCGACGTCGAGCGCCTCCGACTGCGCGAGCGCCACGCCGCGCTCAACGAAGTTCGACAGCTCGCGCACGTTGCCAGGGTAGTCGTACTCGACGAGCCGCTGCATGGCCGCCGGGGTGATCTCGCGCACCGGCCGATCCATGATGACGGCGAACTTACGCAGAAAGTAGTAGGCAAGAAGCGGGATGTCGCCGCGCCGTTCGCGCAACGGCGGCAGGGACAGCGTCACGACATTGAGCCGGAAATACAGGTCCTGACGCATCTGCCCGGCGTCCGTCGCGGCCTTGAGGTCGCGGTTGCTCGCCGCGAGGATGCGCACATCGAGCTTGACCGGCGTGGTCGAGCCCACCCGCAGCAGCTCCCGTTCCTGCAGCACGCGCAACAATTTCACCTGCATGAGCAGCGGCATTTCGGCGATTTCGTCGAGGAACAGGGTGCCCCCTTCGGCGGCCTCGATGAGCCCGATCTTGCGCGACAGGGCACCGGTGAAGGCGCCTTTCTCATGGCCGAACAGCTCACTCGCGGCCAGCTCCTCATGCAGCGCCCCACAGTTGAACGCGACGAAGGGGCCTTTCGCGCGCCGGCTGTTCTGATGGAGGAAGCGGGCGAGCAACTCCTTGCCGGTTCCCGACTCGCCGTGGATGACCACGCTGCAATCCGTGCCGGCGATCTGGCGTGCGGTCTCCAGCAACCGCTGCATGCCCAGATCCTGGGTGATGATCGTGCCCTGGCCGGAGAGCTGCTCGATGCGCATCCTCAGTTCGCTGTTTTCGCGCTTGACGCGCCGCATCTCGAGCGCGTTCTTGACGATTTCGCGCGCCTCGGCGAGGCGGAAGGGCTTGGCGATGTAGTGATAGGCACCCGCCTTCATCGCCGCGACGGCCGTATCCAGCGTCGCGTGGCCGGTGATCATGATCACGGGCACGTCGGCGTGATGGCTTTGCACCTGTCGCAGGATCTCCATGCCATCGACGCCCGGCATCTTGAGGTCGGTCAGGACCAGATCGACATCCTTGGCGGCCAGCACCTGCAGCCCCTCCTCGCCGCTTTTGCAGGCGCTGACACGATAGCCCTCGCGCTCGAAGACGTGCTTCAAATTGGCAAGCGCGATCGCCTCGTCGTCGATCAGCAGTACGTGCGGAATCCAGGCGTCGGTCATGACGATTTCTCTTCAAGAGGAAACCAAAGCGAGAAGCGCGTGCCGCCCCCCGGGCGGCTTTGCACGGCGATCGCACCCTGGTGCTCGGCGATGATCTCCTCCACCAGGTACAGACCCAGACCCGTCCCCTCGCCGGTCTGACGGGTCGTGAAAAACGGCTCGAAAATGCGTTTGAGATCGGCTTCGGGAATGCCGCGGCCATCGTCCTCAAGTGTGAGCTCCAGGATGCGCGGCGCGAGCGCGAGGCGCTTCACCTCGCCGTGTACGTGTTGCGCTTGCTCTACGGCGGCAACGGTCGTGACGCAACCTCGTAGCACTACCCTGCTCGCGCCTGCATCCGCTGCATTGCGCACCAGGTTGATGATGACCTGATGGATGCGCTCGCGGTCTGCCACCAGTGCCAAGCCGGCGGGCACCTCCACCTTCACGTCGAAGTGCTCGGGCAACTGGCTGCGAGCGAGCTTGAGCGACGACTCGATCAGATCACCCAGGTTGTGCGGCTGCCGGGTTAAGTGCGGCTGCCGAACGCTGTCGAGCAGGCGGCGCACGATCCGGCGAGCGCGTTCGGTCTCCCCGTCGATGTTCGCCAACCACTGCGCCTTCAATTCCGCGTCCCCGTCGTCCTCCATGAGGAGCTGCGCCGACGTGGAGATATTCGACAACGGGTTGTTCAGCTCGTGCGCGACCCCGGACACCAGGACGCCGAGAGCCGCCGCCTTCTCATGGTGTCGCAGTTGTTGCTGCTGGGTTTCCAGCCGCTTGATCATGGTGTTGAACGCCCGACTGAACGACTGAATTTCGCGATCCGTCGAGGTTGGCAGCAGCTTGCGCGCCGTCCCGTCGGGCAACACGCTCAGCTGCGCCTCCAGCTCGCGCAGGGGGCGCACCACCTGACGCACCAGAAACCAGGCCCCCAAGCCACCGAGCAGGATCACGACGACGATGGCCGCTAGCAGCGTGATTCGGGAGTAGGCAACCGCCCTTGCGACCATGGCCCGCTCGCTGCGGCCGAAATGCTCAGTGACGTCGGACAGCACCCGGCCATGGACTCGGAGCGCCTCCAGCAAGGCGGGGCGATCAGACGGCAAGGCAAACAAATACTCCTCGAGTACCTGGCGATACTGCGAGAGGTTCTGCTTGGCCCGCTGCAAGGTTGGAGGGTCAGCGATCCCGGAGATCGCCTCACGACCGAGTCTGAGCAGGTTTACGGCCTCGCCGACGCGGCGGGACAGTTGATCGAGGCTATCTGGGTCGTGGTACAGAAAGAGATTTTTTTCCTCACGGCGCACCTCCTGAATGGCCTCGCGGAACGCGGCCACCTCCTCGCCGCTCTGGACATGGCTCTGCACGTAGTGCAGATCGGCCACCACCAGCGCAACGAAGGTGAGCATGACAACCTTCGAAAACCCATACGTGAGCAGAATCTTGTTGCGCAGGCTGGAGGCGATCATGGCGACGGACCGGAGCAATGAATCTGCGCTACGGCATTTATCCCGAGATCGGGCCGGCGGGGCGCCATGGTGCGTGAGGCAAGCAACCCGTTACTCAGCGCGTTCACGGGTCTCAACTCCATGCGGCGGGCGTGTAGCGGACCCGCCGCCCGGGCGGTGCCGAGCGAGTCGATCAGGCGCAGCCGAAAGCCCCGACCTGCGGATCGGCCCATTCCATCCTGCCTGGTCATCCGGTAAGCGCTCCGAGGCGATGCATTTTGAAACAGTGTTGCGACAAGGTGTTTCACATGGTCCCCGAAAACCGTTGCAAAAATCAACACACAGAACCTGTCCGTGTGACATCCAACTGATTAATAGGCTTTTTATTTCAATCTGGCACGCTGGCACAGGTCGTGCGTTACACAAGACACAAACCACTCCACCGGAGAAATGGTATGGACGCCTCCCCCCGGGAGGGAGGTTGCGCGGAAGCGAGGAGGCGGACCCTCACGCGCCGACGGCATCAAAAGTGCCCAAGGTGGAAGATTGGATGATCTTCCCAGGCCACGCGGAGGGTTCGAAATGAATGGCAGCAAAACAGTCGGGGGTATCGATAGTGCCAAGCGGGTTTTTAAGTTGCAATGGATTGCACTGGGAACCCTAGAACAT
>CAYSFW010000035.1:0-63735 GCA_964430355.1 uncultured Thiotrichales bacterium
CCCGATCTATCTCTGAGGTTACGAGCCACCTCTGACTGGCGGTCAAACATCGGCACCGAGCGCACACAAGGCGTCGCGCGCGATTCGCGCAAACTCAGGCGCGCCCGGACCCTGTCGGCCGCGGGGTCATCAAAAATTCACTTGAGTTGCTGCACGCCAGTGTGCAACGTCTCGCCGTGGACCCGCTCGCGGGCGTTACCTGCCGGTGATCGGGGTGACTCGCGCTGACCAACGACGGGAGACGGGCAACATGCAGATCGGCATGATCGGTTTGGGCAGAATGGGCGCCAACATGGTGCGCCGCCTGATGCGCAGTGGCCATGCGTGCGTCGGGTTCGCCCACGAGGCGAACGCAATCGTGGCGCTCGCGCAGGAGGGTATGCGCGGTTGCGCGAGCCTTGAGGAGTTCGTCGCCGCGCTCGAAGCACCGCGCACCATCTGGCTGATGGTGCCGGCCGGGGTCGTGGACGACCTGATCGAGCGGCTGTTGCCGATGGTCGAGCCGGGCGATGTGATCATCGACGGTGGCAACAGCCACTACCAGGATGACATCCGGCGCGGCCAGCGACTCGCCAGCCGCGACATCCACTACCTGGACGTGGGTACGAGCGGAGGAGTCTGGGGACTGGAGCGCGGCTACTGCCTGATGGTCGGCGGCGACGCAGCCACGGTTGAACGGCTCGCCCCCGTGTTTCGCACGCTCGCACCCGGCGTCGAGGCAGCTGCCCGTTCCCCGGGAAGATTCGGCCCACCGACACCCGCCGAGGAAGGGTGGCTGCACTGCGGCGGACACGGCGCCGGACACTTCGTCAAGATGGTGCACAACGGCATCGAGTACGGCCTGATGGCCGCGTACGCCGAGGGCTTCAATCTGCTGCGGCACGCGAATGTCGATGCCCGGCAACACACCGTCGATGCCGAGACCACCCCCCCTGCGCACCCCCGAGGCATTCGGTTACGACCTGAACGTGGCCGACATCGCCGAGCTCTGGCGGCGGGGAAGCGTCGTGGCCTCCTGGCTGCTGGATTTGACGGCCACCGCACTGGCCGAAGATCCGGGCCTGTCGCAGTTCAGCGGTCGCGTCTCCGATTCCGGCGAAGGGCGCTGGACGAGCATCGCCGCGATCGAGAGCGGCACCCCCGCGCCCGTACTGACTGCTGCCCTGTTCAACCGCTTCGCCTCGCGCGGCGAGGCGGACTACGCAGACCGCCTGCTCTCCGCGATGCGCTATCAATTCGGGGGACATCATGAAAAGTGACGCCGATCCGGCCGCCAGCACGCCCGGTTCTCTCGCGCCGAGCGCACCGCCCTGCACCATGGTCATCTTTGGCGGCGGCGGCGACCTCACGCGACGCAAGCTCCTGCCCTCGCTCTACCATCTGCGGCGCAGCGGGCTGCTCCCGGATGGTTTTCGTGTGGTGGTTGTCGACCGCCAGCCCTTCTCGCACGAGGGCTTTCGCGAGGAGATCGGCCCCGTCGTGCGTGAGCACATCCAGGGGGAATTCGACCAGGCACTGTGGACGTGGCTCGACGAGCGCATCTTCTACCTGCAAGGCGATTTCTGCGACGACGCCACCTACCAGCGTCTCGAGGCGCAGCTGCGGGAGGTCACCGGTGCCAGCCTGGGGCCCGAGAACTACCTGTTCTACCTCGCCACGCCCCCGCGCTTCTTCTGCGAAATCTCGCGCCACCTCGCGATCTCGGGGCTGAGTCTGGAGAAGCCCGGTACGTGGCGGCGCATCGTCATCGAAAAGCCCTTCGGTCAGGATCTCACCTCCGCCCGCCAGCTCAACCACGACCTCCACCAGTGGCTCGAGGAATCCCAGATATTCCGCATCGATCACTACCTCGGCAAGGAGACGGTGCAAAACATCATGGTCTTGCGCTTTGCCAATGCCTTCGCCGAGCCGATGTGGAATCACCGCTATGTCGACCACGTGCAGATCACCGTCGCCGAGTCGGTTGGTGTGGAGCACCGCGGTAGCTATTACGATCAGGCGGGTGCGCTGCGCGACATGGTGCCGAACCACCTCTTCGTGCTGCTGCAACTCATCGCCATGGAGCCGCCCGCGTCGTTCGAAGCGAGCGCGGTACGCGAAGAGATGCTCAAGGTCATGCGCTCCGTGCAACCCATGTCGCCCGAGGACGTGCTCATCAACGCCGTGCGCGGTCAGTACGGCGCAGGTCGCGACCGGGACGGCTCGGAAATCCCCGCCTACCGCGGCTCACCCGACGTAGCGCCAGACTCCCGTACCGAGACCTTTGTTGCGCTCAAGCTGATGATCGACAACTGGCGCTGGGCGGGTGTGCCGTTTTACCTGCGCACGGGCAAACGTCTGCCCGCGCAGTACTCGGAGATTGCCATACGCTACCAGCGTGCTCCCGTGCAGATGTTCCGCAAGACCTCCGTGGAATTCATGCGCAACAACACCCTGACCTTGCGCCTGCAACCGAATGAAGGCGTCGAGTTCAGCTTTGGTGCCAAGATTCCCGGTCCGCAGGTACGCCTCGGCAAGGTACGCATGAACTTCTCCTACAGCGACTACTTTGGCGATCCGCCCTCCACCGGCTACGAGACGCTCATCTACGACTGCATGAACGGAGACGCCACGCTGTTCAAAGACGCCGACAACATCGAAGCGAGCTGGGGCCTGGTCGAGCCGATTCAGGACGTCTGGAGCGTGCTCCCGCCGCGCGACTTCCCGAACTACGCCGCCGGCACCTGGGGCCCCACCAGCGCAGACGAGCTGCTCGCCCGCGACGGGCGGCGCTGGCGCGCGCCCGGGGGCGATCGCTGACGGAGGCTGGCACGACGCGCGCACAACCGCTATGGTGACGCGCATGTGCCACAGCCGCAGCGCGAGCACGCCAAGAACCCAGGAGGCCGCAGTGTGACACCACTCGAAAAGGTCGAAGCACTCTACAACGAACTGGTGGACAGCTATCACGAAGGCGACCAGCGCGAGATCCGCGCTGCGTAGAAGTTATTGATGGTCGCGCTCGCGCGGCTCAAGGAGCACGGCGGTTTCGGCTGGCAGGGCCTGGTCGAGGAATACGTCATCATGCTCAAGAACGACCCCGAGCGTTTCGCCACCATGCTTGACGCCAACCGCGGCGAGACCAAACGCAGCCGGCACTGAGCCAGACGAGATCGCCCCGGGTCCGGTCACGCGCACTGGCGGGTGCGCCAGGGTGTTCGGGAAGAGACCTGGCGAATACTGCGCGCACTGACGGGGCGGAAGGGATAGGCAACATGCACGGGCCGCGTAGTGATGTTCAGAGGGCAGTTGCAGCGCCGATCTACGCACCGACCCGCAAGTGCCGCGGGTCCGACCGGTCCCGGAACAGCCCGACGAGATCGCGCCGCAGACCGGGCAGTCGCCAGATCATCGTCAGGCTACGTTTCTCGGTGTCCCGCAGCACCCGGCATGATTCCAGGTAAGCTTGCGCGTTGTCCACGCTCATCACGAAAGGCGGCTGCCCCTCGCGCGCCATGAGGTGGCTGGCGATTAGCACGCCCGTTCGGTGATTGCCCTCGATGAAAAGCTGTGGGCGGCTGAGAATGCGGATGTATACGCCGGCTGCGCGCGACCACACGCTGCCGCCGGTATGCAGCGCCATCCACTCTACCAGGTCGCCGTAACCGCCGAGGCGTTGCTCGTAAAAACGCCGTTCGGTGGCCGCAATGTGCGCCGCCGCCCGCGCTCGAAGGTGTGGGTCGGTCCCGCACAGCGTCAGCGTATTCAGCTCCAGCACGCGCCGGGAATTGCCCAGTGCGAACAGATCCACGCCTTCAGCAAGCGCATCGTCGACATAACGGTATCCAGCGAGCAGGTTGTCGACGACCTCGTCGGTGATTGGGTCGCGTTGGGCCTTGAGCTGCTCGTTGATCGGCACGAACCGGCTCTTCAGGACCTGCAGGGTAGCCGCGATCGCGTCCAGGTTCAGGCGGTATTTCGGCACGTCCACAGCCCACACCGCTTTGCCGATACCCGTGGGCCAAGCTTCAAACAGTCGCGGGAATTTGGAAAGCATGGTCCGTGTTCCTCGTCCATCGCTGGGACCTTTGGCCACCACTTCCCGCAGCGGCCCCAATCGCTAAGGCCCGCATCACCCGGAGCGGAGTGCGGACCCTAGTGCACTCACTGGATACTGGCAACGGCGCGCAACGCCTTCACGGTAATCGACTTGGGAACCGGAATATAGCCCATTGACTCCGCGATGCCCTGCCCCTCGGGTCCCAGCGCCCATGTGACCGCATCGCGAATGTACCTAGCCTTGGTCGCATCCTCGTACCTCGCGTGTAGCAGCAACCAGGTCAAGCTGACCATGGGATAGGAGTTTGGCCCCTCAGGGTCTGGCAGAAACAGCCGCAGGTTCTCCGGCATCTTCGGCGCTGCCGCGTTCAGCGCCTCGGCCCCACTCGCTGGTGAGGGCAGGATGAACTGACCGGCCTTGTTCTCGAGTGCTGCCATCGGTAGCCCCACTCGGTTAGCAAACACATACTCCATATACCCAATCGAGTTCTCAGTGGTCTTGACCCGCTGTGCCACGCGCTCGTTACCGGGCACGGTCATCGCACTACCCGGCCAGTCGACAAGCTTTGCAACACCTGGCCCCCGCGATTTCCAGGCAGGCGATGCCTCCGCGAGGTGATTCGTAAAGGCAAAGGTCGTTCCACTGCTATCGCGCCGCACGACAACTGAGATGGTCTTGTTAGGCAGGTTCAGACCCGGGTTGTCTTTGACGATCTTGGGGTCATCCCAACGCCGGACCTCGCCCAAGAAAATGCCCGTGTAGGCCTCTCTGGACAGCCGTAGTTCACCCTTGAGCCCTGGGATGTTGTACGCAAGCACCACCATGCCCGCCGTGGTCGGGATGAGCTTGACGCCGCGCTTGGCCTTCGCAATTTCACCATCAGTCATCGCGGCATCGCTGGCGCCAAAATCCACCTCATCAGCAAGGAACCGATTGACCCCCTCGCCACTGCCCACAGGTTCATAGATGAACGCCGGTTGAGACTTGACCTTCGCGTACTCTTGAATCCAGCGTTGGTAGAGGGGATCTGGAAAGGTCGCACCTGCGCCTCGGATCACGTTATCCGACTCTGCTTTGACCGCTGTGTGGGTCGCCGGCTTTTGTTGTTCGCAGCCGGCCAAAAGGACGCACACACAGAGAGCTGCGGCGAACGTCCGCAGCTTGAAAACATCGATCATGACTGCCTCCCCGTCGTTGGCTAGCTGAAGTGGCCGGCGACGTACTCTTTTGTCAGTTGTTCGCGCGGATCCTCGAAGATCTGGCGCGTCTCCCCCATTTCTACGAGGTAGCCAGTCCGCCCGCCCCTCGAGATGTCCACGCCGAAGAAACAGGTGTTATCCGCCACCCGCATGGCCTGCTGCATGTTGTGGGTAACGATGGCCACCGTATAGCGCTCCTTGAGCTGGAGCATGAGCTCCTCGATCTGCCGGGTAGCGATCGGGTCAAGCGCGGATGCCGGTTCGTCCATCAACAGCACATCGGGTTCCGTGGCAATCGCGCGCGCTATGCACAGGCGCTGCTGTTGACCGCCGGAAAGCGAGAGACCGCTGTTCTTGAGCTTGTCCTTGACTTCTTTCCACAGAGCAGCGCGTTCGAGCGCCTGCTGCACGCGCTCCTCGACATCACCCTTGAAACGGTTCAGGCGCAATCCGAAGGCGACGTTGTCGAAAATGCTCATGGAAAACGGGTTGGGCTGCTGGAACACCATCCCGATGTAGCGCCGCACCACGACCGGATCGACGCTGCGGGCGTAAATGTCCTGGCCGTGGTAGGTGACCTGCCCCCCGAAGCGGAAGCCCTTGATCAGGTCGTTCATGCGGTTGATGCTGCGCAGCACGGTACTCTTGCCGCAGCCCGACGGACCGATGAAGCCGGTGATCTTGTTCTTCTCGATGGGTACGACGCTCTTGCGTACCGCGAGAAAGTCACCGTAGTAGATCTTATCGACGTCGCAATTGATGACGACGCTGCCCGAGGGCTTGAACGTCACCGTCGGTTGATGGATGGCTTCGGCCACTGCGCTCATGGGTGGACTCCTAAATTAGACTTTGGGCTGCCCGACCAAGCGGGCGAGGATGTTGAACACGAGGACTATGAGGACCAGGACCAAGGACGCGGCCCACGCGAGTTCGATCTGATTTTCAAAGGGCATCGACGAGAAGTTGTAAATCAGGATCGACAGCGATGCGGTCGGCTCCGTCAGCTCGGACAGGTAGTAATTGCTGAACAGGGCGGTGAACAGCAGCGGCGCCGACTCACCCGCAGCGCCTGCCACCGCGAGCATCACGCCGGTGAGGATGCCGGGCAACCCAGTGGGCAACACCACTTTCCAGATCACCTGCGAGCGCGTGCAACCCATGCCGAAGGCGGCATCCTTCATCCGCTGGGGCACCTGCTTCATGGCCTCCTCGGCGGCTAGCACCACCGTCGGCAGCATCAACACCGCGAGCGCCACCCCGTCGGCCACGGCCGAGTAGCCAAAGCGAATCACCAGCACGGCGTAGACGAACACACCAGCGAGGATCGAGGGAAAACCGGTGAGCGTCTTCGCGAGAAAGCGCGCCGTGGAGGCAAACTTGCTTTCTGGATCGAGAATGGCGAGGTAGACCGCGGCGAGAATGCCGATCGGAACGGCGATCAGGCTTGCGATGGCCACCATCACCAAAGTGCCGACGATCGCGTTGCCGAAGCCGCCGCCCATTTCGAAACCCGCCGGTGGCAGCGCCGTCAACGTCTCCCAGCCGATGCGGGCCCCGCCCTGCACGACCAGCATGTAGATCACCGAAAACAGGGGCACGCTCGCGATGATCGCAGCTAGCCAGGTCAGGCCGGTGAGAAAGCCGCTTACCATGGCCCGCCGCTCGAACACCTTGCGGTTTAGATTCGGCAGCGACACTGCGCTTGCACTTTGCGACTGCGGTTTGTTCATTTTTTGCCCTCAAATTTGCGTACCGTGTACTGCTGCACGGCCAAGCCGGCCACGTTGACGATCAAAGTGATCGCCAGCAGAACCATGGCTGCGTACATCAGCGCCCTAACCTCGATGCCTCCAGCCTCGGGGAAGTTGGACGCAAGCAGCGAGGCGAGCGTGTTCGCGGGCGCAAACAGCGAGAGGCTGATCTGGTTGCTGTTGCCGATCAGCATGGCGAGCGCCATCGTCTCCCCAAGCGCGCGCCCGAAGCCCAGCACCAGCGCGGCGAGGATGCCTGAGGACGCCGTGGGCAGCATGACCTTCAGAATGGCCTCCCAGCGCGTGGTCCCCACGCCGTAGGCCGCTTCCTTGATCTTGTAGGGAATGCGCCGGAATGCATCGACGGCGATCGCTGCAATGGTCGGCAGAATCATGATGGCCAGCACCAGCGCGGCGGGCGCCAGACCGGGGCCGCTCAACTCGGTGCCGAACAGCGGCACCATGCCGAGGTTCGTGTGCAGCCAGTCCGCCAGCGGGCGGAGCATGGGGATGAGCACATAGATGCCCCACAGACCGAAGACGACCGAGGGGATGGCCGCAAGCAGCTCGATGATTGTGCGGAACACGGCTGCAATGCGGGCATTGATAAAGTCCTGAGTAAGAAAAATGGCGATGGCCACGCCGAACACACCACCGATCAGCAGCGCAAGCAGCGAGCTGTAAAGCGTCCCCCAGATCTCAGGCAACACGCCGAAGACGCCTTTCGCGGGGTCCCAAGTCGTCCCGGTTATGAACCCGGCCCCGTACTCCCGCATGGCAGGCAAGGCCTCCCCCCCGATCTCCCAGAGGATGTAGAGCATCAGCGCGATGATGGTGCCCGCGGCGGCGAACGCCACCGCGCGGAACACGGAGTCACCCGCATAGTCGATAGTCGACGGCGGTGCGGTGACAGTGCTCGCGCTCTCAGCGCGATCGAACGGATTATCGGCCATCGGAAATTGCCCCAAGAATCAAGTCACAGGATATGAGAGTGGACAGGCCGGGTAACGTACGTCTCCGGCCTGCACCGGCGCGTGGGTGCGAATGCCCCACCGCGTGCTCACTGGATGAGCTGAGCCGCCGCGCGGACCTTCGTCACCACGCTCTCGGGCAGCGGGATGTAGCCCAAGGCGTCGGCGCTCTTTTGGCCTTCCGTCAGCGCATACTCGACCATGTCACGCAGGGCCTTGGCCTTTGCGTCATCCTGATCGCGGTAGAAGATCATCCAGCTGTAGCTGGCAATCGGGTAAGCAGCATCCCCGGCTGGATCCGTCACCCACGCGATGAGGTTGGGCACGTCACTCTTTGGCAAATTGCCGCTGGGGAACGGCGTGCTGGCCAGGGCGGCCGCGCCGGACTCGGCGCCTGCCTTAACGAACTTAGGCGCCTTGTTCTCCAGAGTAGCCACGCCTTCCCACTTGGTGAGCTTCGCGTAACCGTACTCGATGTAACCGATCGCGCCCGGGGTCTGTTTGATGGTTGCCGTCACGCCGTCGTTCTTCGGCGCCTTCACGAACTTGTCGCTCTTCGGCCACTGCGGTGCCTTGTCCACACCGACGGTGGACTTGAACTCAGAGCTGACCCGCCGCGAGGTGGTCGGTGAAGACGTAGGTCGTGCCGCTCGAATCCGAGCGCACCACGACGGTAATCGCCTGATCCGGGAGTTTCACGCCCGGGTTGGCAGCCGCGATTTTCGGATCGTTCCAGTTGGTGATCTTGCCGGAGAAAATCTCCGGATAGACGCTGCGCGGTAGTTTCAGTTCGGGCACGTCCTTGAGGTTGTAGGCAAGCACGATCTCGCGTGCCGTCATCGGCAGCAGGACGGCCGCGTTGCCTGCCTTCTCGAGCTATTCCCCATTCATCGCCGCATCGCTGGCGGCAAAATCAACTGTCTTGTTGATGAAGTCCTGAATACCCGCACCCGCCCCTTTGGACTGATAGTCGATGCGCACGTCCTTGGAGGCCGCGCTGAAGTCCTTGAACCACTTGGAATAGATAGGAAACGGGAAGCTGGCGCCAGAACCCACCAGCTTCAGCTCGGCAAACGCAGCAGGCGCGAAAGCCACAAGCGAAATGCGGCCAGACAGGGCAGCGGCCTTGAACACTGACGAGAATTGCATCGGAAGAGGCTCCTTGGAAATTTGATCGAGTTCGCCGTTAAACCGTGACGGCGTTGCGATTTTCTACTTGACAGCCTACGAGGACATGAACGGTCGATGACAGCAGTGTGACAACGCGTGCCGTGTCCACGGCGTCGCGCGCGCGGTTAGCAATAATTTACAATAACCCCCTGCTAACGATGTCCCAGAGCTACAACGGACTGCCGCGCGATGACCAGCGCATGCCGCGCAATCACCCGGTCCTCATCGGTCGGGATGACCCAGACAGATGGCCTGCGTCCCGGCAGGCTGATCCGCGGCTCATGGGCCGCATTTGCCGCTTCGTCGATCTCGATGCCAAGCCATGTTGCGTTCCGGCACACGCGCGCCCGCACTTCGGCATCGTTTTCTCCGATGCCCGCGGTGAAGACCAACGCATCAAGACCACCCAGGGACGCACACAAAGCGCCCAACGCCTGGCCGATCCGGTAGACCAGGTAGTCAATGGCCTCCGCCGCCCTCGGGTCCACACTGCCATGCAACACGCGCAGGTCGCCCGAGATCCCGGACAACCCCAACAGCCCGGACTGCCGGTAGAACAAGTCTTCCAGTTCGGTGACCCCGAGCCCTTTCTCGCGCATCAGGTACAGCGCGACACCCGGGTCCAGCGAGCCACAGCGCGTGCCCATCGGCAGGCCGTCGAGTGTCGAAAAACTCATCGTCGTGTCAACGCTCCTGCCACCGTGGATCGCCGTCATGCTGCTCCCACTGCCGAGGTGCGCCACCACCAGCCGCCCCCCCGCCAACTCGGGCGCAAGCTCGGCCAGCCGATACACGACGTGCTCGCAGGACAGCCCGTGAAATCCGAAGCGTCGGACACCCTCGTCAAGCAGCGCGCGCGGCAGCGCAAACCGCTCGGTGACAGCACGGCGCCCGCGATGGAATGACGTGTCGAAACAGGCCACCTGGAGCAGGTCCGGATGACGTGAGGCAATTTCCCGAATGGCCGCCAGATTGTGGGGTTGATGCAGCGGCGCAAGCGGGATCAGGTCGGCGAGTGCCTCGACGACCTCCGGTGTCACACGCACCGGCGCGTCGAAAGCCTCACCCCCATGCGTTACGCGATGCCCGACTGCGAGAATCCGACTGCTGGCCGCGTAGCCCGTCAGCCACTGCCAGATCTCCTGAAAGGCCCACGCGTGGCCCCTTGCGTCCGGCGCATCGTCCGTGAAGTCCCAATGACGCTCGGCCAGCACCCCGCCGGCGGGATTCGCCGCGAAGAAGTGCGGGGATGCGCCGAACCCCTCGATCTGCCCGCGCACGCGCGGCACAACCTTTTCTTCCACGACCTCGAACACCGCGAACTTCGTGCTCGACGACCCGGCGTTGATCGTCAGGATCAGCTCATGCATGGTTCCCCCACGCGGGATACGCTCAAGTCCTGCGGACCCATCCCGCCGATCTGCAAAGACCGCCTCACCGCACGCGTACCGGATTGATGCGCCAGATGTCCTCGCAGTAGCCGCGGATCGCGCGATCCGACGAGAACTTGCCGATGCGTGCCACGTTCAGCACCGACATCCGGCTCCATCGCTCCGGGTCCCGGTACTGCGCGTCGACCGCGCGCTGGCAGTCGGCGTAGGCGGCGAAATCCGCGCACACCATGAACGGGTCGTGGTGCCAGAGGTTATCGATGAAAGGCTGCACGAGCCCCTGGTCCCCATGCGTGAAGTAGCCGGAGGCGAGCAGGTCGAGCGCCTCGCGCAGCGCTGGCGTGCCGTCAATGAAGTCGCGGCTGCGATAGCCGCTCGCTTGCAGCCGTTGCACTGCCTCGACGGAGAGGCCGAACAGGAAGAAATTGTCCTCACCCACTTCCTCGCGGATCTCGACGTTCGCCCCATCGAGCGTGCCGATGGTCAGAGCACCGTTCATCGAGAACTTCATGTTGCCAGTGCCCGAGGCCTCCATGCCCGCGAGCGAGATCTGCTCCGATAGGTCGGCCGCGGGGTATAGCCGCTGCCCGAGCTTGACGTTCATGTCCGGGACGAACACCACCTTCAACCGGTCCCGCACCACGGGGTCACGATTGACCACCTCGGCCACGCTGTTGATCAGCTTGATGATGAGCTTGGCCATCCGGTAGCCCGGTGCGGCCTTGCCGCCGAAGATGAAGGTGCGCGGCACGCAGTCCTGGTGCGCGTCGTGCTTGAGCCGCTGGTAGAGGCTGATGATGTGCATCAGGTTGAGGTGCTGGCGCTTGTACTCGTGGATGCGCTTGGCCTGGATGTCGAACAGGCTGTCTGGGTCGATCTGCACACCTGTGGTCTGCGCGACGTGGTCGGCAAATGCCGCTTTGGCCGCACGCTTGATCTCCCGCCAGCGGGCCCGGAATGTGGCGTCCTCAGCGAACGGCTCCAGACGGCGCAGTTCACCGAGATCGCGCAGCCAGCCTCGATCGATCGTCTCCTCAAGCAGCGCGGCAAGCGGGCGATTGGCGAGCGCCATGAACCGACGCGGCGTCACGCCATTGGTCTGGTTGCTGAACTTTTCCGGCCACAGCTCGTAGAAATCCCGCAGCACCGTCGTCTTCAACAGTTCGGAATGCAGGCGCGCAACACCGTTGATGGCGTAGCTGCCCACGCAGGCGAGGTTCGCCATGCGTACGCGGCGCTGCCCGCCCTGCCCCTCATCGATCAGCGATAGACGCGCGATGCGCGCACCGTCGTCCATGAAGCGCAGCCGCACCTGATCGAGAAACCGCGCGTTGATCTCGTAGATGATCTCCAGGTGCCGCGGCAGGATGCGCTGGAACAGCTCGAGCGGCCAGCATTCCAGCGCCTCGGGCAGCAAGGTGTGGTTGGTGTAGGCGAAGCTCTGCCGCACAACCGCCCACGCGCGATCCCAGTCGAGGTGGTGCTCATCGACGAGCAGGCGCATCAGCTCCGCCACGGCGATGGCCGGGTGCGTGTCGTTGAGCTGGGCGACGAATTTTTCCGGGAAGCGCTCCGGGCTGCCCGTGTCGCGGACTGTGATGCGCAGCATGTCCTGCAGTGAGCAGCTCACGAAGAAGTACTGCTGCTGCAAGCGCAGCGCCTTGCCAACCTCCGGCTCGTCGTTGGGGTAGAGCACCTTGCTGATGTTCTGTGCAACGACCATTTGCTCGACAGCGCCGTAGTAATCGCCGGTGTTGAACGCCTGCAGGTCGAACGACTCGCGCGCCTCGGACTTCCACAGCCGCAGCAGGTTCACATTCAGCACCCCAAAGCCGAGGATCGGCGTGTCGTAGGCCACCCCGTAGACGGTCGTCTCCGGCACCCAGCGCACGCGCAGGTGGCCGCCATCATCGTGATAGGTCTCGGTGTGACCGCCGAAGCGCACCGGAAAGCGCCGCTGCAGATTGGGCAGCTCCCACGGGTTGCCATACCGCAGCCAGGCATCGGCCACCTCGGTCTGCCAGCCGTTCTCGATGACCTGATGAAAAATGCCGTACTCGAGCGAATACCGTAGCCGATGGCCGGCACCTCCATGGTCGCCAGCGAGTCCATGTAACAGGCGGCGAGCCGCCCGAGACCACCGTTGCCGAACCCGGGCTCCGGCTCGATGTCGAGGAGCTTCTCCAGGTCGAGCCCGAGCGCGGCCATGGCTTCGCGGGTGCTCTCCCACAGGCCGAGGTTAAGGATGTTGTTGCCCAAGTGAGGCCCCAGTAGGAACTCCGCCGACAGGTAGGCCACGGTCTTCGAGTTGTGACGCTTGTAGTACTGGCCCGCCGCGACGAAGCGGGCGAGCAGCCGGTCGCGGATGGTGTGGGCAAGCGCCGTGTAGTGGTCGATCGGCGTGGCCTTCTCGGCGGTCCTGCCGGTGACGTGGAACAGGTTGTCGACGAACGACCGCCGGATCGCATCGACCGAGCGCGCCGTGCGGGTATGGAGTGAACGCTCCGCAATGTCGGACATTACACGCCCCTCAGTACGGCCAGGTCCAGTCGTCCACCTCCGGCAGGTCCACGCCGTGCTCGTAGGCGTAGTGTCGGCACTCGATCTGCTTGTCGCGCAGCTTCTCCTTGACGTGCGCCCCGGCCACCTTCAGGCGGGGGATGCGGTCGATGACATCGATGGCCAGCGAGAAGCGGTCGATTTCGTTCTGGATGGCCAGTTCAAGCGGGGTGTTGATGCTGCCCTTCTCCTTGTAGCCGCGCACGTGCAGGTTCGGGTGGTTGGTACGCCGGTAGGTCAGGCGGTGGATGAGCCAAGGGTAGCCGTGGAAGTTGAAGATGATCGGCTTGTCCACGGTGAACAGGCTGTCGAAATCCTTGTCGCTCAGCCCGTGGGGGTGCTCGGTGGGCGGTGTCAGCTTGTAGAGGTCGAGCACGTTGATGAAGCGGATCTTGAGGTCCGGAAAGTGCTCGCGCAGCAACACGGTCGCTGCCAGGGCCTCTTTCGTCGGGATGTCGCCGCAGCCGACCATCACCACGTCCGGTTCGCCGCCCTCGTCGTTGCTCGCCCAGTCCCAGATGCCGATGCCCTTGATGCTGTGCTTGATCGCGGCATCGCGGTCGAGGTACTGGAGGTGCTTCTGCTTGTCGCAAACGATCACATTGATCTTGTCGGTGCTCTGCAGGCAGTGGTCGGCCACGCACAGTAGCGTGTTCACGTCGGGCGGCAGGTAGATGCGCGTGACCTTGGGTGACTTGTTGACGACCACGTCGAGGAAGCCCGGGTCCTGGTGCGTGAAGCCATTGTGATCCTGACGCCAGACCGTCGAGGTGATCAGCAGATTCAGCGAGGACACCGGCGCGCGCCAGGGCGACTCGCTCGACATCGCGAGCCATTTGGCGTGCTGGTTGAACATTGAATCGATGACGTGGACGAAGGCTTCATAGGTGGAGAAAAAGCCGTGCCGGCCGGTGAGGAGATAACCTTCGAGCCAGCCCTCCAGCGTGTGCTCCGAGAGCATCTCCATCACCCGCCCATCCGGGGCGAGCTCGCCGCCGTCGGCATCCTCGGGCAGCATCTCCGCAAGCCAGGTCTTCTTGGTAACCGCATAGATGTCGTCGAGCTTGTTCGAGGTGTTTTCGTCCGGCCCGAAGACGCGGAAATTGTTCAGGTTGCGCGCCATCACGTCCCGCAGGAACCGCCCGAGCGGCCGCGTGTTTTCCGCGGTGATCTTGCCCGGACCCGGCAGCTCAACCGCGTAGTCGCGGAAATCGGGCAGCCGCAGTGCCTTGCGCAGCAGCCCGCCGTTGGCGTGCGGGTTGGCGCTCATGCGCCGCGTGTACTTCGGTGCCAGGGCCTTGAGTTCCGGTAGCAGGCGGCCGTTCTCATCAAACAGCTCCTCCGGCCGGTACGAGCGCAACCACGCCTCCAGCTTGTGCAGGTTCTCCGGGTTGGAGCGCACGTCGCCCATCGGGACCTGGTGGGCACGCCAATACCCTTCCACCTTGTGACCGTTGACCTCTTTCGGCCCGGTCCAGCCCTTCGGCGAGCGCAGCACGATCATCGGCCAGCGCGGGCGCGCCGGGTTGCCCGTGGCGCGGGCCTCGCTCTGGATGCGACGGATCTCGAGCACACAAGCCTCGAGGACCTCAGCCATGCGCGCGTGCATGGCCATCGGCTCGCTGCCCTCCACGAAATGCGGCTCCCAGCCGTAGCCCCGGAACAGGCTCTCGAGTTCTTCGTGGCTGATGCGGGAGAGAATGGTCGGGTTGTTGATCTTGTAGCCGTTGAGGTGAAGGATCGGCAGTACCGCCCCGTCGCGAACGGGGTTCAGGAACTTGTTGGAATGCCAGGACGTAGCGAGCGGTGCGGTTTCCGACTCACCGTCGCCCACCATCACCGTTACGATGAGGTCCGGATTGTCGAAGGCCGCGCCGAAGGCGTGCGAGATTGAGTAGCCGAGCTCACCGCCCTCGTGGATCGAGCCCGGCGTCTCCGGCGTGCAATGGCTACCGATCCCGCCCGGGAAGGAAAACTCTTTGAAGAACAGTCGCATGCCCTCCTCGTCCTCCCCCTTGTTCGGGTAGATTTCGGAGTAGGTGCCTTCGAGATAAACCGGCCCAAGCACCCCGGGCGCACCATCCCCGGGACCGGCCAAGAAGATCGCGTCCAGATCGTACTTCTTGATCAGCCGATTCATGTGGACGTAAGCGAAAGCCAGCCCGGGGCTCGCGCCCCAGTGCCCGAGCAGTCGGTTCTTGATGTGCTCGACCTTGAGCGGCTCGCGCAACAGCGGGTTGTCGCGCAGGTAGATCATTCCGGCGGCGAGGTAGTTGCAAGCACGCCAGTAGGCATTGATCTGCCGGAGTTCGTCTTCAGAAACCACGGAAAGCACTGCGTCTGGACGGTTCATGGCCCGACCCCGATTTGTTAAGCCGATCACAGTCTAGACCTCACTTATTGCAGGGGAATGAACATCGCCACGCGATAAACGGCCTCTATCCCAGCCGCACGGAATTCAATTTGAATACCGGACCACAAACACTAAATTCATGAACGTACAGACATGTAACACAAGGGGGCCGTGAAACCCGGCACCCAACCCGGAGGTGGGATAGATGAGCACCTATGACGTTCGTAAGACCGAGGAACAGTGGCGGTTCGCGCAGGAAGGCGACGCAAACCCGATCGCATCCTTTGACACGAAGAAGGAGGCGCTCGAGTACGCGCGTGACTACATGAAGGCGCACGGCGGCTTGCTGCGCATCTGGAAGGAAGACGACAGCCTGCAGGAGGAGCGGAGCTTCATGCTGGAGGGTGAGGCGACCCCGACGACCTCAGCCGCTAAGGAGGCGGTCGCGGTCGAAACGGCAGCGATGACCGCCATCGAATCGCCCGCGCCGGTCACCAAAACTGCGGGCATCGTGGATGCCATGCTGCGGGGTGCGAAGGATGCCACCGAGGCCGTGGGCGAGTTCATCCCCGAAACTGGCAAATACCTGACCCAAGGGCTCTATCAGGCCAGCTACTACGCGGCATATGGCGTCGTCTTCGGCGCGGTCGCCATCGGTCGGCTGGTGCCTCTGCCTAAACCGCTCGCGCTCGGTTTGCACGATGGCGCGCAGGCGGCACTGGGTGCGTTCGAGAAGGGGCACGAAGCCGCGCCCACCACCACGGAAACAGCGGCAACCGCTTAGTGCCACAGTGACGTCGTGACGTGGCACCTGCAGGTTCAGCGGGGGAGGATTCTCCCGCGGGATCTGGTCAGAGGATGATGGTGGTCGTGATGGAAAAGTAGATGAGGATGGACAGGAGGTCCTGCACTACCGTCGCAAGCGGCCCGCTCCCGAACGCGGCGTCGAAATCCAGCCGGTCCAGCAGCCAGGGGAGCACCATGGCGACTGCGCTGGCGACAGACGCCGCAGCGAAAATCGACAGGGCAATGGCCAACCCGACCTGCGGGCTCTGCGACAGCCAGGCAATCAGCGGCCAGGCGATCAGCGCCAGCGTGAGGCCGATCATTACCCCCGTGAACAACTCCTTGAGCAGCACCCGGCGCAGCGGGACGCCGAGCGAGAGCCCGCGCACAACGACTGTTTCGGTCTGCGTCCCCACTGCGTCGGCGAGGTAGACAATGCCCGGGATGTAGAACGCCAGCACCACGAGTTGCTGGAGCTGCTCCTCGAATCCGCTGACGATGCGAGAGGCAAGCAGCGCGCCCGCCAATCCGACCAGCAACCACGGCAGTCGGTGCTGGTAGCGCCGGAGCACTGGCTCCTCGGAGGTCGCCAGCGCGCGGTGGTTCTGCTTGAGGAAGCCGCCGACACGAGCAAGGTCTTCCTCATGCTCGGCCAGGAGGATGGCAAGCAAACGGTGGCCGGGGATCAACCCGAGGAATCGTCCCGCTTCGTCCACGACGGCAAGCGCCGTCTCCTCATGCTTGACCGCCTGCCAGGCTGCCTGTTCCTGGTCCATGCCGGGGGCGACCACGGGCGGCTCGAGGTCCATCAAGTCCTCGGCGGTCGTCTCGCTGGGTGCAGGCAGCAGGTCCTTGATGCGGATGAGGCCGCGAAACCGCTCGCTGTCGCACACGGCAATGTGGGTGACGCTCTCGTAGTAGCGCTCGCGAAGGTGCTCCCGGATGACGGCCGCGCTGTCTCCCGGCGCGACAACCGGCACATTCCGGCTCACGTGTGCCTGCGCTGACTCGAACAACGGCGGCGGGTTCTGGGCTTCGGCAACCATGGTGACTCCGTGCGGGTGGTGGGCATCCACCGGTGTCAAACGGGCAGCAAGCCGCGACCTGACAGGATGTTGGCCTCACACGCTCGGAACGGCGCGCACCTGGTAGGCTGCGGCGGCGTCGTCCTGCCGCGCGAGGCGCTCGTACTCGATGCGCACGCGATCGGGGCCATACGTGCGCTCCAGCCGGCGCACCGTGAAATGCGCCCAGGCGACATCCTGGTGGTGCTGCATGAAGACGGCATTGACCGCTGCCCCCCCGACGGCACCGACGACCGGCAGGAGCTGCGCCGCGGCCTTTTCGGACAGGGCGATGCCAAAACGGCTCGTCACCAGGTTCATCAGGCGGATGAGCAACGGCGCATTGAGGCTATTCAGGCCGTGCTCGACCAGGTGCTGCTCGGCGTTGCGGATCGCCAGCGTCAGCGCCAGCCGCACACCGTAGTAACCCGTCTCGGCGGCGTCGTCCTCGCGCGAGCGAGCGCCGAGCGCAAAGACCTCCAGACACGCCAGCCGCGTGGCGTCGCTGTTGATATCCTCGCCCTGCGACAGCGCGATTTCGGCGATCGCCCGCATCATCAGCGACGTGGTCAGCGGGATCTCGAGCAACAGGCCTATCGGCCCCATGAAACCGCCCGCGCCGCCAAAGGCCATCGCGAGGGTCTTGTGCAAGCGCGTATTCGGCTGCGCCGGCTTACCCGCCGGAAGGGAGTGAATGGCCCGCTCGAGCGCCTTGCTCAGTACGCCATCGACCACGTTGTGCAACGTTCGGTACCAATCCTTCGGCAGCAGGCGAAACGCAATCTCCACGGGCGTGCCCACGAGATTGCTCAGCCGCATGGCGAGGCTGGGGTGTTCGAGATACCGACACGCGACTCGCAGCGCCTCGAGATCCTCGGCCCTCATGGAAACTTGCAGCGGATAGCCCGGCGTCGTCATGTAATTTCCCCTGGCGGGAGCGGCTGGCGTTGGCTTGGCAGACAGCGTAGCGCGACACCCGAGCGCGGCTCAACCGCACGGCGGGTTTCGTTGACCTGCGTCATCGGGCTGTAACAGATATGTAATATAAGAACCGGTAGGCCCCAAGGTCACCGCAAGCGGTAATTCATGCGTCTGCAAGGCGTCGAACTCGTCAGTTTCATCCCGGGACGCGTCCGGCTGCGGGTGGACGTGCTCAAAGGCAACCCCGAGCTGGGAACGCGCGCGGAGCGCGAGCTCGGCGCCGCGCCAGGCATCAAATCGGTGGACGTGAGCACCACGACGGGGAGCTTGTTGCTGGTGTACGACCGCAAGGCCGTCAAAGACCCCGCGGCGGTCAACCAGCTTTTTGACACGCTCCACGCCCTGTTCCCCACGGTAAACCTGGCATCGATGCGCGACTGGTTACTGTCGAAGGCCTGACCCGCTAAGTGCATTACTTCAAGAAAGGCTCACATGGCTCAACTCAATCCGGACACCATGAAGGGTATCGCGATCGGGCTAGGCGCCGCCTTGCTCACCCCACTGGCACTCACGGCGCTCGTGACGGTCGGTCGGCCCGCGCTGCGCGCGGCGATCAAGGCCGGCCTGACCCTGTACGAACAGGGACGAGAAAAGCTCGCCGAGGCCGGCGAACTCTGGGAAGACCTCATTGCCGAGGCCCAGGCTGAACTGGAAGAGGAGCGCGCAGCGGCGGTGTCCGCTGTCGCAGGTGCTCCGAACGAGGGGGCGCCCGAGGTGCACGAAGCCCGCATGGACGGCGGGCCTGCTACCTGATCGCCGTGGCGGAGCAAGCCTACATCGTCCACACCCTGCCCGAACGAACACGCCTGCGCGTCCCGTCGCGGCGTCACGACCCGCAGTATTTTTCAGCGATCGATGAGACCCTGCGCGGGTTTGCCGACGTCCGCGCCGTGCAGGTCAACCCCACGACCGCCAGCATCCTCGTGCACCACCGGCCGGACGCGCTCGCTCCACTGCTCACCCACCTAACCCAGAAGGGATGGCTGGCGGTAGCGGCCGAGGCAACGCCCCCGCCGGCGGCGCTGCCTCAAGAACCCCGACCGGGCTCCCCGTTGCGGTACGCCGCGGTCGTCCCGTCGTCCGGCGAGCTGCGCCTGATCGTCGCGGTGATCCTCGTCGCCCTTGCGCTGCGCCAGGCCCTGCGCGGCGAGATTCTTGTGCCTGCCATGTCGTTGCTTTGGTATGCCTTCGAGGTCATGAACGGACGGGCCGGGTTGGGGGCGCCGCCCGAGTGAACCCGGCCGGGCCGGAGGCACGCTCATTACTTGAGCGCCTCGGCCCGATCGATACGTTCCCACGGCGGATCGAGCGACTCGCGGCCCATATGCCCCACCGCCGCGAGGTTGCGGTAGTAGCGGCCGTGCCACTGTGACGGGAGCTGGCGCAGACGGAAATCGCGCACGATCGCCCCGAGCCGGAAATCGAACACCTGCTGGAGCCGGTCGCGCAGGCGCTCGTCGTCGATCACGCCCGTGCCCTCCGTATTGACCCGCACGCTCACCGGCTGCGCCTGGCCGATCGAGTACCCCAGGTGCACTTCGCACTGCCGCGCAAGCCCGGCGGCGACGATGTTCTTGGCCGCGTAGCGTGCAGCGTAGGCACCCGTGCGGTCGATGCGCAGCGGGTCCTTGCCACTCAACGCGGCCCCGCTGTGCCGCGAGAATTCCCCGTAGGTGTCGATACCGGTCTTGCGCCCCGTCAACCCGGAGTGCAGCCGCGGTCCGCCCTCGACGATGGGCCCGTAGGGATTGATGCGCAGTTGCATCTGGGCATCCCTGGCGAGGCCCCGCTCCCCATCGAAGACGCGATCGAGCACCTCGTGCTCGAACAGCGACCGCAGCCCCGCTGAAGACTGCATGCCGTCCCGCGCGTGGCTCGCCAGAATCGTCACGCTGTGCACCCGAAACGGCCTGCGGTCACGGAACTCGACACCCACCTGGACCTGCCCGTCCGGATACAGGTAACGGTGCGTCCGCTGCACCTGGGTGAAGCGCTGGACGATGCGTTGCGCCAGATGGATCGGCATGGGCATGAGCGAGGGGGTCTGGTCGCAGGCATAGCCGAACACGTTGACCTGATTCAGCGCCACGACCGAGTCGATGACCGAGGCATCGGACTCCAGCGCCTCGAACCGCTCATGCGCGCTGAGCGGCATTTCCTGCAGGGTGGTGAGGATGGTGCAGTCCCGCGCGTTGAAGCGCATGCCGTCGTGGTAGCCCACCTCGGAGATCACCTCGCGCGCCACCTCCGCGATGTCCACATGGGCCTGGCTGCTGAAGCGGCAGGACATGAACACGATGCCATTGGCGAGTGCGCACTCCGCCACCACCCGCGCGCAGGGGTCGCGCTGGAGGTAACGGTCCACGACGGCGTCACTGATCTGGTCACAGAGCTTGTCGGGGTGGCCCGGCGTGACCGCCTCGGACGTAAACAGAAAATCGTTGCTCATGATGATTTGACTCCGTCTGTGGGCATTGAGCCAACGCGTGCGTTTACGACGGGCGCGACGCCTGCGCCGTCCGCATCGCTGGCCCATACCAGCTTCAAGGTGTCGTTGACGAGCAGTGGTGCCAGCGAGCCGATCCCGACGACCAGCAGATCCTCCATCCCCAGCGGCACGGTGCCCACGATGCGGCGCAACGCGGGCACCGCGAGCAGCAGCGCCTGTGCAGCGAGCGAGCCGCCGAGCGCCAGCGTGAGGTACGGGTTTCGCTGCGGACGGTGCAGCGTAAGCACGCTGGGGCGCGAGGAGCGGCAGACCAGCGCGTGCAGCAGCTCGGCAACAGCCACCGTGGTGAAGGCGATGGTGTTTGCCCGGGCGCCGGGGCCGTAGCGGGCTCGCGCGTAGGCGAAGCCGGCCAGCGTGCACGCCGCCATCACCGAGGACTCCGCACCGATGCGCCGCAGGTCGGCCGGACGGATGATCGGCTCGCGCGGATCGCGCGGCGGCCGCTGCATGATCCCCGCCTCCGCGGGTTCCATGGCCAGCGCCAGCCCGGGGAAAATGTCGCTGATGAGGTTGATCCAGAGCAGCTGCATCGGATTGAGCAACTCGCCCTGGCCGGCGGCGATGCCGATGAGCATCACCTCGATCTCCGTGAAGTTGGTGGAGAGCAGGAAACGCAATGTCTTGCGGATGTTGTCGTAGATGCTGCGCCCTTGCTCGATGGCGGTGATCATCGTATGCAGGTTGTCATCCTCGATGACCACGTCGGCCACGGACCGGGCGACATCACTGCCGCCGCGCCCCATCGCGATGCCCACGTCCGCAGCCTTCAGCGCAGGGCCGTCGTTCACACCATCGCCCGTCATCGCCACCACTTTTCCCGCGCGTTGCAGCGCCTGCACGATGCGCAGCTTGTGCGCGGGACTCACGCGCGCAAACACGTGCAGATCGCGCGCCAGCGCCGCCGTGGCCTCGGGCGTGAGGTTTTCCAGGTGCGCCGAATCCAGGATGCGCAGTGACTCGTCCCGGCTCAGCCCCAGCGCCCGCCCGATGGCGTAGGCCGTGGCGGACTGATCCCCAGTGATCATGACCGTGTCGATGCCCGCCGCGTGGTACTGCCGAATCAGCTCCGGCATCCCCTCGCGCAGCGGGTCGGTCATACCGACGAGCCCCAGCCAGACAAGGTCCTCCGGCGCGGCATCCTCCGTTGCAGGCTCGCCGTACGCCACACCCAGCACGCGCAGGGCATCCCCGGCCATACGCTCGTTTTCGAGCGTCCAGTACTCGCGCGCGGCGGCCTCAAGCGGTCGCACCACGCCGTCTACCATCTCGCGCGAGCACAGCTCGAGCACCCGCGCCGGGCTGCCCTTGACGGCCACCCAACGAAGGCCGTCCGGTGTGGCATGAACCGAGATCATGTAGGGCCGGTCCTCGGCCCGCGGGCTCAGTTTCACGAGCGGATGGCGCGCCCGCAGCACGACCAGGTCGATACCTGCCCCGCGCGCGAGCTCGACCAGCGCCACCTCCGTGGGGCTTCCGGCCAGCCGCGGTTCGCCGTTGCGGTCGTCGCGGGCGATCTCGACCTCGTTGCATAGCGCCACGACCCGCAGCAACCCGCAAAGTTCGTCTGCGCCACGGTCTAGATCGGCCGTTTCGCACCCCGCCGCGCGACCTCTCAACGCGACCGCGTCGAAGTGCGCACGCCCCGCTTTCACCGCAACCGCCGTCATACGGTTGTGCGTCAGGGTGCCGGTCTTGTCCAGGCACAAGACCTGGATGGAACCCAGCGCCTCGACCGCCCCGAGGCGACGAACCGCGGCATTGAGCTTGCGCATGCGCTGGATGCCGAGCGCGAGGGTGGTCGTCGCCATGGCCGGCAGACCCTCCGGCACGGCGGCTACCGCGAGTGAGACCGCCGACTTCAGCATCGGCAACCACCCGATGCCACGCACCAGTCCCAGCGCGAAGATACCGGCGCACACCAGGCCGCTGATCATCGCGAGCTGGGTGCCCATCTCGCCGAGCTGGCGCTGCAGCGGCGTCTCGGGCGGCCTCGCCTCACCGGCCATCGCCTGGATGCGGCCGATCTCCGTGTCTGGCCCGGTGGCAACGACCACCCCAACGCCGCTGCCGCCTGTCACCACCGAGCCCATGAAGGCGAGGTTGTGGCGATCGCCGAGCGGTGTTTCCACGGCAAACGTGCGCCCCGCGTGCTTGGTCACCGGCACGCTCTCCCCGGTCATGCTCGACTCGTCGATGGTCAGCCGGTGCGCCTCGACCAGCCGTAGATCGGCTGCGACGTAAGCGCCGGGCGCTAGCAGCAGGGTGTCGCCCGGCACGACCTGCTCGATGGGAATTTCCTGACGCTCGCCGTCGCGCAGCGCCACCACCGAGCGGGGCCGGTCATCGGCCAGCGCCAGGATCATCCGTTCCGACTGGCGCTCCGTGACGAAACCGATCCCGGCGTTGATGAGCACCACCGCAGCGATCACCACTGCGTCCACGAACCCACCCGTGGCCACCGAGATGCCCGCAGACACCCCGAGCAACGCGACCGGCACGGTCATCAACTGCTCGAGAAAGATGCTCAGGTTGGAGCGTGCGCCGAGCGTGGGCAGCCGGTTGGGCCCGTGACGCTTGAGGCGTCGCACGGCTTCCGCGCTCGTCAGCCCGGTTTCGGGTTGGGCCTGCCAGTGCGCGACGGCCTCAGCGATCGTCATTGTCTGCCAGACCGTCGCCCGGCGGGGCGGAGCAACCGTGGTCGCCGGCGCGGCGTGTCGCGGCGACGGGGCTCGCGCCACCGGCGGTGGGCCGCTGCGCAGATAGCGGGGGCCTCCGGTCGTGGGCTGCGGCCGCCGGCCGGCCCCGATGGTCGTCGGCACCAGGCGCAGGATGAGTGCGTGCAACCGGCTAGCGGAGTGCGCAAGGCTGTCGTAGCGAATGAGCACCCGGCCGGTCAGTGGATTCGCGGACACGGACAGGATGCCTGGCACGGCCCGCAGGCTGACCTCGAGCTGTTCGGCGAACGCCGGGTTGCGGTACAGGTGGAGAACCTCGAAGCGCGTCCGCCCACGCACCCTGTCGTGAACGACGGTCACGACATGCGCTTCGCCCTCGGAAGTCGCAGTGAAACGGCGCGCTACCACCCCGGCCTCGCGCATCAGGGATCTCCTCGACGGATTGTCGGCATCGTCAGGACCGCGCTGCGAGCGGCCCGGGACCGTTGGCTCCCAGGCCGACAGCGCTGTCGAGATTCTAGCGCGCGGCAGCGCGTGTTGACCTGACAAACCGCATGGTCAACGCAGTCGGCGGCGAGCTTTGGCTGGATGAAGGAATTGCTGAGTAATGATCAACCGGGATTCAGCGAAAGACGCGCTCTCACACCGCAACGAGACCCATTACGCACACGGGCGGGGCATCAGCGCCGCGTATCGCAGCGAGTGACCCGCGCGGGCGCGTATTGAGGCGGTTCCCGGCGTCGCCTGGCCGGTTTCATTTCCCCGTGCTGTCTGGCTCGGCCGCAAGGCGGGTGTATTTATCCGCCCGGCCGCGTGCCTTTTCGACGGGGTACTTGCGCGCGTTCAAGGCGATTTTTTCCTCGGCCGCCGCGAGCAGGTCCACATCGAGCTTGTCGGCGAGGCGAATCAGATACAGGAACACGTCGGCCAGTTCGTGCCGCACTTCGGCCCGCGTGGCTTCCGGCAGGTCGTAGCTTTGCGCCTCGGTGAGCCACTGGAAGTGCTCGACGATCTCGGCGGCCTCGACGATCAACGCCATGGCGAAGTTCTTGGGCGAATGGAACTGGTCCCAATCGCGCTCGGCGGCAAATTCACGCAGCTTGAGTTTCAGGCTCTCGAGCGGGTTGTCTGACATGGGTTGCGATCCTTCATTGCGCGAAGTAACGGGCTAGGAACTCACCGAAGGGTTCCTGCGGCTGTGCCTCGAGTTCCGCCTGGCGCTCCAGCGATCGGGCCGCCTCCGCGGCGAATTGGGCCTGGCGCTCCGCCTTCAGCGGACGGGCCGCGAAGTAGCGCGCGTGCATCCGCGACTGGCTGAGAGCAAACTCGAAAAAGCTCTGCTCACGGGCGCGCATGAGTTCCAACATGCGCGAGGAGGGCAGCAGTTGTGGGTCGTAGACCTTGCGCAGCTGCTTGACGACCACCGTGCTGTAGAGGTCGGTGAAATAGGCCTCGTCGAGCACCGCCGCGACCTCGGCCAGCTCGCCGAGCAGCTCTTCGGCCCAGTCACGCAGCCGGTCCTTGCCGCGGGGCCGTGAGAGCGACAGCGAGGGGTCCCGGCCACAGTGCGCGACGAGGAAGAAGTTGTTGTTGATCATCTTGAGCTCGGTCTCGTCAATACGCGGGCTCTCGGACAACGCAGCGTGCAGGGTGAGCACCTCGAGGAAATACAGCTGCTCGACGCTGACGCCGAGCGGATCGAAGGCGTTGACGTCCACCGAGCGCAGCTCGATGTATTTCACACCCCGGCGGCGCAGGGCACGCACGGGCTTTTCCAGCCCCTGCAGGGGCGTCTTTGCGCGCACCGAGCTGTAGTACTCATTCTCAATCTGCAACAGATTGGCATTGAGCTGCCGCCATTCGCCACCCACGAAAACCCCAATCTTCGCGTACTCCGGGCACGGCGTCTGAATCGCCGACTCCAGGCTTTCCGCGTAGCTGTCGAGGCTATCGTAGAGTATGTGCACGCCGCGGCGGCCTTCCTTGCTGTTCTGGTAGCCGATGTCACCCAGTCGCAGGGAGGTGGCAAAGGGCTCGTAGTAGGTGCCGCGGCCGAAGTACTCGAGCGTCGTCGATTTGCCGTCGAGGAACGACTCGCAGATCGCCGGCGAGGCGCCGAACAGGTACGGGACGAGCCAGCCGGTGCGCTGCAGGTTGCGTAGCGTGCCCATGTAGGCATCGGAGCGGAAGGCGTTGAGATCCCCTTGATCACCGGCGCGCGCCTGCCGCCAGGTCCAGTAGTTGTCCGGCAGCGAGTAGTTGAAGTGCACGCCGGAGATGGCCTGCATGATGCGTCCGTAGCGGTAGCCCAAGCCGCGCCGGTAAACGGTCTTCATAAACCCGGCGTTCGAGCTGCCGTACTCGCCGATGCGCACGCTCGCCTCACCCTGCAGCATGCAGGGCATGCTCGTCGCCCACAGGATCTCCTGGTTTTCGAGGTTCTGGTAAACCCACCGGTGCAGCTGGTCGAGCTGGGTCATCATGGCGGCCGGCGTGGTGTGCGGCTCGGTGATGAGCTCGAGCTGCGCCTCGGAGTAGTCCGTCGTGATCAGGGGGTGCGTGAGCGCCGAGCCCAGCCCGCGCGGATGGGGCGTCTGCGCGATCACGCCCTCTTTCGACACGCGCAGGCTCTCCTTCTCGAGCCCCTTGAGTGATCCGGCGAGCAGCCAGGCTGGGTCGTGCTCGCGCAGCGCGGCGAGCTCCTTGGCGAATGGTGTGTTTTGGATAGACGCCTCCGGGGTGCAATGGCCAGCGGTGAGCGCGACTATAGTCAAGCGCCAGGTGACGCGTCCAATTCACTGACACACGCCGTCGCGGGGCTTTTCTTTTGCCCGCGCCGCGTTTCACAATGCGCGAGCCTTGCGCGCCGAGCGCGGGACAGGGGTGCGCAAGCGCCCGGCACAACCGCCACATCGCAGCGAACCCGAGCGTCATGGGGGACTTTCAAATGTCCGAAAAACATCAAACGCTGGCAGCCATCGACCTCGGTTCGAACAGCTTTCACATGGTCATCGCGTCGGTGGAGAACGAGCAGATCGAGGTCATCGATCGGCACAAGGAGATGGTGCGCCTCGCCGCCGGGCTCGATGCCAACCAGCGCATCACCCCACAGGCCGCTGAGCGCGCGCTCGCCTGTCTCGGACGCTTCGCGCAACGCCTGCGCGGGATGCCGCCAGAGAACGTGCGCATCGTCGGCACCAACACCCTGCGCCGCGCCAAGAATGCCGAGGCGTTTCTTGAAGAGGCCGAAGCGGTGCTCGACCACGAGATCGAGATCGTCTCGGGCATCGAGGAGGCACGGCTCGTCTACCTCGGCGTCTCGCACTCCCTGCCGTGGATCACCGGGCGACGCCTGGTCATCGACATCGGCGGCAGCAGCACGGAGCTGATCATCGGCGAGGGCTTCGAGCCGCTGCTCTGCGAGAGCGTGAATATGGGCTGCGTGAGCATGACCGAGCGCTTCTTCCCGAAAGGCGTGATCACCGCGTCGGCCTGGCAGGCGGCCGTCACCGCGGCGGAGCTGAAACTCGTCGGCCTTGTGGACGCCTACCGCAAGGCGGGCTGGCAGGACGTGGCGGGGTCGTCGGGGACGATGCGCAGCACCGCCGAGGTGATCGTCGCGCAGGGCTGGGCGCAGGAGGGCATCACCGCAGCGGGACTCGCCGAGCTGGAGAAGGCCATCCTCAAGGCGGGCAACGTCGCCGCCCTGCGGCTCAACGAGCTGAGCGAGGAACGCCGGCCGGTGTTCGTCGGTGGTGTGGCGATCATCAAGGCGCTGCTCGAGACGCTCGGACTGAAAGCGCTGCGCGCCGCGCAAGGGGCGCTGCGCGAGGGCGTGGTCTACGACATGGCCGGGCGGCAGAGCCACGACAACGTCCGTGAGCGCACCATCAATCACCTCTCACGCCGCTTCAACATCTATCCAACACAGGCCGAGCGCGTGAAGCGCATGGTCCTGCAGCTCGTGGAAGTCAGCGCCAGGACACTCAAGCTGTCGGACGACGAGCTGGACCTGCTCACCTGGGCGGCCGAGTTGCACGAGATCGGTCTTGCGATCTCGCACAACCAGTTTCACAAGCACGGCGCGTACGTCATCGAGAATGCTGACATGCCGGGCTTTTCCCAGATCGAGCAGCGGCTGCTGGCCGTGCTGGTGCGCTCGCAGCGGCGCAAGCTGAGCGCCAAGCTCTTCATGGATCTCGACAAATCCACGATCAAGTCGCTGCTGAAGCTCTCGCTCGTGCTGCGCATCGCCCTCGCGCTGCGCAGGGACCGCGGCGATGCGCCGATCCCCGTGCAATCCCTCGAATGGCGCCGGGCCGAGATGATCCTGCGTTTCAGCCCAGACTGGCTTGCCCAGCACCCGCTCACGCAAGCCGACCTGCAGGCCGAAGCGGGCTACTTCGCAGTGGCCGGGATCACCCTGGATTTCAGCTGACCCCTCGCCGGCCCGCGCCGCTTGGGGATGACGAGAACGTGGCTGAACGCAGCGCGGCGGGGCCAGCCCGCGGCGGCGGGCGAAGACTACGAAACGCGAGGGCTCGATACCGGGCGTGCTGCGCGGCGCGGCCCACCCAGCGGGGTTGCTTTGAGGGCGATCAACCGCCGAGGGTCCCCAACTCCTCCATCAACCGCTCCTGCGCGATGAAGGGCTGTTCGTCCCCAGGGTGACGCCGGCGGTAGGCCCCCGAGGCGTCCAGCTCCCAAGCCTGTGCGTTGTCCGCGAGGTAATGCTCCAGCGTCTCACGCACCACGCGGGTCTTGAGATCCGGCGCCTCTATCGGAAAGCAGGTCTCGATGCGCCGGAAGAAATTGCGCGGCATCCAGTCGGCACTCGCGCCGAACACCTCGGGTTGGCCGGCATTCTCGAAATAGAACACGCGGGAATGTTCGAGGAAGCGACCCATCACCGAGCGCACGTTGATGCTCTCGGAAACGCCGGGCACGCCCGGACGCAGGCAGCACACCCCACGCACGATCAGGTCGATGGGCACACCGGCCTGCGAGGCGCGGTAGAGCGCGCGAATGATCTCAGGCTCCACCAGCGCGTTCATGCGCGCCACGATCCGCGCGGGTTTACCGTCGCGGGCGTTCTGCGCCTCGCGCTCGATCTTGTCGAGGATGCCCTGGTGCAGGGTGAACGGGGCCTGGTAAAGCTTGCTGAGCGGCGGCGTGCGACACAGTCCGGTGAGCTGGCGGAAGATGTGCTGGACATCGCGCCCGATGGCTGGATTGCTGGTCAGCAAGCCGATGTCAGTGTACGCACGCGCCGTACCGGGGTGGTAGTTCCCGGTGCCGAGGTGGACGTAGTGGCGCAGCGCCGCCCCTTCGCGGCGGATGACCATCAGCAGCTTCGCATGCGTCTTGTGCCCGACGACACCGTAGACCACGTGGCAGCCCGCATCCTGCAACCGGTTGGCGAGCTCGATGTTCGCCTCCTCATCGAAGCGCGCCTTCAGCTCGATGACGATCGTCACCTCCTTGCCGCGCAGTGCCGCCGTCTGCAGCAGCTTGACCACTTCGGACTTCACGCCCGTGCGGTAGAGCGTCTGCTTGATGGCGAGCACGTTGGGGTCGTTCGCCGCCTGGCGCAGCAGGGTGAGGATCGGCGCGAATGACTGGTAGGGGTGGTGCAGCACGATGTCCTGCTGCGCCAGCACGTCGAACAGGCTGCGGTCCGACTGCAACAGCGGCGCGGGCAGGCCCGGCTTGAACGGCCGGTATTTCAGGTCCGGGCGCGGAATCTGGTCGTAGAGCTGCGAAAGACGATTGAGATTCACCGGCCCGTGCACCTGGTAGGTGTCCACCTCCTCGAGATTGAGCTCCTCGCGCAACAGATCACGCGCCTCTGGCGTGCAGTTGTCGGCCACCTCGAGGCGCACCGCCTCGCCGAGATTCCGATACGGCAGCTCGCCCGATAGCGCCTCGCGCAGATCCGCAACGTCCTCCTCCTCCACGAACAAATCCGTGTTGCGCGTCACGCGGAACTGGTAACACCCGGTCACCGTCATGCCCGGGAACAGCTCGCCGACGTGCGCGTGGATGACGGAGGATAGGAACACGAACCCGTGCGGACAGCCGGCGATAGCCTCAGGCATCGGGATCAGACGCGGTAGCGCACGCGGCGCCTGCACGATGGCCACTTCGCGCTCGTAACCGAAGGCGTCCTCACCCTTCAGGGTGACGATGAAATTCAGGCTCTTGTTCTGGACGCGGGGGAACGGATGCGCCGGATCGAGCACGATCGGCGAGAGCAGTGGTAGCAGATCGTCGCGAAACCGCTCCGCCACCCACCGGGCCTGGTCCGGATTCCACTGCGTGCGGCGCAGAAAGCGGATGCCCTCTTTGGCCAACGCCGGGATCAGCGTTTCGTTGAGCAAGCGGTACTGGGCAGCGACCAGCGCATGAGTACGCTCGCTGACCTTGGCCATCTGCTCGGCCGGGTAGAGGTTGTCCGGCCCGCGCGTATCCACCCCCAGATGGATCTGCTCCTTCAACCCCGAGACGCGGATCTCGAAAAACTCATCGAGGTTCGTCGATGAGATGCACAGGAACCTCAGCCGCTCCAGGAGCGGTACGTTAGGGTCGCTCGCCAGCTCGAGCACGCGCTCATTGAAGGCCAGCAGGCTCAGTTCGCGGTTAATGTAGAAATCGGGGTTGGTCAGGTCCATGTCCGGCGCCGTCGACGATGCAGAGCATGCAAAAGTAGCAAGCCACCCGTTTCACGCAAATGAACTTTTCGTGACAGTGCGACATGGATCTCGGCCTGAAAATGCCGACCGGCTCACGCGGATCGGTGTCGTCGCTTGGCAGCCACGAGAGCAATCAGTCCGCTACCGAACAACATCACCGCGGGCGGCAGGGGTACGGGCGTCAATGTGTAGAGTGTCGGGGTGGTCCCGTTCTCGGCAACAATGTAGATGATGCCGTCGTCATCGATCGTCACCCCCTCCGCCGTGAGCGACAGGGCCCCGAGCGCAAACTGGCTGAGGATGTTGCCAAGCCGGTCAGTCTCCAGGAGTAGCGCCGATTCCTGACTGAGCAGCAACAGATTGTTCTCATCCGCCGTGCCGATCAGCGCAGGCACCCGACCGAGCACCTGGACGTCCGCAAGGTCATCGACGCCCAGCGCAGGGGCAAACAGGCTCGCGGTGGTCGCCGTGCCGCCGGCAAAGTCGATCACGTGACGATTGACCTCCTGCGGCGTCTTTTCCTTGACGGTCACGAAGCTGCCGTCGCGCGGGTCGTAGGAAATGCCCTCGATGCCGATGTTGCCGACCGAAGATCCCAGATCGGCCCTCTGTAGCGCGGAGCGGTCGACTGTCGCCCCCGGCACATAGGTCAACAGGAACGCATCTCGGATCCGCTCTTCCGTGATCACGAACTGGCCGCCCCCTACATAGGTCAAGCCCTCAGTATCCTGAAAGCCGGTCAAAGTCATCGTGTCGAGCAGGGCACCTGTTTTGGTCACCTGCACGAGCGCGTCGCCCTCGTCACCCAACACGAACAACGTGCCGGCATCGGCGTTGTACGTCACCGCCGATGCCTCCATGGCGGGAGCGGGTAACGAGTAGGTTCCAGACAAGACGTACCGCGACAGATCGACTTCCGTCAGTGAGGCAGCGAGTGCCCCATCTGCCACCAAGGACAACGCCATCGCCACGGCGAGTAGAGGTCTTCTAGAGGGTTCGTACATGGCTTTTTCTTTAATCCCAGTTGGACACATCAAATCCCGTCGGTGCAGGTATGGCTCTGCCTGAGGTCAGCCACCCGAGCACGCAATGTCGCGAGGCCACTGCCTACGATCCAGTCGCGGGAATCGCCGTCCATCTTGGTGTCAGCGGTCGCAATCAAGCGGCATGCAGTGGCGGTGTCCTGCCCTGCCAGCGCGGACTGTGTTTGCTCGATGAGCTTGCGCATCCGCGTGAGGTTGGCACTGGCCGTCGTACCCGATCCCAGCCCAAGGACAGCACCCTGAGCGACCAGGGCATCGAATTCCGCAAGCAGGGTCACTGGGGCAGCGCCAGGGAAGGTGAGCCTGACCAGGGTCGCGTCGTGATCCGAGGCTTGCTGTTGGAACTCCGCATTGACATGCACGATGTCGTACTCCGCCAGTGAGCGCAGGGATTGGCTGACCAGGATGTGGTCAAGCGCCTGTGAGTTGCCCTCGAACACGTAGGTGTAGGCCGACTCGGCTGGAAGCGTGTGACTCAGGTTGAACAGCAAGGGCTCCGGCCCAGCCAGCGCGGTCAGCGGCGGGAAGAACTGGAACTCGTTGAGGTCCCCGAGCACCACGATCTTGGCGGCAGGATCCGCTGTCAGCCGGGCGCGCACCACCCGATTGACCTCCAGCGCCTGCGCGGTCCGCTTCGCCTCCCCGCCGTTGATCGGCGGCTGGACGGCGCCGTAAAGCGGCGAACTCCCACCCTTGGACGCAAAGTGGTTGTTGATCAGGGTGAGTTCCTGGCCTTGGAAGCTGAATCGCGCCAGCAGTGGCTTGCGGCTGTCGGCAAAGGCATCGCCGTCGCTGAGGTCATGGTCGAGGATGCGCTGCAGCGACCCTGGGACGAGACCCACGCGGGCCGGGTTGTAGAGATAACCCACCCGAATGTTGCCTCCCGGCTGGCCGCCATCCTGACCCGCCACGGGGGGAAGATCCGCGAACTGGTACTGTGGGCCACCCGCGGCACGGATCGCATCGATCAGCGTCTGATAAGTGAGGCTGGCATCGACCGTCGAGGTAACTTCCGCCCCATCGTTGTCCTGAATCTCCTGCAGGGCGAGGATGTCCGGCGAGCGCAGGCGCTGCACGATCTGCGCAGCGAGCGCGGCAAACTTCCCGTCGGCGACGTCGTCATCGACGTTCGACGGACTATTGTTTTGCACGAGCGCCTGGTCTTCTCGTTTCGGGTCCAAGTTTTCGACGTTGAACCCGGCGATGGTGAGCTGGTTCGCGCCACTCGTCAGGCCGGTGGTTTCCTGGGCGAGTCCGCCACCGGTCACCGCGAAGGGCTCGGTCGCGAGAACCTCGAAATTCCCGAACGCAAAACTCACCACTCCCGTGACCGGCCCGAGCAGGTCACCGACGTTCACGGCCGGCGAAAACCCCGGCAACAAGACACCGTCGAGCTGGACCTGCGTCCGCTCGGGGTTGAAGTCACCAAGTGCGATGGTGATACCACCGCGCGCGTTCGTCCCGGTCGCGTAAGCCCCTTGCTCGGCCAGGACATAGATCTCACCGAAGCGGTTCTTTGTGCTGACCGCCCGCGGGTTGTTGATCAGCACCCGCATGCCCTCGAGGGACTCGTAGAAATCGATGCCGTCGTTGGCGGGGTCGAAAACGGTCAGTCCGTCGTCGTCGATGATCTGCGTAGGCGGCAGGCGTCCGCCGAGGCCGATGACGGCGGGAGCGGGCAACGGGTTACCGCTGCTGATGACTGTCACCGTCGGACTGACGATCTCGGTAATGGACAAGTTGTTGGTCGTCGCGCCACCCGGCACGTACTCCGTGACCGATCCGTTGACGGTCACCGCATCGCCCACCTGAACGGTCGGCGCACTCGATGTAAAGACGAAAATCCCATCCGATGTGGCCGGATTGCCGTCGCCTTCAGGGTCTTGCAGGTAAAACCCGTTGTTCAGGCGCGCCGTGACGATGCCGCCAGTAGCCACCGATTGTCCGTTACGCGGTGAGGTGTGTCCCGTACCCTGAATGTCAAAGATGCGCACGCTCGCGGCCGGTGGCGGGCTGCCTGCATCGCGGCTGCCCAAGCCGTTGAACGTATCCTGCGCAAAGCCATCCCACTCGAGCGCGGGGTCGAAAGTATTGGATGGGTTGGTATCCCCGCTGGTGACCGACGCCTTGCGGCGCAGGGTGTGATTGGCCGTCGTCACCCCACCGGTGCCCCACTCGGTGCCGGGGTTAAAACCCACCTGACCGATGGCATCCACCACGTTACCACTGGGGTCGAGCAGCACCACCGCGTCATCGCCATTGAAGGTCAAGCTCGCTGAGATCTGCTGCGCCGCGCTCGTCACCGCCGGCGCAGCTGAACTGTGCGCGACTACGAACGTCGCTCCCGCAGCCAACGTCCCGGAGAGGTTGATCGTGGTGGCCGCGGTCGTCGCGCCGTTGAAATAGAGGGCAACCCGGTAACCCGTGAGCGAAACACTGGCCCCGGTGTCGTTGTAGATTTCCAGGGCTTTGTTGTTGCTACTGCCTTCCACGTACTCGGAGAAGTACAGCCCACCCGCGGAGGCCGCGTGAGCAATACCAAGCAACGAGATCGCGCCGACGCGCCCGATGAACGATTTCATGACAAACATCCCTCAAACTTTGAGCGGCATGCGCCGCGACCACTCTGCGAACCCTTCGAGCCGTCAGCCGGCGGTTGCCGCCCGATGGCCCCACTGCCAGCGCACCAAGGCCAGCAGGCCGGTGGCGAACAAGTAGATCCCCGGCGGCAAAGGCACCGGCGTGACGACCTCGACTACGCCCTGGAACAGCGTCGGGCTGAGCGGTAGCGCACCGTCCAGGAAGTCGATGCCCGTGATCGCGAGCGGGCTCAAACCAGCCTGCAGTGCCGTAAACGTCACCGTCGCCAGCGTGAAGCTCGTCGGCTGCGCAGCCGGGCTGCCGGTGATCATGGTTTCCGCGAGATTGACCGCGGCTGGTCCTCCAGGCCCGCCCGTAGCGAGACTCTCATCGCCGTCGTGCGGGTCGAGATTCAACCCTGTCCCGAGCGAGTAGCTCTGGAATCCCAACACGCTATTGTCAAACCCGAGATCCAGCTCAAAGTGCGTGAGATCGGCGCTGGCGAGGTCAGCGGCGACCAACGCCACCGACACCGAATCGCCCACGTTGACCGTGCTGTGCGCGGGCGTCACGGTGATGGTCAGGGCCTGTGCCGGACCACCGAGCGCGAGCGCCGCAACAGCGATGAGGGCGCGGAGAGCAGCAATTGACTTGCGCATGGATCAACCCAGGGCAACGGCAGCGGGACGATCGATGCGTTCCTCTGCGTGGGCCGTCGTGCGCCGCCGGCGGTGGTGCAGCGCCCCGAGCGCAACGAGCGCTGACCCAAACAACGGCAGCGCGGCGGGCACGGGCACCGGCGTCACCGAGATGCTCCCGGATGGCAGCGTCCCACTTGCACCGGTCTGCCAGTTGCTGGCATCGGCAAATACCGCCAGCCACTGATCCTTGGTCAACGACCCCGTGAGGGCGGTCGCCTTGAGCGCCGCGAAACCTGAGGATGCGAAATTGAAGGTCAGCGCCGTCGTGCCAAGCGTCAGGCCCGGCGTGATGTTGCCTGTGTTCGAATCGCTTGCGTTTTCGAAGGCGTTGGTGTCGTCAAAGACGAACACGTGCTGGGAGGGGTTGAACAGCGGGTTGCTCGTCGGGCCCTGGAAGGCGTAGATCTGATCACCCGAACCGGCCAGCGCCAAATTGCCAAAACTTCCACTCGTAGTCCCTGGGATGCTGCCCGAGTTGGTGAACGTCCAGTCGGGTGAGCTCGACAGGCTGCCGATGATGGTGCCCGCGGTGACTGCATTGTTGGCCGTCCACTTCAGCAGGTTTTCGTTGCCATCCCCGTCGGTGGCCGAGGAGCCGCGAAACTGGGTACCGGTCCAGCCGTTGTCGGTGAAATAGACCGTCTCGCCAGCGGCGATGTCGGCCAGTGTCACGAAGGCGAAAGAATCCGGTGAGCCATTATTGATCCTGCCGATGATAGCGATGTCACCGGCAATCAGTCCGGCCTGCGCGGAGGCGGTTGACACGAGGAACGCGGTCGCAATGACAGTGCGCTGCATGATCGATCTCCAATTTGGGGTTTAGGTTTTTGAGTGTTCAGCTTGAGCACTCGACAGTGGCGGCATTATTGGCTGCACGCATTACGCTTTTTTGTCGACTGGGTTACAGCCATGTGAACGTCTGCGACGCTTACTTGATGACGTGACTTAGTTCACAAATTTCGCCTCACTGGCCCTCCCAACCCTGGAAGACCAGGCTCGGCACCGATCATGCCCTGCACATTGACGTGAACCGTGCATCAGCGCCCTGTCAGAAAACTGCAAACTTCGCCCCCTACAATCGGGCGGCATCCAAGAGCAAACCAACCCACGCACAGGAGCCGCCATGAAGTACACCCGCCTAGCCCTCGCCGCGGCAATCGCGCTCGCCCTCGCCGCCTGCGACAGCGACAACAACAACTCGACGACGCCTACCTCCACCAGCACGCCAGCGACGACGCCGGCCACACTCGGCAATGCCGCCAAGCTGGTGAACGTCAAACTGATCGGCTTCAACGACTTCCACGGCAACCTGGAGAGTCCCGGTAACTTCTCGGGCAAGCCGGCCGGCGGGGCGGATTACCTGGCCGCCTACATCGATCAGCTCCGCGCCAAGAACAAGAACCATGTCGTAATCTCGGCCGGCGACCTGATCGGGGCGTCCCCGCTGGTCTCCGCGATCTTCCACGATGAACCGACCGTCGAGGCGATGAACCGCATCGGCATCGACTTCAACGTGGTGGGCAACCATGAGTTCGACGAGGGCAAGGCCGAACTCGAACGCATGCATAAAGGTGGCTGCCACGCCACGGATCGGGACAACACCTGTAAGGGCGCGGCCGTGGGCACGCCGGTGCCGTTCGAGGGCGCCAAGTTCCAGTTCCTCGCGGCCAACGTGATCGACAACACCAACGGCAAACCGATCTTCCCGGCCTACGCCGTCAAGACCTTCGAGGGCGTCAAGGTCGGCATCGTCGGGGTGGTTGTGAAGGGCACCCCGACGATCGTGACGCCGAGCGGCGTGGCGGGGCTGACGTTCAAGGACGAGGCCGACACCATCAACGCGCTCATCCCTGAGCTCAAGGCGCAGGGGATCGAGGCGGTAGTTGCGGTGATCCACGAGGGCGCCACGGTCAGCTCGGGCACCGAAAACGAGTGCAAAAACGTCGCGGGGCCACTGGTGAACATCGTCAGCCGCCTTGATGATGAGGTGGACGTGGTGCTCTCCGGACACACACACGGCGCGTACAACTGCCTGCTGCCGAACAAGGCCAAGCGCAACATCCCTGCAACCGGCGCCAGCGCCTTTGGCCGCCTGCTCACGGAGATCGACCTGACGCTGGATGCCACGTCGAAAGAGGTCACCGCCGTCAAGGCCAACAACCTGATCGTGGATCGCAGCGTTGCGACCGTTACCCCCAACGCCTCGATCAAGACGCTGGTCGACAACTACAAGAAACTCGCCGCACCGATCGCCAACCGGGTCATCGGTGAGATCACGGCCAACATCACCCGCACCACCTCACCGGCGGGCGAGAGCGCGGCGGGCGATCTGATTGCCGACGCGCAACTGCTCGCTACGCAGCCCACCGCGTTTGGCGAGGCGGTGGTGGCCTTCATGAACCCGGGCGGCGTGCGCGCCGACTTCACCTACGCAGGCAGCGCGGCCGGCGAGGGCGACGGCAAGGTGACCTACGGCGAGTCGTTCACGGTGCAACCGTTCGGCAACTCCCTGGTCACGATGACGCTCACCGGTCAGCAGATCTACGACCTACTCGAACAACAGTGGGGCGCCACCCAGCCCTTCGCGCGCATCCTCCTGCCGTCGAGCGGCTTCGCCTACCAGCATACCTTCGACACCGACGCGGCCAAGTTCGCTGCGCAGAAAGGCAAGAAGTTCGTCTGCGACGGCTCGGTCACCCTCAACGGCACGCCGATCGACAAGACCACAAGCTATCGCGTGACGGTCAACTCGTTCCTGGCCGACGGCGGCGACAACTTCACCGTACTCGCGGTCGGCACCAACCGCCTCGGTGGCGCGCAGGATCTCGATGCCCTGGAGGCATGGTTCAAGGCACAGCCGGGCCCGGTTGCGCCACCCGCGATCAATCGCATCACCAAGGTCGATAGCTGCAGTTGACGGACGGCATCAGCGGGCGGGCCGGCGCTGGCGCGGCGCGCCGACCCCGCCCGTGTTTCGACTGGGATCTCGCCGCGCGCTGGCTGCTGCTCGTCGTGCTCGCGCTGGTGTTTCTCACGTTTCGCGACTACGGCATCTCCTGGGACGAAGCCGGACAGAACACCTACGGCAAGCTGCTGCTCGCCTACTACACCTCGGGCTTCGCCGATCGTTCGGCGTTTTCGTTCGCCAACCTCTTTTACTACGGGGGCGCTTTCGACCTGGCGGCCGCGCTCGCGAATGCCGCTCTGCCGCTCGATGAGTACGAGACCCGGCATCTGCTCGGCGGCCTGGTCGGCGTAGCCGGGCTCGCCGGCGCCTGGCGTCTCGGCCGGGAACTGGGTGGACCGCGTGCCGGCTTCATCGCCCTGGCGCTGCTCGCCACGACCGCGCGCTACTACGGCGACATGTTCACCAACCCGAAGGATCTGCCGCTCGCCGCGGCCCTCGTCTGGACGCTGTACTTCATGGCCCGCGCGCTGCGCGAAATGCCCGCCGTGCGCATCGGCACGAGCTTGGGGCTGGGGCTTGCCTTCGGGCTGGCGCTCGGCATCCGGGTGGGCGCGGTCATCATCCTGCCCAGTCTGCTCTTGCCGTGGCTCTGGCGCGCTGCCCACGCGCTCCGCGATGGCCAAAGCCCTTCGCAGATCACGCGCGAGGCCCTCATCACGCTGCGCGGCCTCGCCCCGGCGGTGGCGTTGGCACTCGCGGTGGCCGCGGTGAGTTGGCCCTGGGCCGTGCAGGAACCCGGCAACCCGCTTCGGGCGCTCGCCGTGTTCTCGCGGTTTCCCTTCGACGGCCAGGTGTTGTTCGAAGGGCGCCTGGTGCCCGCCATGGACCTGCCGCCGGACTACCTGACCGATTGGCTGCTCATCGGCTTGCCGCTGACCTTGTTGGCCGGTGCGGCCGTGGGCGCAATCGGTGCCATCCGACGCACGGTGCGTGACGGCTACGCCTGGAACGATGCACGGGGGCTCGGCATCGCCGCCGTGTTCCTCGCTGTGTGCATACCCGTGGCCTATGCGGTGCTCGCTACACCCCCGCTATACAACGGCTTTCGCCATTTTCTGTTCGTCGTGCCGCCGCTCGCCGTGCTTGCCGGCCTCGCCTTCCACTGGCTGCTTGACTGGGCGGGCCGGCATGGCGGGGCCGCCTGGCTCGTACTCGTGGTGGGCCTCGCCTCGGAGGTCGTCGCGATGGGGCGGCTGCACCCGGCCGAATCCGTTTATTTCAACGCCATCATCGGTGGCGTCGACGGCGCGGAGGGGCGATACGAACTCGACTATTGGGGCATCTCGTTGCGCGAGACCACGTTGCAGCTCATCGAACACCTCAGCCGCGAAGCGACCCACCCGCCCCGCCGCTATCGCGTGTACGTCTGCGCGGACTCGACCTCGGCGGCCCATTACTTTCCGGACTGGCTCGAGCTCGCGCCAAGCCGCGACCAGGCGGACTTCCAGATTGCCGTCAACCAGTTCTACTGCACTTCACCGCCGGGCAGTGTCCGCTTGGTGGAAACCGAACGCCTCGGCGCACTCCTGTCCTACGCGGACGACCTGCGCACGGCAGGGCCGGCCGAACACAACGTCTACCAGGCAGAATCCCCGAGGACCAAGCGAGACAGCGTGTCAGACAACACGGAGTAACCCCACATGACTCTAACCAAGCAGTTCCTTAAGTCGCGCCCCACCTGCAAGGTGACGTTCCGCATGGACCGCAGCCGCGCCGACGGTGCGGAAACCGTCCGCGTGGTGGGCGAGTTCAACGACTGGAATCCCGAAACGCCGCCGATGGAGCGACTGAAAAACGGCGATTTCAAGACCACGCTCGAACTGCCCACCGGACGCGCCTACCAGTTCCGCTACCTGCTCGATGGCTCGCGCTGGGAGAACGACGACGCCGCCGACCGCTACGAGCGCAACGCCTACGGCGAGGAGAATTCGGTCGTCGAGTGCTGAACCGGCCGCAGCCGTGACGCTCTACTCGATCGGCGGAACGCGTTCAAGGGGCGTGGCCGAGGCTCGCCTCCATCCATCCACCGGGGCGAGCCACCTAACCCTGTACTGCGCTGCTGCCGTGCGCGGCCGTCGTGATTCCCGTCATTGGCGCGTGTTCCTGGTTGGAAAAGCGATGGAGGCCAGTCATGTCCGAAATGAGTTATGTCCAGATCATCGAGCACTACCACCAGCACGCGGCTTCGATCAACGAGCTGATGGCCTCGATCCTGAGCGGAATCAACGACCAGGCACTCTACGAGGATGAGTCCCGCCAGCAGCGCACCATCGAATGTCTGGTCAAGAGCTACCCTTTCGTAGACCTCCTTTACACGCTGGACGTGGCCGGCCAGCAACGCACGCTGAGCATCGCCCCCGGCAGGACGTTTCCGGAGTCGCTGACGGGGGGTTGGCAAGGATCGCAGCCGCCGACCGTACTTTCAGGATGTCAGGGAGAGCGCGACGACGATCGTCACGGCGCCTTACCTCTCCGTGACCAGCCGCAAGCTCTGTATCTCCGCCGCAGCGCCCGTACGCACGGCGGCCGACGCATTGCTCGGCTACATCGTGCTCGACATCGACCTCAATCGCATCATCGAGTTCATGATGGGAGACCGGCGTCGGCGCCAGTTCAGCGTCTTCTTCAAGGGTGTGTACGCAACGATCGCCGTCGGGCTCCTGAGCGTGGTGGGTTTGCTGTTCTACCTCTCGGTGGGCGAACTGCTCAGCGTGTTCAGACCGGAGGTGGGCGAACATGACCTGCACTACACCAAGCCCTTCGGCATCATTGTTTATCTCACTCTCGCTCTGGCCATCTTCGACCTGGCCAAGACGACACTCGAGGAGGAGGTGCTGATGCACAAGGACATCTTCCGGCACAGCTCCACCCGGCGCACCATCACGCGATTCATGGCAGCGATCCTCATCGCGGTGTCCATCGAATCGCTGCTGCTGATGTTCAAGTCGGTGCTGAGCGACGGCAAGATGCTCACGGGTGCGGTCGAGATGATGTTTTCGGCCGCGGGTCTGCTCGTCGCGCTGGGTGTGTACGTCTTTCTCGGGGCACGGGCCGAAAAGGTCATGGTGGAGCTGCGCGAGGGCTCACGCACCCGCTGAACTGTGACGACCAAGGGTGTCATCGTTTGATCATGGTTCGGTCACCGTTCCGTTACGACGAACCCCTAGCATTTCGTGACTTGATTCACCTTTGTCATGGAGATTCGTCATGCGCTCATTTCGCGATACGGTGCCCTTCGCGGCGCTCACGCTGGCACTGACCGGCTGTGAGCCGACCCTGACTGGATTCGCCAGCCTGCCGGCGGACACCTTTGCCGCCCGACCCAAGTCTGGGCAATACATCGCTGCGGCCAATGGCCGCTCGGTACCATTCGCCAGCCAGCCCGTGCAGGGCTTTTCCGCCGCGCTGGACAACGGGGACGGCTCGTTTCTGGTGATGTCCGACAACGGCTACGGCAGATTCGAAAACTCGGCCGACTATCATTTGCGCGCCTACACCGTGTACCCGGATTTCCGCACGGTCGAGGGCGGCAGTGGCAAGGTGGCTGTGGGTGCCTACATCGAGTTTCGCGACCCGAACCGGCTCGTGCCGTTCGCCATCGTCAACGAGTTCACCCAGGAGCGCATCCTCACCGGTGCGGACTTCGACCCGGAGTCACTGCAGCGCGCCGCTGACGGCACGCTCTGGATGGGTGACGAGTTTGGCCCGTTCCTGCTGCACTTCAGCGCAGATGGCGTGCTGCTCGACCCGCCCTTCTCCCTGCCCGATTTCGATAACACGGGCAAGCAGGTCCGCGCGCCGCAAAACCCGTTCAGCGAGGAGTCGAATGCGGTGCGCGTGATGAACGCGGTACGCAGCCACGCGCAGGCGGCGGGCAGCACCCGCACGCCCGTGTTCTCCCCCTACCACGTGATGCTCCGCTACGACACCAACGGGGTGAAGTCCGACAGCGATGCGCACTACGCGCGCGGCAAGAACACCCCGGCGGATCTCGCCAAGGCCGCCTCCGACGTGTTCGACATCGCCTCGATCAAGGCCGCGGGCTACCCCGTGGTCACCTGGACCGTGAACGATAAGGCGCAGATGACCGAACTCATGAAGGCCGGGGTCAATGGCATCATCTCCGACCGTCCCGACCTGCTGCTCGCGGCGGTCCGGGAGTTTGACGCCAACGGCGACGGCACCCCGGGCGACTGGCTGACCGCCGAGGGACTCATCGACCTGCGCAAATTCGACGCCCAGGGCCATCGTGGCGGGCGTAACCTGCGGCCCGAGAACACGCTCCCGGCCATGGAGGTGGCGCTGGACCACCTCATGACCACCCTGGAACTGGACACCGGGGTGACCAAGGACGGTGTGGTCATCCTCAAGCACGACCCCTACATCGAGGCCCAGAAGTGCCGGCGCGCCGACGGCAACCCCTACGCCCTGGCCGATGAGGTGCTCATCAAGGACCTCACGCAGGCCGAGATCCAGGCCCAGTTCATCTGTGACAACCTGTTCCGCGGCCCCGAGCAGAAGAACGACCCCGCACTCTCCCCCGTGGCCGTCTCCGTCGCCAAGGCCAAGGGCTATGCGAGCGCCTACGTGATGCCAACCCTCCAGGACGTGTTCGACCTGGTCGGCGCCTACATCGCGTACTACGAAACCGGGGCGGGCAAGGCGCATCCCGAGGCGCGCAAGCGGGTGGCCAACGCGCGGTTGGTGCGCTTCAACATCGAAACCAAGATCAACCCACGCTCCGACCGGGACAACCACGGCAAGGTCTACAAGGAGCGCACGGTCGGCGCCGACGCCATGGCCGATGCAGTGGCGAAGGTGATCGTGGCCAATGGCCTGGAGGCGCGCGCCGACGTGCAGAGCTTCGACTTCCGCACCCTGCTGCGCATCCAGCAGCGCTACCCCGCGATTCGCACCGTCTACCTGTTTGGCGACTTCCCGATCTTCAACGGGGCGGACTCCGACGACGGCACCAACCTCCAAGATGAAGCCGGCAGGAACACACCGTGGATGGCGGGCCTCTACTGGCCGTACCGCGAGACGCGCCTCGCCACGCCGTTCCGCGCGCAGTCGAGTGGCGGCTACGAGGGCATGGCGATCGCGCCGGATGGGCGCACGCTCTACCCGATGCTGGAAAAGCCCCTCAGCGGCGCGAAGGAGCGCGACCTGCTCATCCCGCAGTTTGACACGACCAGCAAGCAGTACACTGGCAAGTACTACCGCTATCCGCTCGACACGCGCGGCGAGGCAATCGGCGACTTCATCCTCACCGGCGCGAGCGAGGGCATCGTCATCGAGCGCGACAACACCCAGGGCGACCTCAAAGGCTACAAGATGCTCAACCGCATCACCCTGCCCGCCAACAACGGCGAGCGCGTCGCCAAGGCGCCGTTCATCGACCTGATGAACATCGCCAATCCGTTTGGGCTGGCGCCTTCCCGCCAGGGCGACGTCGGGATAGGCGAACGCTTTGCCTTCCCGTTCGTCACCATCGAGGACGTGGTCATGCTCGACGGGCATCGGGTAGTGGTGCTCAACGACAACAACTACCCGTTCAGCGTCGGGCGGCACGTCGGTAGCAAACAACCTGACGACAACGAGTTCATCGTCATCACGCTGCCGGAGAAGCTGAGAGAACTGCGCTCGCAGTACGGCTTCTGAGTAGGGACCGCAAAAGCCGGTTGGGCGAGGTGCCGCGCGCAACCGGCGCTGCGCGGTGAGGTAGCCCGCCGCGAGGCCGAGCGCGTCGACCTCATGGCGGCTCCAGACCCGCGCCGTTGATTGCACCACCCGCAACAACCCCGTGACCGACTGACCGGCGCCCGTGTGGCGCCGGTCTTGTCTAGGGGGTCAGGCCGTCGTTTCCGAGTCTCGAGGCTGGCCCTGTCCGTGACAGTATTACCACGTTCATAAAAATGTCACATTTTCGTCATAATGTCGTGGTAGCTTTGCGCGCATGGAAAGCGTGAACACCGTCGCGGAACTCCTCGAGAAAAACCAGCGCCTGCAACCCTGGCGCTACTTCAAAGACTCATTCGCCCGGCACAGCATCGCCATCGGTGGCGTCAGCGTCATCGCCGCGGTGCTGCTGATCTTTTTCTACCTGTTCTCGGTCGTGCTACCGCTGTTCACTCCGGCCAGCGTCAAGCCGCTCGCGCAATATGCCCCGCCGGCATCCGGCAAGGCGCTACGGTACCACTCCGAGGAACAGGCCGAGATCGGCACGCGCGTCGGTGAAAGGGGGGAGGTAAGCTTCTTCGCCCTCTCCGATGGGGCGCAACTGGCCGCTCAACAGCTCAATCTGCCCGCTGGCACGACCATCACGAGCTACACCGACGGTACGATTGGCACTGATACGCTCGCCATCGGCCTGTCGAATGGCACGGCAGTCATCGCCGCGCTCGACTTCGATCTGACCTACCCCGAGGGCAAGCGCGTCATCACCCCCTCGGTGTCCTACCCGCTCGGTGAAGAACCGCTGGTGTTCGACCCGCAGGGCGCTGCCATCGAGCGCATCGCGATGGGCAATGCCGACGACGAGACGACCGTGGCCGCCGCTCTGGCCGATGGCAGGGTGGTGATCAAGAAGCTCAGGGTGCGCAAGTCCCTGATGGGCGACGCCAACGTTTCATCGGAGACACTGACGCTGGACGGAGGCAGGCCGAAGCCCCTGTTCATGATGATCAGTGGCGATCAGCGCTGGCTGATTACCATTGACCAGGAGGATTTCATCAACCTCGTCAGCCTGGTTGGGGAAGGCGCGCCCAAGGTGGTCGATCGCAAGCGGGTGACACCCGACGGCGACCACGTGACCGCGATGGCGCGGCTCATCGGCGGCATTTCGGCCATCATCGGCACCGAGAAGGGTCGTCTGGAGCAGTGGTTCCCGGTCCGCGACCCCCAGAACCGCTACACCATCGAGCGTGTTCGCACCTTCCGCACCGAGGGGCCTGCAATCCGCGTCATTGAGCCGGAACATCGCAGGAAGGGTTTCCTCGTGGGTGACGACGCCGGGGATCTGGGCATCTACCTGGCTACGGCCTCGCGCGAGGTCTATCGGGGCAAGGTTGCCGATCAGGCGCCTGCGCAACTCGCGATTGCCCCGCGCTCGAATCGCTTCATCACCGAGCTCGCTGACGGGCGGCTCTCGATCCTCGACGTGCACAACGAGCACCCCGAGGTGTCGTGGTCGTCGCTGTGGGGCAAAGTCTGGTACGAAGGTTACGCAGAGCCGAAGTACCTCTGGCAATCGTCGGCTGCCAACGACGACTTCGAGCCCAAGTTCAGCCTCAGTCCGCTGACCTTCGGCACACTGAAGGCGGCCTTCTACGCGATGCTGGTTTCCATGCCGCTCGCCATCCTTGGCGCTATCTTCACCGCGTACTTCATGGCGCCGGCCATGCGCCAGGTGATCAAGCCGACCATCGAAATCATGGAGGCCCTGCCCACCGTCGTGCTCGGATTCCTAGCCGGCTTATGGCTCGCCCCGTTCATGGAGAATCACCTCCCCGGGATGTTTGCGCTGCTGTTGCTGGTGCCTCTCGCCGTGGTGCTGGCGAGCTGGGTGTGGTTCCACGTACCGCGCGCCGTGCGCGCCCTGATCCCCGATGGCTGGGAGGGTGCCCTGTTGATTCCGGTGCTGCTGGTCGCCGGGTGGATCAGCATCCAGCTCAGCGTGCCGCTCGAAAATGCGTTGTTCGGCGGTGACGTGCGGGTGTGGCTGCGCGATCACGGCATCGGCTACGACCAGCGCAACGCGCTCGTCGTCGGCTTCGCGATGGGATTCGCGGTCATCCCCACCATCTTCGCCATCGCTGAGGATGCGATCTTCAGCGTGCCGCGGCACCTGGTGAATGGTTCGCTCGCCCTGGGCGCGACGACTTGGCAGACACTGGTCGGCGTCGTGCTCCCTACGGCGAGCCCCGCCATCTTCTCGGCCGTGACTATTGGCTTTGGCCGCGCCGTGGGTGAGACCATGATCGTGTTGATGGCCACCGGCAACACGCCGGTCATGGAGTGGAACATCTTTGAGGGCATGCGCACCCTGGCTGCCAACATCGCGGTGGAAATGCCCGAATCCGAAGTCGGCGGCACGCACTACCGGGTGCTGTTCCTCGCGGCGCTCGTGCTACTGACCTTCACCTTCCTGTTGAACACGGTCGCCGAGTTGGTCCGCCATCGGCTGCGCAAGAAATACAGCTCTCTCTGACGGGTAACACCCCATGTCCAGTTTTCGCGAATGGTACAAAAGCGGCGAGCCGCACATCTGGCTGACAGCGGGCGCGATCGCCGCCAGCATCATCATGACCGTGGGTCTGCTGGGCCTCATCGCCGTCCGTGGCCTCGGCTATTTCTGGCCGCACACGGTCTATCAGCTCGACTACCGGGTTGACGGCAAGTCCCAGACGTTGGTCGGTGAGTTTCACGACTACGAAAACGTACCGTTGCAGCGTGTTATCGACTCCGGGATTAAACTGGAATCGGCCGATTCGACCATCACACGCTACCTGGTCCGTGTTGGCAACCGCGATGTGTATGGCGTCGACTTCAAGACGGTCGTAGCACCTCTAATCGCCGAGCAGACCGAACCCCCTGAGGTCATGGTCCTGGAGCGGGTGGAATACGGAAACTTTTACGGATTCCTCACCGCCGTGCTCGAGAACGATCAGGTCGTGGCCAGTGGGCCACAAGCATGGCCCGTGTTGCTCGAGCGCATCAAACGTGCATCTCAGCTGCGCGACGAAATTCGCCGGATCGAAAAGTACGAGATCGGTGCGATCAATTACAGAATTGAGCGGCTGAGACTCCGGCAACGCGGCCTGGAGTTGGAGGGCAAGGCGACGCCGGTGGCACTGGATGAGATCGCCAAGGAACGCGCTGAACAAGAGAAGAAGTACCAGGATCTTCAAGGTCGCTTGCAGGCACTGTACGCGGACATCCGGCGTGATAGCCTGCGCGCCAAGGTTCAGGACGGGCGCGAAATCACGCTGCCACTCGCAAAGGTCCTCCACGCATTCCAGCCCAACAAGATGTCGACGCTGGATAAAGTGGGCTTCTATTTCGCGAAGATGGGGGAGTTCGTAAGCGAGGATCCGCGCGAGGCCAACACCGAGGGCGGCATCTTCCCGGCCATTTTCGGCACCGTCGTGATGGTGTTCATCATGACCATCATGGTGACACCCCTTGGGGTGATCGCGGCCATCTACCTGCGCGAGTACGCCAAACAAGGACCTCTGGTGCGGCTGATCCGCATCGCAGTGAACAACCTGGCAGGCGTGCCGTCCATCGTGTACGGGGTGTTTGGCTTGGGGTTCTTTGTCTACTTCGTCGGCCCTTCGATCGACTCGGCCTTCTTTCCCGAGGCGTTGCCCGCGCCCACCTTCGGCACGCCCGGCATCTTCTGGGCGTCGCTGACGCTGGCACTGATGACCCTGCCGGTGGTCATCGTCTCAACCGAGGAGGGGCTCACGCGCATTCCCCGCGCGATCCGCGAGGGCAGCCTGGCGCTCGGTGCCACCAAGGCCGAGACTCTCTGGCGCACCGTCATCCCGATGACGAGCCCGGCGATCATGACCGGGTTGATTCTGGCCATCGCACGCGCGGCGGGCGAGGTCGCTCCGCTGATGCTCGTGGGCGTCGTGAAGCTCGCGCCGTCGCTACCGGTGGACGGCAACTTCCCGTTCATCCATCTCGAGCGCAAGATCATGCACCTGGGCTTCCATATTTACGATGTTGGCTTCCAGAGCCCGAACGTGGAGGCAGCGCGTCCGCTCGTGTACGCGACTGCCCTGCTGCTGGTGCTCGTCATCGTGCTGCTCAACCTGACCGCGATCTTCATCCGCAACCGCCTGCGCGAGAAGTACCGCGCGCTGGAACACTAGATCACAACGACTATGCAATCAGGCCTTACCATGGATTCCGCGAAAATGACGCACGGCGTCGACGTGAAATCGGCGCTCTCGGGTGTCTCCGAGGCTCAGGGGATCGATCAGGAAGACGTCACCCTTCAGGTCAAGAATGTCGATCTGTATTACGGATCGAAACGGGCGCTCAACAAGATCAACATGAACATCGCGCGCAAGCGCGTGACGGCGTTCATCGGCCCGTCCGGCTGCGGCAAGTCCACACTGCTGCGCTGCTTCAACCGCATGAATGACCTCGTGGACGGCTGCCGGGTGGACGGGGAGATCCTGCTCGACGGCCAAAACATCTACGCCCGGGGCACAAACGTCGCGGAGCTACGGCGTAAGGTCGGCATGGTGTTCCAGAAGCCGAACCCCTTCCCGAAGTCGATCTACGAAAACGTCGCCTACGGCCTGCGCCTGCAGGGCATCAACAGCCGCAGCGTGCTCGATGACACGGTGGAGTGGGCACTGAAGGGCGGCGCGCTCTGGGATGAGGTCAAGGACCGGCTCAACGAGAGCGCCTTCGGCCTCTCCGGTGGTCAACAGCAACGGCTGGTCATCGCACGCGCGATCGCCATTCAACCTGCTGTGCTGTTGCTCGACGAGCCGGCTTCCGCGCTCGACCCGATCTCCACACTCAAGATCGAGGAGCTAATTCACGAGCTCAAGTCCAGCTACACCATCCTCATCGTCACGCACAACATGCAGCAAGCAGCGCGCGTATCCGATTACACGGCCTTTATGTACATGGGCGACCTGATCGAATACGACACGACCGACAAGCTCTTCACGAACCCGTCGAAGAAAGAAACCGAAGATTACATCACGGGCCGCTTCGGCTGATTACGCAACAGAAGGTAGAAAAAATGGACAAGGCGAGCCTCTCCAAACACATCTCCAGCCAGTTCAACATCGAGCTGGAGGACATCCGCAATCGCGTGCTGGCGATGGGCGGGCTGGTCGAGGAGCAACTGCGCCAGGCAACGGACGCGCTGATCGAGCTGGATTTCCCGAAGGCGCGGGCGGTGATGGAAAACGATCATCGCGTCAACGCCGCGGAGGTCGCCATCGACGAGGAGTGCACGCAAATCATCGCCCGGCGGCAGCCTGCGGCGAGCGACCTGCGGCTCGTCATCATGGTCATCAAGACCATCACCGACCTCGAACGCGTCGGCGACGAGGCGGAGAAGATCGCACGCATGGCGGTGAGCCTCAGTGAGACCCCGCAGCGGATCAACGTGAAATTCGCCAACATGCTCCACGTGCTGAGCGATCACGTGCGGCTGATGCTGCAAAAGAGTCTGGATGCCTTCGCCCGCATGGATGTGGAGCTCGCGCTCGAGGTTGGCTATGAGGAACTCAAGGCCAATCGCGAGTACGAAACACTGATGCGTGCCCTGGTGACCTACATGATGGAGGACCCGCGCACGATCCGCGCCGCAATTGATGTCATGTGGGCCGCGCGTGCGCTCGAGCGCGTGGGCGACCACGCAAAAAACGTCGGCGAATACGTCATCTACATGGTCAAAGGCAAGGATGTGCGCCACACCACGCTGGAGCACGTCGCCAAGGAGCTGGGGCTCACGCCGCGGGCACTGACGCAGGACGGAGACAACGGCGGCTGAAGGCGGGCTCAGCCGACGAGCAGCTTAAGCCCGATGAGGATCGTCACGACTTCGAACCCGCGCTTGATCCACCGGTTGCCCTTGCTGATGGCAAGGTGCGCACCGAGATAGCCGCCCAGCAGAGAGCCCGCGATCAACGCGGGCAGCCACGGCCAGTACACCTCGCTGATCAACGCGAGCGTGATCGCCCCGGTGCCGTTCCAGAACAGCCCGACCATGACCAGCGTGTGCGCGACGGCCCGCAGGTAATCCATACCAAACCAGCCAACGAGCCAGAGGGTGACGAACAGGCCGGTTCCCGAGGTGAGCGAGCCATTGAGCACGCCGATCACCAGCATGCCCAGCCCGCCCAGCATCAGGCCTCGCGTATCACGATGTCGCGGCTCATAATGCTGGCCAAGCTTGGGCTTGAACACGGAGTACACGCCGAGCCCGATGGTCAGCACCCCCAGCGCAACCGTCGCGACGCGATCCGGGATGCGCACGATCGAGAACGCCCCGACAAGCACCCCGGGCAATCCGCAAACCAGCATGAGCAGCACGAATTCGCGCTCCAGCGTGTGCTCGCGCCAGTGCCGCAGGCTTGCCCCCAGACCCAACGCCACCGTCGCAATCTTGTGGGTCGCCAAGGCGAGCGCGAAGGGCAAACCCAGAAATATCAGCATCGGCAACTGCACGAGGCCCGCGCCGCCGCCGGAGAACGACGAGAAGGCGTTGGCGATCAGCGATATGCCAACCAGCACCAACTGCTCGGCCCAGCCGGCGAGTCCTTCCAGATTGTGCATTTCGATCAGTTACTTGGGAACGACACGTGTTTAGAGACGGCAGGGGCGCGGCGCGCCCGTAAATGTGATCGACTGGATTGCCTAATACGCTTGAATTATGACCTAATTTCCGCATGCGAAGCAGAAGGTTATGGATGGCTCTCCTCCCGCTCGTAACGCTGGCCGCTCCCGCTGGGGCAGGCGGGCTGTACCGGTGGGTCGATGATAAGGGACAGGTCAACTACAGCGACCGGGTGCCGCCGGGCGCCGCGCCGTCGGGTCACGCGCGTCTGGACGCGCAGGGCCGCGTTACGCAAGAGGTCGTCGTGGGCAAACCGGCGGGCGGCCCAGCACCCGCCGAAGACAACACCGAGGAGGCCCGCGCCCGACGCGAACGGGTCAATCAGGACCGGGCGCTGCTGAGCACGTACAGCTCCGTCGAGGACATCGAGCGCCTGCGCACCGACCGCCTCGCGCCGATTGACGCCCAGCTGCGTCAGATAGAAGTCAAGCGCGAGAAAGTCTCGGTGGAACTCGAGAAGGCCGAGACCAACCGCAAGCGCCTGACTGAAGCCTCGAAGCCGGTTCCCAAACAGCTCGATGACAACATCGCGGAGTACCAGCGCCAACTGGCCGCCTACCAGGACCAGATGACGGCCCATCAGCAGCGCCGTGCACAAATCAACCAGAAGTTCAACCAGGACCGCGCGCGCTTCACCGAGCTAAAGACCGAGCTCGAGGCTGCAATGCAGGGTCAGCGCCGCAACTAACGGCGCCTCGGTCAGCCGCGGATCAGCGTCCCCACACCCTTGTTCGTCAGCAGTTCGAGCAGGACCGCGTGCTCCACGCGGCCATCGATGATGTGTGCGGTGGTCACGCCCGAGCGCACCGCGTCGAGCGCGCAGTTGACCTTGGGCAGCATTCCCCCCGCAATCGTGCCATCGTCGATGAGGTCGTCGATCTGGTGGGCACTCAATCCGGTCAGCAGTTGCCCCTGCTTATCGAGCACACCCGGAGTGTTGGTGAGCAGGATGAGCTTTTCGGCCTTCAGGACGATGGACAGCTTGCCCGCGACGATGTCCGCGTTGATGTTGTAGGAACTGCCGTCGGCCCCGACGCCGACCGGCGCGATGACGGGGATGAACGCGGCATCATCGAGCAGCTGCACGATGGCCGGATCGATCGACTCCACCTCGCCCACGTGCCCGAGGTCGATGATCTCGGGGGCCTCGAGCTCCGGGGCATCGTTCTTCAACCGGAGCTGGCGTGCGCGGATGAAGCTCGCATCCTTCCCCGTGAGGCCGACCGCGCGCCCGCCGTGCTGGTTGATGAGGCTGACGATCTCCTTGTTGACGAGACCGCCGAGTACCATCTGCACGACATCCATGGTCTCGCGATCGGTCACGCGCATGCCCTGGATAAACTTGGACTCCTTGCCCAACTGTTGCAGCAACTTGCCGATCTGCGGTCCGCCGCCATGGACCACCACGGGGTTGATGCCGACCTGCTTGAGCAACACGACGTCGCGCGCAAACCCGCTCTTGAGCGTTTCGTCGGTCATGGCGTTACCGCCGTACTTGATGACGACGGTCTTGCCGGCAAAACGCTGAATGTAAGGCAGTGCCTCGACGAGCACGCGGGCGCTGGAGACTTCGTATTCGCTGGTCATGAGTTTACGGCGTATGTGTCTGAATCTAGGCTTTTTGCGGTCCGGTTACGTTGCGCGCGGCGCGGTGTCTCGCGCGTTCTAAACACCCCTGCGCGCGGGAGCCGTGCGATGTGTCGCAAGTCTAGCAAAAACCCATCGGCGCGAGATGGCCCTCATGCGACGAGGGGCCGCTCGCTTCCACCGGACCTCGGGTCGTTGCTGACCCTCGTCGCGCCCTACCGTTTTTGCCCGACCAGGAGCCAGAGCAAGCCCGCGGCGACAGCCCCGCCGAGCGCCCCAAACAGATGCGCGTCCACCACCACGGGACCTCCGGCGAGTTCGGCCGTTCCTGGGCTCGGCCCAACGGCTTGTTCATACGTGAGCTTGACGGCCACGCCCGCGAGCAGGGCCAGCGCGAAGTTACGCTCCCCCCGCAGCAACCCAATCGCCCCTGCGACGAAAAGCCCGTGCAGCGCACCGGAGAGCCCCACATACCAGCGCCACTCCGGGCTGCAGCACCACAGCCCGAGCGTCACGGCCAGGCCGCTGGCGACCCCCACGATGACCCACTGCCACCACGGGTAGCGGTCGCCGAGCAACAGTGCGATCAGGCCCAGCCCAGCCAGATTGAGCCAGACGTGGCTCCAGCCGAGATGTACGAGGTTTGCCGTGATGAGAAGCCACCACGCACCCCGGGCGACGCCCTCGCGGTCGAACCTTAGCGCGGTGTCGAGCCCCGCTGCCTGCAGCGCAACGGCGCTGGCGGCCACGCCGATCACGAGCCAGAAGTTGGGCGAGCGCCAGTCGATGCGGACGCCGGTGCGCGATCTATCCATCCGGGAATCCGAGCGCTGCGTCAGACCGCCCCAGTGACGGCCGCGTAGAGTTCAAGATACGCCGTAGCACTACGCCCCCAGGAGAAATCCTTGGACATGGCGTTGCGCATGAGCCGGCGCCAGTCCTCCGGCTGTCGGTAGAGGGCCAGCGCCCGCTCGATCGCATCGAGCAGTCCAGCCGCGTCGAGATGAGGCAGGAAAAACCCGCTCGCGCTACCGTCCGCCAGCGTCTCTGGGCGGGTCTCCACGACGCTGTCGGCCAGCCCGCCGGTCCGGCTCACGATCGGCGGCGTACCGTAGGCCTGACTGTACATCTGGTTCAGCCCGCAGGGCTCAAAGCGCGAAGGCATCAGGAAGGCATCGGCACCGGCCTCGACAAGGTGCGCCATGCCCTCGTCGTAGCCGACGAACACCGCGACCCGCCCAGGCCAATGCTCGGCGGCCGCGCGCCAGGCGTGTTCGAAGCGGCCCTCGCCCGCGCCGACGATCGCCACCTGCACCGGCAGGTCCGCGAGTGCGGGCAGCGCCGCCAGGATGAGGTCGATCCCCTTCTGTTCGACCATTCGCCCAACGTGACCGAGCAGAAAGGCGTCGGGATCCGGCGCGAGCCCCAAGCGCTCCTGCAGGGCACGCTTGTTCGCTGCCTTGTCCTCGAGCGACTCGGCATCGTAGCGCTGCGCGATCAGTGGGTCGGACTTGGGGTTCCAGGTGTGCGTGTCGATGCCATTGAGGATGCCGACGAGGTCGGCGCTGCGGTGCTGCAGCAAGCCCTCGAGTCCGTAGGCGTATGCCGGCGTCTGGATCTCGCGCGCATAGGTCGGACTGACGGTCGTGACTTTCCGGGCGAACGCAATGCCGGCCTTGATGAACGACAGCAGTCCGTAGAACTCCACCCCCGAAGGCGACCAGAGCGCCTCGGGCAAGCCGAGCTGATCGAACAAGTAGCGCGGGAAGTGCCCCTGATAGGCCAAGTTGTGGATGGTGAAGATGGCCGGCGGCCCCTGTTCGCGCTGGGACAACAGGGCGGGGATCAGGCCGGCCTGCCAGTCGTTGCAGTGCACGAGGTCAAAGCGGGCGGACGGATTGCCGTGACCCGCCGCGAGCTCTGTCACCACTTGGTTGAAGAGCCCGAAACGCCAGCCGTTGTCGGCCCAATCATGCCCAGTGGCATCCACGTAGGGGTTGCCCGGCCGTCGCGAAAACAACGGGTGGTCAATGAGCCACAACCGTGGCCCTCCGGTCGCGATTTCCGTCTCCCGCACCAATGCATACCCCTCATGCGTGAGGACGTGGTCGACGACTCGTGTTTCACGTTGGAGGCTCAAGGCCTGGTAGGCCGGCAACACGAGAGTGACTTCGACTCCCGCCCCCTGCAGTGCAAGGGGCAACTGACCGGATACGTCCGCGAGCCCTCCCGTCTTGATGAAGGGGAAGGCCTCGCTCGTAGCGAACAACACTTTCATCTCGTCAATCGCTTTGCGCCGGATGAACGCGGTGATGGGTGGATCGTCGCAGTGCGGTCAGTCGAAGGGCTGCAGCACGACTGCGCCGAGCGGCGGCAGGGTGAGTTCGACCGAACAGGGCTGGTTCATCCAGGGCTGATCGGCCGCCACTAGCACCGGCGGGTTGCCGACGTTGCTGCCGCCGTAGTAGGACGAGTCGGAATTGAAAAGCTCCCGATAGCGGCCGCGCCGCGGCACGCCGATCCGATAACTGTGACGCGGCACCGGCGTGAAATTCAGCACGACCACGAGCAGATCATGCCCCGAACGGCGCAGGAACGAAATGACCGACTGGGCGGCATCGTGGCAGTCGATCCACGCAAAGCCTTCACCCTGAAACTCGTTGCCATACAGGGCCGGGCTGTGAGCGTAGAGGTGGTTGAGATCTTCGAGCAGCTTGGCGATGCCCCGGTGTTCGGGATAGTCGAGATAGCTCCAGGCGAGGCCTTGGTCCTCTCGCCACTCCTCCCATTGCGCGAGCTCAGCCCCCATGAACAGCAGCTTCTTGCCGGGGTAGAGATACTGATAACTGTAGAGCAGCCGCAGGTTCGCGAACTGTTGCCAGCGGTCGCCGGGCATCTTCGAGAGCAGCGAGCGTTTGCCGTGCACGACTTCGTCGTGGGAGAACGGCAGCACGAAATTCTCGGTGAACTGGTAGAGCATCCCAAAGGTCAGGTTGTTGTGATGATAGTGGCGGTAGATCGGGTCCTTCTCGAAATAGTCGAGCGTGTCGTGCATCCAACCCATGTTCCACTTCATCGAGAACCCCAGCCCGCCGAGCCAGGTCGGGCGCGAAACCATCGGCCAGGCCGTTGATTCCTCGGCGATCATCAGCACACCGGGGTGGTTCTGCCCGATGACGCTGTTGAGATGCTGCATGAAGGTGATCGCTTCGAGGTTCTCGCGACCGCCGTACTGGTTGGGTACCCACTCGCCTTCCTGGCGGGAGTAGTCGAGGTAGAGCATCGAGGCCACGGCATCCATGCGGATACCGTCGATGTGGAATTCCTCGATCCAGAAAATCGCACTGGAAATCAGGAAGTTCTTCACCTCGTTGCGGCCGAAGTTGAAGATCTTGGTACCCCAGTCGCGATGTTCACCCTTGCGCGGGTCGGCATGCTCGTAAAGCGGCGTGCCGTCGAACCACGCGAGCGCCCAGTCGTCCTTCGGAAAGTGCGCCGGGACCCAGTCGAGCAGAACGCCGATCCCGAGGTGGTGGAGGTGGTCCACGAAATACCGAAAGTCGTCGGGAGACCCGAAACGTGAGGTCGGGGCGTAGTACCCGGTGACCTGATAGCCCCAGGAGGCATCGAGCGGGTGTTCCGTGATCGGCAAGAGCTCGATATGCGTGAACCCTAACTGCTTGACGTGCGCGCCGAGCTTATCCGCAAGCTCACGGTAATTGAGGAACCCACCGTCGGCATCACGCATCCACGAGCCGAGATGAACCTCGTAGATGGAGATCGGTGCGTGCTGCCAGTCCAGAGCCCGTCGCTGCTCGATCCACTCGGCATCGCCCCACTCATGCTGCGACGGTGCGGTGATGACCGATGCGGTCTTCGGGCGCAGCTCGAAGGCCTGGCCGTAGGGGTCGATCTTGGTGAGCAGTGCATCCCCCTCCCGGCTCAGCAGCTCGAACTTGTAGGGCGTACCCGGCTCGAGCTCCGGGATGAACAACTCCCAGACCCCGCTTCCGCCACGCGAGCGCATCGGGTGTCGGCGGCCGTCCCACTGGTTGAAATCCCCAACGACGCTCACGCGCTCGGCATTCGGCGCCCAGGTCGCGAAGCGCACGCCCGCTATGCCGTCCACCGTCACCGCATGGGCGCCGAGGAAGCGATAGGCGTGCCAGTGATTACCCTGGTTGAACAGGTGCAGGTCGTAGTCGGAGATCAGCGGCGGAAACGAGTAAGGATCATAGAATGCGTAGCGATGGCCGGTCTTGGTGATGGCGTGCAGACGATAGCGGCCGGGTAGCTCCGCAGGCGCACCCTCCCAGACGAAGAAATCCGTACCAGGCACGCGCTGCATGGCGCGCGGCGGCTCGCCGATACTCATTGCCTCGACGTGTGGGGCGAACAGCGTGACCCGCTCCCGACCCTCCCCAGCCGAATGCCGACCCAAGACGGTGAAGGGGTCGTGCAGGCGACCGTTGATCAGCCTGACGTGTTCTTGCGAGAGAATGGCGCTTGCGACTGGCATTTCGATGCTGGATGATTTGGCTGGTAAACTATTTTTTCATTGATTTGTATCAGAATACATGCCGCTGGAACTGGCAAATAATGGCGTTGATACAATCAAGCCGAACAGAACAGGATAGCCCCGCATGTTGCATTACCCTACTCCTCGATTCGTAAGCCGCCTCACCAAGGAGACGCTCGCGCTGGTACTGGCGGGAGGACGTGGTTCCAGGCTCAAGGAACTCACGATGTGGCGGGCCAAGCCGGCGGTGCACTTTGGCGGCAAGTTCCGCATCATCGACTTTCCGCTGTCCAACTGCATCAACTCGGGTATCCGCCGTATCGGTGTGCTGACGCAGTATAAGGCCCATTCCCTCATCAAGCACATCCAGAACGGCTGGAGTTTTCTGCGTGGCGAGTTCGGCGAGTACATCGAACTCATGCCCGCGCAGCAGCGCATCCAGAATTCCTGGTACTCTGGCACCGCCGATGCCATCTTCCAGAACCTGGACATCATTCGCCACTCGCACCCCAAGTACGTGCTGATCCTGGCCGGTGACCACGTCTACAAGATGGACTACGGCCCGATGCTCGCGGCGCACGTCGAAAAAGAGGCCGATCTCACCGTGGGCTGCTTCGAAGTCCCGCTGGAAAATGCGAAGTCCTTCGGCGTCATGAGTGTCGACAGCGAGTACCGCATCCAGGCGTTTTCTGAAAAGCCCGAGAATCCCGAGCCAATACCGGGCAAGCCTGACACCGCGCTGGTCTCCATGGGCTTTTACGTGTTCAGCGCCGACTTCCTTTACGAGCAGGTCATCCGCGACCATCAAGACCCGTTCTCAGACCACGACTTCGGCAAGAACATCATCCCCAACGCCGTGCGCAATCATCGCACCTTCGCCTACTCCTCGATCGACCCCCGCACGGGCAAGCAAACCTACTGGCGTGATGTCGGCGAAGTGGATTCGTTCTGGGAAGCCAACCTCGAGCTCATCGGCGTCGAGCCCGAACTCAACCTCTACGACAGCGACTGGCCCATCTGGACCTACCAAACGCAGGCGCCGCCCGCCAAGTTCGTTTTCGACGAGGAAAACCGGCGCGGTCACGCCATTGACTCCATGGTCTCGGGCGGCTGCATCGTCTCAGGCGCGGAGGTCCGCCACTCGCTGCTGTTCTCCAACGTGCGTATCGAGGAACACAGCCTGGTGGACAACTCCGTGCTGCTGCCCGACGTGCTCGTCGAGCCCAACTGCGAGATCCACCGTGCGGTCATCGACCGTGGCTGCCGCGTGCCGGCAGGCACCAAGATCGGCGTGGATCTTGCCGAGGACCGCAAGCGTTTTCGCGTGACCAAGAAAGGCGTGGTGCTGGTAACGCCAGAGATGATGGGGCAGGAGCTCCATCGTGTCCTCTAGCGAAGCGCAGCCGATCCAGGTCGTCCTGCTCTGGCACATGCATCAGCCAGAGTATCGGGACTTTGCCACCGGCGAGCACCAGTTGCCGTGGACGTACCTCCACGCCATCAAGGACTACGTGGACATGGCTGCGCACCTCGAGCGCCATCCAGCGGCGCGCGCGGTGGTCAACTTCGCGCCGATCCTGCTGGAGCAGCTCACGGATTACGCCAACCAGATTGATGCCTGCCTGGAACAGGGCTCGGAGATCCGCGACCCGCTGCTCAACGCGCTGATCTCCGACCAACGCTTCTTCGCCAACAATGCGGAGCGGGTAAAGCTCCTGCAAGCCTGCGCCAAAGCCAACGAGCAACGGCTGATCCGCCGCTTCCCCACCTTTGAATCCCTGCTGGGCATCGCCCGCCAGTTCTCGAATCCCGAGCTCATCGGCTATCTGTTCCGTCAGTTTTTCGTCGATCTGGTGGTGTGGTATCACCTCGCCTGGATTGGCGAGACCGTACGGCGTGACAGCTTCGTCGTGCAACACCTGATGGCGAAGGCGCGCAATTTCACGCAGGACGACCGGCGGCAACTGCTTGAGCTGATCGGCGACATCATCAGCGGTGTCATCCCGCGCTACCGGGCACTGCGCGAGCGCGGTCAGGTCGAGCTGTCCTGCTCACCCTACGCCCACCCCATGCTCCCCCTGCTGATCGATTTCAATGCAACGCGGGAGGCGCTGCCCCACGCCCCGCTGCCCGAGGCCGGCGGTTACCCGGACGGGGCAGCGCGAGCAGAGTGGCACGTTGAACACGGCCTGCGCGTTTTCGAACGCCATTTCGGCGCCCGGCCGGATGGCTGCTGGCCTTCCGAGGGTGGACTGTCGACGGAGACCGTCCAACTGCTCGACCGTCACGGTTTCAAATGGGCGGCGAGCGGCGACAGCGTGCTGCGCCACTCCATCGAGCGCTATGCGCATCGGGCGCCGAGCGGCGTGTACGACGGCTGCCGACATGTGCCGTTTCGTCTCGACAACAACGCGATTTGCCTGTTTTTCCGCGATGATGGCTTGTCCGACCTGATCGGGTTCAACTACTCGAACTGGCACGCCGACGATGCCGTGGGCGACCTGCTCAACCACATCCATAACATCCGCCAGCACTGCGAAAGCCCCTCGGATCGGGTCGTCTCGATCATTCTCGACGGCGAAAATGCCTGGGAGTACTACCCCGAGAACGGTTACTACTTCCTCGACGCGCTGTACAAGCGACTGAGCAGTGACCCGCTCATCCAGCTCACCACTTTCGGCGAAGTGCTCAAGCGCGGCACGCCATGCCAGTCGCTGCCGGGCCTCGTCGCCGGGAGCTGGGTTTACGGCAACTTCGCCACATGGATGGGCGACCCGTTCAAGAACCGCGCCTGGGATCTTCTGTGCGATGCCAAGGAGGCCGTCGACGCCTTCCTCGCGCAGCATCCCGAGGCGCGCGACGATCCCCGCCTGCTGATGCAACTGGCGGTCTGCGAGGGCTCCGATTGGTACTGGTGGTTTGGGGACTACAACCCGGCGGAATCGGTCAAGGATTTCGATGCTCTGTTCCGCCACAATCTGCAACTGCTGTATCGGCTGATCCAACAAGAACCCCCTGCCGAACTGGAGGCGCCACTCAGCGCGGGTAGCCAGCACACGTCGATCGAGGCCGGCGGCGTGATGCGGCGGGGCAAGGATTGATCCCGGTGAACAACTTTTTCGAGCATCGCCGCGCGGGCGTTCTGCTGCATGTGACCTCCCTGCCTGGTGACGGGCCTTGGGGTCGGTTCGACCACAACGCGCGGCAATTCGTGGACTGGCTGCGGGACACCGGCTTCAGCGTCTGGCAGGTCTTGCCCCTTGGGCCGACGCATTTGGATCGCTCCCCTTATCTCAGCCTGTCGGTGTTCGCGGGCAACCCGGACCTCATCACGCTGGAAGCGCTGCGTGAAGACCCAGCCTTGGCCGATTGCTTGCTTGCCGATGCGCTGCGGGATGCGAACGACTATTCCCGCGAGATGCTGGTCGATGCGCTGCGGGCGAGCGGCAAGCAGTTCGCGTTTCAATCCCTGCCGGAAGCCAGCGCCTTTCTCCAGCAGAATCAGACCTGGCTGCAGGACTACGCTCAGTTCATGACCGTACGTCACGTGCAGCAGCAGCGTCCGTGGTGGGAGTGGCCCGAGGCGCTACGCCACCGCGATCGCAAGGCCGTGCGCGAGGTGCTCAACGGCGCGCACGACTTCTACCGCGCGATCGTCATCGAGCAATACCTGTTCGAGCGGCAATGGCACGCGCTCAAGGCGTACGCCAACCAGCGGGGCATCCACCTGTTCGGCGATATGCCCTTGTACGTCTCCCACGACAGCGCGGACGTCTGGGCCAACCGGGAGTTCTTCGCCGTCGATGAGGATGGCCGGGCGACCGCGGTCGCCGGCGTGCCGCCGGACATGTTCTCGGCAGACGGCCAGCTCTGGGGCAATCCGGTCTACCGCTGGGATGCGCTCGAGGAAGATGACTTCTCCTGGTGGATCGAACGCGTGAAGCGCCAGATGGCCTTGTTCGATCTGTTGCGCATCGATCACTTCCGCGCGCTGCAGGCGTACTGGCGCATTCCGGCTGGCGCCACCACCGCCAAGGACGGGGTCTGGGTAAAGGCGCCGGGCGATGCCCTGCTCGAGCAGCTGCGCGCGGTCCTCGGGGGCCTGCCCCTGGTGGCAGAGGACTTGGGCTACATCACGCCAGAGGTCCACCAACTGCGCGAAAAGTACCACCTGCCGGGGATGCGCGTGCTGCAGTTCGCCTTCGATGGCAGCCCGGACAATCCACACCTGCCCGAGTTTTACCCCGAAGCCTCGGTGTCCTACACCGGCACCCACGATAACGACACGGTGCTCGGGTGGTTCGCAAGCCTCGATGCCGATGCCCAGGCGTTCATCCTGCGCAAGCTGGGCGTGCAGGACCCGACCGCCCTGCTCGATGCGATGATCCGGACCGTCATGCACTCGAAGGCCGCCCTCACGATCGTCACCATGCAGGACGTGCTGGGCCTCGGCCCCGGCAACCGCATGAACACCCCATCCACCAACACCGACAACTGGAATTGGCGCTTCCGCTGGGAGCAGTTGACGCCTGCCATGACCGCCTACTACCACGCACTGATCGAGGCATCGGATCGGCTGGTCTGATGCTCTGCTTGCTCGCCGGGGCCACAGGCCCCGGACGTCCCGTGTGCTGCTACACGCGGGCCGGCCAGATCGCGTAGCGCATCAGCCCGAGTTCGAACGGGTGAGTCAGCCCTTCATGGCGCGGATACACGCGCAGCCGGTACGTGCGCTCGCCCGGGATGTCAGTGCCTGGAATAGCAATGCCGAAGATCGCGTGGTCATGATGACGCTCCTTGACGTGCAACGCCCTGGCATGGTCCACCACGAACTGCCCGGTGCCGGTGCAGGTCCCGAATAGGCATTCGACCGCGACATCCTCGGGGCGCAGGCCGCCCAGCGTAACCTTGACGTCGATACGTAGCGCCTCGTCATCACACAGGTACTCCGGCGGCAACTCCAGGAGCTCGACCGTCACCGACGGCCAATTGTCGCGCACGATCTGTTTCCAGCGGCCCAGTTCGGCGGCGAGTTTTGCGCCCGCCGCGCTCAGTCGGTCATGATTGCGGGCGGCGGGGGAGTAGAACTTGCGGATGTAGTCCGTGAGCATCCGCTCGGCGCTGAAGCGGGGGATGATGCTGCTCATCGAGGCCTTGGCCATCGCCACCCATCGGCGCGAGTAGCCGAGGTGGTCGCGCTCGTAGAACAGCGGGATGATCTCGTCCTCGAGCAGCTCGTAGAGCGCCTCGGCCTCGAAGTTGTCCCGCTCGTGCGGCGGCAGGCTCGGGTTGTGCGGGTAGATGGCCCAGCCGTTTTTTCCGTTGTAGCCTTCGGCCCACCAGCCGTCGGTGATGCTCAGGTTGAGTACGCCGTTCATACCCGCTTTTTGGCCAGATGTGCCGCTCGCCTCCAAGGGGTACTCGGGGGTATTGAGCCAGACGTCCACACCCGCCACCAGTTTGCGGGAGAGTGCTAGGTCGTAGTCCTCGACGAGCAGGATCTTGCCAGCCCAACGCGGATTCATCGCCTGACGGTGGATGTGCGCAAGCAGCTCCTGTCCCGGTTGGTCGGCGGGGTGCGCCTTGCCAGCGAAGATGAACAGAATCGGACGGTCCTCGTTCGAGAGCAGCCGGTCGAGGCGTTCGACGTCATGAAACAGCAGGTAGGCCCGCTTGTAGGTGGCAAAGCGCCGCGCGAACCCCACCACGAGCGCGTGCTCGCCCTTCTCGTCCAGCCACCCGGTGATCCGCCGGATCTCGTTGTCGCCGTAGGCGTTGCGCTGCAACTGGCTGATCAGGCGCTGGCGCACATAGGCGAGCATGGCGCTCTTGCACTCCCGGCGCACGCTCCAGAAACGATGATCCGGAATTTTGGCGATGATCTCGTCCCAGTAGGCGGCGTTGGTGAGTTCGTTGCGCCAGTCCGGGAAGCGGGTGTCGAACAGGTTCTGCCACTCCATGGCGAGGAAGGTGCTGGCGTGGACCCCGTTGGTGATGTAGTCGATGGGGTTCTCTTCCGGCTCGATCTCGGGCCAGGCGGCCGCCTCGGTGCGCGAGGCCACCCCGCCGTGGATGCGCGACACGCCATTGTGGTAGCGCGAGGCGTGCAGCGCGAGGCTCGTCATGTTGAAACCGTGCAGCTCCACATGTGTGCGCCCGAGGTTCAGGAACTGCTCCCTGCTCACGCCAAGCAACTCGGGCCAATGACCGAGGTAGTGCATCACCAGATCGGAGGCAAAGATGTCGTGGCCGGCCGGCACGGGCGTGTGCGTGGTGAACAGGGTCGCCCCCGCGGTCAGTTCCCAAGCCTGGTGGAAGTCCATGCCGGCGGCGACATACTCGCGGCAACGCTCCAGCGCGAGAAATGCCGCGTGCCCCTCATTGATGTGCCACACATTGGGGCTCAGGCCGAGCGCACGTAGTGCACGAACGCCGCCGATACCGAGCACGATCTCCTGCCGAATCCGCATGTCGCGATCGCCGCCATAGAGGCGAAAGGTGATGTTGCGCTCGGCCTCGGCGTTCTCGGGGAGGTCCGCGTCCAGCAACACCAGCTTGATGTGACCGATCTTGGCCAGCCAAACCTGCAGGTGCAGCGTCGTGTGTGGCAGTTCGATGTGGATGCGCAGCGGGTTGCCGGCATCATCCAGGGCGCGGCTGACGGGCAGGTTGTCCAGGTTGGACGTGCGGTAGGTCGCGTGCTGCACGCCGTTGCGGTCGATCTGCTGGGTGAAGTAGCCCTGGCGGTATAGCAACCCGACGGCCACGAAGGGAATGCCGAGGTCGCTCGCGGACTTGCAGTGATCGCCCGCCAGGATGCCGAGGCCCCCGGAGTAGATCGGCATACTCTCGTGCAGGCCGAATTCGGCACAAAAGTAGGCGATCAGGTCGCGGTCACGGTCGAGGTATGCCTCCAGCGACTCACGCATGTCGAGGTTGTCGTAGTTTTCCGCGTAGGCCTTGACGCGCGAGTAGCGGGCCATGTAGCTGCGGTTTTCCACCGCATCGTCCAGCACGCGGCGGCTCACCCGGCGCAGGAAGATCTTGGGGCTGTGTCCGCAGGCCTCCCACAGCTGCGGGTCCAGCGAGACGAACAGGGCGCGGATGTCGCGCTCCCAGCTGTAGCGAAGGTCGTTGGCGAAGGTCTCCAGCGCGCGCAACTCGGGTGGCACGCGGGGGACGATCTCCGTTCGGAACAGGGTTTGATCAGAGTTCATACGGGCCTCATGCACGCTGCGTTACAGACCAGATCCGTGGGTTTAGCGATGCAGGGATGATGGGACGGGCGCGGGAATGTTAACAAGGTGAAGCGTCACAGATCACGCCCGCAGCGCTTGCAGATGCAGGAAAGCGCCGCGTCGAGCAGACCAGAGGCGATTCAGCAGGGACGACACGGTCGGGATCGACCGTGTCGTGGGGTGGATTCGCTCAGCGCCTTACACCGAGCTTACTCAGACGCAGCTCCAGCACGCGCAGGGGCTCACCTTCGACGCCACGGATCTCGACGCGGAGGCGCGGATCGGGCGTATCCCAGTCGATGTCGAGCAAGCCCCAGTTGTCTACGCGCAGCGGCCCCTCGCCGACGCGATGACGGTTTGGCTCCCCGCCATGGCCACGGGCGGAATTCATGCCGCTGGAGGTGATTTCATAAAGCGGGTACCCGAGGCCAGGCACATTGATCCCAGATTGTCCATTAGCCATTTTTCGTGATTTTGAGGCAAGCTGTGGGCCATCGCCGCAGTGCTGAGGCGAGGTCGTTTCTAATGGATACCATTAGACAAAGCCATTGTGGATCAACTGGATAGGTGAGGGTCATGGCGG
>CAYSFW010000036.1:0-3579 GCA_964430355.1 uncultured Thiotrichales bacterium
CGAACACTTTGCCAACTGGCAGGCGTGCTGCGTTGGCATGGAATGCTGCGGCGGGGCGCAGCATGGGGCCTGTAAGCGCGTGGCACATGCAAGCCACCGTGGGCGAGAGGGACCCCCACAGATGGTTTGCACGCAGTCCTGTCAGCCCCTCCGGTTTGCCCGTGAGGTTCATCCAACCGTCCACCTTGGCCACTTGTCATGCCGTCTGCCCGGGCGGGTCCGCCTCCGCGCTTCCGCTCAACTTCCCTCACGGGGGGAGGCGTCCATACCATTTCTCCGGTTGGGCCGCGTGCTCGGGGTCTGGAAAGCCGACGATGAAGCGCGCGCCCTTGCCGACCTCGCTCTCGACCCGGATCTCGCCCCCGTACTGGTCGGCGAGGCTGCGACAGATCGAAAGCCCCAGTCCCGTCCCCCGCACACCGTCGGCGCGCCGGGAGAAAAATGGCTCGAAGATGTGCCGGAGCACCTCCGGTTCGATGCCCGGCCCGTCATCGTCGAACACGGCCTCGATGCGGCCGCCGCGGCGCTGCACGCGGATGTCCAGATGCCCACCGCCGCGCGCGCTCAGCGCGTGAATCGCGTTCTGGATCAGATTGACCGCAATCATGCGCAGCGCACTGTCGGAGGCCATCACCCAGGCCGCGTCCGATTCCGCCGGGACTGTCATCCGCACGCCATGCTGTTCGGCCTCCCAACGCAAGAGACTCGCGCTCTCGCGGATCGCCAGCGCGAAATCCACAGGCTCCGGCCGCTCGCCAGGTGGGTTACTGAGCTTGAGCAGGCGCTGTGTGATGTCGATGCAGCGGTCGATCTCGTGATCGAGGACGTCGATGTTGTCACGCACCCCGGCCCCGCTGTCGCCGCGCTCGACCTGGCCGCGCACGGCGTGCACCACCAGACGCAGGGACGACAACGGGTTGTAGATCTCGTGCGCGACGCCGGCAGCGAGCTTGCCGAGCTCGGACAGCCGCTGCTCGTGCGAGTAACGCACCTGGCTCTGCAGGTCGCGGATCGACTCCACCACCAGGAGCTGGTCGCGCCCGTCGCGGCGGATGCGCATCGGCGCGGCGTACACCTCGACGTCGAGCGGCGTTCCGTCCGCGCGCTGATGGCGGTGCAGCGTCTTTAGCGGCTGATCGGATTTGGCCAGTTCCACCAGCGGGCAGGCGAGCAACGTCGGGGCACACGGCTCTCTGCGGCCGTGGCTGGATGCATAGCAGGTCATCCCGACAGGTGGCGCAGTGGCCCCTAACTGCTGCACGTAGGCCCGGTTGACCAGCACCTGCCGGTAGTGCTCATCGATCACGCGCAGACCATCCGGGATCGAATCGACCATTGCCTGCAGGAACGCCCGCTGCTCGGCGAGCTCATCCACCCTGCGCCGGATCTGCCGGGCCATGTCGTCGAAGGTGCTGCCAAGACGCGCGAACTCATCGCCCCCGGGGAAATTCACCTGCGCGTCGAGATCGCCCGCGCGCAGGCGCTCGCTCGCCGCGGTCAGCAGCGAGACCGGCTTGAGCACGAAGCGGCGCATGAACCACCAGCCGCCCCCCAGGTTGAGCAGCACGATGAGCGCGCCCGCCCCCATGAGCAGCAGCGTGGTACGCTGGGCTTTGCGCCGCAGCGGTTCCGCCGCGTAGTCGACCAGCAGCACACCATTGACCGGATTCGCCGTCACGCTGCCGTGGCAGCCGACACAAGCCTCGCGGTTGGGCACGGGGATGATGCTGCGCAGCGCCTCGACGCCGTTGGCATCAGTCACGAACTGCGTGGTGGCCGAGGCCGGGATGAAAAACCCGCCGCCGATCGGCTCGCCTATCCGCGCCTCGTCACTCGCGAAGCGGATCTCGCCCTGCGGATTGGTAACATTCACCGCCACGATGCCCGGCTGTTGCCCGAGCGACCGGATGATCTGCCGAATGCCTTCGACGTCGGCCTTGAGCATGGCGTTTTCCAGCGACGCCCACAGCAGCCGGTTGATGTTCTCGACCGCGCTCGCGCGCTCCTGCGCCAGTTCGCCCCGGTACATGCCCACGTACAGCACGAGGAAGACGAGCGAGCTGAGCACGAGCCCGGCCAATGTCCCCCACACGAAACGCCGGAACAGTCCGACTGGCATGCGCAACCTCACCCCTCCTGTTCTGAGCGACTCTTCGTTATGACCGGATCGGGCGCCGCTGGCTCCGAGCCCCACGCAGCGCCTGCCCTGATTCTAGGACCACAGCCCGCCCGCGTGTCTGCCAATTTGGCAGGTCACCTGAGGCCACCCGCCAAGTGTTCAGGTCTTGCGGATGCCGCCTGCCAAACTGGCAGGATGCCCCGGTGGAACGGTCCATCCCAGCCCGAGGCCCGGGGATCATCTCGTGAATTCAAGGCGTTAACCGTGCTAACCCGTCAGTTCGAGTCGTTTCCCGTGCTGAGTGGCCGCTCGGGCGCCACGCAGCGCATGACAAAGTTGCAGACTGACGCAAACGCCCTGGTCGGGCGACCGAGGGGCGCAGCCGCGCAAGCGCATCATCGCGCCGTGTCTGGACGCGTCTTATCGGTCGCGTCAGTGCTATCGAGCCCTCACCCGGGCGACGCGTTGAAACGAGCCATATCAATCGCATAGGCGATGCGCGAGCGCCGAGCGATGACGTGCTCCGGCCGCACGCCCCCGGCATCGACGCGGCTTCGGAAGCGCCACGAACGCCGGTGGCACAGGCCTTGCACTTAACGGCTTGCGGAAACCCGAGAAAAGCGTCTGGAGGCGTCGCGGCACATGAATCGATTCAGTCAGTGGTTGGGCACCGTGGCGGTGATGGCAGGCATGGCGGGCGGCGCGTACGCGGCCTTCCCCATCGGCGGCCTCACACCGGACCGGCGGCCGGAGGGCGCACCCGTGATCGCCTCCGACACACGTAGCCCGGCATGGATCACTCAAGCGCTTCGGGGCATCACCGAACCCTATCCACAAAGCTTGTTGTTCTTAATGAGCCAGGGCAACTGGTACACGCCGTTCGACCGCCCAGGGATGACCGGGCGATACGACATCCGCGGCTGGCATCGCGCCCCATAGCCATGGGCGGCATCCAGAGTTCCGAAGTCCAATTTTCTAACCACGTTTGGAGGATCGAGAAATGAGCCAATTCAGCTCAGCGATGAACATGTGCAAGCGCGTCGCCATTGCGGCGGCAGTCTCCACCCTGATCGGCGGTGTGGCCCTCGCGCAGCAGGGTATGTCGGGGATGTCCGGCATGAGTGGCATGTCGGGAATGCAGGGCATGGATGGCATGAGCGGTATGTCCGGCATGCAAGGGATGCAGGGCATGGGCGGGCAGCGTGGCATGTCCGGCATGTCGGGGATGCAAGGGATGGACGGCATGAGCGGTATGTCCGGCATGCATGGTCTCGGCGGGCAGCGTGGCCTGTCCGGTATGTCGGGGATGCGAGGGATGGACGGCATGAGCGGCATGTCCGGCATGCAGGGCATGGGCGGGCAGCGCGGCATGTCCGGCATGTATGGGATGCGAGGGGTGGCAGGCATGGCAGGCATGACTCTGCATGATGTAACGTGCTGAGCGGTCGTGACCGACGCCA
>CAYSFW010000037.1:0-17389 GCA_964430355.1 uncultured Thiotrichales bacterium
CCCAGATTGTCCATTAGCCATTTTTCGTGATTTTGAGGCAAGCTGTGGGCCATCGCCGCAGTGCTGAGGCGAGGTCGTTTCTAATGGATACCATTAGACAAAGCCATTGTGGATCAACTGGATAGGTGAGGGTCATGGCGGGATCAGTGCTACGGGGCGAGGGCTTTGCGGTCAGCTTCAGCCACCGCGAGGTCACGGCCTGGGGCGGTCTGGCGCTGTTCAAGCAGATGCTCGACAGCCTGGGGTTCCGGGAGGCGGCGGTGAAGTGGGGTTTGCCCGAACCGAAGTCGAACCGGGGCTATGCGCCGCTGCAACGGATCGAGCAGTTCATCGTCTCGATCTGGTGTGGTGCCTGCCGGTTCGCGCACGCCGAAACGGTGCGCATGGACAGCACGCTGGTGCGGCTGTTCGGCTGGACAAAGGCGGCGGGCCACAAGGCCATCATGCGCCTGTTCGGACGTTTTGACATGCTCACCAACGAGCGGGTGCAGGCCGAAGTCTACCGCTGGTTCTTCGGCAAGATCAGTGCACTCAAGCAGGTGACGCTGGATATCGATTCCACGGTCCTCACCCGCCACGGGGAACAACAGGGCGCGCTGCGTGGCTACAACCCCAACCGGCACGGGCGCGCCAGCCATCACCCGCTGCTGGCGTTCGTTGCCGAAGCCCGGATGGTGGCCAACTTCTGGCTGCGGCCGGGCAACAGCGCCAGCGCCAACAACCTCCTGCAATTTCTCGAATCGACCCTGCATCACCTCGGCGACAAGAGCGTCGGTTTGTTGCGCGCCGACAGCGGTTTCTTCGACGAGGCCATCCTGATGGCTCTGGAAGGCAAGCGCATTCCCTACATCATCGCCGCCCGGCTGACCCAGCCGCTGCAGCGGACGATCTATCAGGCCACCGGCTGGTGGGCGCTGGAGACCGGGCTGGAACTGGCCGAACTGCGTTACCGGGCTGCCGGCTGGAAAACCGAGCGACGCCTGATCGTGGTGCGTCAGTCGGTCAAACGCAAAACAGCACCCGGCAAAACGCTGTCGCTGTTTGCCGACGACCCGGACATTCAGGGTTGGCGCTATGGGGCTTTTGCGACCACGCTCGACTTGCCGATGGTGGAGGTCTGGCGCACCTATCGAGGACGGGCCGACTGCGAGAACCGCATCAAGGAACTGAAGGCGGATTTCGGCCTGGACGCCTTCAACCTGCGGGACTTCTGGGCTACGGAAGCCGCCTTGGGCTTTGCCATGCTCGCCTACAACCTGATGAGCCTGTTTCGTCAGGCAGTGTTGCGCGCTCGAATCCAGCACACCCTTTCCACCTTGCATGGTCTGGTGCTGGCCATCGGCGGCTCGTGGCACCAAGATTCCAGGCAGAACAAACTGTTGTTATCCGTGCCCCGCCGCAAACGCGCCTGGTTCGTCGGCCTCTGGGCCAACGCTTCGGCTCCCCCTGTCATTCATGGGCCGCAAACGGGCTAATGGACAATCTGGGCTGAATGGATGAGATCGCTCTTACGCCGATACGGGTGCGGGCGATGGGTAGGTCAATTTCCACAAATCCCCCCGTTCTTGTATTCGTGAGAGTGGTGGCTGAACGATCGAAATCATAGTGATAATTCACAATAAAGTTCATGGGTATTTGCAAATTTACATTTTTTTAAATCAGCCCAGATACCGGTCGACGTGTTCGCAAGGGTATCGCGAACGCGCAGGGCGTCGCGGTACGGCAAGCTTGTCAGTCGCGCTGCTCGGGGCACCGCCGCTGCCCAGAATGGCGGCTTCGCGATAAGATGCCGACTCCGAACTCGACATTGGGAGTGAACCCGAGACGCGATGCCCCGCCTCGATGCCTTTCTGAAATTGGCCCGCGAACAGGGTTGCTCGGATGTGCACCTGGCGGTGGGGCTGCCGCCGATGCTGCGTATGTACGGCGATCTGCTGCCGATCAAGTTCCGCGAGCTGGATGTGCGGGAGTTGACGATGTATCTCAACGAGATTCTCACGCCGACGCAGCAGGCGCGGTTCAAGGAGGGGCAGGATCTAGACTTTTCCTACCACTCGAGCGGTGTGGGGCGTTTCCGGGTGAACCTCTACCACAAGTCGTCCGGGCCGGGTGGGGCGTTCCGCTACATTCCGGAGCAGTTGCCGACCATCGAAGGGCTGGGTTTGCCGCCGGTGCTCAGGCGTCTGCTCGATTACCAGCAGGGGATGATCCTGATCACCGGGTCGACGGGTACGGGCAAGTCCACGACGCTGGCGGCGTTGATCAATCATCTCAACGCCACGCGGGCGCTGAATATCGTGAGTCTGGAAGACCCGATCGAGTTTCTGCACCCGAGCCAGAAGGCGCAGGTGATCCAGCGCGAGATCGGCACGCACGTGCGGGATTTCGTCCAGGGTCTGCGCGCGGCGCTGCGCGAGGATCCGGACGTGATCCTGGTGGGTGAGCTGCGCGACCCGGAGTCCATCGAGATGGCCATGACCGCGGCGGAGACGGGACATCTGGTGCTCGGTACGCTGCATACGACCTCGGCCGTGAAGTCGCTGGACCGGATCATCGACGCGCTGCCGCCGGAGCAGCGCGAGCAGGGCAAGACCTTCCTCGCACAGAGTCTGCTCGGGGTGGTCACGCAGATCCTGGTGAAGAATGCGAGTGGTCGCGGGCGACGCGCTATCTTCGAGACGATGGTGATGACCAAGGCCATCGCCAAGCTGCTGATGACCGACAAGACGCACATGATTCCCTCATTGATCCAGACTGGCCGCGACCTGGGGATGCAGCTGATGGACCAAGCGTTGCTCGAGGCGCTGGAGCAGAAGTTGATCGACCCCGACCAGGCCTATGAATTCGCGCTCGACAAGAAGCCGTTCAAACGGTTCGTCACGGATGCCGCGCTACTGTCGTCGATGCAGGAGACGCGCTGGCATGATTGATTCTCGGCAGCGCGATCCGTCCGGCCTGCTCATGGGATGGCCGGTATGAAACCCATTGACCGTTTGTTGCATCAGGTCGTCGAGCGCAATGGTTCGGACCTGCACCTGCTGGCGGGGGAGCCGCCGCGGATGCGCCTGCATGGCGATCTCATCCCGATGCGGGAGCTGCCGTTCAACTCCGATACGCTGGTGTCGTATCTGCTCGAGGTAATGAACGACTTTGCGCGTGAGCGTTTCCAGCGCGAGGACGGGGTGGATTTTTCCTACGCCATCGAGGGAGTATCGCGATTCCGCGTCAACGCCTTCCGCTACATCAACGGCGTGGGGGCGGTGTTCCGGCGTATCCCGGCGCAGGCGGCAACGCTCGATGATCTGATGATGCCGCCGGTGGTGCGAACACTGTGCCGCCACCGCAACGGGCTGATCCTCGTGACCGGCAAGACGGGCTCGGGAAAGTCCACGACACTGGCGGCGATGGTCAACGAGATCAATGCCTTCCGCAAAGGCCACATCATTACCATCGAGGATCCGATCGAGTTCGTGCACGAGCGCAACAAGTGCCTGATCAGCCAGCGCGAGGTCGGTCAGCACACGCCAAACTTCGCCACCGCCTTGCGCTCGGCGCTGCGCGAGGACCCCGACGTGGTGCTCGTGGGCGAGATGCGTGACCTGGAGACGATCAGCCTGGCGGTGACGGCTGCCGAAACCGGCATCCTCATCCTCGGCACGTTGCACACCAACCGCGCGGCCTCCACGGTGGACCGCATCATCAACGTCTTTCCGGCCCGCAAGCAGTCGCAGGTGCGCGCGATGCTCTCGAGCTCCCTGCGCGCGGTCATCACCCAGCAGCTCGTCAAACGCCGCGACGGAGAAGGGCAGATGGCCGCGATGGAGATCCTGATCAACACCCCGGCCGTGGCCAATATGATCCGCGAGGGCAAGACCGATCAGCTCGACACCGCCATGCAGAGCAACGCCGCGCAGGGCATGCAGACCATGGATGGGACGCTGCAAAAGTTGCTGGAAACCACGCAGATTTCCGCCGATGAGGCGTTTCAGAAGGCCTTCAACAAGGAATACTTCGAGAAGGCGAGGACGCGGTTCTGACGCTGTTGCGCTGGTTGCGTCGCGCTCGCCGGCCGAAGGATGGGGCTGGGATTGGGGCACCCTCAGCGCCCGTGTCGGTCTTTGGAACAATCCGCGATGACACGAATCGAGTAGTCCGCCATGTTCGAGCCGATGCTTCCCGCTGATACGCCCGCAAGTCTCAGGCTTGCGCTCGAGCAGCGCTGGGTGCGGCTTCGCGACGCGCAGCCCGAGGCCGCAGCACGGCTCGAGGCCCACGCGGCGGCGCTGGGGCGGGTGTGGCTCGTTTCGGACTACGCCGCCGAAGTCTGTGTTCGGCACGCGTCGACACTCGTGCAGTGGCTGGATGAGGGGCGCCTCGATGAGCGGCATGCCGCGGCGCCGATGCGCGAGCGCTTGCGAGCCGCCCTGGACGGGTGCGCGGATGAACCCGAACTGCTGCGGCGTCTGCGTCGCTTCCGGCACCTGGAGCTGTTGGTCATCGTCTGGCGCGACGCGACGGATGCGGTGTCACTTGAGGAGACGCTAACGGCCCTGTCCGATCTGGCCGACACGCTCATCCGCGGCGCGCTCGACTGGCATTACGCCGACCTGTGCCGTGGATCCTTCGGCCAGCCGTTGGACAAGAGCGGCGCGCCGCAGGAGATGGTCGTGCTCGGCATGGGCAAACTCGGTGGGCGCGAGCTTAACTTTTCCTCGGACATCGACCTGATTTTTGCCTACCCGAGCGCGGGTCAGACCAACGGCCGACGCCCAGTGACCAACGAGGAGTTTTTCACTCGGCTCGGCCAGCGCGTGATCAAGGCGCTCGACAGTACGACGGCCGACGGTTTTGTCTATCGCGTGGATATGCGCCTGCGACCTTTCGGCGATGCCGGGGCGCTCGCCTGGAATTTCGCCGCGATGGAGGGTTACTACGAAACCCACGGCCGCGAATGGGAGCGCTACGCGCTGGTCAAGGCCCGCCCGCTAACGGGCGACCCGGCGCGCGGAGAGCAGCTCATGCAACGCCTGCATGGCTTTATCTACCGGCGCTACCTCGACTTTGGCGCGATTGAGGCGATGCGCGAGATGAAGCAGCTCATCAGCCAGCAGGCGGCGCGCAAGGGCAAGTCCGAGGACTTGAAGGTGGGGCCGGGTGGCATCCGCGAGATCGAGTTCACCGTGCAGGTGTTTCAGCTCATCTACGGCGGACGCGATCAGCACCTGCAGGGGCAGTCGCTGCTGCCAAAGCTGCGCTATCTCGGCGAACGGGGCTTGATGCCAGCAGCCGATGTGGCAGAGCTGGAGGCAGCCTACCGCTTTCTTCGCCGCGCGGAGAACCATCTACAGATGCTGGCCGACCAGCAGGTGCACGCGCTGCCGGCGGATGACACGGCGCGCTGGCGGCTGGCGCGCAGCCTCGGCCATGCCGACTGGCCGACGTTCTACGCGCTGCTCAATGCGCATCGCGAACGGGTCAATGCGCACTTCCAGAAAGTCTTTGGGGGATCGGGCGAGGAGGCCGGCGCACACCAGGCCAATCAGGTCCTTGTGGCGCTGTGGCAGGCGCTGGCGGCAGGTCAGCCGGTCGCCCCGGACGCGCTTGTGACGGCCGGGTTTACGGAGGCCGATGCCGTGATCGAGCGTCTGCGCGCCTTCGCCGCGGAGCGGCAGATCGGCACCTTGAGCGCCCAGGGCCGGCAGCGACTCGACCGGCTCATGCCGCTGCTGCTCGCCGAGCTGAGCCAGTCGCCGCAGCCGGTGGTGACGCTCGAGCGGGTGCTCGAGCTGCTGCGCAGCGTGGTCCGGCGGACCGTGTATCTCTCGCTGCTGGTGGAGCGCCCGCAAGTGCTCAGCCAGACGCTGCGGCTGTGCGCGGCGAGCCCGTGGCTCAGCGAGAACCTGAGCCGTCATCCGATCCTGCTCGACGAGCTCATCGACCCGCGCCAGCTCTACGCACCACCCGGCAAGGAGGAGCTGCAAGTCCAGCTCGCGCGCGAGTTCACCCGCATCGACGCAGGCGATCAGGAGCAGGTGCTCGACCAGTTGCGCCACTTCAAGCGGGCGCAGGTGTTCCGCGTCGCCGCCGCGGACATCGTCGGCGCGCTCCCGCTGATGAAGGTCAGCGACCACCTGACCTGGATCGCCGAGGCGGTGCTGGAGCAGACGTTGCGCTCGGCGTGGAGCGCGCTCGCTGCCAAGCACGGCGAGCCGGAGTACGTCTTCGATGGCGAGCGGCGGCCCGCGCGCTTCCTCATCATCGGCTATGGCAAGCTCGGCGGCTGGGAGATGGGCTACGGTTCGGATCTCGACATCGTGTTCCTACACGACTCGCGGGGCACGGCGCAGCAGACCAACGGCGAGCGCCCGATCGACAATGCCGTGTTCTTCGCGCGGCTTGCCCAGCGCATCGTCCACCTGCTGACCGTGTTCACCGCAGTCGGCAAGCTCTACGAGGTGGACATGCGGCTGCGGCCGTCGGGCAACTCGGGACTGCTGGTCTCGAGCCTCGAGGCCTTTGCGCGCTATCAGGCCGAGTCGGCGTGGACTTGGGAGCACCAGGCGCTGGTGCGGGCGCGCCGCGTGGCGGGCGCCATCGAAATGGAGCCGGCCTTTCGCGAGATCCGGCACACGGTCCTCTCGCGGGCGCGGGACCCTCATGTGCTGCGCCGCGAGGTGCGCGAGATGCGCGAGAAAATGTGGGCACAGCTCGACAAGTCCAGCGCGGGCCGCTTCGACCTGAAGAAGTCGCCCGGCGGTATCACCGACATTGAATTTATGGTGCAATACCTCGTTCTGGCCCACGCGCACACCGAGCCGGAACTCACGGTGTGGACCGATAACATCCGCATCCTGGAGGCGCTCTCGCGCACTGGCATCGTCGAGCCGGAAACCACGGCGGCCCTTGCCGATGCCTATCGTACCCTGCGCGACGAGATCCACCGGCTCACCTTGCAGGATAAATCCGCCGTCGTGGATGCGAGTGCCTTTGCTGCGGAGCAAGCCTTGGTCAAGCGTTGCTGGGCGCGGTGGCTGGAAGATTGAAACCTTGTTTGGCTGACGGGAGTTCGTTGTATGGCGATGGCCGATCGTGATGGCCTGATCTGGCTGGATGGTGAGATGCTGCCCTGGCGCGAGGCCAAGGTGCATGTGCTGACCCACACCCTGCACTACGGCATGGGCGTATTCGAAGGGGTGCGCGCCTACAAGACCGAAGTGGGCACGGCGATCTTCCGGCTACAGGAGCACACGGACCGGCTGTTCAACTCAGCAAAGATCCTGCAAATGGCCATGCCGTTCGACAAGGCGACGCTCAACGAAGCGCAGCGTGTCGTGGTGCGCGAGAACCACCTGGAGAGTGCCTACATCCGCCCGATGTGTTTCTATGGCGCCGAGGGCATGGGCCTGCGCGCCGACAACCTCAAGGTGCACTGCATGGTGGCGGCCTGGACCTGGGGCGCCTACCTGGGTGCCGAGAACATGGAGCGCGGCATCCGCATCCGCACCTCGTCCTACACCCGGCATCACGTCAACATCACGATGTGCAAGGCCAAGGCCAACGGTAACTACATGAACTCGATGCTCGCGTTGCGCGAGGCACTCACCGATGGCTACGACGAGGCCCTGCTGCTCGATCGCGAAGGTTATGTCGCCGAGGGCAGTGGCGAGAACATCTTCATCGTGCGTGACGGCGTGCTCTACACACCCGATCTCACCTCCGCGCTCGATGGCATCACCCGCCGCACGATCTTCAAGCTGGCCGCTGATGCTGGGCTGGAGGTGCGGGAGAAACGCATCACCCGCGACGAGGTTTACATCGCCGACGAGGCCTTTTTCACCGGCACCGCGGCCGAGGTCACGCCGATCCGCGAGGTGGACAACCGCACGATCGGCAGTGGGGGGCGTGGCCCGATCACCCAAATCCTGCAATCGGCTTACTTCGATGTCGTGCACGGCCGCGCCGAGCAATACCTGAACTGGTTGACCAGGGTCGCTTGATCGTCACCCGACCGAAAGGAGCGCGAACATGCCCAATCCGCAAACTGCCAAGCATCAGGATCGCTTCGAAGTCGCCAATGCCCAGGCGGTGGTCAAGGTCGGCACGAAAGACCTACCTCTGTTCTGCCCTGGGCCGAAGGCCGCGCTGTGGGCCTCGCATCCGCGTGTGTTTCTGCCGATCGAGGATGCCGCAGACGGCACCTATCTCTGCCCGTACTGCGGCACGCGCTACGTGCTCGAGCGCAGCTGAACCCCCAGGGTGGCAAGGGCAGAGCCGAAACGCGACGATGCGTTGACCGCGTAGGGTTACGCTGCGCCAACTCGCTCGCAACCTGCGCGCTGAACTAACCATCTCATGCTGATCCCCGATTTCTCACGCGGTCACATTCTCGTCGTCGGCGACCTGATGCTCGACCGCTACTGGCATGGCCCGACCTCGCGCATCTCGCCCGAGGCTCCTGTTCCCGTGGTGCGCGTGACGGAAATCGAGGAGCGGGCCGGTGGGGCCGCCAACGTCGCTCTCAACATCGCCGCCCTTGGCGCGCGCGCGACCGTACTCGGTCTGACCGGGCTAGACGAAGCGGCCACAGCGCTCAAGTCCCGGCTCGCGGCGGAGCCGGCCATCAGCGCCGAGCTGATCGGTGTGCCCGGCCTCCCCACGATCACCAAGCTGCGCGTGATGAGTCGGCATCAGCAGTTGTTGCGGATGGACTTCGAGGAGGACTTTGCGCGTGCCGACCACGGTGCCCTGCATCAGCGCTTCGACGCCATGCTGGGGGAGGCCGCCGTCGTGCTCTTCTCCGACTATGGCAAGGGCTCGTTGCGAGATGTACAGACCCTGATCGAGCGTGCTCGAGCGGCAGGCCGGCCCACGTTGATCGACCCGAAGGGCCTGGACTTCGAGCGCTACCGGGGTGCAACCCTGCTTACGCCCAATCAGGCGGAATTCGAGGCCGTCGCGGGCCGCTGCGCCAACGACGCCGAGCTTGCGGACAAGGGCCTGAAGTTCGCGCGGCGCCTCGATCTCACGGCCTTGCTGGTCACACGCAGTGAGCGTGGCATGACGCTGCTGCAACCGGCTGAGGGCAGCGTGCTCCACTTGCCGACCCGCGCCCGCGAGGTCTACGACGTAACGGGCGCGGGCGACACGGTGATTGCCACGCTGGCGGCCGGGCTCGCGGTGGGCCTCGGCTTTGCGCAGGCCGCAGCACTCGCCAACATCGCGGCAGGCATCGTCGTCGGCAAGCTCGGCACCGCCACGGTCACCACCCAGGAGTTGCAGCGGGCGGTGTGGACTGGCCACACGCCGCTGCAGCGTGGGGTGGTGGATGAATCCGCGCTGCTCGGGCTCGTGCGCCAGGCGCGTGCCTCGGGCGAACGCATCGTCATGACCAACGGCTGTTTCGACCTGCTACATGCGGGGCACGTCGCCTACCTGAGTCAGGCTCGCGAACTCGGTGACCGTCTGATCGTCGCCGTGAATGACGACGCTTCGGTGGCGCGGCTCAAGGGTTCCGGCCGTCCCGTGAACGCCCTGGCCGAGCGTATGGCCGTGCTCGCCGGGTTGGAGAGCGTGGACTGGGTCGTGCCTTTCAGCGAGGACACCCCCGAGCGCCTGATCTGCGCCGTACTGCCCGATGTACTGGTCAAAGGCGGCGACTACAAGCCGGACCAGATCGCGGGGGGGCAGTGCGTGCGGGAACACGGCGGTGAGGTCGTGGTCACTGGGTTCATCGAGGGCCGCTCGACCACGGCACTTATCGATGCGATCCGCAAGCCGCGCTGAGCGATTGCTCGACCGCTGCCCGCGCTCAGGCCGCCTTGACGGCCTGGATCAGATACCGCGCAGAAAATTCTTCCAGCGACAGCGGCTTGCTGAACAGGTATCCCTGGAACTGATCGCAGTGGATCAGTCGAAGGAAGGCGAGCTGGTCCGCCGTCTCCACGCCTTCGGCCACGGTTTCCAGTGACAGGTGTTTCGCGATGTAGACCAGCGCGGCCGCGATCGCGGCGCTGTCGCGCTTGTGCGGCAGGTCCTTGATGAAGAAACGGTCGATCTTGAGTTCATCCACCGGGAGCTTTGAAAGGTAGCTGAACGAGGAGTAACCGGTGCCAAAGTCGTCTATGGCAAAGCGGATGCCCAGCTCGCGCAGTGCGTTCATGATTTCGATGGTGCGCGGGTGGTTTCCAACGAACAGGCTCTCGGTGATCTCGAAGGTCAGCTGACGCGGGTCGACGCCGGTTTGGCGGAGGATGAGCTTGACGGTCGGCAGGAAATCCTCGTCCTGGAACTGGCGGTTGGAGAGGTTGATGTTGATGCGCAGCGGGAACCCTTGCCGGTGCCACTGCCGGGCAGTTTCGCAGGCCGTTTTGAGCACCCAGCGGCCGATCGGCACGATGAGGCCGGTTTCCTCAGCTACGGGGATGAATTCGGCTGGCGAAATGAAGCCGGTTTCCGGGCAGTTCCAGCGCAGCAGAGCTTCGGCACCCTTGAGCGTACGACTGGCTACCTGCACCTTGGGCTGGTAGTGCAGCGACAGTTCGCCACGTTCGAGCGCTCGGCGCAATCGGCCCTCCAGATCCATGCGCTTGGCGTAGAGCGAGCTGATCTGCGGCGATGAGAACTGAAAGCCGTTGCCGCCCTGCTTGTAGACGTAATCGCTCGCCGTCTCGGCGGCCTTGAGCAGCGCGGTGGCGTCGGGGCAGTCACATTCGGAAGGAAACGTGCTGATACCGATGCTCGCGGTCAGGTAGATGTCACGGACCTCGCCCTCGAGGGGAGCCGAGATGCTTTGGATGATGCGTTTGGCGACAATGGCCGAGTCCTGCGGTGAGTCCAGTCGCTCCAGGAGTAGCAGGAAGCGGCTGCTTTCGGCCTGGAAGAGGTTGAACGCTGGGGCCTGGTCGTCCGCGCCCGAGGCCGTGAGGTCGGAACCGCGCACGCTGCGTTCGATGCGCCGGGCGACCTCGCGCTGGATGTCCTCGGCGTTCTGGTCACCGGTTGTGCTTCGAATGCGGCCGAAGTCGTCGAGGGCAATGCTGAGCAGCGCCAGATGCTCTCCGAAGCGCTCGGCCTTTTTCACAGCCCACTGCAAGTGTTTGGCGAACAGTCGCCGGTTCGGCAGGTTGGTATGGGGATCGTAGTAGGCAAGGCGGTCGGCGTAGGCCTTGGCGGCCAGCGTGTTGCGCAGGCGCAGGCGCAGTTCGCTGGGGTCGATGGGCTTGGCGAGGAAGTCCGTAGCGCCGAGGTCTACGGCGTGCTGTCGGCTGGCGCTGTCCGTCGGGTGCGTCAGGAGTATGACCGGCAGCTCGTTGAGCTTGGGGTGCTCGCGGACCGCTGTCAGGATTTCGAACCCCGACATCTCCGGCATACCCAGGTCGAGTAGCAGGACGTCCGGCATGACCTGCTCGATGCGGCTGACGGCGAGTGCCGGATTCTCCTCCAGGACGAACCGATGGTACCCGCAGGCCTCCAGTTGGCCGCGCACCCGCTCCATCACGGGAGCCTCGTCGTCGACCATCATGATCATCGCGTTGGTGAGTTCCTTGAGCCGCGTTTTCATAGGTTCGTTTTTTGTTCTGCGAGTCGCTGCGCGAAGGCGATTGAGCCGACTTTCCATCGAACCAGCGACGGGCGCGGTCTGCGCCGTTCGGTGTTGCTTCCGTGACGGCGACGGGCCGCCCCGGAAGGCGGCGGAGGTACGACGCCGTTGCCATGAGGGGCGAACGGAGCGGACTTGTTTGAAGTGCTCGTGTCCGCGTCGCTGTTGCCCGTCGCGTGGGGCCTGCATGGTTTATATCGGCAGCGGCGGGCTTTTCTTGCGCGGTGGGCGAGGGTGTCGGCCGTCAGTTGAACGAGTCGAAAAATTTTCCGCGCCGACGGTCGGGGTCAACGGTCTGGATGGGGCAACCGTGATAGTGACCGTCAGCGTTGGGCGCAGGGGTCGGTCTACCCTTCAAGTCGCTTGCGGATGGACTTCCACTCAGCGGCGAGATCGCCCGTGGCATCCGCGAGCTTCTGTCCCTCGAGCTCCGGATGGCGTGCGTAGAATACGGCGTCGGCCAGGTCGTCGATTCGGGCTTTCGTGAGGTCCGGCCGGTAGCCTGGTGAGCCGTCGCAGCCCGGCGCGCCTTTGAGGGTGGCGCGGACCTGCCCTTGCACCGCGAGCCAGTCCCGCTTGGCGTCGGTCTCGTCCGCTTCGATGTTGCGGTAGGCCATTTCGGGTCTGAGCGCGGCGAAGAGCCTGTCTGTCCATTGGTTCACCGCGGTTTCCAGGGCTTCATCGGCATTGGGCCGGGAAGCCGGGGGGCGTGTCGCGGTGGGTGGTGCGGCGGTAGGTTGTGCAGCGGGGGGTTGGGTGCTCCCCAGTATGAGCCGCTGCGCCCCACTGTGGACCATCCAAGGCTCGAGCTTTTTCAGCGCGCTCTGCCCGAGCAGCAGGGAAGATTTGATGTCACCCACGGCGGCGCGCACATCGCGCAGGACGACGGAGCCAATCTGCAGCTTGCGTAGCCGGACCACGTCGTTTTTGGTACGCGAGCCGTCCGCGAGGGCATACTCCGAGAGGCCCAAGGCGTCTTCCTTGGTGATCGTTCCGGTGCGCATGAGCGTCATCGCCACGTCCCAAGGGATCATAACGTCCGCTGCCCCCGTGTCGAGCACGAACAACAGGGTCACCTGGTCGTTGATGCGTGCTTCGACGTGAGGGACGCCACCTTCATAGACGAGTGGGATGCTCGCTGTGGCCGATGCCGTCGCGCCGGCGAACAGGGACAGCCCCGCGAACAGCGCCGCGGCAACGCAGGTGCGCGAGGCGCTTCGATGACTGCCTTTCCGTGGATCAGCTGCAATGCTCACGATTCCTCCACGATCGCTGATCATGCTACTCGATTACGACGGTTTGCCGCCGCGGCGGTCCGGGAACGCTAAGGATTTTACGGTGTGCAGCCGCGCCGGTTCACGCCCGCAAGGTTGTGGCGATCCGCCGTTCGCTATGGGCGCGAGCGGCGCAGGTCTCGCGCCCGGTCGCCGAGGTGCCTGCGTCGGGCCTGATTAGTAAACGGCGGCTGCGCCGGGCGGCCGCGTTTTGAAGCGGCGATGCACCCACCAGTACTGCTCGGGGTGTTCGCGGACGGCGGCTTCAATGAGGGCATTGACGCGCCGCGCGTCGGCCAAGTCGTCGCCGCTTGGGAAGTTTTCGAGCGCTGGCTGAATGCGGATGGCGATGCCTCGGTCTTCAGCGAGGCGAAACGGGAAGTAGGGTACGACGGGTGCACCGCTGCTTGCCGCAAGCCGCGCGGTGGTGGTGAGGGTGGCGGTCGGCACGCCGAAGAAGTCAGCAAACACGCCGTGCTTGAGGCCGAAGTCCTGGTCCGGGGCGTACCACGTCGGCAGCCCCTCCCGAAGCCCCCGCATGAAGGCCCGAAAGTCGTCCCGCAGGAAGATGCGCCGTGTGAAGCGCTCACGGCCGCGCCGCATCATGTGATCGAACAGCGGGTTGCGGGCGCGCTTGTACATCACTTGCAGCGGATGCGGCGTGGCGGCGAGCGCGAGCGCGAGGATCTGGCCGCCGAGATCCATGCAGGTCATGTGTCCGGTCAGGAGGATGACGCCTTTACCTCGGGCGAGTGCGTCCTCCAGGTGTTTGAGCCCGACGATGTGGCCGAGTGCGCGGATCTCCTCGGGGCTGGCCCACCAGGCGGTACCCGTGTCGAGCAGTGCCTGTCCGAGCTCCTGGAAGTGCCGCCGCAGCAGGTCGGCGCGGTAGGCCTCGGATTTGTCTGGGAAACACAGCCGCAGATTGGTCTCGGCGATGCGCCGACGCTTGCGCATGACGAGGTGCATGAACCGGCCGAGCATCCGCCCCAGCCGGCTCTGCATGGGGTAGGGCAGATGCCCGGCGAGCCAGAGCAGCCCGAGCCCGAGCGCGGCGGTCCAGCTTCGCGGTTGCCACCAGGGCGGAGGGGGCGTTGTCGCGCCGACGTCGCGGGCGGCGTTCACCGCAGGAACCAGGACACCTTGTTGAAGTGCTCGTGCGAGGAGGCGCGCAACCACTCGAACAGCAGGGATTCGGTGAGGCTGACGATGATACCCGCCTGGCGCATCCGCAGCAGCGCGCTCTTCCAGTGGGCCAGACGCCGTGAGGCGACGGCATCGTCGATCACGAACACCTCCATGCCTTGCTCGAGGAGGTCGACAGCCGTCTGTAATACGGCGATGTGCGTTTCCATGCCGATCAGGATGGCCTGGCGCTTGTGGGTGGCGCGCATCGCCTGCAGGAAGTCGTCCTGGGCACAGCAGGAAAAGAAGCTCTTGGCGAACCGCTGGGCGGTCGGCGGCAATGCCTCCGCAACGGGTGCGACGGTAGCGCCGAGCGCCTCGGGGTACTGCTCGGCGTAGAACACGGGTATCCCGAGCAGGCCGGCCGTTTTCAACACCCGCACGATGTTCTCCAGCGTGCGCTCCGCAGAAGCCTCGGGCAATGAGCCTACGAGGCGTTCCTGCACGTCGATGCAGATGACGAGGCTGTCCTCAGCCCGGCAAAGTGGAGTCATCTCACAACCACTGGTTGATGCGTTTGATGTCGTCCTCACTGAGTATGCCTGCAGCCTGTTTGAGCCGCAGGGTGCTCAGGATGTAGTCGTAGCGAGCGCGGGTGTAATCACGTTGGGCGCGGTACTGGTCGCGCTCGACGGCGAGCACCTCGACTGCTGTGCGGGTGCCGACCTCGAAGCCGGCTCGCGTTGCCTCGACGGCGGTGCGGGTGGACTCCAGCGCCTGCTTGAGCGCCTTGGTGCGGCTGATGGCGGAGAGCACGGTAAGGTAGGAAGCGCGCGTCTGCTGCGTCGTGTTGCGCTTCTGTAGTTCCAGGGCCTTGTTCGCCGCGCCCTCCAGACTTTTCGCCTCGGCGACCTGGGCGCTGGTCAGGCCGCCTGAGTATAGCGGTACCTTGACCGCGACACCGATGGTCGTGTCGGTGGCCTTACCTTCCGAGAATCCGCCGCTGTCGTCCTGCACGCCGTGGCTAGCAGTGAGACCGAGTGTGGGGTAGTGCCCAGAGCGCCGACGCTCGACTTCCTGTTTCGCGAGGTCGGCATCGTAGGCGGCGGCCTTCAGCGCGAGGCTATTTTGCAGCGCGGTTTCAACCCATTTGTCGATGTTCGCGGGCTCGGGCGGCTCGAGCACGAAATCGATCTTGAGAGGACTCAGGTTTGCGGGTAGGCGGCCGACGATCTGCTGCAGGTTCTCGCGCGCGATGTCGAGGTCGTTGGTCGCGCTCAACTCCTGCGCGACGGCTAGATCAAATTGGGCTTCGGCCTCGCGTACGTCGGTTACGGCGATCATGCCGACCTCGAAGCGCTGGCGGGTCTGCTCGAGCTGGCGGGAGACGGCCTCCTTCTCGGCCCGGGCGAATTGCAGATTGTCCTCGGCGCTCTTGACGTTGAAATAGGCCTCGGCGACGCGCACCATCAGCTCTTGCCGCGCCGCCTGGATCTCGGCTTCCGCCTTGGCGATGCGCAAATCCGCCTGTTCGAGCTGGATCCAGCTTGCGCGGTTGTACACGGATTGGTCGAGCTGGAGTCCGTAGGTCTTACGGTTGAAGTCGGCGTCCTTAAAGATCGGCCCAGCATCATCATAGCTCAGGTCCTTGCGGGAGATGCCGGCCTGGGCATTGATCTGCGGCAGGACGGCTGCCTGGGCCTGCGGCCTGGCCTGTAGCGTTGCCTGATACTGGAATTCGGCGGCACCCAGCCGGGCATCGGCCTGCTGAGCCAGCCGGTAGATTTCCTCAAGGTTCTCTCCTTGCGCGGAGGCGCTGCCCAGTGCGAGCAGTGTTCCGGCGATCAGGGCAAACGTTCGGTTGTCAGTCATGTGGAGATTCCTGTTGAGATGAACCACAACCCAGTGTATTGGAGGTTTCTAATAAACTGTTAGAGCCCCGCTCGAAATATCGGGCTGGACCTTGGCACCTGCGTGAGACCAAGGCACGGCGCGGATCATTATGATTTCTGCGGTGATCAGCGTGGTCTCGTTATCCTGCACCGCCCGACTTGCAGATTATACCTTGATTGCTGCTGGATACATCCCTCGCGCGTGCTCGACCGCGCCGCGCAACGCGCTGATTTATTGGATTTCTTGGCGGTTCTTAGGGGATTTCTCGCCGTGCGCGGACACGGCCACGGTCAGCATCGGCAGACCATACAGGCTTTGGTGTGCTCCCAAGCCGTCTTGGCTCGCCGGTGGGCTGCCTAGAACACGAAGCGTGGCTCAGGCTCGCGCCCGACCAGCGGCTTGAGGTTGGTTTCAAACAGCGGCACGCGATCGAACTGCGCGTAGCCTACTCGCGTGACGAGCATGGCCTCCATCACCGGCGCGTTTCCGACGACGATGAATAGGCGCCCACCGAGCTTGAGGGAGCGCTCGAAGCATGGATCGTACTCGGGCAGCGAATCGGTCACCGCGACGACGTCGTAGGCCCCCGTCCAGCCGTGAGCGGCGTCGGCCGCGCACAGACGCACGTTGTTGATGCCCAAGCTCGTCAAACGTTGCTCGGCGGTGTTCTTCAGCGCCTCGTGCAACTCGACGCTGTCCACACTCTTGCCAAGGCGCGCAAGACAGGCGGTGAGGAAGCCGCTGCCGGTGCCGATCTCGAGGATCTCGTCGCTGGCCCTGATCTCCAGCGCCTGCAGGAGCCGTCCCTCGACCTTCGGCGCCATCATCGACTCGCCGAAACCGATCGGTATTTCGATGTCGGAAAACGCCAAGTGCTCCATCCCCTGCGGGACGAACCGCTCGCGGGGGACTTCCGCCATCACGTCGAGCACGGCCTGATCCAGCACGTCCCAGGGGCGGATCTGCTGCAGGATCATGTTCCTGCGGGCTTGCTCGACGTTGAAGCTGCTCATGGGTCGATTTTCATCCAGCTGCGTTGATTCGCGCTAAGCGTAAGGCGCACGGTCAGATGCGGCAAGGGTCTTACCCGGCGGCGCGGGCAAACCTTGCCGCCAGTCGGCAAGCATCGACCGCGCGGGAAGGGGTGTGAGACGGCACGGCAAACGTCGGGTGTCGTGACAGCGTTCGCGGCCGGTTTGCAGCGGGCCTTCGTTGAAGACGAGCGGGCTCGATCCGGTTCGCAGTTTTGGCGTGATAACCGCTGCTTGCGCGCTGCGTGGCGCGCAACTTGCCACTGCACCAGACGGAACCGAGGGTGCCCGCGTCCGTGGGGTGCCCTGGCAATGATTCATCAGGGAGAAATGGTATGGACGCCTCCCCCCGTGAGGGAAGTTGAGCGGAAGCGAGGAGGCGGACCCTCACGGGCCGACGGCATCACAAGTGCCCAATGTGGAAGATTGGATGATCTTCACAGGCAAACCGGAGGGTCCGAAATGAA
>CAYSFW010000038.1:0-60862 GCA_964430355.1 uncultured Thiotrichales bacterium
GGAGAAATGAGGCGCGGGTTGCGCGGATTCCATCAGGGCCAGCAGGCATCCGCCTGCACTACAGGCCGGATATAAAACTGCAGCCTATCTGTCCCAGCACACCCAAACCGATCTTGGCAAACGGGAGGCGTCCATATAAACGCCATGCAGCACCTCACCCCGAAACAGGCCTTCGAGTACTTGCAGTCCCACCCTGAGGCGGTGCTCATCGACTGCCGTTCCGAGATGGAATACCTGTTCGTCGGGCATCCTAAGGACGCGATTCTCATCCCCTGGCAGGACGGCCCCGACTTCGAAATCAATCCGGATTTCCTCGGCCACGCGCGCAAGGCTGCGAGCATGAACCGCCCCATCGTGCTGATCTGCCGGTCAGGCAACCGCTCGCGGGTGGCCGGTGCCTATCTGGAGAAGTACGGATTTCCGGAGGTTTACAATGTCCTCCACGGTTTCGAGGGCGATCTCGACGAACACCGACACCGGGGCAACCTCAACGGCTGGCGCCACGACGGCCTGCCGTGGGAACAGACCTGAGCGCAACGGCCACGGCGACGCTCTGAGGGCGTTCCGCGCAGTCCCGGTGGCGCACAGAGCCGAAAACGAAAGCGACCCGCCCCGTGGCTTGGCCTGGTCTCCATGGGCGCTGCGGGTAACGTTACCGTCCGGTCTTACGTGTATCGCACCCTTGCAGTCAAAAGGCCTGTCCGTGCGATCCAGGCCGCGGCCTCAACCCCGATATGCCGCCACAGTCCGTTGTTCCATTGGTGTCTCGACGATCTCCGGGTGACCGATGAAGTTCCCTTGCATGAAATCGACGCCGATTTCGCGCAACCGCGCGGCGATCTCGGCGGATTCGACGTACTCCGCGATCGTCTTGATCTTCAGCACTTGGGCCAGTTCCTGGATGGTGCGCAGGAGTCCGAAGTCCACCGGATCGGCATTGATGCCCATGACGAACATACCGTCGAGCTTGAGGAAGTCCACGGGCAGTGTCTTCAGGTAGGCCAGCGAGGAGAAGCCAGTCCCGAAATCATCCAGCGCAAAGCGCACACCGAGGCCGCGCATTTCCCTGATGAAATCCTGAGCGGTGGCGATGTTTTCGATCGCGGTGGACTCCGTGACCTCGAAGCACAGCCGTTCGGCGACATCCGGTGCCTGGCTGACCCGATTGAGGATGTACCGGCGGAAAGCCTCGTCGCCCAGGGAGTGGCTGGAGAGGTTGATGGAGTAAAAATCCTCCGTGAGGGCCTGCCACTTATGCCGCTCGATGAGCCAGTCGAGCGCCTTGTCGAGCACCCAACGGTCGAGGACCGGCGCAAGCCGGTAGCGCTCGAGCACGGGCAGAAAGTTCCTGGGCGAGACGAGCCGGTCTCCGTCGTGTAGCCGCACGAGGATTTCATACGCGCAGGAGCCGTTCGCGCTGCGGCTACGCTTGATGGGCTGGCGGAACAGATGTAGGCCCGAGTCACTCTGCACCGCCTGGTGGAAACGCTCCAGCCACAACGCATCGCCCGTCAGTTCGCCGGTCGCCGAGGTGGAGCCGAAAATCTGAATCTGGTTCTTGCCCGCGCGCTTCGCGGCATAACAGGCCTGGTCGGCGAACTCCATCACCTCGCTGACACCCAGCGCCGACGGCTTGACCTCCACCAGGCCGAAACTAACACCGATTTCGAAGCTACGGCCTTCCCAGACGAACTGGAACGTCTGCACTGCGTGGTGCAGCTCCTGAATCAACCGCCGAGCCTGATCCAGGGAGCAGTTGCGTAGCAGCACCGCGAATTCGTCCCCGCCAACCCTCGCCAGCACGTCATTGGCCCGTACCTTGCGCCTGAACAGTTGCGCAAGCTGAGCCAGCAGTTCGTCACCGGCGCGATGGCCCACGGTGTCGTTGACCGTCTTGAAGAAATCGAGGTCCATCACGCACAGCACGTGGTACTCGCCTTCGCGCTGCTCCTCGAGCGCGGTCGCGAGCAACCCAACGAAAGCCCGCCGGTTGTACAGCCCCGTCAACACGTCATGATGCGCCTCGAACTGCAGTTGTTCGGAACGCAGCTGAAACTCGGTGATATCCGCCAGGCTGCCGCGATAGCCCATGAACTGCCCTTCGCGCGAGTGGAAGGGCTGCGCGACGAGACGCACGATCCGCTCCGAGTCTCGGCGCAGGCGCAGGATCAGCTCCAGCGCCTGCTGCCGCCCCAGCGCTTGGTGCAGATTTTCGAGCTCTTCATCGCAGACGTGATCGCGCATGAACTCGCGAAGCGTCTGTATTTGCGTGAGCTCCGGTGGTAGGCCGAGCGGATTGCCGGGCGCCGCCGCGATGAAACGCAGTCGGTCATGCGTATCCGTCTCCCAGAAGAAATCGGCAGACACCTGCGCAAAGTCTCGATACCGGTTCAGGGCACGCCGGAAGGTGTCCCGCTCCTTGTGCAGCTGGCGCATACGTTCCAGCAGCTTGCGTCGGACCAGTTCCTCCTGCGTATCGTCGCCAGGGGAATCGTCAATCAGCGTAAGCCCCTCTGAGGCGAGCAAGTGGTCTGCGCGACGCTCCGCGTAAGCCTCCTGGATCGAGTGGATCAACTCCGCGATGGAGGTGTTGCGAGGGAGCAATAGGTCGGCCTGGACCTGATCGGCCTGCTGGCGGTCGCCGGCGTTGATGTAACCCGCCTTGTACAGGATGACCACGGCGTGCTGCACCTTGCGGTGCGCCCTCAGTTCGGCGCAGAGGTGAAAGCCGCTGGCATGCCCCAGCTGGACATTAGCCAGCACGACATCCGGCACATCGCGGTGGACGTGTTCCAGCGCCGCGCGTGCGGAGCCCACGGCATGCACGCGGCGGAAAGACCGACCCAATTGGGCGACCCAGTACTCCCGAAGGTCACCATCCTCGTCGACAAGGAGCACGCAGAGATCTTCGACGCGGCACGAGGAAAACGCCTCGCGCGGCGCACCAGAGTCCACCTTGGGCTTCGCCGGGGGCGTGGTGAGCGGCATATTCGGTACTTGGCTCTCTTGTCATTGCGTGAGCGACGACAGGCGCCGTAGCGAGTCACGCGGTGTTGATGATCCGCTCAGCACCGAGCTAAGCGCAGGATGGTTTCCCACTCGGCCCCGTGTTCCAAATCATCCTTTATCTCTCTAAAACCCCGTAGTCCTGACTCATACGCCCAAGACCTTGCGCATACGCGCGACACCTTCTTCCAGGCGGGCCGTGGCTGTCGTATAGGCGAATCGCATGTAACGCTGCGGGGCGTAGTGACCGAAGTCCCGGCCCGGCGTCGCCGCGACACCCGCTTCGTGAAGTAGCTCCGCCGCAAGGGTGTCGCTGTCCCAGCCCATACTGCCGACATCGGAATAAATATAGAACGCACCTTGCGGCGGGCAAGGCACTTCGAGACCCACATCACGCAACGCAGCAACGAGGAAGTCCCGCCGGGCGCGAAACTCAAGGCGGCGCGCCTCGAGGATTTCGCGGGTCGCAGGTGCAAATGCCGCCAACGCTGCATGCTGCGAGGGTGTCGGTGCGGCGAGGAACAGGTTCTGGGCTAGCTTGTCGAGATCTGCAATGGCCTCGCGCGGTGCGACGATCCAGCCGACGCGCCAGCCCGTCATGCCGAAGTACTTGGAGAAGCTGTTGATGACGAACACATCCTCACCCAACGCGAGCGCGGTGGCGTCCGGCACATCATAGGTAAGGCCCTGGTAGATCTCGTCGACCACCAGATGGCCGCCTTGCGCGCGCACGACCTCGCGAATCGCTGCGAGTGCGTCAAGGCCGAGCACTGTACCGGTCGGATTCGCCGGGGTCGTGGCAAGCACGACGCGCGTCTTGCCGGCCGTCCAGGCCTGCCGGACCGCGTCGGCCGCGAGCTGAAAGCCGTGCTCGGGCCCCGTCTGCAACCCGCACGGCTCGCCGCCCTGCAACAGCACGAAGTTGCGGTTGCACGGGTAGCCGGGATCGGCCATCAGCCACTCATCACCCGGATCAGTCAGCAGGGCGGCCAGCAACTGAAGGGCCCCCGATGCGCCGGGCGTGACCACGATCCGCAGTGGATCGACATCGACGCCGTAGCGGTCGGCATAGTAGCGAGCGATCGCCTCGCGCAGCGCAGGCAGCCCCAGCGCTGGGGTGTATTTCGTCTCCAACGCCTGCACCGCGCGCGCCCCCGCCTCAATGATCGGTGGCGGGCAGGGGAAATCCGGCTCGCCCACCTCCATGTGCACGATGTCGCGACCCTGCGCCTCCAGCGCGCGGGCCTCCGCGAGCAGCCGCATCACGTGAAACGGCTGCACACGATCGAGCCTGCGCGCAAAGTGGCCGCCGCCAGCAACACTCATCCGCGCCGCCGCTGATGCTCGACGAGCCGCCGCCGCTTGTGTTGCTGCCGTGGCGTGAGCTCACTGCGCTTGCCAGCGTAGGGATTGTCACCTGTGCGAAATTCGAGCCGCAGCGGCGTTCCCACCAATTGCAAGGCCTGCCGGAACGCGTTGTTCAGGTAACGCTTGTACGCATCAGGCAACCGCTCCGTCTGGTTGCCGTGGATCACGATCAGGGGTGGATGCCGCCCGCCCTGATGCGCGTAGCGCAACTTGATGCGCCTTCCCCTCACGAGCGGCGGCTGGTGTGTGGCGAGGGCACGCTCCAGGAGGCTGGTCAACTGCGCGGTCGACGCCTTCAGCTGCATTGATCGGAAGGCGCGCTGCACGGCGGCGAACAGCAGGCCGACGCCAGAACCGTGCAGCGCTGAAATCAGGTAACGCTCGGCGAAGTCCAGAAACGGCAGCTTGAGCTCGTATTCCTTGAGCACACGTTCTCGGTCATCCGCACTCAGACCGTCCCACTTGTTGACGGCAACTACGATCGCCCGTCCCGTCTCCAACGACAGCCCAATCAGGTGCACGTCCTGGTCCGTCACCCCTTCCCGGGCATCGAGCACATGGACGACGACATCGGCCTTTTCTACAGCCGCCAGCGTCTTGACGACGCTGAACTTCTCGACGGTCTCCTCGACGCGCGACCGCCGCCGCACGCCCGCCGTGTCGATCAAGACGTAGTGCTGGCCGTCGCGCTCGAAGGGCACCGCGATGCTGTCGCGCGTCGTGCCCGGCACGTCGCTGACGACCACGCGCGGCTCGCCGAGGATGCGGTTGACGAGGGTGGATTTACCGACGTTGGGACGGCCGACGAAGGCGACGCGAATGGCACCAGCCGGGGCTTCGGTGGTCTGCGTGGCACCCGCCTCCGTTGCGTCCTGCGCAATGCCGGCGAGTACGGCCTCCATCAGCGCCGCGAGCCCACGGCCATGCACGGCCGCGATGGGAAACGGCCCGGCGAAGCCCAACCCATGAAACTCGCTTTGCGCCTGCTCCGAGTCGATCCCGTCGGTTTTGTTTACCGCGAGGAACACCGGCTTGCCCGACTGGCGCAGCCCCTGCGCGATGGCAAGATCGGCCGCCGTCAGACCGGCGCGGCCATCGACCAGCCAGATGATGCGGTCCGCCTCGGCGATGCCCTGCTCCGTCTGCTGTGCCACGAGGCGGTCGAGCTGGTTCTCCGCCTCGCCAAGCCCCCCGGTGTCGATCACCAGGTAGTCCCCACCGAGCCTGCCGAGACCGTACTGACGGTCGCGCGTGAGACCGGCGAAGTCCGCCACCAGCGCATCGCGGGTGCGGGTGAGCTGGTTGAACAGCGTCGACTTGCCCACGTTGGGGCGCCCGACCAGGGCCACTATGGTACGCATCGACACTTGCCTTCGGCTGTGACGCTACTTGCGCGCACCAGCGGACTGCCAGAGCGAGAGCTCCCCGCCGCGCCCCAACACCAACACCTCTGCGGAGCCGACGGGCAGCGGGTCGGACATCACGCCGTCCTTGTCCGCGCGGCTACGGGCAACGAATCGGCCGGAAGCGCGATCGAGCCAGTGCAGGTAGCCCTCGTAATCCCCCACGACGACGACATTGCCGATGACCGCGGGCACACCCACCCGGCGGAACTTCAGCGCATCCTGTTTCCAGACCGTCGCACCGGTGCGGCGATCGAGCGCCCAAATCACACTGTTTTCATCGGTGTAATGCACGAAGTCGGGGTCCACGCTGAGTCCGAAGACGCTGGAGGCGTCCTGGGCCCAGAGAATCTGCCCGTTGACAGCGTCCACGGCGGCGATCCGGCCCTGATAGGTGGCCACGTACAGCGTGTTGCCGTCGAGCACGAAGCGGCCATCGATGTCGACCATGCGTTCCAGCTCGCTGCGGCCACGCGCCAGCGCAACGCTCCGCTCCCAGACGACCGAGCCGTCGGTCAGTGAGAGCATGGCGAGCCGCCCGTCGTCCATACCGACGAACGCCACGCCGCGCTCGACGATCGGCACGCTCTGCGTGCGCAGGCTCAGCGCCGGAACCTGGCGGCTGAAGCGCCACACCACCTCGCCGGTCTGCGCATTCAGACCAACCACGTAGCCATCGCCGCTGCGCACGACGAGTATGCCCTGGGCGACAGGGGCGATCGCAGTGACTGAAGCCGACAGCGCGCGCCGCCAAAGTTCCCTGCCCGAGTCGCTGGATAGGGCGATCACCTGCCCTTCGCTCGTGCCCACAGCCACCAGACCTGCCCCACCGCCAACACCCGCAGTGATCTTCTGGCGCGTATCCACACGCCAGCCCGGCGTGCCCTTGTCCAGGCTGTACGCACTGACCACGCCATCACTGCCGGCCACGTAAGCCTGCTGCCCCATGACCAAGGGTTGCAGGCGTAGGTAGAACTTGCCCGCGCCGCTGCCGGTGTCGCGCGACCAAACATTGGCGACCCGCAGGGTCTCCTGAATGTCCGCCAGCTGGGTCGGCGGGTTGACGTTGTCATTGCTGGCACAGGCAACGACCAGTAGCGCAAGCGCAGCCGACATCCACGCGCGCGCTGCAACGCCTCGGTTTGCTCGGGATTGCTTCGTCATGGTTTGCCAGCCTCCCCGGTACCTAGATCCTCGCGCTTCAACCGCAGGTACTCCACGTCGCCTCGCGACGCAAGCAGCGCCCGGTCGTAGGCCTTGCGCGCCTCGTCGATCCGACCCAGCGCTCGCAGGGCATCCCCGCGGTTCTCCTCGACCAGCGCGAGGTACGGCTCCGGCCACTTTGCATCGAGTAAGCGGAGTGCCTCCTCGGCCTGGCCGCTGGCCACCAACACCTGACTCAGGCGCAGATTGGCGAGTTCGCGGAGTTCCTCGGTCGCTGCATCCCGCACGGCGGCACGCAGTGTTTGCGCAGCCGCCTCGAGCTGCCCTTGGTCGACCTGCGCCTTGGCCAGCAACAGTGCGCCGAGCGTTACGTAGGGTGTGCGCCCATATTCGCTGCGCAGCTTGGCTTCCAGGTCGGTAGCACGCGCGTAGTCGCGGGCGGTGACCGCCTGTTGCATCTGCTGGTAGTGGTTGGAGGCTGCCTGACCCTGACGGTCCTGATACTGCTTCCACTGGTTCCAGCCGATCAGGATGCCCAGGCCGATCACGATACCGGCGATCAGGTAGTTGCCGTTCTCCTGCCACCACTTGCGCAGTACCTCGGCCTGTTCTTCGTCGGTCGAATACACACTCATTGCGAAAAGTCCCTCGCTATTGGTCTGGAGCCGCCAACAGTGCGGCGAGCCGAGATTTGACGTCATCCACGGCGAGCTGCTCCTGGGCGGCGGATTCGTCGCGCAGGTGCTTCAGCGCGACCGTACCGGCGGCGATCTCGTCATCGCCGAGGATCAGCGCCAGACGCGCGCCGCTGCGGTCGGCGCGCTTGATCTGCGCCTTGAAGCTGCCACCCTCGGCGTTCATCTGCAAGCGCAGCCAGGGGAGCGCGTCACGCAGCGTCTCGGAGAGTCTGAGCCCCGCCAGACGCGCCGCCTCGCCCGCGAGGACGAAATACGCGTGCGGCGGCTCGCTCGCGAGCGGGCGACCCTGGGCGTCGAGCAGCTCCAGCAGCCGCTCGACACCCAGCGCAAAACCAGCAGCGGGCGTGGCCTTGCCGTCCAGCTGCTCGACCAACCCGTCGTAGCGCCCGCCCGCGCAGATGGTGCCCTGAGCGCCCAAGCGCTCCGTGATCCACTCGAAAACCGTGCGGTTGTAATAGTCGAGCCCGCGTACCAGGCGCGGATTGACCACGTAAGCAATACCCAGCGCATCGAGCATATCGCGCAGCGTCTGGAAGTGCGCCCGGGATTCTTCATCCAGGAATTCGTGCAGCGGGGGCGCAGCGTCGATGAGGTCGCGCATCTCGGGGTTCTTGCTGTCGAGGATGCGCAGCGGATTGCTGTGCAGGCGCCGGCGGCTGTCCTCGTCGAGGCGGTCGATGTGCCCGGAGAAGTAATCGACGAGGACCTGACGATAATGCTGCCGCGACTGCGCGCTGCCCAGCGAGTTGAGCTCGAGCCGGGCGTCGGTCACCCCAAGGCGCCGCCAGAGCCGCGCGGTCAGCGCGATCAGCTCGGCCTCGATTTCTGGGCCGCTGACACCGAAAGCCTCAGCACCGATCTGGTGAAACTGCCGATAGCGGCCCTTTTGCGGGCGTTCGTGACGAAACATCGGCCCCTGATACCACAACCGCTGCTGCTGGTTGTACAGCAGGCCGTGCTGGATGCACGCACGCACGCAGCCAGCGGTCCCCTCCGGGCGCAGCGAGAGGCTGTCGCCGTTGCGGTCTACGAAGGTGTACATCTCCTTCTCGACGATATCGGTGACCTCGCCGATCGACCGCTTGAACAGCTCAGTGCGTTCAACCAACGGCATGCGGATCTCGCGGTAGGCGTAGGCGCCGAACAAGGCGCGCGCCTCGGCCTCCAGACGCTGCCAGCCGCCGGAGACTTCCGGCAGGACATCGTGCATGCCGCGGATGGATTGGAGTGGTTCCAACACGATGGGTAGGGTCCTTGCTGCTAGATCGCTATTCGTTGACCAGCGCGAAACGCGCGGTCTGGCTGGATTTCGTGTACTGCGCGACGTCGAAAGGCTTGCCGTTGTAGTCGAGCTTCACGCCCGGCGCAAAACCGAGGAAGACCTGGAACGGCGCTGTCCCCGTGGCTTCCTTGGTTTCACCGGCTCTGTAGAGGCCGTACATTACTTTGTTGCGCGCAGAGTCATAAATCTCCACCCAGCAGTCCTCCGTCAGGGTGATGCGCACGCGGTCCGTGCCTTGCGGTGCCGCGGCGTCGCCAGCGGGAGGCGCCGTGCCGGGCGCTTGCGCGCCGCCCGCACCGTTGGCTCGCGCATCACCGGCGGCGGCCTCGCGTGATGCCATCACCGGAGTCTGGGATGCGGACGCGCCAGCCGGATGCGCGCCGGGGTTGACTGAATCGGCGAGGGCCGCCGGCTGTGGTGCCACCTGCGACGTGGGCTCGGTCGCCGGGGATGCCGAACCGCTCGATCCACCGTTGCCCTCGGTCGTCGAACGCGGCGCGAGCGGGATGCCCGCGCTCATCGCGGCCCGTTCCGTCTTCGAACCGGCCTCGGCCTCGTCGTGACGTCGCAGCTGATCCCATGCGCCACTGCCGATCAGCCAGGTCAGTGAAAGACCCGCCACCAGCGCGACGACGACGACCGTGCCTGCGCCGACCAGCCAGCGGTTCGGGCGCGCCGACTCGAGCGGGGCATGCGTCGTCCACTGGGGCTCGTCGATGCCAGCCCGGTCGACCGCCTCCACGAGCGGCTCCGGCTCCATGCCCAACACGCGGGCGTAGCTGCGAACGTAGCCCTTGACGAAGGCAACACTCGGAAACTGGTCGAAACGCTCCGCCTCGAGCGCATCGATCTGCTTGACGTGCATGTGCAGTTCGCTCGCCACGTCCTCGATCGTGCGGCCTTGCTTGAGGCGCGCCGCTCGCAGCTGCGCCCCGACGCCTCCCGCAGCCGGTCTGGTGATTGGTGATTCGGTGGGCTGTTCGGTCATCGTACCCCTTCGTTTCGCCTCGTAGCCGCTCAGCACTGCTCCCGCAGTGGGCCGTTGCGCCGGCCGCTGCGCCGTGCAGCCACAGACACGCTCTTCGACGGCCAGGACGAAGCCAGGTTCATGGCGTGAGTGACGCCGCTTCTTCGGACTGCGGGAAACCGGACTTCAGGCGCTGCTCGCAACGACTGGCCTCGTTGTAGTCGCCGAGCGCCCGCTCCGTCATCACGCACAGCCAGAGCGCCTTGGGATCTTCCGTCTCGAGCGCCTGCTCGAGACGCTGCCGATAGGCCCGCGACGGCAGAAAGCGCTCCTGCTTGTAGGTCAGCAGGGCCATCTGGTAGAGCGCGGAGGCGTAGTTGCGATTACGCTCCAGCGCTTTCTTGAAGTAGTCCTCCGCCTGCGCGGGCAGCCCATGCTGGACGGCACACATGCCGGCGTTGAAGTACGCGTACTCGGCGGTTTCGTACAGCGGATTGCGCACCGCGGCGTCAAACTCCGCCAGTGCTGCCTCCACCTTGCCCCTGCGACAGAGGAACGCGCCGTAGTTGTTGCGCGCCTCGGAGTCCTTGGGGTCGAGGCGGATGGCCTTGGCGTAGAAGGCATCGGCACCCTCCAGATTGCCGAGCCGCTCTTCGAGCAGCGCGTTGGCCCAGTTGACCATCGAAGATTCCGGCCCCTCCTCCAGCGCCCGGTTGAGCTTGGCCTTGGCGAGATTGACGTTGCCCTGCTGAAGATAGGTCAGCCCGAGCTTCACGTTGATGGTAGCGGCCTGGGGATTACGCGGCGGCGTGCTCAGCAGGGCACAGCCCGACACCAACGACAGCAGGACACCCAACAGAAAAGTTTTTTTCATGCGGTAGATCACAGTCCTCGCTCCAACCGGCTGAAATGCAGGCTGCGACGGCTGCGGTCACTGACGCGGCCAGCAAGCTGGCCGCAAGCAGCGTCGATGTCGTCGCCGCGCGTCTTGCGCGTGATCGTATTCATGCCGTGCGCCATGAGGATATCGCGGAACCGGTCGATCGCTGCAGCATCCGACCGCTCGTAGCGCGTTCCAAAAAACGGGTTGAACGGAATCAGGTTGATCTTCGATGGCACGCCCTGCAGCAACCGGACCAGCTGTCGCGCGTGCTCGGGCTGGTCATTGATGCCCTTGAGCATCACATATTCGAAGGTGATGCGGTCGCGCTGACGCTTGCTGGCAAGGAAGCGACGGCACGCCGCCATCAACTCCGCGAGCGGATACTTGCGGTTGAGGGGCACCAGGTGATCGCGCAACTCATCATTCGGCGCATGCAGAGACACCGCGAGCGCTACATCCACCTGCTGGCTCAGCCGGTCGAGCGCGGGCACGACTCCCGAGGTGCTGAGCGTGACCCGTCGCTTGCTCAACCCATAGGCATTGTCATCCAGCATGATGTGCAGGGCCTTGACCACGGTATCGAAGTTGAGCAGCGGTTCACCCATACCCATCAGAACAACATTGGTCACGACGCGTTCACGGTCGACGCGCTGGGCGAGCGTCCGCCGTGCGATCCACAACTGTCCGATGATCTCGGCCAGCGTGAGGTTGCGATTGAACCCCTGCCGCGCCGTGGCGCAGAAGGTGCAGTCCAGGGCGCAGCCAACCTGCGAGGAGACACACAGCGTACCGCGCGACTCCTCCGGGATGTAGACGGTCTCGATGCACTGCCCGTCGGCGAGCCTCAACAGCCATTTGTATGTTCCATCCGCGGAGGGCTGTTCCAGCACGATCTCGGGTGTGCGCACCTCAGCCGACCCGGCGAGCCGGTTGCGTAGGGCCTTGCTGATGTCCGTCATCGCCTGGAAGTCTGCTTCGCCCTGCTGATGCACCCATTTGTAGACCTGTTGGGCGCGGAACGGACGCTCACCGAGCGAGGCCATGAACGCCCGCAGTTCGGCGAGGCTCAGATCGAGCAGATTGGTTCGAGTCGATTCACTCACGAGCAAGGTCCCGGCGCGCGCACCGCATCGAATTCTGAAAGGAAGTTACCCGAGCCAGCGACCACAACGACAAAGACCACGGCCAGTACCGGGACCACAAAAACCCCCTCCGACGGCTTGGCGGCAAGGGCACCCGGCGACCAGGCCACCACAACGCGTGACGGGGCCAAGTCGGGGCGGGATGAGTTCGATCGACATCGGGGACCTTTGATGCTGCACTGGCCCGACACGAGGCGTTTGCGGTGCATGTATAGCTTTCCGATTTTACGGAGTCGACCCGCACAAAGGCAATCAACGTTGCGCCACTGACCGCCACGGCAGGCCCTCGATCCCCCTGCCCGTCGGCGTGGATGCTCGAAATCACGGGGCTCGGTCGTTATGATCGACGTCGTCGGAAAACTGGCCGAGACTCGCATGCACCATAATCCCGAATGGATCTACGACGTTCAACTTGAAGATTTCGAGGAAAAAGTGATCGCGGCCTCCCATCACACCCCGGTACTCGTGGACTTTTGGGCCGACTGGTGCGCCCCTTGCCGTGTCATCGCGCCGGTGCTGAAAGACGTCATAGAGCGCCAACAGGGCCGCGTGCTCCTCGCCAAGCTGGAAGTGGACGAGGGTGCCAACATGAAGCTCGCCGGGCGTTTCCAAGTACGCGGGTTCCCAACCGTCATCTTGTTCCGCAACGGCAAGGACATCGCGCGATTTTCAAGCGCGCAGTCGCGTCAATTCATCGAGCGGTTTCTCGAGGTGCACTGCTGCGTCTCACACTCGGGCCACACGCCCGCTTGATGGTAGGTGGCACCCGTCGTTCACGCGGATCGCGACCGCCACCTCCCTTCTGCACGCCTGAAGTGAATGCCCTCACGCGGAGGCGCCAGCTGCCCGCTGTGTACTACCGCATTCGTGAATCCGCCACGACCGTGCCACGCGAAACAGCGCGGTGCCCGCGCATGAGTCTGCCGAGGTCCCTGGCGAAGGCGACGTCACCGCGCCAGGGACGGCGAAAACGCGCACTGCGCGGATTCAGAAGCCGCCACCAGCAAGACCTGCGGATGCGGTCGGCGGCACACATCGCCAGCGGGCAGTTCGGACTGGAGATCGCAACGATGGCGCGCCTCACACTATCCCCAAGCGGCTCGTCGAGCAGGACCTATCGCGCGTGACCACTCAACTCGGCGCCGTGCCGTGCTCGCGCCTCACCGGCCAACCTCAGACTGCCCTCATCGCTGAAGACCCGGCGCCTTGCCCCAGACGCTCGCCCGGTCCGTGCATCTTCTAAAGCGGTCCCGATTGCGTTGCCATTTCCACACGCGAGGTGGACAGCGTTGGCGTCGTGCACGCTGCGCCCACCCTAGCGCGCTGGCGCTCGCGACGATTTGTCACATGCCCTGCCCGGGCTGCCCGAGATAGCATGGTACAGCCTGGTCGAGTGAGGATCCCACCATGAGCTGCGAACCCAACGCCATGCGCACCGAGGATACACTGACGCAAACCGCTTCGAGAGCTTTTCGCATCGGGGAAACGCTATTCGAAGCCGGCGCCCCCGGCTCACCTTGGCGCGTCGTCAGCGGGTCCGTCAGGCTCGATCGCGCCAACGGGAGTGACTCCGGGTTTGCGAGCTTGGCGTTGAGGGGCGATGTCATCGGCGCCGAGACTTTGTTGTTCGGGCGGTACACCTTCACGGCACGCGCCCTCTCCGATTGCACCATCGAACCCTGGCTCGAGCCCGGCACTCAACCCGGCGGCGAGACGCTACTACTCGCCCTGACCTCGAGCGAGCGGCGCGCTGCGGAGGTCGTCGCCCTGCGCTGCGGCCAGGCCATCGACCGCGTCAAACGGCTCCTTTTGCTGCTTGCACACGAGGACCCCAAAGGCTACAGACCACCGCGCGTCCTGCTGCCCGAACTGCGGGACATCGCTGACATCACGAATCTTGCTGTGGAGACAGTGTCCCGCGCCCTCAGCCGGCTCAGCTCCCAGGGGCTACTGCAAAAGCACGGCTGGCGCCGCGCAGAACTTATCCCCGAGTTCGTGCGCGGCGCGCGCGATGTAACCTAGATCCCCGCGCACACCGCCGCGGAACGCAGCGAGGCACACTCGGGCGAGGCGCAAAGCCCCGATTCAGAGAATCATTGACCCTTTGCGGTCAGCCGACTGCGCCAGGTCCTGCCTGAGCGTGCAAGCGCCCTCGCCTGCGGGTATGAGACTGTGCACAAGCCTCACAACGGATCAGCTACGACGCTCACATTCATGGCTTGGGAAGACACCAGGCGCGCAGCACGCAACGCAGCAAGCCGCCCGCGCAGCATTTGCTCTGCGTTGTCTCCGCACGCCTCAACCGCCGTCAGTGCACCCCGTGCGGCAATTTGCAAGCGGGCAGGCTGCTTGGGGAACAACTGGGAAAGCAATTCAGCGACGGGCAGTCCCAAATACACCGTGCGCCCTTCCGAGGTCCGGCGAACCGGTCAGCGCGAAGCACACATCGCCCCCAGTCGCGCTGACCGAACTGCGTTAGCCGAGATTCACAGTCCCCAGCGAGTCCACATGAACGGCACCTGCCTTCAGCCCGTGACGGGCTTGATGGAGCGGGTCTTGCGCACGCGTAATTCCGCCACCTGTTTCTCGATATAGCGCGGAAAGTCGCGAATCAAGGTCACCCGGCCACACCCCTCGCAACGATAACGGCGGCTGCGGGGAAACAGCCAGCGCTGCCACGCCAGGCGACGAAGCCGGCTGTAAGACGGCAATTCAGCACCACATCCGGGGCAGATGACACGAAGCCGCATCTCGTTCATCAGACCAAACCTATCCGAACTACTTCGCTCAGTCTGAAATTTAGCACCTTTCGTCGGGCAGAAGCGCCTATTGTCTCGCGTTTCTGTCGCTACCTCTGGGCGCACTGCCCCCCCAGGCGACCCGAAGTCTGCCGAGACTTTGGCATCTGGGGGGTGACGAGTAGGTGGGACGACCAGGTTAAGATGACCAGCCGGGTCGTCACTCGTCCGGTTGGACAAGGGTCCATCTGGCGACATGCCGCACGCAGCGCCACAGGCATTTTGCGACAACGGTATCAATCGGGGTGCGATGGCCGGTGACCCGCCTGCGCTCGGGTCAGAGCCGCATTTCGAGGATGCGCCGGATTTCCGTATCGGTGAGCAGGATGGGATTGGTTTTCATGCTACTGCCGCGCGAATTGGCGACGACGTGGTCGAGCTCCGCAACATTGAGACCGTATCGGGCAAGGCGGGGTAGACGCAGCCGCTCGGTCCAATCGCGCAGTGTTTCGATCAGGTGTGACCACGCAACCGCTGGATCGTCGATCGCCTGACCCGTCAGGATTTCGGCTAGCCGCACATATTTGCGTAACGCTGGGCCTTGGGGGTCACGCGCCCGCAACGCGTCGATATTGACCTCAGTGGCTGCGGCGACGAGCGTTCCGCACACCACACCGTGCGGGATCGGGTAGAAAGCCCCCAGTGGCGAGGCGAGGCCATGCACCGAACCCAGGCCGACCTGCGCCAGTGTGATGCCCGACAGCAGCGAGGCATAAGCCATGCGCTCACGCGCGGCGCCGTCGGCTCCGGCACTTTCGAACATCGGTACGAGCCCGTCGCGGGCGGCACGCAACCCACTTTCCGCGAGCGCATCCGTGAACGCATTCGCACGCAGCGAGACGTAGGACTCGAGGAGCTGGGTCAGCGCATCCATACCGTTGGCCGCGATGACCTCCGGTGGACAGGTCGCGAGCAGGTCCGGATCGACGATGGCGTATTCCGCGACGAGCTTGTCGTCGCGAAACGATTTCTTGAACCCATTGCGCCCCTGCACGCTCAGCACGGCATTCTTTGTCGCCTCACTCCCCGTGCCCGCAGTGGTCGGTACCGCGACGAACGGCACGGCCGGGCCCGCATAGGGCAACTCTGGACCCACGCCTTCGAGGTAGTCCATGACGCTGCGGCGCACGCGCAGCAGCCCCGCAATGGCCTTGGCCGCATCCAACGCACTGCCGCCACCCACACCCAGCACGACATCGAAAGACCCATCGGCGTGCGCCGCCACGACCTCGTCCACGAACCCGGGCGAGGGCTCACCATGAACCCGCACGTTCTCGAACGCTATACCCGCCTTGCGGAACTCATCCTGCAACCATATCCATCCAGGCCCGCTCACCCACGACTTGGCCCCAGTTACCACCAGGACCCGTTTACCGTACTGAGCGACGATGGACGGTACGCGCTGCAGCACACCCGCCCCGAACTCGATACGCGGCAGGCGCGCCACGGTGAAGGGCTGAACGACGCTCAAGGCAAGCACCTCGCGGCCTCCCTACGGGAGCAACCCGTTGTAATTCACGCCCTTACGAGGTTCGGCCATCCACGACTGGACCGTGTCTCGCCACTCGAGGTAATGCGCCGTCTGTTTGTGTGCCGCAGCGCCGGCAGCATCTCGATAGGCCTCGTACAACAGGAATCGGGTGGGGTCATCTGGAGACTGCAACACATCGAAGCGAAGACAGCCCGGCTCGGTGAGCGCGCCTTCATGGTTCTTGCGGGTCGCACTGATGAACGCAGCGACGTGCTCCGGCTTGACATGGACGTAGACAAGGGTGACGTGCATGGCCTGTTCCTCGGAACACAAACAATACGGTTGCCAATAGACGGCGACCCAAAGGCTCGGTCGGGGTAGCTGAGCCGAGGGCCATTTCTTTTGAAGATCGACATCACAATGGTCGCCCCCTCCCGCGCACTCCGCTCGAGCGATGACCCTTCGCGAGAAAGTCCATGTATCCGAGGCGTCAATCGACGTGCCCCCTAAAGCGCACGCCGCCAGGGCGGTTCAAGCCAGCGAGGTGTCCTCGGCTGCCGTGGCAGTCTCTTTCGCATCTTCCTCAAACCAGAACCCGCAGGTATCCGCGGTGATGAGCTCGCGAGCCGTACGCGGGTACTTGCGACAGTTGAGCGGCCGCAATTTGTAGATTCCGCAGTAACTCTCTCCGGTTTCGCGGTAGCGCAGAAAAAGGCAAGGATTAGGCAATTTGCAGCAGGCCCCGCAATTGTTGCAGGCCCCACGCCGATTTTCAGCCACGGGGAGAATAGAGGTGATCGTTCTCATGAGTTTGGCTTTCATCCATACCTCTTGGTGAGCTCACGGCCTCTATCCCCGTTCGATGCCGCGGTTCAAACTGTCCGGAGTGTGATGTATTTCATACGCTCACGGACGCGATGTAAAGAGTAAGGTCGGCCGGGCAGCGGCGCCGCATGGGAGCCTGATTCACGCAACGAACCAAACCGTCGATCGACCTAAGCCCAACAACAGAACCATGGAGCACTGGTCTGTGTCGGCAGGGCGACTTGCTCCAAACCGAGGAGCGCGCCGACGCCCCCGGGCGTCGGCGCGAGTTGCTGTCAGATGGATACCGGGCGCGGGAAGACGAAGTTCTTACGCCGCGTCTCCTCATCCTGACGCATCGCGATCTCACGAATACCCTGCCGTTGCACGAACTGATCGAGCGTGATGCCATCCAAGAACGAGTACAGTCGTTTGCTGAGGTCCTCCCACAACTCGTGGCTCTTGCAGCGATCGGCGTTGATCGTGCCTTCATCCTCAACGTCCTCATCGACCGCTGTGATGATTTCTGCCACCGAGATCTTGTGGGGCATCCGAGCCAGCCGATAGCCGCCGCCCGGACCACGCACCCCTTCGACCAGCTTGTTCTTACGCAACTTGGCGAATAGCTGCTCCAGATAGGACAAGGAGATGCCCTGAGTTTGCGAGATGTCCGCCAGCGTCACCGGTCCTTCGACGTCGTGCAAGGCCAGATCCATCATCGCCGTGACCGCGTAGCGGCCTTTGGTAGAGAGCTTCATAGTCGATACCTCAAAAGACGTTTAACCGCTCACCAAACGTAAATACCGACCGTTTTGGTTGGGTACTTTATATAATACCCAACTGTTTTAGTCAAATATCAAATCATCTATAACTCATTGATTTATAGAGGCACCTTAGAAAGCCATTGAAAAAACTAGGGAAAAATTTCAAAAAGTTCTTGATCGCCATCAAGGACTGACGCAAGCCTTGCGGATCGTTCGAGCGGGAAGCCGTGCCCTTGCCGATGGACGTAGTTCAGCCACTTGTAGAGAAAACGGTTGACCCGCCACCGGCACTGCAGGGCGCTCTCCACTGGCTGATCCTGCACCCGCAAAAGGCGAACCGTGTCGAGTCGACAGCGATGGCTCAACACCTCGGCGGCAAGCGCGTCGTGGTAGACCCGCACAGTCACATCCGGGCGCCGCTCTCCGTCTTGCATTTCGTAGGTTAGAATCAGGGTCGTCGTGTGCTTGACCTGCTCGAGCACCGTGAGGTGGAGGTCATGCGCTCCGTCCACCCGTGATACGACATGCCCCTTGAGCCGCTTCAGCTCGGGACACAGACATTTCAACCGCATGTAGTTGTGCTCATAGAGCTCCATCAGGGCAGCAAAGCTCCGAGGCTTCGGGTGCTCACAGGTGTAACTGGTGTCAGGCCAGCGCATGCGGATGAGCATATCACAGCGAAAACACTCTACAGTGAGAGCCCACGCCCATGACAGATAGCCCCTTCCGGCTGATTCCGACCAAGCCCTTCGCCGACCAGAAGCCTGGCACATCGGGTTTGCGCAAGTCCGTCAAAACGTTTCAGCAGCCCCACTACCTCGAAAACTTCGTCCAGTCGGTTTTCAACTGCATGCCGCGGTTGCACGGCGCGCGCTTGGTGCTGGGTGGTGACGGCCGTTACTACAACCGCGAGGCGATCCAAATCATCATCCGGATGGCTGCCGCCAACGGCATCGGGGAGCTGCTCGTCGCGCGTGGCGGGATCCTGTCCACCCCTGCTGCCTCACATCTGATCCGCAAATACGCGGCGGACGGCGGCATCATCCTCTCCGCAAGCCACAATCCCGGGGGTCCCGACGCCGACTTCGGCATCAAATTCAATACGGCGAACGGCGGCCCTGCTCCCGAAAAGGTCACAGAAGCGGTTTTTGCAGAATCCAAACGCATCGAGAGCTACCGCATCGCGGAAGCCGCGCCCTGCGACATCGACCATACCGGCGAGCACGAATTGCACGGCATGAAGGTTCGCGTCCTCGACGCCGTCGCGGACTACGCCGCACTCATGGAGTCCCTGTTCGACTTTGACCTGATCCGCCATTACCTCGACAGGGGCTCGCGCCGCATCGTCTTCGATGCAATGCATGCAGTCACCGGACCGTACGGCAAACACATCATCGAGGGCATGCTCCAAGCACCGCAGGGCACTGTCATCCACGGCGAACCAATCGCCGACTTCGGTGGCCACCATCCAGACCCAAACCTCGCCCACGCCAAGGAACTCGTCGAGCTGCTCTACGCCGACGATGGTCCAGTTTTCGGCGCGGCCTCAGACGGCGACGGCGATCGCAACATGATCCTGGGCCACCGCTGCTTCGTCACCCCCAGTGACAGCCTGGCAATCCTCACCGCCAATGCCACCGTGGTCCCCGGTTACCGCCACGGCATTGCTGGCGTCGCACGCTCGATGCCCACCAGCCAGGCCGCCGACCGGGTTGCTGCTGCACTGGGCATCGACTGCTACGAGACCCCAACCGGCTGGAAGTTTTTCGGCAATCTGCTCGACGCCGGGAAAATCACGCTCTGCGGCGAGGAGAGCTTCGGCACGGGTTCGAACCATGTGCGCGAAAAGGACGGCCTTTGGGCGGTGCTGTTTTGGCTTAACCTGCTCGCTGTCAAGCAAGTTCCGGTCGCGCAGATCGTGCTCGACCACTGGCATCGATTCGGCCGCAATGCCTACGCGCGGCACGACTACGAGTCGATCGAAACCGATCGCGCCAACAACTTGATGGAGGCCCTCACCGCAAAGCTGGGCGAACTGCCCGGCGAGCAGCTGGGTGGCCTCACGGTCGCCTACGCCGACGATTTCAGCTACACCGACCCGGTGGACCAATCGGTCAGCAGCCACCAGGGCCTGCGGATCGGCTTCGCCGATGGCAGCCGGGTGGTATTCCGATTGTCCGGAACGGGCACACAGGGCGCGACACTGCGTGTCTACCTGGAGGCCTACACCCGCAACGAAACGGACTACGCCCGGGACGCCCACACGATCCTTGCGCCGCTCGCGCGTATCGCGGGCGATGTCGCGCGCATCGAGCACTATACGGGCCGCGATCGCCCAACAGTGATCACCTGACGACTACCTTCCCCCAAAGCCCTGGGTCGCGCATCGCCGCGATCCCAGGCGTTGTTTCGGATGCGGCGTTGCAAGTAACGCCGCGGGTCCCACGATATCGGGATTGGCGAGGCATTCCGTCGACCACATGGTTTCAAAGGGTCGGCGCTGCGAGCCCGGCCCGGTTGACACGGCACGTGGAGCACCGCCCGCACGCGTCAATCCAGCTCGAACTGGTTTTCGTACCGCTGCTTCAATGCGGGATTCTGCCGCTCCTTGCGCAACAGGCAGTTGCCTACCACCAGCAGCTCGATCTCTGTGCCCATGAAACAGCGGTAGGCATCCTCCGGTGACCCGACGATCGGCTCGCCGCGCACGTTGAAGCTCGTGTTGACTATCACCGGGCATCCGGTGAGCTCCATGAATCGGGAGATCAGCGCGTGATAGCGGGGATTGGTGTGCCTGTGTACGGTCTGAATGCGCGCCGAGTAGTCGACGTGCGTCACAGCGGGGATGTCGGAGCGCGGCACGTTGAGTTTCTCGATGCCGAAGAGCCGTTCCTGTTCGGGGGTCATTGTCTTGCGTCGGTGCTTGACGACATCCGCCACCAACAGCATGTAGGGGCTGTCATCGTCCAGTTCGAACCATTCGGCGACGTGTTCGCGTAACACGGAGGGCGCAAAGGGGCGGAACGATTCGCGATACTTGACCTTGAGATTCAGCACCGACTGCATCGACGGCGAGCGCGCGTCGCCCAGAATGGATCGGCCACCGAGTGCGCGGGGCCCGAACTCCATGCGGCCCTGGAACCAGCCGAGGGCCTTGCCTTCGGCGAGCCCGGAGGCGCAGGCGTCGATGATTTCCGCATCACTGAGCACCTCGAAATCCGCCCCTGCGGCACGCAACCGCACCTCGATGTCCGCCTGTGCGAAGGCTGGGCCCAGGTAGGACCCCTTCATGCTGTCGCCCGGATCGACCACCCTACGGTCGCCACCCTGGTAGAGGTGGTAGCCCGTCAGTGCGGCACCCAGTGCGCCACCGGCATCACCCGCCGTCGGCTGAATCCACAGGCGCCTCGCCACGCCGTCTCGCAGCACCTTGCCGTTGGCCACGCAGTTCAGCGCGACGCCTCCGGCCATGCACACGTTAGTGATGCCCGTCTGCGCGACCGCCGAGCGGACCAGCTTGCGCACCACGTCCTCGGTGACCTTCTGGATCGAGGCGGCCAAATCCATCTCGCGCTGCGTCAGCGCATCCTCTGGCTTGCGCGGCGGCCCACCGAAGAGCTTGTCGAAGCGTCGATTGGTCATGCGCAGGCCGGTGCAGTAGTCGAAATAATCCAGGTTCAGCCGGAACGAGCCGTCGTCCTTGACGTCGATGAGATGATCGTAGATCAGCTTGACGAAGCGGGGCTCGCCGTAGGGCGCGAGCCCCATCACCTTGTATTCGCCAGAGTTGACTTTGAACCCGGTGTAATACGTGAAGGCCGAGTAGAGCAGGCCGAGCGAATGTGGAAAGTGGATTTCCTTGTGGATCTTCAGGTCGTTGCCGCGGCCGACTGCCAGCGAGGTCGTCGTCCACTCGCCCACCCCATCCAGGGTGAGTACCACAGCCTCCTCGAACGGCGAGGGAAAAAACGCGCTCGCGGCGTGCGAGAGATGATGCTCCGAAAACAGCAACCGGTTCGCCCAGTCGTAGTCCGGCGCCCACTTGCGCAATTCGCCGATCAGCAGATCCTTCAGGAACAGCTTTTCGCGTAGCCACACGGGGATCGCCATGCTGAACGACTTGAAACCGCGCGGCGCAAAGGCGAGGTAAGTCTCGAGCAGACGCTCGAACTTGAGGAACGGCTTGTCGTAGAACGCAACATGATCGACGTCGGCCAGTGTTACGCCGCCCTCCCCAAGGCAGTATTCGATTGCGCGCTTGGGAAAGCCGGAGTCGTGCTTCTTGCGGGTGAAGCGCTCCTCCTGCGCGGCAGCGACGATGTCGCCGTCTACGACCAGCGCTGCCGCGCTGTCGTGGTAGAACGCCGAAATACCAAGGATGCGCACCGGCTCAGAACAGCGTGTAGATGAACGGCGCCACCGCGGAACCTTTCACGGCGATCATCAAGCCGCCGACCAGCAGCAAGACGACCACGATCGGGATGAGCCAGAACTTCTTGCGCTCGATCATGAACGCCCACAATTCCTTGACGAAGGACATGACGTAACCTCTGCGAAACTAGAATTGGCGATTGAGGCTTTTCGGATCCGGACCAATCGGATGGCGCTCAATCCAGTAGCTGGACAGCTTGCGGTCGAACTTGAGGCTCAGGAGATCCTTTCCGGCCAGTCGCAGGAGCAGACCGATCGGAACGATCGTGAACAAGAAAATGATGCCGAGAATGAGAGGGTTCATCACCCGATGCAGCAACAGCCCAAATTTCGTCCAGACCCGATTGAGTGGCGCCAGCGCCGCGGGATAGGCGAAGGCCAGAACCACAAACCCGCCTGCCGCCGCGAAGGCCCACAGATGCGGCGGCTTTCCGGAAAATAGCGGCAGGCCCGCCACCAGCGCGAAGACAACGGCAAATACCACACCGAAGGTCCTGTTTGACGAGGACTTGAGCGTTTCTTCGTAGTGCGCGCCAAGCTTTTCGTGCGCCACGCCAACCTCCGCAACAATGGTGATTCAGATACCCATCCCGTGGGTGCATCCACTGCCATCCAACGCAATTCCCCCGACGAAACCAGCGCGGATCAAAGCGCCACACCCTGGGAGAGCGCGCTTATATTGCCGCCGTTTGCCCGGCCCTAATACGGTCACGTGTCCCTCATCGACGATGCGCACCGAACAGGTCTGCCGCAAACGTGCCGCGACTTCGGTCAACGGCGCGCCGGTACTTCAGTACGCCGTCACGGATTTCGGGATCAACCCGGTGACCTCAAAAAGCCTGTTCGCGACCGCATGGTTGCGATGCGCGGAACGCGCTCACGCCCCTATCGGCGTGATAGGCCTCAGTCACTGCGCTCAGTTGGGCTTTCGATCCGCTAGCTCGCGACGACCCTGCGCGCTGTCCCCGGCCAGAGCTGTCCGTGCACAGCCACTAACGGGGGGCGTCATCGGGAGCAGGGATTGGATCCATCGACGGCGTGACTCGCGTACTTCCTGCAGGGCAGACCTACTGTGAAGACCGTGAGGTATCCGATGACGGCACGCATCTGGCCCCTGCTGGCCACGTTGACACTGACCGGTCACACGTCGGCATCCGCCACGATGGAGAACGCAGACGCGCAAGCCGAGCACTCTATTGACGCCATCGCCTGGCGGGAGTTCAACACAGACGCCTTCAAGCAGGCGCGCGACGAACGAAAACCCGTCCTGCTGAATCTGGTCGCGGTCTGGTGTCACTGGTGCCACGTGATGGATGCCAAGACCTACCGCGACCCCCGGGTTGCCGAACTGATTCGCGAGCGATTCGTCGCCGTGCGGGCCGACCACGACGCACGTCCGGATCTCGCCGAGCGCTACCGTGAGTGGGGTTGGCCCGCGACCATCGTAATCGGCGCGGACGGCAGCGATATCGCGAAACGCGCGGGCTACCTCGACGCCGAGGCGATGCTCGCGCATCTGCGCACGGTCATCGACGCCCCCGACACCGAACCACGCACCGGACCCGCCTTCCCGGCGAACCTCCCGGACCCACCGAGGCTTTCGGACACGCTGCGCGCGGCGTTGGTACGCCGACATGATGCGTCCTTCGACACTCGGCTCGGCGGACTGAATATCGCAATGAAGTTCGTGGACCAGGATAGTGTGCTGTGGTCCCTGCGCCGGATCGCCGCGGGTGACGCCACCGAGCGCAAGCGCCTGATCAAGACGCTGGACGCAGCAGTTGCGCTGATCGATCCTGCGTTCGGCGGCGCATACCAGTACTCGACCCACGGCGACTGGGACCATCCGCACTTCGAGAAGGTCATGAAGACGCAATGGTCCTTCCTGTTGAGTTACAGCAGGGCCTGCGTCGTGCTCGACCAGCCGCGCTACTGCGATGCAGGACGCTCCATCGCCGTGTACCTCACGGAGTTTCTGACCTCGCCCGAGGGCGCATTTTTCACCAGCCAGGATGCCGACCTGACGCAGGGCATCAAGGCACACGACTATTTCGCGCTCCCGCGCGAGGCACGGCTGCGTCGCGGCCTTCCGCGCATCGACAAACACATCTACACGGCGGCGAACGGCATGGCGATCGAGGGACTCGCGGAGCTCTATCGAGCTACCGGGGATCGGCGCTATCTGCAACAAGCGCAAACCGCTGCTGCGTGGATCGCGCGAAATCGCCCCCTGTGGGGCGGCGGCTTTCGGCACGACCGACTGGACAATGCCGGCCCGTACTTGGCCGACACGCTCGCGATGGGGCGCGCCTGGCTTGCCCTGTACCTGGCAACGGGCGCTGACGACTATGTGCAACGGGCCTTGCGCGCCGCAGATTTCATCGACCGGCAATTCCGCCATCCGCAAGCGGGCCTCGTCTCCGCCACGGACAACGGCACGCCCGTGAAGCCCCTGCCGCAGATAGACCAGAACATCCAGGCTGCGCTATGGCTTGCCGAATTGCACACTGTTACCGGGGCGCAACAGCCACTTAGGGTCGCAGAACACGTCATGCGCTACCTCGCCATACCCGAAATCGCCACGGACCGCGTCACCGAAGCTGGCATTCTCGAGGCCGACGCGCGGCTGGTGGCCCCCCCCTAAACCGCCTACGCGAAGTCCGATCGGAGTCGGCCAGAACCGTCTTCGGCCACTGACCAGCCACCCCAGGGCCTTGATCAGCCACGGCGCTCCCCACGACCCGACTGCAGCAACACAATGCGCAACCTGCGGTGCGTCTCGCGGTCCAGCGCATCGGGCGGCACGAGCACGCTGCAGCGTCCGTAACGGGTTTGAAATTCGAGTATCACGAGAAAGCGGAATACCCGCGCGCGCAGCAGTTCAGCGCGCGTGAGGCGGCCGTCGGTCATTTGCAGGGTCCATTGGCGGTTGGGATTGAGGGTCATCTCCGCCACGGCGCAGGCACCACGTCGCCAGACGTACCGGCGCATGTGGATCACGAAACTGGCCGCGACCAGTACCAGCAGGCCGACTTTCCAGCGCACGTCGAGACCGGAGAGCGCGATGCCAGCAACTGCGGCAGCGTGCAATCCGACGAGCAGCGAGAGCACTAGCCGGGAAGGTTTAACCGGGATATGCAGCGGCGGCACGGCGAATCCTTTCTGCGAGGCGGGCCAGCGCGGGATCGCTGGGCGCCTGCCGTCCCAGGAGGATGTCGAGCAGGGTTGCGTCCGGGTAGTCGAGCAGCTTTATGAACCGCACCCGATCCTCCGCATCCAGCCGGGGTAGGTGCTCGCGGGCAAACCCTTGCAGAAGCCAGTCCAGCTCCAGCATGCCGCGCCGGCAGCGCCAAAGGATTTCGTCCTGATTCACGGGGCCCCGATCGGCATGGCCGCTCGCCGCGAGTGACTGCCCAAAGCCTGTCAAACGGAACGCCGTAGCATGGCGTGCTTGATCGCGCCGATGGCCTTGGTCGGATTCAGGCCTTTCGGACAAACCTGAACGCAGCTCATGATGCTGTGGCAGCGATACAGTTTGTACGCGCCGTCGAGCTCATCGAGCCTTTCTTCGGTCGCCTGATCGCGGCTGTCGAGCACGAAGCGCGCGGCCTGCAGGAGTGTCGCGGGGCCGAGGAATTTCGTCGGATTCCACCAGTACGAGGGGCAGGAGGCCGAGCAGCAGCCGCAGAGGATGCACTCGTAGAGGCCATCCAGCCTGTCACGGTCAGCCGGACTCTGCAGGCGTTCCACCTCGGGCTCGGGGTCGTGGTTGATGAGGTAGGGTCTTGCCTTGCGGTACTGCGCGTAGAAGTTCCCCATGTCCACGACCAGGTCACGGATCACAGGCATGCCTGGGAAGGGGCGGATCTCGATGGGCTGCTTGAGCCCCGCCACCGGCGTGATGCAGGCCAGCCCATTGCGTCCGTTGATGTTCATGCCGTCCGAGCCGCACACGCCCTCGCCACAGGAACGCCGGAAAGTCAGCGTCGGGTCCTTCTCCTTGAGCTTGAGCAACGCCCCGAGGAGCATCATCCCGGGTTCGACTTCCTCACCCGTCAGCTCGAAGTCCTGCATGTACGGCCTTGCGTCCTTCTCCGGGTCGTAGCGGTAGATCGAAAAGCGCATCAGTACACCCTCTTCTTCGGCGGAAAGCTCTCGACCGTCAACGGCTTGGTACGCACCGGCTTGTAATCGACCGTGCCGGTCTGCAGCGAGTAAAGCGAGTGCTTCATCCAGTTGACGTCATCGCGCTCGGGGTAATCGACGCGCGAGTGCGCACCCCGGCTTTCCTTGCGTGCGAGCGCGCTGGCCGCGGTGGCGAGCGCGCAGCCGATCAGGTTTTCGAGCTCGAGGGCCTCCACCCGCGCCGTGTTGAACACCTGACTCTGATCCTGGATCTGTGCATCGGCGTAGCGCGCAGCGATCTCCTTGACCTTTTCGAGCCCCTCGGCCATGACCGCCTCGACGCGGTAGACCCCGCAGTGCTCTTCCATGACCTTCTTCAACTCCGCGCGCAGGGCGTCCACCGACTCCCCTCGGCCCGTCCTGTCCCAGCGCGCGAGGCGCTCCCGGGCTGGATCGAGCGCCGATTCTGGCAGTGGCCGGTGGTAGGGATGCTCCCGGTGCCACTCGAGCATGCTGTCAGCAGCGGCACGGCCAAACACCAGGATGTCGAGCAGCGAATTGCCGCCGAGCCGGTTGGCACCGTGTACGGAGACGCAGGCGCACTCGCCCGCGGCATACAGGCCCGGCACGACCTCCTCCGGGTTGTTCTTGTGCGGTGCGACGACGCGCGCCGAACGGTCGGTGGGAATCCCGCCCATGGTATAGTGCGCTGTCGGGTAGACGGGGATGGGCCGCTCGACGGGATCAACGCCGACAAAAGTAATGCTGGTCTCGCGTATGCCCGGGAGGCGCTTTTTGATGACCTCCGCGCCGAGGTGGTGGAGTTGCAGGTGCACGTAGTCCTTGTTGGGTCCGCACCCCCTGCCCTCGCGGACCTCCAGCGCGATCGCGCGACTGACCACGTCGCGGCTGGCGAGGTCCTTGGCATGCGGAGCGTAGCGTTCCATGAAACGCTCGCCTTCGGCATTGACGAGATAGCCGCCCTCCCCTCGGCAACCCTCGGTGATCAACATGCCGCGCCCAGCGACGCCGGTCGGGTGGAACTGGAAGAACTCCATGTCCTGCAGCGGAATGCCAGCGCGCAGCGCCATCCCCATGCCGTCACCGGAATTGATCAGGGCGTTGCTGTTGGTGCGGAAGATCTGCCCCACCCCGCCCGTGGCCAGCAAGGTCGACTTCGCCTCGATGATGATCGGCTCGCCGGTGAGGATCTCGAAGGCAAACACCCCCAGGATGTGGCCCTCCGCGTCCTGCAGCAGATCAACGGCGTAGTACTCGTCGAAGAAATGCGTGCGGGCGCGGATGTTTTGCTGATAGAGCGCGTGCAGAATCGCGTGACCCGTGCGGTCGGCGGCCGCACAGGTGCGCGCCGCCTGCTCGCCGCCGAAATTCTGGCTCTGCCCTCCAAAGGCCCGCTGGTAGATGCGTCCGTTGTCGAGGCGCGAGAACGGAACGCCCGCATGTTCCAGTTCGTACACCACGCGCGGCGCCGCCTGGCACATAAACTCGATCGCGTCCTGATCGCCCAGATAGTCGCTGCCCTTGACCGTGTCGAACATGTGCCAGTGCCAGTTGTCCGGCAGTACGTTGGCAAGCGCTGCGTTTACCCCACCCTGCGCGGCCACCGTGTGCGAGCGCGTGGGGAAGACCTTGGAGATGACGGCGACACTGACCTCCGCGCGGGCCAGCTGCAGGGCCGCACGCAGGCCCGCCCCGCCAGCGCCCACGATCAACGCATCGAATCGCCTGCGATTGATGGACTTGCTCATGCGGAGCTCCCTGGCAGCAGAATCGTGCCGGCCCAAATGGCCAGACCCACAAGGACGGTGCCCACCACGGCCAGCACAACGAGCCGCGCCATGAGTGGATGGACGTAGTCGATGACGATATCGCGAACACCAATCCAGGCGTGCAACAGCACCGCGCCGTACAGGATAAGGACGCTCACGGTCACCAGGGGTGTGCGGACAAAAGCGCGCCACTCGGCGTAGGTCCAGTCGTGCATCCACAGCACCACCATCGCCACGAGAAACCCCACGGCGATCAGCACCGCCGTGATCCTCTGCAAGATCCAGGCGCGAAACCCGCTCAAGCCAGCGCTCATAAGTACACCCCCAATGTGAGGATCAACGCGAGAACCGCGCCACCGAGCAGGACGCCCCACGCCGTCCTGGCCGATGGGTCCTTGTCGATGCCAATCTCGAAATCGAGCAAGAGATACCGAATACCAGCGAGCAAATGGTGCGAGACGCTCCACAACAGCGCAAACAGCACCGGGAACAGCGCCGGATTCTTGAGCAATTCCCGCACGGATTGAAACCCCGCTTCATCCTGCAAGCTGAGCTCTAGAAGCAGCAGCGAGAGCGGCGTGCCCAGAAACAGCAGCACGCCGCTGACGCGATGCAGGATGGAGGCGACACCCGGGATGGGGAGCTTGATCTTGAACAGATTGAGAAAGACCGGTCGAGACTCTTGCATCGTTGTTACATCCCGAGTGGCCCATGACCGGGCCGGATTGTGAAAAGACGGAACCCGTACGACTGGCAGTACCAGTGAGGAACCCCCAACCTGACGCCCAGTTATCCCGGATTCACAGCGCTTCGCGTTTATAATCCAACGCACGCGCCGCGCGGGACGTACTGCCATCGTCCGCTGGCAAAAGTATAACCCCGATCAATGCTTGATACAGACACACTCAAAGAATTTAATCTTATGAAGCCTGAATGGAGACAGTTTCTGACCGACCAGGGTGCGGAGTTCGCACCGGGTGACGACTTCACGGTCGCGAGCTTTGGCAACGCCGACCTGGAGCGGCAGATGGCGGTGGGCGCGGATGTGTTCTGCGATTTGTCGCATCAGGGTTTGATCGAGGTCTACGGCGATGACGCCCGGGCGTTTCTGCAGTCCCAAACCACGAACAACGTCAATGAGGTATCGCCCACCCACAGCCAGCTCGGCGCCTACTGCACCCCCAAGGGTCGGGTGTACGCGACGTTCCGGGTCTTTCAGCGTGGCGAGACGTTTTATTTAAGTCTGCCGCGGGACACCCTCGAGGCCACCCTCAAGCGCCTGCGCATGTATGTCTTGCGCAGCAAAGTCACCCTCGCCGATGCCGAGGGCGCCCTGGTGCGCCTGGGGTTGTCAGGCCCACGCGCCGCCAACGAACTGCAACAGGCACTCGGCGTTGTGCCCGAGGCCATCGGTGCGGTTGCCCACGCTGGCGACTGTACCGTCATCCGTATTGCCGACCCGCATCCGCGCTTCGAAATCTACGGCGGGCTGGATGCCATGCGCAAAGTGTGGGACCGGCTCAACGTACGCTGCGCGCCGGTCGGCAGAGAGGCCTGGCACTTGCTCGACATCTTGGCGGGGCTGCCCGTGGTGTACGCAGCCAACCAGGAGGCATTCGTCCCGCAGATGCTCAATTTGCAGCAGGTCAACGGCATCAGTTTCACGAAAGGCTGCTACCCGGGACAGGAGATCGTGGCGCGCACCCAGTACTTGGGGCAACTCAAGCGCCGCATGTACCGGGTCTCCTTCAACCTTGCTGAGCCACCCGCGATCGGTACGGAACTGTTCTCGCCCGCGGACCCCGCCGGTCAGCCGGTCGGTCGCGTCGTCTCCGCCGCGCGGCATCCCGATGGTACCGTCGAGGCGCTTGCGGTGATCGTCATCGCCGTGGCGGACGCCGGGGCGGAGGTACACCTCGGTGACGGGGCAGGCCCCGCTGGCCGCATACAACCCCCACCTTACGGTTGGGCCCCGGCGGACGAAGGGCCGCGCTGATCGCAGTCGCTGTTACTCGAGCCCGAACCGCACGGCGTGCAAGACCCCGCAGGCGAACAGGCCGGCCGCGATGTCGTCCAGCATGATCCCTGCGCCACCGCCGACCCGCCGATCCAGGACGCGGATCAACCACGGCTTACAGATATCGAACAGCCTGAACGCGACAAATCCCGCAAGCATCCAGGACAGGCTGACGGGCAAGGCCATCATCGCGACGAGGTAGCCAACGACCTCATCCCAAACGATGCCGGGGTGGTCATGCACGCCCAAAGCCTCCGCAGCCCGCCCGCAGATCCAAACACCGAGGAGCGCGAGGCACAGCACCGTCCCCACGTAGAGCCACAGCGGCAGGCCGCCAAGCCAGGCGAACAGAGGCAGGCCGAGCAAGGTGCCAAAGGTACCGGGCGCCCGCGGCGCAAGACCCAACCCTAACCCAAACGCCAGGCCATGCAACGGATCGCGCAGGAGCTTGAGCGGCACCCCATCGGGGCGTGAGGGTCGACCTGCTTTCGCACTCAAAAGTGACGATACCCGGTACTGGCCAGCGGCACGTTGACGCCATCAGGGTCGTGAATGTCGAGCCCGCTCCCTCTGCGGATCGAGCCGACCCAGGTAATCGGGCAATCCAAGGCATCCACGAGCGCGGCGATCTCGCGACGCCGCGACACCGCCGCCGTGAAAATGAGTTCGTAATCATCACCACCCGCCAGCGGAAGCGTCCAGTCACCGCTCGACTCGCATACCCTGCGCACGGGATTGGAAACTGGCAGGCTCGCCAGGCGTACCTCCGCACCCACCTCACTCGCTTCGAGGATATGCCCGAGGTCGGCCGCGAAACCATCCGAACAGTCGATCATGCTGCTGACCAACCCGCGCAGCGCCAACCCTGCCATGACACGGGGCTCTGGCCTCAGCAGCCGGTCCATGCAGATCACCGCCTCGTGCGCCGCCAGTGCAACACGCCCATCGATGTGGGCAAGGGCCAAGGCCGCATCACCCAACCTGCCCGTTACGTAGATGTCATCGCCCACTCTGGCACCGGACCGGTGCGCACCCGACGCCACTGGCACGCTACCCATCGCCGTGATCGTGACGGCGAGCGGCCCCCGCGTGGTGTCACCGCCGACCAAAGCGATGCGGTACTTCTCAGCGATACCGAACAGGCCCTCAGCGAACGCGCCAACCCAGGCTTCGTCTGCCGAAGGCAAAGTCAGTGCAAGCGTAAACCACTGCGGCACCGCGCCCATGGCAGCCAGGTCGCTCAGATTGACCGCCAACGCTTTGTAGCCGAGATCGGCCGCCGCAACCGTTGGCGCGAAGTGCACCCCTGAGACGAGTGTGTCCGTCGTCACCGCCAACGCGTGCTCCGCAGGCGGCACGACGATGGCCGCATCGTCCCCGATGCCGACCACAACATCGGGACGATGGACCGGTTTCGTGAAAAACTGTCGGATCAGTGCGAACTCATCCAGCATTGCGTGACTGCCGTCCCCGCTGGTACTCAATTGGCCGCAATCGCGCTGCAACCTTGTCTAGCACGGCATTCACGAATTTGAAGCCCTCGTCGGAGCCAAACTGTCGCGCCAATGTCACCGCCTCGGTGAGCACCACCCGATACGGCGTCTCCAGGCCCTCGCGCAACTCATGCACCGACAGCCGGAGGATCGCGCGCTCGATCATGTCGATGTTGCGAATCTCCATCGTGACAAACGGCCGGATCTGTTCGTCGAGCGCCTCGACATTCCGGATCACGCCGGTCACGAGCTCGACAAAAAATGTCGGATCGGACTTCGGATAATCGATATCTTCCCGGAATTGCGCGAGGATCTCGCCAAGCGGCTGCTGCGTAATCTGCCACTGGTAGATCGCCTGCAGCGCGAGTTTGCGCGACACATGCCGCTTGTGCAGAGCGATCTGGGGTTTAGACATGGGCATCAACCGGCGATGCGTGACAAGAGACTGACCATTTCCAGCGCCGTCACCGCTGCATCTGCGCCCTTGTTGCCCGCCTTCGTGCCGGCCCTCTCGATAGCCTGTTCGATATTGTTGGTCGTAAGAATACCGTTGACGACGGGAATGCCGAACTCTAGCGCGACGCTGCTCAACCCCTTCGCACTCTCGCTCGCAACGATGTCGAAGTGCGGCGTTGCCCCCCGGATCACGGCACCAAGCGCAATGATCGCCTGATAACGCCCGGTTTTCGCAAGCGCCTTGACAGCGAGCGGAGCTTCCAACGCACCGGGCACGTAGACGACGTCGACATCCTCTTCCTTCACCCCGTGACGCCGCAGCACGTCCACCGCGCCGCCAACGAGGCTCTCGACGATGAAACCATTGAAACGGGATGCCACAATCGCAAGCCTGACACTCTGCGGTGTCAACTCGCCGTGTATGGTTCTTGTGCCCACGACCTACCCTCCAAGTTGCGCGAAGGGCGATTCTATCGAGATTGTTTGGACCCTGTACAGGACACCGGTCCGTTGCGATTCGGCCTCAACGAACCCGGGCTAGTACAAAAGAGGTCACGCGTTCGCCATAGAGCCGGTAAGCGGAGGCCGCAACACCGACCAGGATCAGCGCAGCCACGACCATCTCCGTATACTCATCCGGGAGAGGGGACAAGCCGCGCGACGCCCGTACCACTGCATAGAGCCCAACCACGACCAGGCAGAACTTCAATTCCACGAAGGAATGCCGCAATCCATTACCTCGCAACCATGTGTAGACGTAGGCCAGACCGACAAGCGAGCCCACTGTCAGACCCCCAAGGAACCCCTCGACACCGTAGTAGTGGAATCCTGCGACGGAAAGCACGACGCGCGCAGCTGCGGAAATAAATGAGGACAACGCACCAACTTCCGGCTTGCCGTAAGACACCGGCACCTTGTTGAACAGGTCGAACAGCATCATAAACCAGATCATGATGACCGCAGCCTGAGCGATCTCGCCGGCAGCCGCGTATTCCGATTTGTAAAAATACCGGAAAAACAAAGGCGAAACTGCGATAAAAATGAGCGTCATCAAGACCAGGATGCGCAATACCTGTCGCAACGACTCAGCAAGTCGGTCCTCGAACTCCACCTTGCTGACGCGCGCCGCCTCGGAGAGTAACGGATACACGATCCGCGCCAACAACGTCGTGGCGAGTGCCATCAGGATTCCGGCAAAGCCCACCGCAAGCGAATACACCCCAAGCTCACTGATCGATGCAAGCTTGCCGATAAACAGCTTGTCCGACTGGGTAATGACGTAGAAAAACAGGGTGGAAAGTATGATCCACTTGCCAAAATGCAGGATTTCTGCAATGTACTCCCAGTGAACCCGAAAGGGATGTGTTTTCAGCGGAAACGGAGCAAAGAAGTAACTCAGGACCATACGCAAGGCGGCCGCGAAGACATTGTTGATGACCAATGCCCAAACCGACTGCAGGATGATACTCATCGTGACGACGAATACGCCAGCAACCACCTGCACCGTCAACTCCATTACGGTTTGCTCACGGATGCGCTGCAGGCGCTGCAGCACATACATCCGCGTGGAGTAGAAGCCGTCGAACAGGAGCGACACGCCCGCGACCAGCAGCGTGGAGCGTAAAATCTCCTTTTGATAGAAGTCGGCGACAAACCCCGCGATCGAAACCAGGACCACGTACAACACCAGCCCCCGGATGATCTGCACAACGAATGCCGAATAATAGAATTCCGGCACCTCTCCCTTGGGATTTCTGACGATGGCATCGCCGATGCCGACATCGGAAAGCAAAGCTAGGCCAATCAATACTGCGATAATAATGGCGGCAACGCCGAAATCCTCCGGCATGAGGAACCACGAGAGGAGGACATTCGTGGTGAAGCGGATCACCAATGTCGCGCCGGACCCGATGACGACGACCGAGCTCTTTTTGGCGAAGGAATCTGTGTTCTTGCTATCCACGCACAGCGCTCCTGGCAAACGGAGTCATGAGAGACTCCCTGTCAGCATCATGTTGCTCCGCCTGCGCCTGGATCTTGTCTAGAATCCGGCGGGTACCGAGCACCAATGCAAAGGTGAGAAAGAAATACGAAATGATCGGTCCATCGAAGCTCGTCGACGCAAACTGCACATAGATTGAGAGCAACACGGCAACCAGAACTGCACCGAGCATTTTGTACTCTGAGATCCCGAGATCCTCGCCAACACGCACCCAGCGGTTCGCCGTTCCAAGTGCGCGTAACTGCAGAGCGAGGAAAGCGAGCAAGCCGATCACGCCGTAGTCCATGGTGATATGGATGTACCCATTGACCATGTCCACGATCCCCTGCCCTTGCTTGAGCTTCTGCATTTCCGGCTCGCCCTTGTAAGTGCGGGAACCAAACCAGAACTGGCGTGGAATAACCTGCAGAGAATTTTTTGCAAGCTCCATCCGGTAATCAAACGTCCTCAAGTCCTCAATCGCGTTCTCGGACTCCTTGGCCTCGAACTGTCCAATCGAGACGTTGCTCAAGAGCAGGTAGGTAGCGCCAGCCAGCACTACGAATACCGTGACGAAACGGCGGGCCATGACCGGAAGCCGATAAACCATCCACACCATGACGAACAGCGCCAGCCCAAGCATCGCTCCTCGCGACACCGTGAGGAAGATTGCGCCGGCGAATACCGTGATGAAAAGAAGCGAAACAATCGCGGACACTTTCTTGACCCGCGCAAGATACAAAACAGCACCGAGAACGATGGTAAGGTAAAAACCAAAGGTAATTGGATGTGTGAGACTACCCGCCACACGGAGAATCGGGCCTCGGAATTCGTAGAGAGTCTCAATCGAGCCCTCCATGAACGTATTCATGTATAGACCCAGCTGGTGATAGAGCTTCCAACGAAACGCCTCCTCGACATACGACGACAGCGCGAGAAAAAGGCCACTGAGGACCAGGGCCTTCAGGTAAACCTCGAAGTCCTCCAGTCGATCGATCGTTCGCGTTATGAGGTAGTACGGGACCGCAATGGTCAGCGTGAAAGTGAAGACCTCCCGGATTGCAGAGTAAACAGTGACCGGAAACTCGTAACGTTCACGAAACGTCCCGAAGTACAGCAATGCCAGAAACACAGGGAAGGCCCAGCCGAGCATCGACCGCCTACGCTCGACAGCTTCATCTTTCCCGTCGACAGCTTCCCGGCGACTGGCCCACACCTTCGGTATCAGAGGCACGAGCAGGAAAAGCGATAGGACAAACTGTAAGTTCAAATTTGCGACGTGCAAGTTGCCTTTTTCCCAGAACTCGACGGCATACGCCTCGGGTAACGCCGGAAACAGGAAGATGAAGTAGGCAACGTTGGTTCTGACGTCGTTGCGCAAGACAAACAGCTTGATAACGATAACGAGCGCAAAGACGACAAAGATGTTTTTCGTGAGAACTGCGGCCAGCGGGATCAGCATCCAGACGATGAGCATCGGCAGCGACCGCTCCTCCTCGTCGGCCAGCAACCGATACAGCAACGCGGCCAGGAAGGCCGTTGCCCCCATGAGCAGGAGGATTTTCAGCTCACCCATAGCCGCACCGTTCCCCTAGGCCTTTCCGATGCTGTGCTGAAGCATCCGCAGGGGGCTACCGACGCTATGCTCCTCGGCCGCGGAATACTCGTTGACCTTGTACGCCAGCTGATACTTCCCAACCTCGATCACATCGCCATCAACCAGCACCTTACGTTCAACGTTGACTCCGTTGACCAAAGTACCATTGAGACTCTTGAGGTCCTCCAAAAGATACCCCGAACCGGATCGCGTCAGCTGAAAATGCTTACCGCTGACGGACTTCTGGTCAATCTTGATGTCACAGGCGTGGCTTCGTCCGACGATGACACGGTCTTTGGAGAGATTTTCTACCGACAACAACACCCCGTCTCGAGTAACGTATAAGCGATACTTACCAACTTTCTGATTCGAGTATTTTCGATTGGTGTTACGTTCCGCGTACGGCACCCAGGCAAGATCTTCGATCGCTGCGTCGAGATCCGACGCGTCTACAACGTGCTTGTCCCGCGCGTAAGCCGTCAACAGCGTAGTGTCGCACAGCGTATTGATCAGCCGCGGGATGCCACCCGTGTACTTAATGATCTGATGCAGCATGTCGTCCGAAAACAGATCAACCGGCGTCTTCAGACGTGTGTTCACCGGCGCAAAATCCAGCCTTTTCCGTCCCTCTGCTATAGGCACCAGCTTATCCTGCGAGGCGATCGCGAGCCTGAAGCGAATGTAAGACCGGATCTCGTCGAAGCCCAAACCGTCAAGATGGAAACGCAAACGGATCCGCTGGAACAGTTGTTCCATTTCAGGCGTCGAGAGCACTTCCTTCAATTCTGGCTGACCCACCAGAAAGATATTGAGCAGCTTTTCCCGATCGGAATCAAAACCTGACAGGAGACGAATTTCCTCGAGGACTCGCTGAGAGAGGTTTTGTGCTTCGTCGATGATAACAACGACCGTCTCGCCCTCCTCATACTTACGCTTCAGATAAGCGTTCAGCATGCTTAGCAGCTCGACCTTCGACTGCGTATGAAATGGATTGATGCCGAGCTGGTCGAGCAGCGCCTGCAGGAACTCTACCTCGTTCAGCTGCGTCTGGTGGATTTTCGCAACCGTGATCTTCGGGCCGGCGTCCGCCAGCATCTTCTGAATCAGTGTAGTTTTGCCCGTACCAATTTCGCCCGTGATTACGATAAAGCTGTCTCGACTCCAGAGCACATAATCCATGTAGCTCTTTGCCGTCGTGTGGGCCAGCGACGGATAGTAAAACTTGGAGTCCGGCGACAACCGGAACGGGTCAGTACTGAGCTTGAAATGTTCGAGATACATCAGTCTCTTTCCCGCGTGGGTTTGGGTTCCTCGCCTTTTGAAACACCCTTGTAGTCCATCCTAAAGAAGACAAGGTCATCGTCGTAGTCGAGCCGGGGGTCGTTGCTCTTGTTGCGGCTCTGCCCGGCGCCCACCGCCATCGAAAGCTGATCGTTGAGCGAGTAGGAAAGCCCAAGCTGAGGAAATGAAGAATCTACGTGGATACCGGAATTGGGGAAGTCCACATTGACCTGATTGACGAAGCCAAACACGGCCAAGCGGTCATTGAAGTTGTAGGACAGTCCGAGACTTGCACCGCGTTCTTCGCTGTTGATATTCGCCGTTTCGTAGTACTTCTTGTTGTTGCCGTAACCCGCAACCGTGACGTTTACGCGCGCCGTATCGTACGAGAATACGCCCTCGGCCTTCGTCAGCTCGTACGCGCCAACACCAGTGATCTCACCTGGGTTGATCAAACGCTCACCGGCGAAATCGTAGAGCCGAGTGTACAACGGATCATAGGCATCCAGCGCCGGGTCCGAAATGTTGTGTGACAGGGCAAGGCGGAACTTGCTCGCGCTGTCACGATCCCCAAACCGGTATCGCAAATAGGCCGCTGGGGCGCTTTTTGAGTCGCCACCTTCCTGGCTGAAGTGGGACGTACCTGCGCCGACCAGCAAGTTGCCGTGCGGCAGATCCCTACGATACTTAACCGTCGCCATACCGATGTTGTATTCGTTGAGATAATCGACGGTAAACGCCACGCGCGTCATCGCCAGATCTAGGCTGACGTCGCTGTAATCATTCAGGAAACGCTTGAGCACGGCGGACCCGCTCACGCGGTTGTTGTCGGTGTCGGTCTCCGAGTAATAGACGTTGCCCACACGCAACTTGAAAACAGACTCCCAAGGACCCCGCGACAGAATGAAATCTGGCCCGGTCGCTATGTAGTTGAAGTTCTGCAGGTTGCCGGAGGTCGAGGGCTGAAGCACATCGATGCGCTGGGAGTAAGCAAAATCCTCGAGGGCCCACAGGAAGCGGCCTGGGGAGATGATCCAGTCGATGAAGCCGTCGATACTGTACAGGTTCTGGCTGTCGAACGTCTCGTCGGTCCAACGCTCATGCGTGACTTTGGCGTTGACCGAGGCGTTCATGGTTGAACTTTCCTCGTTGAAATACACCCCTGCATAGGGTTTGATTGCGCTGTCCTTCACTTCGTTCGTGGATGAGCGCGCGGCATTGGAGTGCTGCTCATACTCGATCCCGAACAGCGGAACGAACTCAGCCGCACCCGCGCTCGCCACAAGACAGGGCGTCAGGAACAACGCCCGCCGGATCTGATGCTTCATAGACCTCATCCCGTTACCTATTTCGCGAGTTTTCCAAGCAGACCGCCCACTCGTGGCATGCCCACCATTAGCGTTCCCAGAATCTTGGTCGCGTCCAGGCGATTCAGTCCGTTCGATATCACCGATTCCGTCACTTTTCCGTAAGGCACGCAGACGATGATGGCGTCAGCGTACTCATTGAGCAATTCAACATCGGGGACGCTGTCCACCGGAGGGGCATCGATGACGGTAATGCGCTCGCGCGGATACCGGCGCGTCACATCCTTGATGAGCATCCGCAGCCGGGTCGAACGCAGGTACTCGTGCCCCAAAAAATTGTGGGTTCCAAACGGTATGATCCGCATCCGCGGGATACCCGTCGGCAACAATACTTCCTTGACCTGCGTGGTCTCGTTGTAGATGAAATCCGAAAGACCGGGCTTCATCTCTTTCGAACCCGTGAGTCGTGATCCCGTCTCGTGCGCCTCAATCAACAATGAGGTCCGACTCTCGTCCGTTGACAGCGTTGCAGCCAGGCTCCTCGCGAAATAGGTCGGCTCGGGGGACTCGCCCACGGAGGTCACCAGTACCGTCGAGCCGAGCCCGTTGTTCTTGAGGACGATCTTGTTTCGAACGTTCTGGAGTGCCGCATGCGCCTCGCGGTTGTCGTCACCCTGATGCACGATGCGGTGTTCAACCAATTCCTCTTTGCTGAAGAGGAAGGGTTGATTCATCCGCTTGATCTGCTCTTTGGACTCCAGCCCTCGCGCGATGACGCCGTCCTCGTACTCGAAGCGGCGTTGGCGGGTCGTGTTGTCGTAACGCAGATCAGACACCACGCCTTCGTGGCTTTGTCCTATGATCTTTTCAAGCGCTCTGCCGATGTTCGAATTTGCCATCTCTGTTCCTCAGTTCGTCTGCATCAGCTTGAGATAGCCGATCACGACAATGCTCGACAGGGTCATGAACAGCACCATGTATATGGCGAGCGCGTCCTTGCGCATACGCGTGCCGTCATCTTGGTTGATTATTTGCGGGATTGCACCCAGGACCGGCAGCTTGAGTCGTGACTGAAGCAGCTCCGCCGACTTGACGTTCTTCTCCATAAGCTGGGTCAGGTAGATGATTCCGGCAGGTACTGCTAGGCCCGCTAGCGCACCCAGGATCAGGAAGTGCACGAACAACAAGCCCGTTGGTGTCCTGGGCAGGAATGCAGGCTCATAGATTTTTATATCAAGTCCGCGGTGCTGGACATCCATCTCCTTGGACACGCGTGCCGACTCCCGTCGTTTCAGAAGATCCTCATACAGCTTTTTGTTTACCTCGTAGTCGCGGGTGAGCTCAGCGAGTTGTGCGTCCCCGGTGTGGACGAACTCCCCTTTCTGGCGCTCCTGCTGGATATTCTTGCGGAGCTCTGCCACGCGAACCCCTAACGTCGCGACACGGTTTTGTTGTTCGGAGAGTTGCAGCTTCAGATCTTGATAGATCTTGTTGGACTTCACCGTCGCCTCGCCAACCCCTTCATCGCCGCCACGGGCTACTTTTTCCCGTTCGATAGTCCGTTTTACGTCCTCGATCTGATGCTTGAGATTCACGATATCCGGATAGGACTCGTGATAGCTGAGCCGCAATTTGGCCAATTCATCCTGTAGGCCCTGGAGCTGGGTGATATACACGGACTGCCGCGACGCGCTGACTGCCGTCTGGACTTCTCCACTCAACTGACGCTCGAGTGAACTCTTCATGATGAGCGCCTCTTTGTACTCTAGCTCGGACCTATCCAGATCCTCTTGAAGGCGTTGCAACCTAGCATTGATCTCTGCCTCGGTCGCAGCTCCTTGCTCGAGTTTTTTGGTCCGGAACTCCTTGAGTCGAGCTTCGGATTCCAGGAGCTTCTGGTGATACTGGTTGACCTGCGTATCAATGAACTCGAAGGCCTGCTGGCTCTCTTCCGATCGCTGGCCATGGGTTTCCTTGATAAAAAGGTCGGTCAGCACACTGGCGACCTCCTTGGCGAAGTGCGGATCGGAGTCGCGGAACTCGATCTTCAGGTAATTCGCCCCCGTTCCCGAGGTATCGCCGACCACGCTGACTTTCGTGTTCTTCTTGAACTTCTCGATCAGGATCTCGTCTTTCTGGGTCGCGATGTCTTCCTTGATGTAGCCCAACGATCGGAGCAACTCGGTCATCGTCTTGCGGCTGTTAACAATGTCCTTGGCGAACTTGGCCCAGTCGTTGGTTGCCGTCGAGACGGCCGCTCCCTCCATGAGGGGCGTCATGATCGTGTTGCCATTGACCTGCAATGTCGAGTATGAGGCGTACTTCTTGGGAGCGAAATACCCAGCAATCGCCGCACTGATGGCGATGATGCTGAACAAGATTACCACCAGCCACCGCCGCTCGGCGATGTTGCGTAGCAGCAGTTTATAGTCGGTCTCAACCGCGTATTTCATAGGCTACCGTTATTGATTACAGAGTCGCTACGGTGGATAGTGATCCAAAGCCCCGCTTAGAAGGCTCGTTCCGGCACGGTAATGATATCGCCCGGCTGCAGCGGGTAGTTGGTACTCAAGTCGCCCTGCTTCAGAATCCGATTGAGATTCACGTCGAGCACCTGGCTCTTGTCGCCCTCCTTGCGATACAGCTTGGTGCTATCGGGCGCCGCAAACTTGCTCACTCCCCCCGCCTCAAGCACGGCGTCAAGCACTGTCATACCCTGGCGATAGGCCACGGAAATGGGTTTGGCCACAGCACCCGTGATGCGAACGCGAGACAGGAACTCATGACTCTTGAGCTCTGCGAGAATAACGGTGACTTGCGGCTCGCGCATGTAGGCGCTCAACTTCTCCGTGATGATCGCAGAGACTTGACTCGGCGTCTTGCCGCCAACGTTCACGTCTCCGATCAGCGGGACCGAAATGTTGCCGTCGGGACGCACCGGCACCCTGACAGATAGGTCCGGGTTCTTCCACACGTTCACACTGACGATGTCGTCGACACCGATCTTGTACTCCTCTGCCGCTTTGGCCGCGGAGACCGCAGGAGCCGCCGCCGGGGCTGGGGAGCTAACGTCCATCGTCTGGCAGGCAGACAACGAAAATACAGCTAGGAGCGCAACAAAACGGATCAGATTCATGACACCTCAACCTATAGTTTTTTGTTCACACCGACACGCAACAGTCTGTTTTTCACCAGCTTTCTAACAAGGTACTCAATGCCGAGGACCAGGCCTCGCTGCGTAAGGTCAGCTCGCGACCCAGACTCTCGCGCCAAGCATCACGGCGACTCTGGCATCTTACGGGGTCCGTGATCTGGTCAGCTATAGCCATGACGCTCATATCAGAGCTCAAGCAAGCGCCTCGTTAGACCGACCGACAGACAAAAGTGCGCCATCACGCTGTAGAGTCTTGTAAACAACGAGTTGCATTCGTGCGCAAATCTCCTGGCCCAGGATGCGAGCCCGAGTGAGTATATGCAGCGCGCCCTGACGAAGCTACGACTGAGCGCACGTTTTGAGCACTGAGGCCGGAAGAGTTGGGACGGGTAACGCCAGATGTGATGGGTGCCGATACTGTGGACTAGCACGCGGCCAAAGAGGATGAGCAGAGACACAAGACGCCGCGCACGGCGCGGATCACTAGAGAGAGATGGCGCGCCCGGAAGGATTCGAACCTCCGACCACCTGGTTCGTAGCCAGGTACTCTATCCAACTGAGCTACGGGCGCGCTGGGCCTGCCATTATGCAGGAAAACAGACCAAGATTCAAAGGCTTGGTGGCGGAGAGGGAGGGATTCGAACCCTCGATAGAGCTTTTGGCCCTATACTCCCTTAGCAGGGGAGCGCCTTCGGCCTCTCGGCCACCTCTCCAAGCGAGGCGCAAAGGATACGCTTCCCTTGCGCCCGCGTAAAGGGGCTAAAGTTCGATCAGTACTCGATCAGTCGTGCGCGACGCCGTTCGGGTCCTGCTCGTTCTTGATGCGCTGGTAGATTTCCTCACGGTGTACGGGAACATCCTTGGGCGCATTGATGCCTATGCGAACCTGGTTTCCCTTGACACCCAAGACCGTGATGGTTACTTCATCTCCGATCATGAGCGTCTCCCCGACGCGCCGCGTTAATATCAACATGACTCACTCCTGTAGTTCCTGTGTCTCTATTGGTTATCTGGGCCACCATCCGTAGTTGTTGTATGTTGGACGATGACCAAAACGCATTGTCCAGAAAAACCAATTTAGAGTCGAGCAGATTACAACGATAGTTGAGAGCAACTCACAACGAAACTGGCTTACGGTCGACGAACTCAGACAGACGCCGGCCCATCAAGGCCAAAGGCCGTGTGCAGGGCGCGTACGCCGAGCTCCAGGTACTTCTCTTCAACGACGACAGAGATCTTGATCTCGGAAGTGGAGATCATGAGGATGTTAATCCCCTCCCGCGCCAAGGCCTCGAACATCTTCGATGCGATGCCCGCATGCGAGCGCATGCCAACGCCAACCAGCGATATCTTTACGATCTTGGGGTTGCCCGACACTTTCCGCGCCTTCAGACGCTCTGCCGTGGCTTCCAGTATTTTCAGCGCCTTGGGGTAATCACCTCGGTTGACGGTGAAGGTGAAGTCGGTCGTTCCATCGGCGCCGACGTTTTGCACGATCATGTCGACTTCGATATTCGCCTCGGCGATGCCACCCAGAATCGCGTGAGCGACGCCCGGCTGGTCCGGAACCCCGGTGATCGTCAGCTGCGCCTCGTCGCGGTTAAAGGCGATCCCGGAAATCAACGCTTGCTCCATCGCATGCTCCTCGGTAGTGATCAGCGTACCTTCACCTTCGTCGAAACTCGACAGTACGCGCAAGGGTACATTGTACTTGCCAGCGAACTCGACTGAACGAATCTGCAACACCTTCGAGCCGAGGCTTGCCATCTCCAACATCTCCTCGAAGGTAATGCTGCTCAAGCGCCGCGCCTCCGGGACCACCCGGGGATCGGTCGTGTAAACGCCGTCCACGTCGGTGTAGATCTGGCACTCATCGGCCTTTAGCGCTGCCGCCAAAGCCACCGCGGTCGTGTCGGAGCCGCCGCGCCCCAAGGTCGTAATATTGCCAGCATCGTCAACGCCCTGAAAGCCGGCGACAACGACGATCCGGCCTGCCTCAAGGTCGCTGCGGATCTTGGAATCGTCGATGCTGAGGATACGCGCCTTGTTGAACGCGCTGTCCGTGAGGATGTGAACCTGGTTCCCGGTGTATGAGCGCGCCGGATACCCTTTTTGCTCCAGCGCCATAGCCAGCAGGGCGATGGTGACCTGCTCACCGGTGGAGACCAGCACATCGAGTTCGCGCCCCTCAGGATGAGGCATGATTTCACGGGCCAGCGCGATGAGACGATTGGTTTCCCCACTCATCGCAGAAACTACGACCACCAGGCTGTGGCCGCGCTTCTTCCACTGGATGACGCGATCGGCGACGTTTTGGATGCGTTCGATCGATCCGACCGACGTGCCACCGTACTTTTGTACGATCAATGCCATGTGCGAGTCCGTGTTGTGTTGCAATCAGCCAGCGAGCCGCTGGCGTACCCAGTCGGGCACACTGCCCAGCGCGTGCGCAAGGCCGCTCGGATCATTGCCGCCGGCCTGGGCCATGTCGGGTCTTCCGCCGCCGCGCCCGCCGACCTGCTGCGCGACCTGATTCACCAGGTCCCCCGCCTTGATCCGCGCGGTCTCGCCGGGCGTAACGCCGGCGACCAGGCTGACCTTACCCTGCTGTACGGTGGCGAGCACGACCGCCGCGCGATGGAGCTTTTGCTTGAGCTGGTCGACGGTATCTCGCAGGGATTTGGGATCGACGCCGTCGATGGCCGCTGCCAGTACCTTGATGCCGTCGACATCCACGGCGGCAGACAGCAGTTCATCGCCCGCGCGCGCAGCGAGTTTCGCGTTGAACTGCTCGACCTCTTTCTCCAGCTCCCTCTCACGCTGCAGAAGCTGCGCGACCCGTGCCTCGAGACCGGATACGTCACTTTTGAGCAGCCCCGCCACGCGCCGCAAACTTTGCGCGTCGCGATCGATCCAATCCAGGGCGACCTGCCCTGTTACGGCCTCGATCCGCCGCACGCCGGCGGCGATGCCCGACTCGGCAACCACACGAAACACGCCGATGTCGCCGGAGCGGCGCACGTGCGTGCCACCGCAGAGCTCGGTGGAACAGCCGATGTTGACGACGCGCACCTCATCGCCGTACTTCTCGCCAAACAGGGCGATGGCGCCGGTGGCCAAAGCGGCCTCCATCGGCATGACCCGCGCCACCGTATCGGCATTGCCACGAATTTCGGCGTTCACGATCCGTTCGATTTCCGCGATCTGCTCGCGCGTCAGGGGCTCGTAGTGTGAAAAATCAAAGCGCAGACGCTCCGGCGTAACGAGAGACCCCTTTTGCTGGACGTGGTCGCCGAGCACACGCCGCAGCGCTGCATGCATCAAGTGCGTGGCCGAGTGGTTCAACACCGTCGCTTGTCGACGCTCGGCGTCGACTTCCGCGGACACCACATCACCAACCGTAAGTTGACCAGCGCGCACCCTGCCCATGTGGGCGATCGCCCGTCCGTGCTTTTGCGTGTCCTTGACCTCGAACTCGCCTCCCGCGCAACGCAGCACGCCTTGGTCGCCAACCTGGCCACCAGACTCTGCGTAGAACGGCGTGCGGTCGAGCACGACGACGCCCTCCTCACCTTCCCCCAAGACAGTCACAGGCTTGCCGTCCCGCAGTAACCCGGTGACGCGCGCCTCACAGGCCATTTGTTCGTAACCGACGAACGTCGATACGAGATCCGCAACCGCCGCGTAGTCATGAGCCGTCATGCCAAACTGACTCGCCGCGCGGGCGCGTTCGCGCTGTTGCTCCATTTCCCGTTCGAAGCCGTCCATATCGAGCATTAGGCCGTGTTCGCGCGCGACGTCGGCGGTCAGATCGACCGGAAACCCGAACGTATCGTAAAGTTTGAACACGGTCTCGCCGGCCAGCCTGTCCCCGCTGACCTCGGCGATTGCCTCTTGCAGCAACCCCATGCCCTTGCCCAACGTCTCGGCGAAGCGCTGCTCCTCTTGCTTGAGGACACGCTCGATGTGCGCCTGGTTGCGGGCGAGATCGGGATAGGCCTCGCCCATCTCCTTGACGAGCGGATCGACCAATGTGAAGAGGAACGCCTCAGGCTGCCCCAACTTGTGGCCGTGCCGGGCCGCGCGGCGGATGATGCGGCGGAGCACGTAGCCACGGCCCTCGTTGGAGGGCAACACCCCGTCAGCAATCAGAAAACTGCACGCCCGGATGTGGTCGGCGATCACTCGCAGCGACGCACTCCCCAAGTCCTTGGTGCCTGTCGCGGCAGCCGCCGCCGTAATCAGATGACGGAACAGGTCGATCTCGTAATTGCTGTGGACACCCTGCAGGACGGCCGCAAGCCGCTCGAGGCCCATGCCCGTGTCGACCGACGGCTTGGGTAACAGGGTCATCTCACCCGCCGCGTTGCGGTCGTACTGCATGAACACGAGGTTCCAGATCTCGATGTAGCGGTCGCCATCCTCGTCCGGCGACCCCGGTGGACCGCCCGGCACGCCCGGTCCGTGATCGTAAAAGATCTCGGTACACGGCCCACACGGGCCCATGTCACCCATCGACCAGAAGTTGTCGCTTTCGAAGCGGCGCCCGCCCGGCTTGTCCCCGATGCGGCTGAAACGCGCAGGATCGACCTTGACCTGGTTCAACCAGATGTCGGCGGCCTCTTCGTCATCTGCGTACACGGTCACCCAAAGCCGCTCGGGCGGCAGGCCGAGTTCAACCGTCAAATACTCCCAGGCGTAGCGGATTGCATCCGCCTTGAAGTAGTCGCCGAAGCTGAAATTGCCGAGCATTTCGAAGAACGTGTGGTGACGTGCGGTATAGCCCACGTTCTCCAGGTCATTGTGCTTGCCGCCCGCGCGCATGCACCGCTGCACCGACGTCGCCCGTCGATAGGGCCGAACATCCGCGCCAAGGAACACATCCTTGAACTGCACCATGCCGGCATTGGTGAACAGCAGCGTCGGGTCATTGGCTGGCACCAGCGGGCTGGACGCCACCACCGTGTGCCCTCGGGCGGCAAAGAAGTCCAGAAACGACCGGCGAATGACTGCAGTGCTACGCATAACTCGGCTCAATATCGCTACTCAATCCTGCTTCAGGCAATCCTGGTTGAATGACTCTGCGAACGGAACGCAGCATCGCATGGAGCATGGGTGCTCGCCCCTCGCCCGGCAACTCGACGTGTCTCGTCACTGCGCTTGGCTCACCTCGCGCACCAGCCCCGATGCTCATTTCCGCGGTGTTTCCTTAAGTACGTCGCGAATCACGCCCGACGTAAAACCACAGCGCTCGAGGTGACGGTGGATTCTCGCCCAATCCGTGGCGCCGGTGTCATCGCCAGCCACGCTGGAGCGCCGCGCTAAGGCATCGCGGGCGACATCGACCCAGCGCTCGGCATACTCGGAAAGCACCTCTCGCGCCAAGGAGGGAGAGATGCCGCGCTCGCGCAATTCGTACTCGATGCGTAGCGGACCATAACCCCGTTCGACGCGCTGCCGCACAAACACCTCGGCAAACCGCTGGTCCGACTGGGCACCTACCGCCACAAGGCGCTCCAGCACGTCATCGATCTCGGCGTGACCAAAACCGCGGTCTGCTAGCTTCCGGACGAGTTCCTGGCGCGAATGCTCACGCCGGGCCAACAGCGACATCGCCAGCTGATGGCAGCTCGCGGGCATGGTTCTTTTACGAAGTTACCTCAGGCCTCCTCGGCCTCCATCTCAGACTGTGCCGAGGCCCCAACCGGCTTGAGCAACCGGGCGCGGATCTGCGCCTCGATTTCCTGCGCCATTTGCGGGTGCTCTCTGAGATAGGTCCGGACGTTTTCCTTGCCCTGTCCGATGCGCTCACCCTTGTAGCTATACCAGGCGCCAGCTTTGTCGATGAGGTTTTCCTTGACCCCGAGCTCGATGATCTCCCCTAGGCGCGATATACCCTCGCCGTAGAGGATCTCGAACTCGGCCTGACGAAACGGCGGTGCCATCTTGTTCTTGACAACCTTGACCCGCGTCTCGTTACCGATCACCTCGTCGCCCTTATTGATCGATCCGATGCGCCGAATATCTAGCCGGACCGACGCGTAGAACTTGAGCGCATTGCCACCCGTGGTCGTCTCCGGGCTACCAAACATCACGCCGATCTTCATGCGGATCTGGTTGATGAAGATCACTAGCGAGTTGGACCGCTTGATGTTCGCGGTCAACTTGCGCAGCGCCTGGGACATCAAGCGCGCCTGCAGGCCGACATGGGAATCCCCCATTTCGCCCTCGATCTCGGCTTTCGGCGTGAGCGCCGCCACGGAGTCCACGACAATCACGTCAACCGACCCCGAGCGTACCAGCATGTCGGCGATCTCGAGCGCCTGCTCACCGGTGTCGGGCTGGGAGACCAACAATTCGTCGACATTCACGCCGAGCTTCTGTGCATAGCCTGGATCGAGCGCGTGCTCGGCATCGATGAACGCGGCCGTACCGCCCAGCTTCTGGCACTCCGCCACGACCTGCAGCGTCAAGGTTGTCTTGCCCGATGATTCCGGACCATAGATCTCCACGACGCGGCCGCGCGGCAACCCGCCAACACCCAGGGCGATGTCCAGGCCGAGCGAACCCGTCGAGATCACCTGCACATCGCGCACCGCTGAGGTGTCGCCCATACGCATGATAGCGCCCTTGCCGAACTGCCGTTCGATCTGACTCAGGGCCGCCGCGAGGGCCTTTTTTCGCTGCTCGTCCACTTTGCGTCCTTCGAAACGTGAATATCGCGCGATTATTTCACAGTTCGTGCTGCGTAAGAACTGGCGATGCCTGTCCCGAGGCTAAGGCGTATATGGCCAGGGGAAAGTATTCGGTCACCAGAATCGCCGGCACCCCACCGACGCGTATGCGATAAGTCCGAGCCACCCACTGACCCGACTCGCCCTCTAACAGTGCATCAGACTGACCCGACGAGAGGAAGTCGAGCGCCACGATCTCGCGATAACTCTCCACCCCTTGCTCGCGAAGCAGCTCGCCGATGCCGATGCGTCCGCCCCGGATACCGTCCGCCAGTTCGGCAGGCAGCGCCGAGAGCGCCAACCAGGACCGCGCGCAGGCGAAGCGGCGCTGCGTGCTCCTACCGCGTAGCGCAACCTCGCGCAGCAGCCACTGGCTGGCCAGATCCACCTCGATGAACCTGGGCGCATCCCCAGAAATTTCCTCGCGCGCCTCCTGCTGCACCAGCTCCACCTGCACGGGCTCCCAAAAATACGCCTCCAGACTCTTGGTCACCGTCCCATCGGTGACGAGGAGCGTGCGCAAAAAGGGGGGCAGGGTCGCAACATCCCATGAATCGCCTGCACTGGATCGCAAGCGCCCATCCGCGAGGTAGCCGCTGGAGCGGAACAGGCCCTCCTGTCCGGAAGCTTGCCGCAGCGGGTCGGGTCCTGCCTCAGTCATGGCGATCCGGCTCGTTGGCCGGTTTCAGCAGAAAGCTCTTGATGAACAGCAACACGAGCGGCGCGATGTGCAGCAACAGATCTATCACATCGAGCGGACTGCTCAGCTCACCGTTGACCAGCAGGCGGGTCTTTTCGACGAGGTGCGGCTCCGGCGTGAGTGGCGCCACGCACATGACCAACGCAAGGACGACGAGGAAGGCGGTAGGTATGCGACGTAACCAGTTCATGCGGACCCAGGGTTGCTGTGGGAGGAGCCCTCTCGCCGCGGGATCGAAGATCCGCTCGCACCCGGACAGTAGGAGCTGAAGGGCCGCGATTATATAGAAGGAATGCGCGCCGGCCATGCCTTCGCGCCAACATCCGGCGCAACCGAAACGCTCCAGCTTCGACCAACCCCTGTCAGCCAACATCTCGGGCGCACAAACTGGCAGCCCCCCCGGCGTTTGAGCCATGTGTGGAACAAGCACCCTGCCGGTGAATCCGATCAGCGCCGCCGGCAGTGCCTTTCGTACTCCGCCAGCGCATCCGGCATCCAAGCCTTGAACTGCGCGATGCGGGTTCGCGGGCTCGGATGGGTCGATGCAAACTCCGCGGGCACTCGACCCGCCCGCTCGACCATCCGCTCCCAGAGTTTCGGGGCTTCGCGCGGGTCGAAGCACGCGCGCGCCATGTAGAGCAGGCCAATGTAATCCGCCTCGGACTCGTGTTGACGCGAAAACGGCAGCAGCACGCCGAACCGCCCCCCGGCGCCGAGCGCGCCCATGATGAGACGACGCGTGCTCAGGTCCATGTCCCCCACGGCCAGGCCCGCAGCCATCGTCCCAAACTGGACCAGCTTCTGATGTGCCAAGCGTTCGGCCCCATGGCGCGCGATGGCATGTGCGATCTCGTGCCCCATGACCACCGCGAGCCCGTCGTCGCCGCGCGCCACGGACAACATCCCGCTGTATACCGCCACCTTGCCGCCGGGCAAACAGAACGCATTGACCTCGTCAGACTCGATCAGGTTGAACTCCCAATCGAATCCTGGATCATCCACTGCGGCAGCCTTCGCCAGGCGCTGCCCCACTTCACGCACCCTGCGCACCTCGGCACCCTGCGTAACGACCCTCGCCTCGCGCAGCATCTCCCGGTACGCACGCAACCCGAGCTGCATCTCCTCTTGGCGATCCATGTCCACCAGCTGCTTGCGACCGGTGACCGGCACCTCCGCTTGATGGACGAGGTAGTAGTAGCCGAAGTACACAGCAAACAGCAGGATCGGGATCCAGCGCAGGGAGAAGCCCAATCCGGGGCTTTGATACCTCGAGCTGAACCGGCGAGCGTAGCGAGCCATGCGATGAAGACCCCCGATACCGCGAGCGAGTCGAATGTGTACTTTGCAATTTTAACCCACGACGGCGGTGCAGGATTTTTTCGACTCATGCTCGGCCCGAGACGCGGCGCAAATTTTTAACAATCCGTTGACCGATCACGATACACTTCTACTCGCAAACTTCGGTCAAAAACCAATAGCCAAACCCGGAACCTCTGTCGTCGCGCGACGAAAGGCCCCGGGCCGAAGGCACCAGCCGATCACAAGGAACCTGGGAGAGCGAAGGATGATCAGGCAACGCAAAGGCAGGCTCACGGTCGCAGGCCTCGCACTTCTGTGCACTAGCACCGCGCAGGGGCTGGAATCGGGTCCCACGTCCCCGACTGCGCCCCCGGTCACCGCGCCAGCGCCCGGCCAAGCCCCCACGTTGCCACTCGAGCTTGGCCGCCTGCAGGATGAAATCAAGCGCATCGATGACCGGCTAGCGACCGAACCGACGGAGAACCGCAAGGTACAGCTCTGCGGGGCCCAAGCCACCCTGACGCGACTCAGCGACGACATCGCCAAGGCCCCGCTGCTTGAAATGACGCAGCAAAACTTCCGCGCCTGGCGAGCGGCAACCGCCGAGCTCCAGGCCCGCGCCCAGGACATGGCCAGCGTGTGCGCTCAGCCCGACTTACTCATGTTCCCAATTGAAGAAAAGTACGACGCCCTTAAGCGGCAGTTCACCGACCTGCTGCGCATCCGTCAGTAGCGGAAATGCCATAGCTCCCGTACCAGCATCCCACCGCACGCCCCATCACCGATGCACCACGCGCAACGAGCGCTGACCCATCGCGCCTTGCCACCTGATGTCATGGCAAGCGGGTGATTGCACCGCGCAGAGCGGCTTATAAATCAATTTGCTATGTAACGCCTCGCCACGCCTGCGGGAGAGGCGTTCAGACCGAGCGGACTCGGGTGAATGAATGGCACTGTCCCCCTCGCTCACCCCGTTCCCACGGAAAAGGGCAATTTGACCCGCTTTCCCAGTAGCAGGTTGTTGTAAGACGCAGCTGGGGCCACGTGCAAAGGGCAACGTGGCAAAAATCTTAGCTTTTACAGGGCAAAAGGCATTTTGGGGCGATTTGCAACGCAGCAGCAGTACCCCAACGCAGTTTTTCAACACGCTGTGGGGTTACAGTCGATCGCGCCATTGCCATACCTTGCAGGGGACTGCTATGCCGCCGAGCAATACGCATCATGCCCCAGCTTACCTAGATATAAGACCAGCAAAATTAGAGCATTAAGCTCGATATTTCATACAACCACTGCGTACATTTAGCTCCTATCTTGAACCGCATCGCATCGCAGAATCTTTTCGGCTGGCAGTCTTGGTCCTCGGCTGTTACAAGCAACTGGGGCAGGACTCATGGATTGTATTGTTTTGCATCATGCATGGGAGGCCACCGAACCCGGACCTGCGCCGCACTCGGCCCTTCGTTCGGCAGTGCGGCGCTGGCTGAGCTGGGTTACCCTGATGCTGGCACTGCTGGGCGGCGCGGTGTCGGCGTCGACCTTCAACGCCCAGTCGCCACTCGGCGTCAATCTCGGCGGCCTCGACCGCTGGGACACGGACTGGCCCTTCATCGACGAGATGAAACGCGCCGAGGTGCTGACGCAAAACAACGCCACGTGGAACACCTTCGAGCACGCGAAGGTGGACTGGGATGAAAACGGCTGGCCCCGCTCGCTCACACCCAAAGCGGGGCAAGTAGCCAGCTACACGCGCATTTCGTACCTGCTGTTCAAGGCCAGCAGTTACGCCAACTGGGACCAACCCAACCCACCCGTCGGCGAAATGCACGTCTTCTACGAAGGTCAAGGCACCCTGACCTACAGCGGCGGCATCCAGAAAACCGGCAGCTGCGGGACAAACTGCGATGTGATCCAGGTGCAGCCGGACGCCTTGCCGCTGATCAGCATCACCGCGACCACCCCCGGCAATCATCTGCGCAACATCCAGGTCATCTGGCCCGGCGGCATCTGCGACGGCGACATCTTCACCTGGCATCGCTCACCGGCAACGTGCAGCGGGACGTATCAGAGCTTCGACTCGCTGCGCAACGCGATGATCTTCCACCCGAGCTTCCTCGACGATCTGAAGCACTTCCGCTCGTTGCGGTTCATGAACTGGCAGTTCACCAACCACCTGACCAGCCAGCCCGCGTCCACTCAGGCACAGCTTCTTGCCCTGCCCGCGCGCCAGTGGGTAGACCGGCCCAAGCAGTCCGACGCGCAGTGGAACCTCTACGACAAGGGCGGCGCGCCCGTGGAGGTCATGGTGGCGCTCTCCAACACCCTGGACGCAGAGCCCTGGTTCAACATGCATGTGTTGAACTCCGACGACTACGTCCAGCAGTTCGCAGCGTACGTGCGCGATCAACTCAGCGCTGGACGCAAGGTCTACGTCGAATTCGGCAACGAGATCTGGAACGGCTCGTTCAGGACAGGCGACTGGGTGGAAGCCAAGGGCCGCCAGTTTTGGCCGGCGGACAGCGACTACTACAAGGTACGCATGAACTGGTTTGCCAAGCGCACCACCGAGATCTGCAACATCTGGAAAACCACCTGGGGTGCGGAGGCCCATCGCGTGCAGTGCGTCATGGGCACGCAGGCCGCCAACACCTGGGTCACGGAAAACTACGTGCTGCAATGTCCGCTGTGGCGCACCGATGCGCGCAACACGGAACACTACGGACAAACCTGCGCATCGCAAGTTGATGCCCTCGCCATCGCGCCGTACTTTGGATACTACATCGGCCTTCCCGCGAATCTGAGCACCCTGATCACCTGGAGCCAGCAGGCAGACGGCGGCATGACGTCACTGTTCAGCGAGCTCAACAGCGGCGGCATGATATCCGGCTCCCCAGCTGGCGGCGCCATCGCCAACGCCCGGGACATGATGCTCGCCCAGCAGGCCATCGCCCAAAATCACGGCCTGGACCTACTGGCCTACGAAGGGGGGCAGCACCTCGTCGGCGACAGCGGCGCCGAGAACAACGACAGCGTCACCTCCCTCTTCCGGCAGGCCAACCGCGACCACCGCATGCTGGCCGCCTATACCCGTCACCTCAACGATTGGAAGAACGCCGGTGGCAAGCTCATGGCGATCTATCACTCCGTGGGCCCCTCTAACAAGTGGGGTCACTGGGGCATCCGTGAGTACCAGAATCAGGTCACCCCACCCAAGCGCCAGGCGGTGCTCAACTTCATCGCATCCAACTTCTGCTGGTGGAACGGCTGTAGCAACGGGATCGGCCCGAGCTACCCCGACACCGACAGCGACGGCATCAAAGACTTCGTCGATAACTGCATGAGCGTCGCCAACGCCGACCAGCGAGATACGGACCGGGACGGATACGGGAACCGCTGCGACGGGGATTTCAACAACGATCGCACCGTCAATTTTGCCGACCTAGCAGCGCTGAAAGCGAGGTTCTTTACGTCCGACCCTGCCTTCGACCTCAGTGGCGATGGCACGGTCAACTTCCTGGACCTTGCGCTGCTCAAGGCCATGTTTTTCACCTCGCCGGGGCCGAGCGGATTGCTGCCGTAGCGACGAGACAAGACTACTGTGAATTTCTTCTCAATTTGGTGTAAGCGCTTGCAACGGGAATTGGCTACCGCCTGTCGGCAAATTGTGTCTGTGGTAAGATATTGTGAGTTTCCGTCCACTTAAAGTGCTCGCGGGAAAGAGCAGCTCGTGGAGAAACAGGGTTTAGGCTTAAGTGTTAATAACGCGTTACGGGAGCTTCGCATGACTAAGGGCAAGGGATTATTTTTTGGGGTAATGACTGGCGCGGCGTTTTACGCGATTTCCGGAATTGCAAGTGCAGCCACGATTACTTTGCTGCCGGCTGTGCAGACGGTAACGCAGGGAAATCAGGTCACCATCACCGCCAATATGGATTTTACAGGCGAACCCACGCTGGGTGGCGGTTTCGACGTGTTCTTCGATCCGTCGGTGCTGAGCTTTGTTTCGCATACCTACAATCTCGGGCTGGGTGATTCTTCATTTAGGCGTACCCCAGATATTCTCTCTGGTGAAATCAACGGCTTGAGCTTCGGCGATTTCGGAGGACTCACGGGCCCCGCCCTCGTTGTCACTTTGGTGTTCGATACGCTGTCGGCCGCGAGCACACTCGTCTCCCTCAACGTGAATGGTGCGGACGGGCCAGACGGCGCAGGCGAACCCGGCGGCTTCTACAGCGCTGTATCGCCTTACGGCCCTCAAGCAGTCAGTTTCACAGGCGCTGCGGTGAATATCACCCCTGTTCCCCTGCCCGCGGCCGGCTGGCTGATGCTCGGCGGCTTGGGGGCGCTAGCGGGCGTGGCGCGCCGCCGGGGCGCTGCGGCAGCGGCCTGAGTGATGGGGCAGAGCATTCCGTGCCAATAGTTGAAGGGCCGGCGTAAGCTGGCCCTTCGTCGATCTTCGCCGTGCGCTCGGTCGGCGCGGGTGTATGGGTTGGATCGTTCTCGCCGTCGCGCGGAGAGCGGCCTGAATGGATTGGTTACGCGGAAACACTGACGCCTCCCTCGACGATACGGGGTGCTGCGTCGGGTACACGTGCAATTGGATCACTTAACGTAGTCTGTGTTTTTTTCAGCGTCTCCGTTAAGGAGACGGTGCTAATTCATCAAGTTTTCCAGAGCCCTTCTTCGACACGCGAACGTTACTCCGGTGTATAATCCGCAACGCGACGTATAAACGTGCTGACATTACTAACGTCGCGCGAGCGACGAAACATGACTCGGGCTTGGCGTTACTCCATCGAGTGTTCATCACTGTCCTACGGGTTCGCAAATCAGGCCGGTTTGCGTTGTTATTTCAGGTACTCATCAGGGAGATGACTCCATGGCAACCAGATTTTCAAAGTTCCGCCGCCTGCTCGCGGTGTCAGTTTCCGTCGCCGTCTCTGGCCTGGCTTTTGGCGCCTCGCCGCCCAACATTTTAGCCAACATCAACTGGTCCGGCCCGTACACGGGCGGCGTTACCGAGATTCAGAACGCGTTCAACAACGCGCGGCGTCAAGAGGAATCGCAGCTTGGGCTGGCTGCCAACACCCTGGGTAACCTTGTTTTGCCAAGCCAGGCGACCTGGGACGGCATGAGCGACGACGCCAAGGCCCTATTCCTGCTCAACGCCGAACGTACGGCTCGTGCAGGCATGGCGTCCGGGGTCATCGGCCTGCCATTCGGGGGTGTTGAGGCCAGCATTGACAACATCGCCAAGACGTACGGCGACCTGTTGCACGACAACGACGCCACGGGCCATTTTTACGGCGGGACAACACCTTTCACCCGAATCTCGAATCACCCGGTAATCGGTACCATACCGCCGTCGTCCGCTCCGACGGCTTTTGGCACGCAACCGGCATGCCACGAGTTCATCAACCGAGCGGAGAATCTGGCGTATTTCATGGCCTCGAGCACCGCACCCATCGGGGAAGCGAGCGTGCCCATGCCCGTTGAACGGGCGATTTACAACTGGATCTACGCCGACGCAAGCTCTTCGTGGGGACACCGGGAAGCCGCGCTACTACAAGACGTCGATCTCGGAAACCACTCGGGTTACGGCTTCAAGAACAACCACGACGGGAGCTCACAGCACGAGGGGTTCATCGGCATCTACCGCCGCGGCTCGACCGATTACAAGCCGTTCTCGTCCAGCTTGCCCTATACCTACGGCGTCGTCGTTGTGATGACGATGTTTGACCCCGTGAGCAATGCCACAGCCTCGGCCAACGGCTGTACGTACAATGTGACGCAACGCACGGAAGATCTGCCGTCGACAAACGCTGATGCCGATGGGGACGGTGTCCCGGACGCTATAGACAACTGCACGAACGTCGCCAATGCCAACCAGCGCGATACCGACGGCGATGGCTACGGCAACCTGTGTGATGCGGACCTGAACAATGACGGGACGGTCAATTTCAGTGACCTCGCAACGATGAAGGCGGCGTTCTTCACCAATAGCCCCCACGCCGATCTGAACGGCGACGGAACCGTCAACTTCTCCGACCTCGCGTTGATGAAGGCCATGTTTTTTCAGGCGCCAGGGCCTGGGGCAGGACCTGTCTCGCACTAGGGAGCAGCCAACGTGGGCAGGGGTCGTCACTCGAACCGACACTGGGCCGCACCAGCCTGTCTGGCGCTCGTTTCCTTCGCTGCGGGGGCAGATTACCGCGACGACATCGGCGAGACCCGGTTGCGCGCCGAGCTGAGCGCCGCTGCGCCGACGGGTCGCGGCGTACCCGTCTTGTTGGGCGAAGCGATCGTCTTCGTGGACCATGACGGCAACCCGGCGACACCGTCGGTGCCCGCCTGGCTTCCAGATCCCGCAAACCCGGCCTTCAGTGGCAAAACCATCCTGGATAGATCCGGCGCCACGCCTGGCGCCTACTCGGGACATGCGACGGGAGTTGCCGAGCTGTTCTTCGGCACTCAGTCCATCGCGCCCGCTATCACGCAGATCGACGCCTATCGCGCAGATGATTGGCTGGGCCCCGGCTTTCTGTACGGGGGCGTGGGTAACCCACCGCCCGGCTTCACGGCCGCGCGGGTTGGCAATCATAGCTACGTCGGGAGCACGGGCAACCTGCAGGTCGATGGTGACCTGTTGCGACGCATGGACTGGCTCTCGGCAACCGATGAATTCCTGCACTGCGTCGGCTTGACCAACGGCTCGGCCAATCAGCCGATACTAGCGAGCGCATTCAACGTCATTGCCGTTGGACGTACAGACGGTTCGCACGGGATCGGCTCGGCCGGAGTAGACGCGGTGTATTCGGCAGGCCGGGTGCGGCCCGACGTGGTCGCGCCGCAATCGACGACCAGCGCAGCGACACCGTTGGTGGCCGCGGCCGCGGCGCTGCTGATTCAGGCCGGGCATGAGCACCCCGATTGGTCAACCGATCCAGTGACCGTCGCGACGACGAACCGAGCCGGCATCACGGTCTACAACGCGGAGCGCGTCGAGGTCATCAAGGCCGCCCTGATGGCCGGTGCTGACCGCTTCACGATCAACAGCGGTGGCGCGAACATTCACGACTACCGAACCAACCCGTCCGACCGGGCCGCCAACGGACTCGACCGGCGTTTTGGCGCGGGGCAGCTCAACATCCATGCGAGCTACCACATTTTGGCCGCCGGCGAGCAGAACAGCCGCGAGGATTTGCCGTCTGCTGCGCCCATCGGCAAGCAGGGGTTCGACTACGACCCAGCATTCGGTGGCGCGAGCGGCACCAACCCGACAGGTACGTACGAGTTCACCACAGGGCCCGCCCCCGAGGTCCTGACGGTCGCCCTGGTGTGGAACCTCGCGGTGGACGGAGGCTCGGCGCTCGTTTTCGACGGCACATCGAGGCTGCACGACTTGAACCTAAAGCTCCTTGACGCCAACACCGGCGCGACGGTGATGGCCTCCACGAGCACCACGGAAACCACCGAACACCTGTGGCTGCCGCTTGAGCCGAACCGCGCCTACCGCCTGCGCGTCGAGGCAGCCGAGGGCGTCGCGCCGTTTGCCTGGGACTACGCCTTGGCCTGGCGGCGCGAGGTGGATACCGATGGCGACGGTGTGGCCGACAGGCAGGACAATTGTACTCAGCTCGCCAATGCCGACCAGCGTGACAGCGACGGGGACGGCTACGGCAACCGCTGCGATGCCGACCTGAACAACGATGGCACCGTGAACTTCGCTGACCTCGCCGCCCTTAGGGCCGTGTTTTTCTCCAACGATGCGAATGCCGACCTCAATCGGGATGGCGTCGTGAACTTCGCCGACCTGGCCATCCTGAAGTCTCTGTTCTTCAAGGCACCTGGGCCTACCGGACGCACACCGTGACGGGGTCAGGTGCATGGTACGCGCTGCGCTCTGAACGGGGCTGATCGGTACCCTTCAGCAGCGAGCGCCCCCCTGCGCCGAGACGAAATCACGCTGCTGATTCAACGCTAGGGGGGCAGGAGGTCCAGCGCCAAGGACCGGGAGTCATCCGGATGAGACGTTTAGCGGTCCGGCGCTCTGGTCTGTCGCAGAACATGGCATGAAATACTGGCGCCCCAGTCACCCTGCGCCACATCGAACGCCGCACCCACTCAAAACGCGCTGCCCTCAAGCACTGACGCGCCCTGCTGCATCGCAGCAAATGGACACCATCTCAGCCGTTTGGGTAAAATCCGGTGCTCAAGATTGCGAATCTGATCAAGTTTCTGCGACGGGATGGGTTACCATCCCGTTCGTGTATTGGCGACCCGGAGGCACGTTTGCATATCCCCGCTCTGCTGGCGCTCGAGGACGGGAGCACCTTCCATGGCATCGCGATCGGCGCGGAGGGAACCGCGCTCGGCGAGGTGGTGTTCAACACCGCGATGACGGGCTATCAGGAGATCCTCACCGATCCTTCCTATGCACGGCAGATCGTCACACTCACCCACCCGCACATCGGCAACACGGGCACCAACGCGGAGGACGAGGAATCGGTCGCGGTGTACGCCGCGGGGCTGGTGATCCGTGACTTGCCGGCGCTGACCAGCAACTTCCGCTCGACCGAGCCGCTGACCGATTACCTCAAGCGCCACGGCATCGTGGCCATCTCCGACATCGACACGCGGCGGCTGACGCGCATCCTGCGCGAGAAGGGAGCGCAGAATGGCTGCATCATGGCCGGGCGAATTGACGTCGATGAGGCGCTGGCCCGGGCGCGCGCCTTTCCCGGGCTCAAGGGGATGGATCTCGCAAAGGAGGTGACGACCTCCGCGCCCTACGACTGGCGGGAGGGCACCTGGGCGCTCGGTCAGGGTCATCGGACGTTTGACGACGCGGCGCTGCCCTACTTCGTCGTGGCTTATGACTACGGCGTCAAGCGCAACATCCTGCGCATGCTCGCCGACCGCGGGTGCCGCCTGCGCGTGGTGCCGGCGCAGACGCCCGCGAGCGAGGTGCTCGCGATGCAACCGGACGGTGTGTTCCTGTCCAATGGCCCTGGCGACCCGGAGCCCTGCGACTACGCCATTGCCGCGATCCGCGAAATCGTCGAGGCGCGCGTGCCCGTATTCGGCATCTGCCTCGGGCATCAGCTGCTCGGGCTGGCGAGCGGCGCACGGACGGTGAAGATGAAATTCGGCCATCACGGCGCCAACCACCCGGTGCAGGACCTCGCCACCGGCCGGGTGATGATCAGCAGCCAGAACCACGGTTTCGCCGTCGACGAGGCCACGCTGTCGGCGAACGTTGCCGCCACGCACCGCTCGCTCTTCGACGGCTCGCTGCAGGGCATCCGTCGCACCGATCGCGCCGCCTTCAGCTTCCAGGGCCACCCGGAGGCGAGCCCTGGTCCACACGACGTTGCGCCGCTGTTCGACCGCTTCATCGCGGACATCCGCGCCTACAAGACTGCCCTCGCCAAGTAACGACGATGCCGAAACGTAACGACATACAGAGCGTGCTGATCATCGGCGCGGGTCCGATCGTGATCGGCCAGGCCTGCGAATTCGACTACTCGGGCGCCCAGGCATGCAAGGCCCTGCGTGAGGAGGGCTACCGCGTCATTCTGATCAACTCGAATCCCGCGACGATCATGACCGACCCGGACACGGCCGATGCTATCTACATCGAGCCGATCCACTGGGAGGTCGTCGCGAAGATCATCGAGAAGGAACGCCCCGACGCGCTGCTGCCGACCATGGGCGGCCAGACCGCACTCAACTGCGCGTTGGATCTCGTGCGCCACGGCGTGCTGGAACGCTTCGGCGTGGAGATGATCGGCGCCAGGGCCGACGCCATCGACATGGCCGAAAACCGCGAGCGCTTCCGCCAGGCGATGGACGAGATCGGCCTCAAGAGCGCGCGCTCGGCAGTCGTCCACTCGATGGCCGAAGCCCTCGCCCGCCAGCCGGAAGTGGGCTTCCCGACCATCATTCGCCCCTCGTTCACGCTGGGCGGCACCGGCGGCGGCATCGCTTACAACCGTGAGGAGTTCGAGGAGATCGTCAAGCGCGGGCTCGACCTCTCGCCCACCAATGAGGTGCTGCTGGAGGAGTCGCTGCTCGGGTGGAAGGAGTTCGAGATGGAGGTCGTGCGCGACAAGCACGACAACTGCATCATCGTCTGTTCCATCGAGAACCTTGATCCGATGGGCGTGCATACCGGCGATTCCATCACCGTGGCACCGGCGCAGACCCTCACCGACCGCGAGTATCAACTGCTGCGCAACGCTTCCATTGCCGTGTTGCGCGAAATCGGCGTGGACACCGGTGGCTCCAATGTGCAGTTCGCGGTCAACCCGGACAACGGCCGCATCGTGGTCATCGAGATGAATCCGCGCGTGTCGCGATCTTCGGCGCTGGCGTCCAAGGCCACCGGCTTCCCGATCGCCAAGGTGGCCGCCAAGTTGGCAGTGGGGTACACGCTGGACGAACTGCGCAACGAAATCACCGGCGGTGCGACGCCGGCCTCGTTCGAACCGGCGATCGACTATGTGGTCACCAAGGTGCCGCGCTGCGCCTTCGAGAAGTTTCGGCAGGCAAACGACCGTTTGACCACGCAGATGAAGTCGGGGGGCGAGGCCATGGACATCGGCCGCAACTTCCAGGAGTCGTTGCAAAAGGCGCTGCGCGGTCTGGAAAAGGATGTCGATGGCCGGGATGCACACCCGCAAAGCGCGGATGAGATCTGGGAGGACAGAGGTAAACGGGGGGCCGAACGGCAGGCGTGCGTGGACGG
>CAYSFW010000039.1:0-6041 GCA_964430355.1 uncultured Thiotrichales bacterium
TGCCCGTCGTCTCCACCAGCTTGACCGCCTCCGCCCGAAACTCGGGCGTGTGGATTCCCTTCGGTGTCCGTTCCATTTCCTTCCTCCAAATCGTCAAATTACACGATCCGTCGGACTCCATTTTTTCCAGCCTACTTCAGAGGGCGGAGTTGATCATCTTGTTGTGTCGGCAGCAGAGTCTTTCGACAACCGTTGAACCACTACGGCTACAACAAAGGCAGCAAAACTCATCAAAAATGCGTCAACGAAGGTGGTTAGCGTATCTTGCGTCCGATTATTCATCCACGAGAAAAGGTAATGAATTGGCGCGTAAGAGACAAATATTTTCAAGAGGGATACAAGCGCCACGGGGAGCGTGAGAGGATATCTGGTGAATAATTGGGCAAGAATAAGCAAGGCCATAGTTTGAATGCCCAACATAACGCCGTATAGCATTTGAATCATGGTCGTCAGACAAAGTGGGGAAAGAGTTTGTAGATGGCGGCGTGCGTGATAATCAACAGAAGCACATGCGCCTCCCAGAGGAAGGCGTTCCAGGTTTCCGCGTATCTGCTGAAACAGCGCATCTTTTGAGCCATCAGCGCAAAAACCTCCAGGATGCTGGCCACCAGTCCGTATAGACCAAGCGCCAACCCTTCGAGATGCATGAAACCATATGGGCCATGGAATTTCAGACCATACAGCAGAATGGCCACCCCCAACGCCAAAGCGGCATGCGCCAGATGAATACCTGTTTTTGTGCTCACCGAGACGCGAGAGGAGGCCATGGCTGAGAGAGTCAATACGGGACCGCCATTACCACTACCCTCCAGTAAAGCCCGGATCGAGGCCGGCGAGCATGCCGATCAGGGTGACGGCCAGCACCGACTGCCAGCGTGGAAAGGTGAAACGATCAAAGGGCAGTTCGCGCAGGAGGAAGAGGGAGAGGGCGGTGGAGCTCATCGGAGAGTACGACTAGGCTGTTTCTTCGGATTATTGAAATTCTCGATGAGACCAAAAACAATGGCTGCGACGCAGCCTAAAAAAAATGTTCCTAACCAAAAAAGCTCCTGCGACACTGCTGGATTCGATACGGGCGACCAGCTCAAGATGTTGAATACCCAAGTGATAGCAGCCCACTGCCCCCCGCTACAAGCAATGTAAGCGGCGTTTCTTGACTGACTCCAGATAATTCCAAGTCTGACCGCAAGAAATATTTGAATAAATACCTGCAACAAATCCACGCCTTGAATCCTGATGTGCTCGCAGACAAACTTTGTCCGCGAGCAGATAATGGTTAAGGATTTAATTTAGTAGCGATACCAGCTGCCGGCGCCAAATCCGCCTAAAGTCCAACGCCCAAAATTGGAAGCCGCGAAAACTGTGCGTCCAAAAGGCGATGCGTATAGCGCCCCAGTTGCGCCCGCACCCACACCACGCCAAAGGCCATTTGTAGATCCTGTGCGCCAAACATGTTGCACGCCACCCACTACAGCGCCGCCTGCCATCCAAAGTCCCAAACCAGCCAATGGCGCTAACGCCCCCTCCGTCTCCTTCATCTCCTGATCGGACAGCGCCGCCAGTTGCATCGGCTGGTGGGCGTTGTCGAACAGCGCGGCCATGTCTACCTCGGTGAAGGCGGCGACAGGTTGGGTCGGCTGGATTGCGGCTTCGACCTGCGCTTCCGTCGCATAAGCCTGTGCAGACAGCATCCCGGCGGCGGCCAGGGCAAGAACAGCGTGTTTCAACTGCATGGTATAGACTCCTTTCGTGTAGAGATTACATCAATAAGCCTCGCAAGACTCCCGAGGCACTCTTTTATCGGTGTTGGCCCACCGCCAAACCTTGCGCGGATCGGGCAGTGTGCCCGTTCCGCATAATTCTTCCCCAGCCGGCTCGCACGCCCTTTCACCGCAAGGTGTAGAGCCAGTTCAGCCGGAATTCCGACCCGCCCGACCCCGAGGCGTTGGCCTTGAACGTGGCGTTGAGCGTGTTGCCGCGGTCGAAACCGTAGCCCGCGCCGAGGACGAGGTCGGTGGCGGTGCGGGCGATGCCCTGGGGTGAGCCATCGATCCGGTCGGCTTGCCGGCGCGTCCATTGCAGTCCGGTGGTCAGCGTCACCCGGTCGTTCACCGCGAAGCCTACCGAAGGGTTGACGAGCAGCAGGTTGCCAGGTCTATAGTCCAGTCCGCCGTCCTTCCGGCTCTGATTGAAGCGGTAGCCGACGGTCAGCGAGAACACGATGGGGTCGATGGCCTTGTAGGTGGTGATCCCCAACATGGCGGACTTGAAGCTGGCTGTGTCGTGGCGGTGTTTCTCGGCCAGGGCCAGTTCGGCGAAGCCTAGATACGCCGCTGGAGTGACGGCTGGAGGTCAGGGCGCTGGCGCGCGCATAGATCTCCGCCTTGGCGGTGAGCCCGTAGCGCAGACCGAGCGTGCCCACCAGCGTACCGCTGTTGCCTTGGCTCACGCCGATGGCGGTGGGCAGGGAGACGAACGACGTGGGGCCGGTCTGCACCACGATGGGTTCGCCCGTGGACACGCCTTGGCGGTCCGCGTTGGCGTAGGTCATCGACAGATCGAGCTTGACCTTGCCCTTGTCGGTGATCAGGTCTTCGATGGTGAGCGGCAGGTCGGCGAACGCTGGAACGCCATGACAAGACAAAGCAGCGGCCAGGCCGAGAAAGGCAGACAGGCGGAAAGATATAAAACTCCCTGTGAGAGGTTTCTTTTTTTCATAGTTTTATGCCCCCCACTATTGTCACGTGAAACTTCTGCGACAAATGGCCGCACGCCGCTTTGCATGGCTTGGCGTCTTTCATTTTCCGAATTCTAAGATGCCCCCTTATCTGGCCACTAGGGAAGCTGAACGGGCTGGTACGCTGGCAATCTGGGAATCGACTCCCGAGGGGGAGCTGGCGCTCGTCATCGTGCTGGACCAGTTTCCGCTCAACATGTTCCGTGGCGAGCCCCTGTCGTTCTCGACCGAGGCTGCCGCGCGGGAGGTGGCAGGGCGCGCCATCGCGCGCAGATTCGACGACACACTGCCGGGTGAACAGCGGGCGCTCCTGTATCTGCCGTACATGCACAGCGAGAACCTGGACGATCAACAGCGGTCGGTCGCGCTGTTCGAACGGGCCGGGCTGACTGAGAACCTGCGCTACGCGAGACACCACCGTGATATCGTGGCGCGGTTCGGCCGCTTTCCGCATCGAAACGTCATCCTGGACCGGCCGAGCACCCCCGAAGAGATGGCCTACCTCGCCTCGAAAGAGGCATTTCACGGTTAGAATCGTAAGCGAATCCCATGCGAAAGCTGCTGATTATAAAAGCTGGAAACAAGCTCGCTTCGCTGAACTCCGTACCGGGCGACTTTGAGGACTGGATACTCGCGGGTATGCGCCGCAGCACAGAGACGGTCGTCGTCGTTCCGGCCCACACCGGCGGCTCGTTACCCCCGGTGGAGTCCGTTCAAGGGGTGGTCGTCACCGGATCGTCGGCGATGGTCACCGATCGGCTGCCCTGGATGCTCGCGACCGAGGCCTGGCTCCGCGAGGCCGTCGCGCAGGGCGTGCCCGTCCTCGGTCTGTGTTTCGGCCACCAGATGCTCGCGCAGGCCCTGGGTGGTCGTGTGGATTACAACCCAGGGGGCGTCGAGGTCGGTACCGTCCAGACACGCATCACCTCGGGGCTGGGTTTCGACCCCCTGTTCTACGGGCTCGAGGGCGAAGTTCCCGTCCAGGCCAGCCACCGCCAGACCGTGCTGGAACTACCCGCGGGCGCGGTGCGCCTCGCCTCCAGCGCACTCGACGATAATCATGCCTTTCGCGTCGGGCGTAACATCTGGGGGCTGCAATTTCATCCGGAATTCTCGCGAGATGTCACCGCTGGCTACGTACAGAACTACGCGGAACACCTCAGCTCGCAGGGGCAGGACGCCGCGGCGGTGGCTGCCGGATGCGTAGATACCCCTGTGGGCAGCTTGCTGCTTTCTCGTTTCGCGGCGTTGATCGATGCGCGGCTATAGCCGGGTGTGAATCCAGTCCGACGGCGTCCGGAGCGGGTCCACGTCGCTTGGCAGTTTCCCGACGGTCAAAGCCCACCGTCCGACATTGGGTCGATGATCCTAATCCCGCTGAGGCTCTGCCCGCCGTTCAGGGCCGAGCACCGCAGCACGCGCACGCCCGTGCGCCAGGCGGCGGCGGACACCGGTTCATCCCGGAACGATATTCGGCTGGCTCGCAGAATGACCGACGCACGCAGTACTGAAGCCGGGGCTAGCGGTCGACGACCGCCGGTTTCATTGATGCGCTGGATATCGCGGGCCGTTCGCGGGTAGATCTGCATCGTAAGCCTCTGGGCGGCGACACTGATTTCTGTGTCAGGTCGGGCTGCGCCGGGTCCCGTGTGTCACGAAAACGCAGGATCTGCGACGCCGCGTCACGCCATGCGAGGGCAACGGCTTCATAGCCTGCATCAGGACGATGCGGATCGACTTAGGCGGTACATTCGCGGGCAGGTTCACTGACCTGCCCGCGAAGGCGTGTTGCAACGTGTCAGAACGTGAAGTTGTAGTTGACGCGCAAGGTGTGCTGGCTGTGCGAGGCCGTGATCTGTGTATTCGGGTTGGTCTGCTCAACTTCCGGTGCGATCGCGAGCGACGCGGCGATCGACTGATTGGGCAGGAAGCGCCAGCCGACGCCGAGCGTGTAGTGGTTCTCGACGATGGCCGGGAACAGCGGGTTCACGGTGTTGTCGGGAATCGGGTTTTCAGCGAGGTTCAACCCGGCGCGCAGGGCGACGTTTGGCAGCACCATGTATTGCCCACCCAGCATGATGACGGTCTGGTCGTCCCATTTCTGATCCATGGCCACGTCGAGCGTGGCGCCACGGAAGTCGCCCATGGGGCCGAAATTGTTGGTGGCCGCGTCACTGGCCCTGAAACTCACGCGGAAGTCGTCCATTGTCTCCGACCAGCGGATGCGCTTGATATCGCCGGCGAGCATGAGCTGCGGGTTGACGTTCCACGCCACGCCGATGCCATAGGTTTCCGGCCACTGGAAGTCGCGCACGGTGAAGTCGCCAGCAAGCGGCACGGCACCCATGGCGGTGCCCATCACAATGCGGCCCGAGCCTTCGAGGTCGGAGATGTTGGTCTTGCTGTGGTAGGTCGCGCCGATGGAGACGTCCTTGTTGATCTTGTAATGCGCGCCGAGCTTGAAGCCGAAGCCGTTGCCGGTCGCTTTGCCGGTAAAGTCGTCGCCGTTGGTGAACTCGAAGCGCGCCCAGGAGGGATTGAACGCCGGTAACGCGCTCGCGAGCGATCCGCCCACGCGGCCACCGTTACCCATCGCCAGCTGGTTGAGGCTCGCGCCGTTCATGTCCATGGCGAGGTCCATGCCGGCCCACACGAAGTCGAGCTGACCGGCGACACTGAGCGCGCTGTCGACCTGATAGGCCAGCGGCAGCATGATCCGCCCGAAGCCTACCTCGGAGCACACCTCCTCGCCACTCAGCGAGAGGAACGAATCCCTGCCGTACTCGGTACCCATGCCGCCCTGGGCGATCATCGCAGCGCCGTAGGCGTATTGACCTGTCTTGCGGATGTAGGAGACGGTCGGCATCAGGTAAGACGTGCCATCAGAGTCGTCCTGGAAGTTGGTGCCTTTGACGCTGGCCGAGACATCCGGCATGAGGATGGTCAGACCGGCGCCGAAGTCCTGCTGGTCCTTGCGCAGCGCCAGCGTTGCCGGGTTGTTCATGACCGCAGAATTGCCGGAATCATAGGCGAATGAGGCGCCACCCATGCCGCCGGCCTTGGCGCCGTAAGCCTCCATGTTCATGCCGTTGGTGGCGAAGGCAGGGGAGGCGCAGAGTGCGGCGATGGCTATGGTGAGGGTCGAGCGGGTGGGTAGCGACTGCATGGTGATTATATGGACGCCTCCCGTTTGCCAAGATCGGTTTGGGTGTGCTGGGACAGATAGGCTGCAGTTTTATATCCGGCCTGTAGTGCAGGCGGATGCCTGCTGGCCCTGATGGAATCCGCGCAACCCGCGCCTCAT
>CAYSFW010000040.1:0-58071 GCA_964430355.1 uncultured Thiotrichales bacterium
TGCCCGTCGTCTCCACCAGCTTGACCGCCTCCGCCCGAAACTCGGGCGTGTGGATTCCCTTCGGTGTCCGTTCCATTTCCTTCCTCCAAATCGTCAAATTACACGATCCGTCGGACTCCATTTTTTCCAGCCTACTTCAGAACGTCGGTGGGCGGGTTGTTCGGGCTGGGAAAGCCAGACCGTATCCGGAAATATCCCTTGACACTCATGACCTTAAAAAGGCTATATTTTTTACCGGATTAGGTGTCTACCGGAAAGAACCATAGCCAGGAGTGACCCTATGATAGAGACGATCAAATCCATCATCCTGGATTTCCAGGAAACCCGGCTGGAGACCGGGGTGCCCCGGCGTTTGCGTATCGAGACGGTACACGGCAAGGCCGCCGTCTGTATCGGAGTGCGCCGGAGCGGCAAATCGACATACCTGTTCCAGGTCATCCAGCGGCTGTTGGACGGCGGGGTCCCTCGGCAGAACATTCTGTACCTGAACTTTTTCGACGACCGGCTCCACAACCTGCGGCAGGACAATCTCGGCCTGATCGCCGAGGCCTATTACTCCATCTACCCGGAGAAGAAAAACACCGAGACGATCAACTGCTTTTTCGACGAGATTCAGGCCGCCCCCGGTTGGGAGCCCTTCGTTGACCGTTTGTTGCGCACGGAAGAATGCGAGGTGTATCTCACCGGTTCGTCGGCCAGAATGCTGTCGAAAGAGATCGCCACACAGATGCGCGGGAGGGCTCTTTCATGGGAGATGTTTCCTTTCTCGTTCAGAGAATTCCTGGATTACAAGGGAATCGAGAGCGGGGGTGCGCTGTCCACCAAGAAGCGGCTTCTCGTTCAAAAGGCTTTCGAGGAATACTGGGAGACCGGCGGCTTCCCCGAGGTCGCCGGTCTCTCCCGCCACCTACGGATCAAGACCCACCAGGAATACTTTCACACCATCCTGTTTCGGGATTTGGTCGAACGCCACGACGTTTCACACCCGAAGGCGGTGACCGATTTGGCGCACTGGCTGGTGGACAACACGGCCTCGCTTTACTCGGTCAACAGTCTCACGGGCTATCTCAAGTCGCTGGGTCACAAGGCTCCCAAGTCCGCGGTGTCGGATTACCTGGAATGGTTCGAGGACGCCTATTTCCTGTTCACCGTGCGCATGTTCGACCCGTCACTGGCGCGAAGCAACACCAATCCGAAAAAGGTCTACTGCATCGATCACGCGCTGGTCACTTCGGTGTCGTCCGGAATTCTGGTCAACTCCGGCCATCTTCTCGAAAACCTCGTGTTCACCGCGCTCCGGCGTCTTCATCCGGAAATCTACTATTACAAGACCAAGAACGGCCGGGAGGTCGATTTCATCGTCCCGATGCGCGGCCGACAGAAGATGCTGGTCCAGGTGTGCGAGTCCCTGGCGGAACCGCAGACGCGGAAGCGGGAGACTGCGGCTTTGAGTGAGGCGATGCTTGAGCTGGGCCTGAAAGCTGGAACCATCGTGACCCGGAACGATGATGAGCGGATCGATGCCGGCGGCGGGACCATCGAAGTGGTCCCGGCATGGCGGTTCCTCCTCGAACTGCCGGAATCGACGGAATAGTTGCATGAGATTTTACTTCGATTTTTTCGACGACGGGAGTTTCGAGCGACTCTCGGAGCGGGAGCTTCGGCTTCACGTTGCGCATTCCGATCTGCCGCGAACCGAACGGGACCGAATCCTGACGCTTTCCCGAAACGCGATGATCAAGACGGCGAGGGAGCACCGTTTGCTCGGCGCGTTTCAACCCTTCCTCGAAGGGGTCGAATCGTTCCATGTTCCCGCTTACGCCGTCTGGGGAAACCACGAGGACAAGGAGGTCGTCGAGCGGCTCTTCTGCGGCGAGGTCGCTGTGACAAACCTCCACATCCTGCATCACCGGCATGGGTACTGGATCGGACCGGCGTTTATCTACGGGCTCGGCGGAAATGTGCTTCCCGGCTCGAAGATGATGCAACGGCCCATCGCAGGTGGTCAGTTTTAAACGCGCGCCGACATCGTGTTCTTTGGTTTGCGCCACATGGCCGGCCATATCCGGGCTGCATGACGGCAGGCGGCGTCCCCTCCGATAACGGAGGTAGCCTTCTCCCAGAATCGAGGCGATCTCTGAAATGGTTTCCTCGAGACGAGGTGCTAAAGATTCTCTACGTTCCATCATGTCCTCCTTGCGGCGACCGCAGAGAGCGTCGCGGATGCCGCCGGGAGGATGGGTTCGGCCGTCAAGTCGTCGACCGCGGGTCCAGCAGTCCGCCCTGAAGGGCGGGCTTGGCGTCACCCACAACGGTCTCCGTCTCTCTCGGCCGCTTCCGCTGTCTGGCGTTTGTCTTTTGCCGGGCGCTTCTGCTCGGCTTCCGGTCGATACTTACCGGAGATCCCTTCGGGGTGTCGGACCTGGGTTGACGACAGGAGAGGCGTTAACAGCGGGCGGAAAAGGAATGGAGAATCGGAGAATCAGGAGGGCACATCCGAGAGCGGCAGGCGAAAACGTCAGCGTTCATCCGTGAAGCCCGAAGGCTGTGCGGGATCGGAGAAGAGGAGAGAATGTACGGGCGGACACAAAGCGGCGTGGAATCGCCTAAAACAACAAAACCCCGAGGGATGACCCGACGGGGCTTCGCGCTAACAAATGACCGTCGAAATCGACGGATTGAATTCTGGCTCCCCGGGACGGACTCGAACCGCCGACCCAGTGATTAACAGTCACTTGCTCTACCGACTGAGCTACCGGGGAATTGAGGGCGAGCATGTTAGCCGCACACCCAAAAGTGGTCAATACGAATTATGTGGATTCGAGCACGTTGCCGATCCGCTCCAGGGCTTTGCGCAGGTTTTCCATGCCGGTCGCGAAGGAGATGCGGATGTGGCCATCCAGGCCGAAGGCCGAGCCTGGCACGACGGCCACGCCGGCCTTGTCGAGCAGGTAGTTGGACAGGGCCACGTCGTCATCGACGCCATCGAGCCGATCGATGACCTGCTGGACGTTCGGGAAGCTATAGAACGTCCCGTCGGCGGGCAGGCACGCGAAACCGGGGATGGTGTTCAGCGTAGCCCATACGTAATCATGGCGCTCCTCGAACGCGCGCAGCATCGTGCCGATGCAGGACTGGTCGCCGGAGAGCGCTGCCTCGGCCGCGGCCTGCGAGATCGAGCAGGGGTTGGAGGTACTCTGTGACTGGATGTTGGCCATCGCCTTGATGAGATCCCGCGGGCCACCCGCGTAGCCGATCCGCCAGCCGGTCATCGAGTAGGCTTTGGAGACGCCGTTCAACACGATGGTGCGCTCGTAGAGCTCCGGGCAGACCATCAGGATGTTGCTAAACGTCCGGCCGCTGAACAGGATGTGCTCGTACATGTCGTCGGTGGCGACGAGCACCTGTGGATGCCTGAGTAGCACCTCGGCCAGCGACTTGAGCTCGGCACTCGAGTAGGCGACGCCGGTCGGGTTTGACGGGCTGTTGATGACGACGAGCCGCGTCTTTGGCGTGATGGCTGCTTCGAGTTGCTCGGCAGTGATCTTGAAGCCCTGCGACTGGTCCGCCGCCACGATGACAGGCACGCCGTCGGCGAGCAGCACCATATCCGGGTAAGAGACCCAGTACGGCGCAGGGATGATCACCTCGTCGCCGGGGTTGAGCAACGCCTGGGCCAGGTTGTAGAAACTCTGCTTGCCACCGACGGAGACCAGGATCTGGTCCGGCGAGTAGGTCAGGCCGTTGTCGCGCCGGAACTTCTCGACCACCGCGGCCCTCAGGCCCGGCGTGCCCTCGACCGCCGTGTACTTGGTCATACCCTTGTGGATCGCGGCGATCGCCGCGGCCTTGATGTGATCCGGCGTATCGAAGTCCGGCTCACCCGCGCCGAGTCCGATGATGTCCTTGCCCTCGGCCTTCAGGCGGTTGGCATTCGCCGTGACGGCTAGGGTCGGTGAGGGCTTGATGCGCTGCACGCGCTGCGAGAGTGACGTGGCCAAAACGGTAATCCTATGCTGCGAAAATCGGCTGGGTGAAATCGATACGGCCTTGAATCATACTGTAAAACCCAACGCAAGTTCATGGCATGAACCCGACCTTCCAGCTCACCACCGATTACGCGCCCGCCGGCGACCAGCCGCAGGCGATTCGTGAACTGGTGGAGGGGCTTTCCCTCGGTCTGCGCTATCAGACGCTGCTTGGCGTGACCGGCTCCGGCAAGACTTTCACGATGGCCAACGTCATCGCGCGGACCAACCGCCCGGCGATGATCCTCGCGCCCAACAAGACGCTCGCCGCGCAGCTCTACGGGGAGATGAAGAGCTTTTTTCCGCGCAACGCGGTGGAGTATTTCGTCTCCTACTACGACTACTATCAGCCCGAGGCCTACGTCCCAAGTTCCGACACATACATCGAAAAGGACGCCTCGATCAACGAACATATCGAGCAGATGCGACTGTCGGCTACCAAGGCCATGTTCGAGCGGCGCGACGTGATCATCGTCGCCTCGGTGTCGGCGATTTACGGCCTGGGTGATCCGCAGTCCTATCTGCAAATGATCGTGCATCTAGATCGCGGCGAGCGGATCGACCAGCGCCGTTTGCTACGGCGGCTCGCTGATCTGCAGTACACGCGCAACGAAGTGGATTTTCGGCGCGGCACCTACCGCGTGCGCGGTGAGGTGATCGACATCTTCCCGGCCGACTCCGAGAGCGAGGCGCTGCGTGTGGAACTGTTCGACGACGAAGTCGAGCAACTGAGCTGGTTCGACCCGCTCACCGGCGAGGTGCTGCGGCGCGTGCCACGCGCGACGGTCTTCCCCAAGACGCACTACGTCACACCACGCGAGATCATGTTGAACGCCATCGAGGAGATCAAGGTCGAACTCAAGCAGCGCCTGGAGGTGCTGCGCGCCGAAAACCGTCTGGTCGAGGCGCAGCGGCTCGAGCAGCGCACGCTGTTCGACATCGAGATGATCAACGAACTCGGCTACTGCAACGGCATCGAGAACTACTCGCGGTTTCTGTCCGGCCGCGCGCCGGGTGAGCCGCCGCCCTGCCTGTTCGACTATCTGCCGCAGGATGCGATCCTGTTCATCGATGAGTCGCACGTCACCGTGCCACAGGTCGGCGGGATGTTCCGCGGCGACCGCGCGCGTAAGCAGAACCTGGTGGACTACGGCTTCCGCCTGCCCTCCGCGCTCGACAACCGGCCGCTGATGTTCGAGGAATTCGAGGCGCTCTCGCCGCAGACCATCTGGGTATCGGCCACCCCGGGCCCCTACGAGCAGGCTCACGCCCAAGCCGTGGTGGAACAGGTGGTACGGCCAACCGGGCTGGTCGATCCGGAGGTCGAGATCCGCCCCGTCGCGACCCAGGTCGACGACGTCATGTCCGAGATCCGTGCGCGCGCGGCACGCGATGAGCGCGTGCTGATCACCACGTTGACCAAGCGCATGGCTGAGGATCTCACCGAGTACCTGCTCGAGCACGGCATCCGCGTGCGCTACCTGCATTCGGACATCGAAACCGTCGAGCGCGTGGAAATCATCCGCGACCTGCGACTCGGCAAATTCGACGTACTGGTTGGCATCAACCTGCTGCGCGAGGGGCTCGATATGCCGGAGGTGTCGCTCGTGGCGATCTTCGATGCGGACAAGGAAGGCTTCCTGCGCGCCGAGCGCTCGCTGATCCAGACCATCGGGCGCGCGGCGCGCAACGTCAACGGCAAGGCGATTCTGTATGCCGACACCATCACCGAGTCGATGCGCCGCGCCATCGACGAGACCGAGCGACGCCGCGCCAAGCAGATTGCGTACAACCAGCAGCACGGCATTACACCCCAGACGATCCGCAAGAAGGTCGCCGACATCATGGAAGGCGCCTACGCGGGTAGCGTCGCGGCCGATCCGAAGCGCTACGCAAAGGTCGCCGAGGAGATCGCGGAGTACGGCCACATCCCGCCCAAGGAGCTCGAAAAGCGCATCCGCAAACTTGAAGAGCAGATGTACGAGCGGGCCAAGAACCTGGAGTTCGAGGAAGCGGCGAAGCTGCGTGACCAGATCCGGGAACTCCGCCAACGGCAGGTGGGCGTGCCCACCGTGGTTGCGTGAAGCGCAAGGGGCAGGAGCCAAACCCTGATCAACCAAGAACGAGGGAACGCACATGGTGGGCTGGATGAGTATCGAAAACGTCGTTTCGCCCCTGCGGCACGGCTTTCGGGTGGGGGCACTCGCTATCATGGCGTTCTTTGCAAGCGCCTGCGCAACGGATGCTCCGGAGGCAGCAGACGCCAGCGCAATCCCGGCCGCATCGCGGCAGGCCAAGCCGAAACGTGCAGATTCGTCGGCGCGCCCCAACCCCACGGTGATAGCGCCAATGGCCGGCGTCGGCCCCGCCAACCTCGGCGTGGTGGTCAACAATAGTGACCCGCTCAGTGTCGAGATCGGGCGCTATTACCTGAAGAAACGCGACATCCCCGCGGCAAACCTGATCGAGGTCGATTTCGCACCGGGGCAAGCCGTGATGAGCAAGGACGTGTTCCAATCGGTCAAGGCCCAGGTCGATCGCCGCGCCTCACCGAAAATTCAGGCGCTGGCGCTCACCTGGCGCATGCCCTACGCCGTGGACTGCATGTCGATCACCACGGCCTTCACCTTTGGTTTCGACCCGCAGTTCTGCGCGTCGGGCTGCCAACCGACCAAGGTCTCACCCTACTTCAACTCCAACAGCACGGCGCCGTTCACGGACCTCGGCATCCGCCCGACGATGGCGATCGCTGCGGTCAGCTTCGACAAGGCCAAGGAACTGATCGACCGCGGTGTCGCCGCCGACGGCAGCTACCCGCGTGGCACGGCCTACCTGCTGGAGACGACCGACAAGGCACGCAGCGTGCGCATCTCCGCCGCAGGCCGCGCGCCGCTGACCGAACTCAGCCCGCGGCTGCAGGTTGCCTTCATCAAGGCCAACGAAATCCGCTTCAAGGACGACGTGATGTTTTACTTCACCGGGCTGCCGGACGTCCCGCACCTGGAGAACAACCACTACCTGCCCGGCGCGATGGCGGATCACCTCACCTCCAGCGGCGGCGTGCTCTCGGACGACAACAGCCAGATGAGCGCACTGAAATGGCTCTACTACGGCGCCACGGGCAGCTACGGGGCCGTGGTCGAGCCGTGCAACTTCGTCACCAAATTCCCCTCACCCGGCCTCGCCATCGCACGCTACGCCTCGGGCGAAACACTGCTGGAGGCCTACTGGAAGAGTGTGAACATGCCAGGGCAAGGCATTTTCATCGGCGAGCCCCTCGCCCGCCCCTACGGCGGATTCAAGGTCGAAGTCGGCAAGGACGGCGCCATCAGCATCTACTCGCATCGGCTCACGGAGGGCACCTACAACGTGCTGGCCGCAGACCAGCCACTGGGGCCATACCGCCCCGTCGCCGACCACCTCACGGTTGGCAAACGCGAATTCGAAGTCCGCTTCAAGCACACACCGACGGCACCCTACTACGCCTTGCAGAAGGTCTCGGGCTCATGACGCGCAGATGCCTGACTCGGCCCCCAGCGAGCCAGGGCGGCACAGGACGGGTGCCCGCAGCACACGCAGGCCCGCATCCGTGTAGGCCACCCTGCCCCGCTGACGCCACTGCTGCCCTGCCGCTGCCGCCTCTTGCCGCCTCCCGAGACGAGCCCCTACGATGTTCCCTCGGTCACCGCAGGACTCAACCATGACGCCCACCGGTTCGCTGTTCATCGTTTCCGCGCCCTCGGGCGCAGGCAAGACGAGCCTCGTGCGCAGGCTCTGCGAGACAACCCCGGGTGTTGCCTTGTCCGTCTCGCACACCACGCGGCCGCCACGCCCGGGAGAAAAAGACGGCGTGCACTACCACTTCACGGATCGTGACAGTTTCCTCCGCCGCGTGGCCGAGGGTGATTTCCTTGAGCACGCCCAGGTGTTCGATCATCTGTACGGCACCTCGCAGAGCGCGGTTCGTGCCAAGCTCGCCGAGGGCTGGGACGTGATCCTCGAGATCGACTGGCAGGGCGCGGCCCAGGTCCGCGCAGCGATTCCAGAGGCGGTGTCGCTGTTCATCCTGCCACCCTCGGTCGAAGCCCTGCGCCAACGCCTCGAGCGGCGCGGTCAGGACAGCCCGGCCGTCGTCGAGCGCCGCATGCGCGATGCACGCGCCGAGATGAGCCACTACGCCGAGTTCGACTATCTGATCATCAACGACGATTTCGACATCGCCCTCGGCGAACTGCGATGCGTGTTCATCGCCCAGCGACTGCGCATGAACCTCCAGACCGAGCGCCACGCCGCGCTACTGCAGCAATTGTTGGCTTGATCGGTCGCCGCCCCTAGAATACGATGCAAGGTTCGACCCAACGTTTTCTGGTAGCGCCAAACGCAGGATCCCATCACATATGGCAAGAATCACCGTAGAAGATTGCATCGAGCACATCCCCAACCGCTTCGAAATGGTACTCGCCGCCTGCAAGCGGGCACGCCAACTTTACGGCGGCGCAGAACCCCAGGTCGACCCGGAAAACGACAAACCCACGGTCATCGCACTGCGCGAGATCGCCGCGGGAAAAATTGGCGCCGACATCCTCAAGCAGGAAGAGGAAATCACCTGGACCGATGACAAAGATCGCGATCTCATGGCTTTCTGAGGGCCAACCGGCCGATCGCGCGTCCGCTCCTGCCCGGCCGGGATCATCAGCTCGCCACGCGGGCAAGGCGCCCGCGCAGGTGGCGTGGCTTTACCCGTACCGCTAGATGGCCACGCCCGAACCCATTTCGCTGCCGCTACCCGCTGGGAACGATCCTTCCCCCTTCCTCGCCGATCACGCTGAGCGCTTCCTGATCAGCGACCTCTGCGCGATGCTCGATACCTACCTGGAGCCAGCCCAGGTCAGAGAGGTCTATCGCGCCTACCTGTTCGCCGCTGCCGCCCACGAAGGGCAGACGCGCGTGTCGGGCGAGCCCTATGTCTACCACCCGGTTGCCGTGGCACGCATCCTCGCGGAAATGCGCATGGACTGCGAGACGATCATCGCCGCGATCCTGCATGACGTGCTCGAAGATACACGCGCCACCCGCGCCCAGATTGCCTCCACTTTCAACGAAGACATCGCCGCCGTGGTCGACGGTGTCAGCAAGCTCACGCATCTCAGTTTCCATTCCAAGGCCGAGCAGCAGGCGCAGAACTTCCAGAAGATGATGCTCGCAATGAGCAAGGATCTGCGCGTCATCCTGGTCAAGCTCGCCGATCGCCTCCACAACATGCGCACGCTCGGCGTGATGTCGGCAGTCAAACGCCGCCGGATCGCCAAGGAGACCCTCGACATCTACGCCCCGATCGCGCAACGCCTGGGCATGAACGCCTTCCGGCACGAACTCGAGCAGCTCGGGTTCGCGGCGTTGTATCCCATTCGCTACCGCGTGCTCGCAAACGCCGTCGCGCGGGTGAAAGGCCAACGTAAGGAGGTCATGCGCCAGATCGAGGTCGCGCTGGCGCGGCGGCTGGAGGAAAAAAAGATCGCCGCGCGGGTCAGCGGCCGCGAAAAAAACCTGTGGAGCATCTATCGTAAGATGCTCAAGAAGCGCCGCGACTTCAGCGTCGTCGACGACCAGTGGCAAGATCGCGGGGTACTCAAGAAGCGTCGGGCCTTTAGCCAGGTGCTAGACGTGTTTGCCATCCGTGTCGTGGTACCGGACATCGACACCTGCTATCTCGCGCTCGGTACTCTGCACACGCTCTATAAGCCCAGGCCCGGCAGGTTCAAGGACTACATCGCCATTCCCAAGGCCAACGGCTACCAGTCGCTGCACACCGTGCTGCTCGGGCCGAATGGCGTACCGATCGAGATCCAGATCCGGACCGAGCAAATGGACCGGGTTGCCGAGACCGGCATCGCCGCCCACTGGCACTATAAGACCAGCGACGGCCAAGGGAACAGTGCCTGGCAAAGGGCAACAGAATGGCTGAAGAACCTTATGGAGATGCAGCAGAACTCCGGTAACGCGCTGGAGTTCCTCGAGCACGTGAAGATCGACCTGTTCCCGGACGAGGTCTACGTCTTTACCCCGCGTGGCGAGATCATGTCGCTGCCACGCGGCGCGACCGGCATCGACTTTGCTTACGCCGTCCACACCGACGTGGGCAACCGTTGCGTCGCCATCAAGATCGACGGCGAGCTTGCGCCGCTCAGCACCCCCCTGGCCAACGGCCAGACGGTCGAGGTCCTCACCGAGCCCCACGGCAGGCCGCGCTCCGCCTGGCTCGACTACGCAGTGACCGCGAAGGCCCGTTACCACATCCGCGCCTATGTGCGTAACCTTCAGGCCCACGACGCGATGCGCCAGGGCCGGATACTACTGGAGAAGGCGCTCGCCGAGCGTGGCACCGATCTCGCCCACATCCCGGAACAGCGTCTGCAGCAAACCTTAGGGCGGATGCATTACGCCTCGCTCGACGAACTGCTCAAGGAGATCGGCCTCGGCAACCGGCTCGCGATTCTGGTTGCGCGGGACTTGAGCGATGCCGACGACAAGCTCCCCGGGGACTCCAAGGATCGGCCCCTGATCATTTCCGGCACGGAGGGCATGGTGGTCAACTTCGCCAAGTGCTGCTGCCCGATACCGGGTGATCCCGTCATCGCGCTGCTCACCGCCGGCCGAGGCATGGTCATTCACCGCAACGACTGCCGCAACTTACGACAGACGCCAAACAACCTGGAGCGCACGGTGTCGGTACGTTGGTCAGAGAACATCGAAACCGACTTCCCCGCCAACATCCGCGCGCTCACCTACGACCGGCGCGGCGTACTCGGGACGATGGCCTCCGAAATCGCGGCAACCAACGCCAATATCACCCACGTCTCCCTCTCCGAGCGCGACTCCGGCTCCACCTACATCAATTTCACCGTCAGCGTGCGTAACCGCCGACACCTCGCCGAAATCATCCGGCGCCTGCGCAACGTCCCCGAGGTTATCAAGATCGCGCGCGTCCTTGGATGACCGGTCTCTGAACGCACGACTCTGCCAGCAACGAGCGGCATAGAACACACCGAACGTCTCCCTAGCAAGGCGCGCATCCGAAACGACGGGCCCAACGGCCAATAGCCACACCCGGCATGAGGTCTACCACGCACTTGGGGTGCATCCCACCCGACTCATAGCAACGGGCACAGCACGAACCGTGCAAGCTCGAAAACCGAAGCCATGTTTCACGCAGCGCTTGCCCGCCATCCAGACGCGCACCGTTGAGTCGCTTTCCCTCTCTCGATTGACTGTTTTTTGACGCCGGCCACATCCACATAAAATTCATCGGTGTTATGCTTGCGCGGTTGACAGGCCAATGGTTGGCAACGGTTTGGTTTGGCTCTGACAGCGAAACCCGGGCGAAATGGATGCCCAACGCTCAGACGGATCGGCGATCTGGTTGTTTGGCGTAGTGGCCGCTCCGTTAATAATGATCCCGGGCACCTGCCCCGGACACCAGCACGAGATCTGAGCCGCTGAATACATGGATCTGACAGGCATTCTCGAGATCGCCGGACGCACCGACACCGGAAAGGTCCGCAACCAGAACGAGGACAGCATCGGTGAGGAGGTGGAACTCGGCACCGTCGTCCTCGCCGACGGCATGGGCGGATACCACGGGGGCGAGGTGGCCAGTGCGATCGCCGTCAACACGATCCTCCATCATCTCCACGAAAATCTCGCCAACCTGCGCAGCGGCGGCATCGACAAAGCAACCGGGCTCGCCTGCGAGAGCATCATCGCGCACGAGGCGATCGCCGAAGCCAACCGCGCCATCGTTCGCGCCTCGGAGTCACAGCCGCAATACCGGGGCATGGGCACGACCGTCGTGCTCGGTGTTTTTTTCAACAACCGGCTAACAGTGGCGCATGTTGGCGACTCACGCATGTACCTGCTGCGCAACGGCGTGCTCGAGCACCTAACGATCGATCACACCCTGCTCCAGGAGCTGGTCGATAAGGGCTTCTACACCGAAAAAGAGGCGCGCGAGTCTCTCAACAAGAATCTCGTCACCCGCGCGCTCGGCATCGAACAGGAAGTCCAGGTCGACTTGCGCGAAGTAGAGACGCAGCCCGGCGACATCTTCCTGCTTTGTTCCGATGGGCTGTGCGACATGATCAGTGACGAGGACATCCTCGTCACGCTCAAGACTTTTGGTGCAAACCTTCAAGAAACGGCCGACAACCTGATCCGCCTGGCCAACGAGAACGGAGGACGCGACAACATCTCGGTGATACTGGCAAGGCCGCTGAGACCCTACCCTGCACCACCACCTCCTCGTTGGTACCAGCGAGTTTTCGACCTATTTAGCAGTCGTTAGGAATTATCTATGGGCAAGATCGTACTCATTTCCGACAATGCCGTGATCGCCGAATACCCGCTGGACAAGCCGTCGCTGACGATCGGGCGGGTCCCCGACAACGACATCCAGATCGAAAGCATGGCGGTGAGCGCACACCACGCAAAGATCGTCACGGTCGCGAACGACTCGTTTCTCGAGGATCTGGGCAGCACCAATGGCACCTACGTAAACGGCAAAAAAATACGTAAGCACGCGTTGGATAATGGCGACCTCATCACAATCGGAACGCATCTTCTTCGTTATGATGTGAACCAAGGTGAGTCGTCGTCTTCCGAATCATCCGCGACTGCACAAACCGATGAGCCTTTTGCGCGGCTGCGCATCATTAGTGGCCGAAACACCGGCCGTGAGCTGCCGCTAACAAAGAAGATGACGACCCTCGGCGAGGCCGGCGAACATGTGGCCGCCATCCTGCAGCGTCAGGATGGGTTGCATTTCATTCACATCGATGGCGGGGAATCCAACCAGCAGTCGATGTTGAACGGTAAGCCGATCGAGACGCGCGTGGTGCTCCACGACAGGGATGTGATCGAGGTTGCCGGTGTCCGCATGGAATTGGTCATGAACCGATAGACGCGGCCCCAGTAGATTCAAGGATGAATGCGGGATGAGATACAGCATTGCAACGGTTGACCATGGATTACTGAGGTATTCCCCGACTCCGTCGACGAGTCCACGCCGCTCGTCAAAAAGTTGCGAAATCCTCACCGGTAATTGTGATTCAGTCACACACGCCTGGAGCTGCTACTCAGCTACCATCGTGGATGTCGGCTTACCGGTGACTTATGCAAGGCGATACCCCCAGCACAGCACGTAACACCCTGGACGTGGCGAACGCAGTTCGCGTCAACGATCCTGCGGCGGTAGCCGACTACGTGTGCATGCTGTTCACCGAGACCTACGGCGACTCGGGCGAGTGCAACCGGCTGCGCCGCGCGTTCCTCGACTTCACCAAACTCTTCCGCGGGCAGTTCGAGGGCTACAAGGCCTGCGACACGCTGTATCACGACATGCAGCACACGCTCGACATGACGCTGGCCACCGCCCGACTGATCAACGGCCACGAGCGTCTGCACCGCGACGACCCCCTTGGGCGCCACCGTTTCACGCTCGGCATCATCATGGCGTTGTTCCACGACTCCGGCTACATCCGCACGGAGGACGATGACAACACTGTCAACGGCGCGGTGTACACCCTTACGCACGTCAGCCGCAGCGGCGAGTTCCTGCGCCAATACCTGCCCAGCATCGGCCTCGGGCGTTACAGCGACCTCGCAGCGCACCTCGTGCACTTCACCGGCTACGAACTCGAGCTATCGGCTATCGATGTCGATGACCGCAAAGACCGCACGCTCGGCTGGCTACTCGGCACCGGCGACCTCATCGCGCAGATGTCCGATCGCTGTTATCTAGAAAAATGCCGCGACCGCCTCTACCCGGAATTCGCGATCTGCGGACTCGCGGGCAGCGCCGAACGCAACTCGCATGTCGTCTTCACCTCCCCAGAGGATCTCTTGATGAAGACGCCGCAGTTCTACCGCCAATCCGTCCTGAAGCGGCTCAACCAGGAGTTAGGCGGTGTCCACCGGTTTGCCAACGCGTTCTTCGACGGAGACAACCGGTACATGCAGATGCTCGACCGCAACATCCGCCACCTCGACAGCCTGGTGGAAGGCGGCAATTTCAAGGAGTTGCGCCGTCAGCCCCCTGCAACTGACGGCGAAAAGGAGTTTCCGTTCGGGCTCATTCGCCCGACCTCGGCAATCTAAGCGGCGAGCGTTCACCCCGCGCACACAGTGCCACCTCGAACCACCTCGCCGAGGCGGGACCGGTCATAACCCCCGGGACGAGCGGCTTTAACCCGGTGACGTTACGCGCCGCCTACTCGGCCCCATCATCCTTATTGGCGCAAGAACCGACCAACACCGGGCGGACTCAATGACCGATATCCCCCAGATAGATCTGCCGCACACGCGGGTCCTGACGGATCAGCTCGCTCGCGCCGCGCAACACGATCTCGCCGCTCTCCATGACGTAGGCACGCTGGCTCACCTGGAGCGCCAGATGGGCATTTTGCTCAACCAGCAGGATGGTCACCCCCTGCTCGCGGATGGCGTGAATCGTTTCGTAAATCCGCTGCACAAGCAAAGGCGCAAGCCCCAGGCTCGGCTCATCCAGCAGCAATAGCCGCGGACGGCCCATCAGGGCCCGGGCGATGGCGAGCATCTGCTGCTCCCCGCCCGAGAGGGTGCCAGCCAACTGCTTGCGCCGCTCAGCAAGCCGGGGGAACAGCCCGTAGACGTACTCGTAGTCCACGCGGATACCATCGCGGTCACGTCGCCGATAGGCGCCCATGCCGAGACTCTCTGCGACACTCAGCCGACCGAATACGCCCCGCCCCTCGGGCACCAGCGCGATACCGCGCGCGGCGATTTCGTGCACCCGCAACCCCACGAGCGATTCGTCGAGGAAACGGATTTCGCCGGCGGCCAGGCGCTGCAAGCCGCAGATGCCCGTGAGGGTCGAGCTCTTGCCCGCACCGTTAGCGCCAATCAGCGTGACCAGTTCACCGGGATGGACTTCGAAGTCGACACCCCGGACGGCCTGAATCCCGCCGTAGGCAATGCGCAGCCCAGAGACCTTCAGCATCAGTGCGCCTCTTTGCCGAGGTAGGCCTCGATCACCGCCGGGTGCTGCCGGATCTCCTCCGGCCTGCCCTCCGCGATGAGGCGCCCGTAATCGAGCACGGCGATGCGATCGCACAGCCGCATCATCAGTCGAACGTCATGTTCGATCACAAACACGGTCAGGCCATCGTCGCGCAGGCTGCGGATGAGCTCTCCCATCTGTTGCCGCTCGTAGGGATTCATGCCAGCGACGGGTTCGTCGAGCGCCAGCAGCCGTGGCTTCAACGCCAGTGCCCGGGCGATCTCCAGCCGTCGCTGGTCGCCATAGGACAAGTGGTGAGACACGGTATCGGCGAATGGCTCCAGTCCAACCCGCGTCAAGAGGGCGAGACTCTGCGCGCGCACCCGAGCCTCCTCGGCACGGGCGCGCGCCGTGCGCAGCACGGCACCAACTACGCTGGTGCGGGTCAAGGCGTGATGGCCGACCATGACGTTTTCCAGCGCCGTCATGCTGGCGAACAAACGGATGTTTTGGAACGTACGCGCCACCCCCGCCTTCGCAATCGCGTGCGGCTTCAAGGCATGCAGCGGCACGCCCTCCAGATGCACCGCACCGGAGGTCAGGCCATACAGCCCGGTGATCACGTTGAACAGCGTCGTCTTGCCGGCACCGTTGGGCCCCAACAGCCCGAATATCTCGCCGGGACGCACCGCGAGCGTCACGTCGTCCAGCGCCTGCACCCCGCCAAAGCGCTTGCAGACATGCTCCACCCGCAACAACACCGGCGGTTGCGGTTGGCCGCTGTCAACGCCGCTCATCGTAGAGGCTCGCCTGTTCCTGTGCGGCCACGCCCGGATCGGACGGTTTGAGCTCCGCCGCGCGCCGCCGCGACGGCAGCAACCCCGCCGGGCGGTACAGCATCATCACCACCAGAGCCATACCAAACAGCAGCATCCGCAGATCACCGGGATCCACGACGACCTTCCCGAGCAGCGCGCGCTGCGCATCGCCGATGTAGCGCAACGCCTCGGGCAGCACCGTCAGCAGCACCGCGCCGAGGATGACGCCGGGGATGTTGCCCATCCCACCCAGCACAATCATGCACAGCACCATGATCGACTCCAGCAGGTTGAAGCTCTCCGGACTCACGAATCCCTGAAAGCTCGCGAACAACACCCCAGAAACGCCGCCGAAGGTCGCCCCCATGGCAAAGGCCAGCAGCTTGATGGCCGTCGTGTTGATCCCCATCGCCGCGGCGGCCACCTCGTCTTCGCGGATGGCCACCCAGGCACGGCCGATGCGCGAGTCCTGCAAACGCAAACTCACCAACAGGATCAGCAGCGTGAATGCGAGGAACAGGTAGTAGTAGAGGTGGGCCGAGGTCAGCGTGATGCCGAACAGCTCGTAGCGCCCAGCGAACGAAAAGTCTCCAAAGCGCACCGGGTCGATCATGTTCACGCCCTGGGGGCCGTTGGTGATGTTCACCGGCGCGTTCAGGTTATTGAGAAAGATACGGATAATCTCGCCAAAGCCCAAGGTGACGATGGCCAGATAATCCCCGCGCAGACGCAACGTCGGCGCGCCGAGCAGGACGCCGAACAACGCCGCGAGTCCGGCGCCGATGGGCAGGATCACCCAGAACGGCAGATGGATGCCGAAGTGTGGAGAGGCCAGCAAGGCGTAGAGGTAGGCACCGACCGCGTAGAACGCGATGTAGCCGAGGTCGAGCAAACCTGCCTGACCGACGACGATGTTGAGCCCCAGCGCCAGCATGGTGTAGAGCAGCACGTAGTCCAGCACGCGCACCCAACTGCGCCCGAGCCCCGCGTACACGAGCACCGGCAGCGCCAGCAACAGCAGCGCGAGCAGCAGGAGGGTCAGGCGCGGGCGCCGCCGCAACGCATCAAGCACGGTTGGCAACCCGCGCGCCGAGCAGACCGTTTGGCCTGAACACCAACACCAGGATCAGGATGAAGAACGCGAACACATCCTGATAGTGGCTGCCGAGGAAGCCGTCGGTCAGGTCACCAATATAACCCGCGCCAAGCGCCTCGATGACCCCGAGCAGCAACCCCCCGAGCATCGCGCCCGCGATGTTGCCAATGCCACCGAGCACCGCCGCAGAGAAGGCCTTCAGGCCCAGCAGAAAGCCCATGTAGTAATGGGCGATGCCGTAATACGCGGCCACCATCACGCCGGCGACCGCCGCAAGGGCCGAGCCGATCACGAAGGTTACCGCGATCACCGCATCGGTGTTGATGCCCATCAGCCCCGCAACCGGCTTGGACTCAGCCGTCGCCCGCATCGCGCATCCGAGCCGCGTACCCTGCACCAGCCAGACAAGCCCGACCATCAGCACGATAGACGACAGCACGATGACGATCTGCAGGTCAGAGATCGTCGCGCCGAGGAACTCATGTTGACCGGTCGGAAGGATTCGAGGAAACGAGATGTACTGCCGCCCCCAGATGATCATCGCGACATTCTGCAGGACGATGGACACCCCGATCGCCGTGATCAACGGCGCGAGGCGCGGTGCGTTGCGCAGCGGCCGGTAGGCCACGCGCTCGATCGTCAGCCCGAGCAACATGCACGCCGGAATCGCCACCAACACCCCCCCGAGCACGATCAGCACCCCTGAGGCGTCGGGTGCCACCTGCAACAGCAAGCCGATGACCGCCAGCGCGATCATCGCCCCCATCATCGTCACCTCGCCGTGCGCAAAGTTGATCAGCTCGAGAATGCCGTAGACCATCGTGTAGCCCAGCGCGACGAGGGCATAGATGCTGCCCAGCACCAGGCCGTTGATGAGCTGTTGGACGAAGATATCCACGGGCGCCGCGGCGGGTCTATTGGGCGCCCGAGGCCACGGTCTCCAGCACCTGCCACTGCCCGCCCTTGACCTGGTACAACGTCACACTGCCGCCGGCGAGGTCGCCCTTGGCGTCGAAGCGGATGTGTCCCGTGACGCCCTGGTAATCCGTTTTGCCGATCTCAGGCAGGTACCTGGCCGGGTCTGCCGACCCGGCACGCTGCATCGCTGCTACCAGGACCTGGGTCGCGTCGTAGACGTACGGCGCGTAGTTCTGGATCACGCCGAAGCGCTCGTTGAACTTGCGCTTGAACTCCACCCCGCCCGGCATCGCCTCCAACGGCACCCCGGGGTTGGAGGCAATCGCGCCCTCCGCGTCTGGCCCCGCCAGCTTCAGAAACTCTGCTGTCTGCATCCCGTCGCCACCGAGGAACTGGGCCGTGAGACCCAAGCTCTTCATCTGCCGCACCATCGGGCCGGCCTGGGGATCCATGCCGCCGAAGAACACGACATCTGGCGACTTGCCCTTGATCGCGGTGAGGATGGCCGTGAAATCCGTCGCCTTGTCAGTGGTGAACTGCCGCGTCACCACCTCACCGCCGGCCGCCAGCACGGCTTTTTCCACCTCATCGGCCAACCCCTGACCGTAGGCGGTGCGGTCGTCGATGATCGCGACCTTCTTGCCGAGCTTGCGTGCCGCGTAGTCGCCGACCACCCGGCCTTGTTGCTCGTCGTTGGTCATTACGCGGAATGCCGTCTTGAAGCCCTGCGCGGTGTAAGCGATGGCGGTTGCCGAAGGCGAGATCTGCGGCATGCCCGCTTCATGGTAGATCTTCGAGGCGGGGATCGTCGCGCCGGAGTTGAGGTGCCCAATCACCCCGGCGACGTTCGAGTCGAGCAGCTTCTGCGCGACGATGGTCGCCGCGCGCGGGTCGGCCTGGTCGTCCTCGCCGATCAACTCGAGCTTGACCCGCTGGTTGCCGATGGTCACGCCCTTCGCATTGAGCTCGTCGATCGCAAGCCGCGCCCCGTTCTCGTTGTCCTTGCCCAGGTGGGCCTGCGGCCCCGTCAGCGGACCGACATGCCCGATGCGCACGGTGACCAGGTCGCCGCTCCCCGCCGCCTTGCCACTCTCCTGCTGTGGCCCGCAGGCCGTCACCGCAAGTGCACTGGCCAGCGCCAGCATCCCAAACCGAGAACGAATCATCAAACCCATGCCTTACCCCTTGGCGCCGTGTTGCGGAAACGTCATCGGGATAGAGTAGCCGGAGCAGGGAAGGCGAACAACCGAACGCGCACCGCAGGGCGTTCGTTGACCTGAACCGGTTTATCCGGCGCGCGCAGCGGTCTATCGTTGAATCCCCAACTTTTTTGCAACAGGCACTCGCGATGTCCAAGGCGCCCGACCTTTCCCACGTCCGCAACATCGGCATCGTGGCCCATGTCGATGCCGGCAAGACCACGCTGACCGAGCGCGTGCTGTTCTATGCCGGGGCCTCGCACAAGATCGGCGAGGTGCATGACGGGGCTTCGCACATGGACTACATGGCCGAGGAACAGGCACATGGCATCACGATCACCGCAGCGGTGACGCAGGCGCGCTGGCGGGGGCATTTGCTGCAGGTCATCGACACGCCGGGGCATGTGGACTTCACCATCGAGGTCGAGCGCTCGATGCGGGTGCTCGACGGCTGCGTGATCGTGCTCGATGCCGTTCGCGGGGTCGAGCCGCAGACCGAGACGGTGTGGAAGCAGCGCAACCGCTTTCAGGTCCCGACGCTGTTTTTCGTCAACAAGATGGACCGCCCGGGCGCGGACTTCGCCCATGCGCTTGCGACCATCCGCGAGCGACTGCAGGGGCAGCCCGTGCCACTGACCATCCCGCTCAGCGATGGGCGCGTGGTGCACCTGATCGAGCGTACCGTGCTGAGTTTCTCCGGCGACAACGGCGAGGTGGTCACGGCAACGCCCTGCGACGAAGCGATCTGGGCGGATGTTGCCACGCATCGCGAGACCCTGCTGCTCGCCGCCGCCGAGTTTGACGAAGCCCTCGCCGACCAGGTTCTTGGCGGCGGAGAGCCGGAGCCCGCCGCGGTTTGGGCAGCCCTGCGCAGGGCGACGCTCGCCGGCGCAGTGCAACCCTGCTGCGGTGGCAGCGCCTTGCGCAACACCGGTGTGCAGCCGTTGCTCGACGGCATCGTTGCCCTGCTGCCCAGCCCGACCGACCGACCACCCAGCCTCGCCTCGCGACCCGACGGCTCGCGGGAGTCCGTGGCGATGGACCCGCAGGGGCCGCTCGCGGCCCTTGCCTTCAAGGTACAGCTCTGGGATGGCCGGCGGCACGTGTTCGCGCGCATCTACCGCGGCAAGCTCAAGCCCAGCGATGCCGTGGCCATCCCGCGGCCGGGTGGCGAGTTGATCCATGAGCGCATTGCACGCCTGTTTGAGGTCGATGCCGCAAAGAAAACCCCCATCGACGAGGCCTTCGCCGGACAGATCGTGCTCATTTCCGGACTGCGCTTTGCCACCACGGGCGATACGCTGTGCGCCCCGAACCACCCCCTGTTGCTCGAGCGCATCGACCTGCGCGAGCCGGTGCTCGGGCTGGCCATCGAGCCGGTCTCCTCCGCGGATGAGGAGAAGCTGCTCGATGCGCTGGACAAATTACAACAGGAGGACCCGACCTTGCGGCTGGTCGAGGACGCAGACACCGGGCAGCGCGTGCTGCGCGGCATGGGCGAGCTGCACTTGCAGATCGTCTTTGAGCGGCTGGAGCGAGAATTCAACCTGCGGGCTCGCACAGGGCGGCCGGACGTGGTCCTGCGCGAAACGATCGCCACCGCCGCGCACGCGGACGTCCTGTTCGACCGCCTCATCGAGCACGAGCAGAAGAAGCTGCAACTCAAGGCGCGCGTCACCGTGACCGTCACCCCCGGGCCGCGGGGCGCAGGCTTGCACATCACCTGTCTCCCCCGCGTGCTGCCTGATGGCGCGACACTCGGCGATGCGCAACGCGATGCGATCGAGGCCGGGGCGCGCGATGCGAGTCAGTCCGGCCCGGTGGAAGGGGCCATGCTGGTCGACCTGGAGATCGCCATCGACGAGGTCGAACTGTTCGCCACGGCCTCTTCACCTCAGGCCCTGCGCATCGCCACCAGTCAGGCGGTGCGTAAGGCCGTGTCGCAGGCGCAGGGCCTCGTCCTGCATCCGATCATGGACACGGAGGTGGTCACGCCCGCCGCCGATCTCGGTGCCGTGCTGGGCGACCTCCAGGCCCGGCGCGCGGTGATTCGCGAGACGCACTCAACGGGTGATATCGCGGTCGTGCAGTGCGACTGCCCGCTCGACCGCCTGCTCGGCTACATCACTGACCTGCGCAGCCTTACCCATGGCCGCGGGCAGTTCACGATGAAGCTGGATCGCTTCGACGCTGTCTGAAAGGGCATTCCGAGAGCCAAAAAAGGCCGCGGCGAGTCCTCGCCGCGGCCTTTTTCCAGCTGATCCCGACGACCACTATGGCCGGCGGGCTTCAGTCTCCCGTGGCTTATCGGGCTTGCGGGGCCGCTGCCGGAGCTGCCGGGGCAGCCGGCGCTCCTGGCGCAGCTTGCGGCGGCATAGGGTAGCCATAGGGCATGCCGTAGCCGTACGGGGCGCCGTAACCATAAGGGCCATACCCGTAGGGTGCGCCATAGCCGTAGTAGTCGTTGTAGCCACGGCCATAGCCAGAGCCGTAACCGCGACCCGTGCCGGCACCGCGGCCGCGGCCGCTCATACCGAAATTGAAGTCGCCGCTACCGTCACCCAACATGTCGCTCATCATGTCGCCGATCCCGTCGCCCCAGCCATTGCCGTAGCCGCGGTTTCCGCCCCACGGACCCCAGCCGCCCCACGCAGCCGCATCCTGAACGGCCAGTGCGGTGCTGCCAGCGAGTGCGAGTACGGACATCAACTTCAAAGATTTTTTCATGCTCAATTGCTCCTCAGCGTTATACCGGAGGTCGGTTGCTCACCCGGTTATCGGAATGTTCAATGCGCGGAAGGTTTGGCTGGACTCGCCGGGCTGAGACCTGTCGAAACAGGGCGAACTCGAACGTGGCCGCGCAATCACTCACTGCGCAACTGCTCTTTCGCCTCGTTTCGGACTAAGGGAGGCGCGCTGGGCGCTTCGATTAGAGCGGAAAGTGATCGAAAGTGGTGGGATGCTAGCGCAACCCAGCTATCAAGTACACGAGAAAATTGCGCCGCGGTGCGCTGGACCAACCACCCGCACCACGCCAATGCCGGCTATGGCAGGGTGACTCTGGGCACTGCGCGCATCAGCGTCTGGGTGTACGCCTCACGCGGACGCTGTGCTACTTCGTCGGGGGCGCCCTGCTCCACCACCCTGCCTTGACGCATGACGAGGATGCGGTCGCTCAAATACTCGACGACGCTGATGTTGTGGGTGATGAACAACATCGCGAGGTTGCGCTCGGCGCGCAAGCGCAGCAGCAGTTGCAGGATCTCGGCCTGGACCGATACGTCGAGCGCACTGGTGATCTCGTCGCAGACGACAAAGCGCGGGCTGAGGGCCAGCGCCCTGGCGATACCGATGCGCTGGCGCTGCCCGCCGGAGAACTCGTGCGGATATCGCCAGAGGTGCTCGCGCTCAAGCTGCACCTGCGCGAGCGTCCGCGCCGCCAGTTCGAGGCGCTCCTCGTCATCGGCACCGATGCCGTGGACCCGCATGGGCTCGGTGAGGATCGTCGCCACGGTCAGGCGCGGATTGAGCGAAGACACCGGGTCCTGAAACACGACCTGCATCTCGCGGCGATAAGGTTGCATCTCGCGCCGCGCCAACCCGGTGATGTCCGTCCCGCCGAAGCGGATGCGCCCGGCCGTCGGCTCGATCAGACGCAAGATGGCGCGCCCCAGCGTGGTCTTGCCACAGCCGGACTCGCCCACCAGCGCCACGATCTCCCCGGCGCGCACGTCGAGCGAGACGTCATCGACCGCCCGCACGTGATCGACCACCCGGCGGAAAACCCCCTTGCGGACTGGGAAGTACACCTTGAGGTTTTCCACCCGCACGAGCGGCTGGTCATCACCGGCCTGCGGCTGGCGCTCGGCCACGCGCGGCAGGTTCTCCGGCAATGCTGCCAGCAGGCTTCGCGTGTAAGCGTGCCGGGGCGTGCGGATCACGCTGGCGAGCGGCTCGTCCTCCACGATCACGCCGTGGCGCATCACCGCAACGCGGTCGGCCATCTGGGCCACCACCCCGAAGTCGTGCGTGATGAACAGGATGCTCATGCCCCGCTCATCCTGTAGATGACGCATCAGCCGGAGGATCTCCGCCTGCACGGTGACATCGAGCGCCGTGGTCGGCTCGTCGGCGATCAGCAACTGCGGCTCGCAGGCCATCGCCATGGCGATCATCACACGCTGGCGTTGCCCGCCCGAGAGGCGATGCGGATACTCAGCCATGCGCACCGTCGCGTCGCGGATCTGCACCTGCTCCAGCGCGAGGCGCGCGCGCTCGTCAGCTTCCCTGACCGCCATGCCCGGGTTGTGCAACTGCAACGCCTCGATGATCTGCTCGCCGACCGTGAACACCGGATTGAGCGACGTCATCGGCTCCTGGAAGATCATAGCGATGCTTGCACCACGGATCTCGCGCACGCGCTCCTCCGGCAGGTCGAGCAGGTTGACCCTCTGCGGTGTGCCAGAGCGGGCTGTGTAGTTGAACCAGATCTCCCCAGTGGGGTGGTGAGCGATGCGCGGCAACAGCCGCATCACCGATAGCGCGCTGATCGACTTGCCGCTGCCGGACTCGCCGACCAGGCAAAAGGTCTCGCCCTGGCGGATGCTGAAGCTCACGCCATCGATCGCCCGCACCTCGCGCTTGGCGGTGCGCAGGTACGTGCGCAGGTCGCGCACCTCCAGCAGGGGCAGCACGGTGCTCATGACTGCGCCGCGCTCAGATGCGGGTCGATCGCGTCACGCAGTGCATCACCCATGAGGTTGTAGGCGAACACGGTGAGAAAGATCGCGCCGCCCGGAAAGACCGCCATCCACCAGTTGAACGACGAGGAGCGCACCGCCTGATTCAACATCTGCCCCCAGGACGGCGCGTCGACGAGACCGAGCCCGAGAAAGCTCAAGGTGGCCTCGGCCAGGATCGCGGAGGCCACACCAAAGCTCGCCGCGACCAGGATCGGCGCGACGCCATTGGGCAGCATGTGGCGGAACAGGATCGACGGCAGCGGCAATCCGGCGGCGATCGCGGCCTGAACGTAGTCCTGCTCACGCAGTTTCAGGAACTCCGCGCGCACGTAGCGGGCGTACCCCGGCCACGAGGTCAGGCCGATGATGACCATCATGATGTAGAGATCGCGCCCGAAGAACGCGACAAACGCGAGGAGCAGGAACAACGTCGGAATGGCCTCGAAGATCTCCACGAGCCGCATGCCGACGATGTCGACCACCCCCGAGAAATACCCCATCAGGCCGCCGATGATCACGCCGAGCACCAGGGCGATGCCCGTCGCTACGAAGCCGATGCCGAGCGCGATGCGCGAGGCGTGGATCATGCGCGAGAGCACGTCCGCGCCATTCTCCTCGGTCCCGAACAGGTGTTGCGCGCTCGGGGGCTTGAGGGCCGTATCTCCCCGGTCGCGCTGGTAGTCCTGCGCCGAGAACGGGATCGGCGACATCACCACGGCCTCGAACCGACCGGCGGCGATCTGCTCGCGATACTGCTCGTGGATGACCACCTGCGGCGGGGCGAGCCACAGCCAGCCCGCCAGCCAGGCAGACGCGGCTGCCACCAGAACAGCCGCGATCTTCTTTGAACCGCCGATCGGCAGCCACGCCACCAACAACAGCACCAGGAATGCGGTCAACCAGGCCAGATCGGCTGCAGCGAAATCGCGCCAAACCGGACTCCACCAGCGCCCCTGCTCCTTGACCGCCAACGGCCGGGAATTGGCCAGCAGCGGTGCGAACGACGCCGCGAAGGCCAGCAGCAACACCCAGGCAAGGCCGATGCGCGCCGTCCAGCGCCGGAAGGTCTGGCGCAACAGGCGCGCGGCGTAGCCCTCACGACGGATCGCTTCGGGGTCAGTCATAACTCACCCGCGGATCGGCGACGGCATAGGCGAGATCGGCCAGCAGGTAGCTCAGCAGCGTGAGCAGCCCACTGATAAAGGTGATCGACATCACCAGTTCACGGTCGCGGCCATTGACGGCCTCCACCGCGAGCTTACCCATGCCATCGATGCTGAAGATGCTCTCGACGATGACCGAGCCTGCGAGCAGGCTCGGCAGCAAGCCAGCGGAAACCGTGATGATCGGCAACAAGCTGTTGCGGAAGACGTGGCGCCACAACACCAGCGATTCCGGCAAGCCCTTGGCGCGCGCGGTACGGGCGTAGTCGGACAGCAGGTTCTCCAGCACCGCGGAGCGCGTAAGCCGCGCGAGGAAGGCAAACCCGCCGTACGACAGACAGATGACCGGCAACACCAGATGCCAGGCGCGATCCAGCAGGAAACCGCGCACGAACGCCCCGCTGCCGAGCTCAGCGCCGACCACCCCGCCTGCGATGCCACCGACCAGCGCAAATAGCGACAGGCGCAGTGCAAGGTAGTCACTGCGCGCCAAGGCAACCAGGGCCGGCACGAACAGGGCGGCGAGCACCGCAATCACCAGTGGCCATGGTCCGCCCGGAAGAGCGAAGGCCATCCACGCCGCAAGCCCCGCGCCGACCAGCATCCCGAACAACCCGCGCAGCCACCGTACCGACAGCCTAGCTAGCGCGACACCCCCGGCGATGCCCAGCACGGTGCCGGCGAGCAGCTTGAACACGTCGAGCACATTCGACCAATGCGGCAAGAACGGCATATCGAGCGCGGCACGGTCATTGAGCCCGCTCGCCGGAAACCAGTGCCAGTACTGGTCGCTTGCGAAGAAGCCGATGAGCAGCACGCCGGTCAGCATCGTTGGCACGGACCAAAGGGCAAGCATCACCATGCTGGAGGTGACGTCGAAGCGTCCGCCCCGGTCGGTCGCCGCGCGCACACCGACGAGGATCGAGATGTAGTAGATGAGCGGGATGGTCAGCACATTGAGCAACAGCGTGATGGGGACACGCTCCGCCAACAGGTCGGAAACCGGCCGTCCGTAGCGGATGCTCTCGCCGAGATCCACCCCCTTGGTCCAGGAAAACCGGGTGTAACGACCTTGCTCATCCTGCTCCATGCCAAACGGCGAGATGTTGTTGAGCCAGCGCAGATACTGGACGGGCGCTGGCTGGTCGAGCCCGTAGCGACGGTTGTAGTAGTCCTCCAACGCCTTTTTTTCCTGCGGGTTCATGCCGAAGCCCTCCACCAGCGACTGCGCGCTGATGCCACCTGGCGACCAGGCCATGACGAAAAACACCACCAGCGTGATCCCGATGAGCGTCGGGACCATCAGCAGGAGGCGGCGGAGGATGTAGCTCAGCATGGCTCGGCTGTCAGGCGGCTTGCGATGCGGACGAACCGGCCGGGGTCCTGCGAACGGAGGCCACGTGACGGCACTCTCTGCTCACCGGCGGTGCTGCGACGGATCCCGAAAGCCGTCGCGCCGTACGAAGGCGCAACGGAATGCCTGCAGAAACGCGGGGAAGGCCCGTCAGCCGGAACGCGAACCGCTGGACTGTCGGCGATGTCGCGTACGCGGTAACCGTCGTGCGGCCCCTCGACGTGCAGCATCGACACCCGGTCGTGGGCTTTCAGCATCTCATCAATACTTCTGCAACTCGGCTGGCACATACCAGCTCACCGGCTTTTCCCCGAGGTTCAGCCCGAGCCGCGTGACCTCGACATTCTTCATGCGCCGGTCGACGAAGATCAGTGACTTGCGGCGCATCAGCCAGGTATAAGGTTGATCTTCATAGAGGATGCGCTCGGCGGCCTGCCACAGCGGCATGCGCTTGGCTTCGTCCACGGTGCCGCGCGCGGCCTCGATCAGCCTGTCGAGTTCCGGATTGACGTAGCTGACGAAGTTGTCGCCGTTGGTCTTCGTCTGGCTGGAGTGGAAGATCTGGTAGAGGTCGCCCTCGACGCTGCCGGTCCAGCCCAGGGTGATGGCGTCGAAGTCCTTTTTCTTTAGCAGATCCAGCATCACCGACCACTCAGCGGGCTTCGGCACCAGTTCGACACCGGCGCGGGCGTATAGGTCCTTGAGGAACAGGACGATCCGCTTGGTATCCTCGTTATCCTGGAAGTAGACGAGCTCGAAGCGGAACGGGGCGCCTTGGGCATCCTCGAGCAGGCCGTCCTGATTGCGGTCCTCGTAGCCGGCCTCTTTGAGCAAAGCCTTGGCTTGCGCCACGTCGTAGGGCTCCACGGCGAGTTCGGGCGCGTGCTGCTTGCTCTGCGGGCTGAAAGGTCCGACCGCGGGTTCAGCATAGCCGAGCATGATCTCATCGACGATCCGCCGCTTGTCGGTGAGCAGCGTCATGGCGCGGCGCACGCGCTTGTCGGCAAAGCGTGTCGGCTTGCCGCCGCGCTCCTGGTTCCAGCCGATGTAGGTGTAGCCCGCTGTCGGCGACGAATATTCCAGCGCCTGGCTGCGGCTCATCAACGCCGCGTCATTGCGCAGATCCTGGTACTCGCGCGGCTTTGCGCTATAGACGTCGATCGCGCCGTTGCGGAAAGTGGTGAGCCGGGCGGTTTCGTTTTCGATGATCTTCCAGAGCACCCGCTCGAAATTCGGCTGCACCGGCGCCCAGTAACGCGGGTTTCGCTCCAGCTCGACGATGCCGAGATCAGGCGTCCAAGACCTGGGGTCGGCGAGCCGATAGGGGCCGGAGCCGAACAACAAGCCTTTGGATTGGTTGAATTTCTGCGGCTCTTGAAGGTACGGCTCGTAGAACTTGCGCGACAGGATGTCCATGCCGCCAGCCAGCGACAGGCTGTCGTAATAAGGCTCCTTGAACACGAACTCCACGGTCTGCGCATCGACGGCCGTTACCGAGGCGATCTTTTCGTAGTACGCGCGCTGACGCGGCGCCTCGATGCGCTCGTCCATGATGAACTGGAACGTGAAGGCAACATCATCGGCCGTCAGCGGCGTGCCGTCCGAGAACACCACGCCCGGCCGCAGCCTGAAGGTAAAACGCAGGCCATCCTCGCTCACCGTCCAGCTTTCGGCGATCCAGCCCTGCCACTCCAGCGTCTCGGGATCGCGCGTGAGCAGGGATTCGAGCACGTAGTTCTGCACATCGCTGGCGTAGGCATCGCTGGAAACGAGCGGCGTGATGGTCTTCAAGGACGTGCCGAAGGGCTGCACCAGCCAATCACCTTCCGCATAGTCCGCCAGTTCGGTCACCGCCTTGGCACGGCGGAACGCGGGAGGGACCTCCCCCTGGGAGGCCGTGCGCCCGGCCGAGGCCGCGAAGGCTCCGGTGTCGAGCTTCAGGCGCAACCGCCGCAGGTCATCAGCCTGTTCGCGAAGGACCTGCTCCATCTGCTTGAGCGCGAGCCACTGACGGTCGATCTGATACATCGCGACCAGGACCACCGCGAACAGGCCGAGCAATCCGAGAAACAGGAAAAAATCCTTCGCGGTAAAACGGTTTTCCATGCGTCAGGCCGTGAGTCGGTGTGGTGGATCAGGCGCGCCGTAAGCGTAGCAGAATCGCAACGGACTGGCGCAAGCGTTGGCGCGATCCGGCAACCTGACTATCATTGGCCGCCTGCCTTAAGTCATCCGCATCAAGAGAGGATTTGCCATGGGATTTCTCGCCGGTAAGCGCGCCCTGATCGTCGGCGTCGCCAGCAACCGCTCCATCGCCTACGGCATCGCCCAGGCGATGCGTCGCGAAGGCGCCGATCTGGCCTTTACCTACCAGAACGATCGCCTGATGGAGCGCGTAGAAAAGATCGCTGGCGAGCTGGACTCTGACATCCTCGTCCCCTGCAACGTCGAAAGCGACAGCGAGATCGAAGCGGTGTTCGAGCATCTGGATGACTACTGGGACCACCTGGACATCCTGGTGCACTCGGTCGCCTTCGCGCCCAAAGAGCTGCTGGAGGGCGATTTCCTCGACAACGTCACCCGCGAGGGCTTCCGCATCGCGCATGACGTGAGCTCCTACAGCCTGGCCGCGCTCGCCAAGGCGGGCCGACAGATGATGCAGGGACGCAACGGCGCAATCCTCACCCTGTCCTACCTCGGCGCCGTGCGCGCCATGCCAAGCTACAACGTCATGGGGCTGGCCAAGGCAAGCCTCGAAGCCAACGTGCGCTACCTCGCCTACACGCTGGGCCCCGAGGGTACCCGCGTCAACGCGATCTCGGCCGGGCCTATCCGCACGCTCGCAGCCTCCGGCATCGGCAACTTCCGCAAGCTGCAGGACGAGGTCGCGCGGGTCGCTCCGCTGCGGCGCAACGTCACGATTGAGGAAGTCGGCAACGCAGGGGCATTTCTGTGCTCCGACCTCGCCAGCGGAATCACCGGCGAAATCACGTACGTGGACGCGGGATTCAACATCGTCGCAACCGCTGGCTGAGCCGGCGGCCACACACGGCGGGCCGCTGCCAGCAGCTCTCGGGCCACGCAAGCGTGCGTCACGTGGGTGCTTTCGATCGCTGCGCGCAGCGTTGACCTAAATCAATTCAATCTTGGCGCTGCAGACATATAGTGCATGGCACGGGCAGCCGCCTACCTCATGGCAATCCGTCTGGTGATTGTTCCATGGGGTGCGCAACTGACGTTTTTATTTGCCATGTCACCATTCGGCTACCATGCATCGGTAGCCGATTTTTTTCGGGCTGATCCCCGCCCGGCCGCTCGCAGCCCCTGCCCGACCGATTGTAGATTGCCTCCCACTTTCGGGAAGTCGCAAAGTGCATTGCGCGACTTTCGACTTCCACTTCGCACTTGCCCGTCAGACTCCAGATTGCGGGGACGTGCCGGGCACACGGATAATCGTCATGCGCGGACCACAAGAACAGAAGGGAGTCAGAGTCACCATGCTCGTCATCATCGGCTACATCGTCGTACTGGGATCGGTCTTCGGCGGTTTCGTACTCGCTGGAGGACATCTCGCAGCACTGTTCCAGCCCCTGGAACTGCTCATGATCGGTGGCGGCGCACTCGGCGCCTTCATCGTCGGCAACTCCATGAAGACCATCAAAGCGACCGGCAAGGCGCTGCCCTCTGTGTTCAAAGGGTCCAAATACACCAAGGCCCTGTACCTTGAACTCTTCGCACTGCTCTACGAAGTTCTCGTCAAGATCCGCAAGGACGGACTCATGTCGATCGAAAGCGATGTGGACGCCCCGAAGGAGAGCGCGTTGTTCCAGAAATATCCAAAGATCCTGGCTGACCATCACGTGCTCGACTTCATCACAGACTATCTGCGCCTGATGGTCGGCGGCAACATGAATGCGATCGAGATCGAGGCCCTGATGGACCAGGAACTGGAGACCCATCATCACGAAGGCGAGGTGCCGGCACATGTCATCGCCAAGATGGGGGATGCCATGCCCGCATTCGGTATCGTCGCGGCGGTCATGGGCGTGGTGCACACGATGGAATCTTTGCACCTGCCTCCCGGCGAACTGGGCATCCTCATCGCCCACGCGCTCGTCGGCACATTCCTCGGCATTTTGCTCGCTTACGGGATGGTTGGCCCGCTCAGCACAGTATTGGAACAGAAGCACCACGAATCCTCGAAGATGCTCCAGTGCATCAAGGTGACCCTACTCGCCAGCATGAATGGCTACGCGCCGCAGACGGCAGTGGAGTTCGGTCGGAAAGTCCTCTTCTCCACGGAACGCCCCGGCTTCAGTGAACTCGAAGAGCACGTCAAGCAAAGCAAGAACGCTGGCTGACCCATCCCCGGAAATTAGGCGTGGCGCCAATCGAAGCGCCTCCGCCGCGTTAGTCGGACCATGGAAGGACTCGATTCATGAGCGAAGGACGCCCGATCATCGTCAAGAAGGTCAAAAAAGTCGCCGGGGGCCACCACGGCGGCGCGTGGAAGATTGCCTACGCAGACTTCGTCACGGCCATGATGGCGTTCTTTCTGTTGATGTGGTTGCTGAGCTCAGTCAACAAGGCAAAGCTGCAGGGCATTTCCGAGTATTTCAGAACACCTCTCGTCGAGGTCCTGCAAGGCGGCAAAGAGGGCAAGGCCGAAGAGACGGAAAAGCTCGTCAAAAAGCAGCTGGCCGGCACTGCCGACGAGAAGGAAATGGAATTGATCGACCAGGCCGAGCTCGAACAACTCAAAGAGCTCAAGAAGAAGCTGGAGGAGCTGATCGAGACCAACGCGCTGCTCAAGCAATTCAAGAACCAACTGCTGCTAGATATCACCAAGGAAGGGCTGCGTATCCAGATCGTCGATGATCAAAACCGCCCCATGTTCGATTTGGGCAGCGCAGTTCTGAAACCTTACACCGTGACGATCCTCCGCGAGATCGGCAAGCTGCTAAACGAGGTTCCGAACCGGGTCAATCTCGCAGGACACACCGACGGCAAGGCGTATTCAGGTGGCCAGCGCGGCTACAGCAATTGGGAACTCTCCAGCGACCGGGCCAATGCCTCACGGCGGGAACTGATCGCGGGCGGACTCGCCGAGGATAAGGTCGTGCGCATCACCGGCCTCGCCGACGCGGTGCTGTTTGACAAGGAGAACCCTCTCAACCCGATCAACCGGCGCATCAGCATCGTGGTGATGAACAAGGTCGCTGTGGATGCCATCTATGAAGTAGGTGCCGCCACGACGATCAACTCGGCAGAAGGCGTCAGAAGCGCGCTCGCTCCAGCAGCGGAGGACACAGCGAAACCCGCTAAAGTCGAACCCGCGGCTGGCACCGGCAAACCCGAGTCGTCTCCGAGGGACTCTGCAACGGCGCAAGGCTCCGCTACCGCACCCGCCGAGCAAGCGCCAGACTCCACCCCGGGAGGCAGCCATTGACCGCGCATAGTACAGCGCACAGCGGCCAGCCTGATGAACTTGGCCTGATCGCCAAGCCACACGACAGTGGCGCGCGGCTGCCCATCGCCCGGGCAGCACTGGCACAAATCGGCGCACTGATCGCCGTGAGCGTCGTGTTTGCAAATGCGCCAGGCATCGACCCACTCGCGGCTCAGTGGGCGATCGCCCTTGTGTTTCTGCAGGGTGCCGTCGCCGCTGCGCTGGGATTCGCGCTCAAACTCGATTGGTGGTGGGCGATCATCAACGCATCGATGCCCGCTCTGGTAGCAGGCGCACAGTGGGTCGACATCTCCGCAGGGTACTATCCGGCCGCCTTCTGCCTGCTCTCGGCCATCTACTGGACTACTTTCAAGACTCGGGTACCGCTGTATCTCACCAGTCGCCGGACGTCGGAGGCACTGCTGCCAGTGCTCGGAGAGCAACCTTTCCACCTGCTCGACGCCGGCTCAGGCACCGGCACCTTGCTACGCAAACTCGCCCCACACTTCCCCGCCGCCAGGTTTACGGGCATCGAGAACGCCCCTATCCCATTTCTGATCAGCCGGATACTCGGCTGGCGGTCGCACCGGAATTGCCGGATCCTGTGGGGGGATTTCTGGCGCCATCGCTTCGAACCGTACGACATCGTGTACGCCTTCCTGTCGCCGGTACCGATGTCCGCACTGTGGGTGAAGGCCTGCGCGGAGATGCGACCTGGCGCGATGCTGGTCAGCAACTCGTTTCCGATACCCAACGTGAGCCCGTGGCGTATCATCGAAACCGGCGATAGCGTGCGGGAACGGATCCTGATCTACCGCATACCTGAGCGAACAAGCCCCACTAAAGCCCCATGAGCGGTTCACTTGACGTGAATCAAAATGAAACCCCACGGATGGGACTAGCGTTACAAAATCTGAAACCCGCATTCGGAGTCACTCGCGTGGAAGATTTAGTCCAACCCACCATTGAGCCCGAAGCCCAATTTGAGACTGAACCCGTCGAGCGAATTGAAGCGCCGATCGAAACTAACCGTACCGCCATCTTCAAGGGCGGGGCCTACCCTTACCCGACGAAAATGGGGCGTAAGGAGTACGAGGCGCGCAAGGCAGAGCTCCAGATCGAGTTGCTCAAGATGCAGAACTGGGTGAAAGAATCTGGCGAACGCGTGGTGATGCTGTTCGAGGGGCGCGACGCGGCCGGTAAGGGCGGCACGATCAAGCGATTCATGGAACACCTCAATCCGCGTGGCGCACGAATCGTGGCGCTTGAGAAACCCACCGAGCAGGAGCGGGGCCAGTGGTACTTTCAGCGCTACATCCAGCACCTGCCCACGTCGGGCGAAATCGTCATGTTCGACCGCTCCTGGTACAACCGGGTCGGCGTGGAAAAGGTCATGGGATTCTGCACGCCTGCCGAATATCTGGAATTTATGCGTCAGGCGCCGGAGTTCGAGCGGATGCTCGTGCGCAGCGGTATCCGCCTGTTCAAGATGTGGTTCTCGGTAAGCCGCACGGAGCAGTTCCGCCGCTTCCAGCAGCGCAAGAAGGACCCGCTCAAGCAGTGGAAGCTGAGCCCCATCGACATGGCGTCGCTCGACAAATGGGACGCCTACACCGAAGCCAAGGAAGCCATGTTCTTTTACACCGACACGGCCGATGCCCCTTGGACGGTCATCAAATCCGACTGCAAGAAGCGGGCTCGCATCAACGCGATGCGCTTCGTGCTGTCGCATCTCTCCTACCCCAACAAGAATCCCAGCATCGCCGTGCCACCCGACCCCCTGATCGTGGGACCAGCCTCAGTGATCTACGAGGAAGGCGAGCTCAACATTCGCGGCATCTCAACGAAATGACAGGAGTCAGGAAATGACATCGCAACAAGCTCGACACGCGCGAAAGGTCGTGACTCGGTTCAGGGAGTTGCTGGGGGAGGATCTATCGGCCGCGGTGGGTGACGGCCACTTTGCAGAACTCGAACTGCTGATCGAGGCCTCGATTGATGCCGCGGTGTTCGACGCCGAGGAGCGCATCATCGCAATGGTGCGCGATCTTGCGGACCGCATTCGACAAGACGCGGAGTTTTTTGATTCGCGCTGAGGCCACACGAGCCCGCGGGAGCACGACACCTAGACGGCCTTGTTACGTAGGCTTGCCGAACCGGGTTGCGGCGACCGTCCCTTCGCTCAATCGGGGAGACCGCTACGAAAGTGCTGAACGGTTCGCCCCGCTCCCCTGCAAGCCGGGGAGCGGGGATACTTGGCGGGTAACTGACTGAATCAAAAGTCTCTCTCACACCCCCGCACTCTCTCGAAGGGGTGGGGTCGTGTCAGTGCTTCCCTAACGATGTATTACGGGGTGTGCGGTATGGCGGCTTGTTGAGGCAGCCCCGCGCTCGACAGCACTAGGTGGGTTCAAACCCAAAGCAAAAGCAATAGGCTGGTGTTTTGGGCACCACCCCGGCACTGTTAAGGCAATGGCGATGCGAGGTGTAAAGATACGGCGCGACGTACCGTACCGAAACTAGGATTTTTTGCACTGTCTGAGAGCGCTGTCTGGCGGCGCGCGGCGCAAAGCCGCTAATCGGAGACGTTACACGCACAACCCACAGTCTGATCATCTCCCCACGACCTGCCCACCGCTCACCTCTCCGGCACCTAGTCAAAATAACCTGATCGATCGGAACATGCACTGGGGCCGACACTTTTAAGCGCTCGCTTCAACCGTGCGACTGCTGACCGATCACCGCTTGAGGTTCTCGGTGAATATCTGGACGTCAGCCCTCGACTGGATCGTATCGAGCAGGGCATCCACCTGCCGTTGGGCCAAGGAACTCACCGCTGCGGTCGTACCTGGCCGAGCATCCGCTGCGCTCAGCTTGACCTCGGGCTGTTCGACTTTAAGCACTTGCACAACGGCAAAATTGCCGTCACCGAGTGGAGTGCCGCCGGCGAGCGGCTTGTCTGCCTGCGGCTTGCCGAGCCTGAAAGCAGTTTGCAAAACTTCCGGCGGGACATCCTTCGCACCGCGGGTAACCCAACCGGGGGATTTGACCGACGCACCCAAGCTCTGAGCGACCTGCTCCAGCGTCTCCGCACCCAGGCGGGAAATGGCGGATTCCCCTGCCCGCACAGCAGCCTCATGGAGCCTATCCTCCGTCAACTGCGCTCGAATGCGCTCCCTGACCTGGTCCAGAGGGATCGGCCGCGCAGGCTCGTGTTCACCCACCCGCAGCACGACATCCCGTCCGCCGCCGAGATCAAGCACATCACTGTTGTGCTTCTGGCGCAACACGACATCAGAAAACGCCGCGGCTCGCACTTTGGGATCAGAAGCGATGCCTTCCCCTGCGTTTGCTGTGACCCACTCCGTGGTTTGGACCGTCAAACCCAATGCCGAAGCGGCCGGCTCCAGCGAGTCGGGGGTTTCATAGGTGAGCGTCGCCAACTGGTCGGCCTTCTCGACCATCAGCTTTTCAACCTGGCGTTGACGGAATTCGCGTTCAACGTCCGCTCGCGCGGCCTCGAATGGACGCTGCTCGGCTGCCGCGATTTCGGTGACTTTAAGGATACGGAACCCACCACCGGTCTTGACCGGATCGGAAATCTCACCCGGCTTCAGACGGAAAATGACCTCCTCTATCTCTGGATCGAATTCCCCCTTGCTGATCCAGCCAAGATCCCCGCCTTTCGCGGCAGAAAGGCTGTCATCGGAGGAATTTTTTGCCAGTTCTTCAAAATAAGCTCCTGAACGAAGCTTGCTGACGAGCTCCGCTGCTTTCGTCTGGGCCGCCGCATCCGCGCTCTCGGCCTCGCCCACCTTGACCAGAATCTGGCTCACCCTGCGGACTGCTGGCTTGGTAAACTGCTCAATATGTTCGTTGTAGAACGCGCGGAGCTCGGCCTCACTGACTGACACTTGCGCGGCCAGCTCCTTCTCATCGAGCAAAAGATACTGAAGCTTCACACGCTCAGGCGCCATGAATACCGCCTGGTTGCGCTCATAGTATTTTTCGATATCAGCATCATCGATCTTGATGTCGCCGGCGAAACGATTCCGGTCTATCACGGCGTAGCGGATGTCGCGCTTTTGCCCACGCAGAGAAGCCAGCTCGTCCACCTGAGCCGGCGTCAAAAACGTGCTTTCCGACAGCGCGGTCTCCAACTGACCGCCCAACATGTCCTGACGGATCTGCGCTTCGAAGCCCGCCTTCGACAGCCGCTGCTGGCTGAGCAGCTGGTCGTACCTGCGCAGGCTGAATGTTCCGTTTTCCTGGAAAATGGGAGTGGAACGAATCTCCTCGAGCAGTTGCTCGTCGCTCACCCGCAAGCCATGGCTCAGGGAGTACTGGTACTTGACCACGTCGCGCACCATGCCACTGATGACAGTCTGCTGCGCCAGATCCCCCTTGAGCATTTCCTCGGGCAAGCGCCCGCCGAACATGTCACGCAGCCTTTGGTTATAGCTCTGCAAGGCCCGTTGGAAATCCACTACCGAGATCTCTGTGCCATCGACCTTGGCCGCGACTTGCTTATCGCCCGTACCCAAGTACTGCTGAATGCCCCAAAACACGAAGGGGATACTGATAAACGCTACGACGAGATAGGCAAACCAACCTTGTGCTTTGTCGCGGATGGATTGGAGCATGGGTTCGAGTTCGTGATCTTGCGTTGAAACAGGCGCCGTTCGGCGGCCTAGCAGCGGACAGTCAAAAGGGCGTCTTACGCGCCCTTTTGACTTCTAAAAAATTTGGCGGAGTGGACGGGGCTCGAACCCGCGACCCCCGGCGTGACAGGCCGGTATTCTAACCATCTGAACTACCACTCCGGAATGAACTTACTGGTGGGTGCTGAGAGATTCGAACTCCCGACCCCCTCCTTGTAAGGGAGATGCTCTACCAGCTGAGCTAAGCACCCAAGCGACGAGCTCGTTATTGTATAGCGTCTTTAAGTGCTTTACCAGCCTTGAATGAGGGGATCTTGGCCTCCTTGATAGCGATCGAATCACCAGTCCGCGGATTACGTCCGCTGCGCGCAGCACGTTGCTTGACATGAAACGAACCAAAGCCGACCAGGTTCACTTGACCACCCGCCTTCAGAGCTGCGGTGACAACATCCATGAACGCATCCACAGCTTTAGACGCATTGGCCTTAGTCAACCCCGCTTCTTGCGCGATGGCGTCAATCAGTTCCGACTTATTCATCGTACACCCTTGTGGAATTTAAAAGATTAGCACCTGCGGGCTTCCCTCCGCCAGAGAATCGGAGCAGTCCGTGGCCCCGAAACGAACCGAGGAAGAGTTACCGCCGGTCTCGCTGAGTGTGGTTACGGCCGTGTGATGTGAAGTGTCGCTACGTTCGACTTTATAACAACAGCGTCTGGAGGTGTCAACGAACGGAAATGGCCCGAATACAACAGTGTTGCAAAAAATCACACGGCTGACGAATGGCTTGAATTTCCCGACGAACTTCCGGGTCTGATCAACCCTCACCGATCTGATACCGCGAAGGAGCTTTAAGCCCCCGGGTTGATGAGATCGCCAAACGAACTCAGGCATCTCCCCACACAAGCGAGATGCTCGAAAGTCGAGCGACAGGAGCCACAGCAGATTCTTAGCGCTACCCCAGTCGACTCGCTGACCGGGCTAAAGGCGTACTCGACGGGCTAATTCCCGCACCTCACCCAACGTTTGTCCAAAAACCACGTACCCGCCGCGCCCCACCCTCCGCCGAGTGAGACCGAACGGCTGAACCTCGTTACGCGATGCTCATACCCGATAGCACGGCACATCTAACCCAGCGTCAAGCGCTGGGGTAAAGGTCATCATCGACTGAGACGCCATTTAGTGCGCAACAACCCCGCCCTGGCTCTTTTTGCCTCGGGACTGAGCCTTCCTCTGCTTCGGCTTTGCAGCGTCGACTGCGGGCGTCTCGCCTTCCGCGAGCGGCTCCGGCTGGCGGGCCAGCGCGATCTGGAATACCTGATCGATCCACCGCACTGCGACGATATTCAGCTTGGACTTGATGTTCTTCGGAATTTCTACCAAGTCCTTCTGATTTTCCTCGGGAATGATCACGGTCGTGATGCCCCCTCGGTGAGCGGCCAGCAGCTTCTCCTTCAAGCCCCCGATCGGGAGCACCTCGCCCCTCAGCGTGATTTCGCCGGTCATCGCCACGTCGGCGCGAACGGGGATCTTGGTGATCGCTGAGACAAGCGCCACGCACATCCCGATGCCGGCGCTCGGCCCATCCTTCGGGGTAGCTCCCTCCGGTACGTGAATATGCAGGTCGTGCTTCTCGAAAAAGTCAGTAGGAATGCCGAGCCCGGCAGCACGAGTACGCACTACCGTGCGGGCCGCTTCGATCGATTCCTTCATGACATCGCCAAGCTGGCCTGTGCGGGTGATCGCGCCTTTGCCAGGCATGGTCGTCGCCTCGATCGTGAGAAGCTCCCCACCAACCTCGGTCCAGGCAAGCCCGGTGACCTGCCCGATCTGGTCAGTTTCCTCCGCACGTCCGTAACGATAACGGCGAACGCCGAGATACTTGTCCAGGTTACGCGCGCTGATCACGGTCTTCTGCTTGCTGCCCTGCAGCACATGCTCCTTGACGACCTTGCGGCAGATCTTGGAAATCTCCCGCTCCAGGTTGCGCACACCCGCCTCGCGGGTGTAGTAGCGGATGATGTCTCTGATCGCGGACTCCTGGATCTGGACTTCATCCTGATCCAGGCCGTTATTCTTCATCTGCTTCGGAATCAGGTAGTTGACCGCGATGTTACTCTTTTCGTCCTCGGTGTAACCCGGCAGCCGAATGACCTCCATCCGGTCGAGCAGCGCGCCTGGAATGTTCAGGCTGTTCGAAGTGGCGATGAACATGACATCCGAAAGATCGAAATCGACCTCCAGATAGTGATCAGCAAACGCATGGTTCTGCTCAGGATCGAGCACCTCGAGCAACGCCGAAGCCGGGTCGCCGCGGAAGTCCATCGCCATCTTGTCGATTTCATCGAGCAGGAACAGGGGGTTCCGCACGCCGACCTTGGAGAGGTTCTGCACGATCTTGCCCGGCAACGAGCCGATATAGGTCCTGCGGTGACCGCGAATCTCGGCTTCATCACGCACGCCGCCCAACGACATGCGGGTAAATTTCCGGTTTGTCGCACGCGCGATCGACTGCCCGAGTGAAGTCTTGCCGACACCCGGCGGCCCCACCAGACACAGGATCGGACCTTTGAGCTTTTGAGCGCGCTGCTGGACGGCGAGGTACTCCAGGATCCTCTCCTTGACCTTCTCCAATCCGTAGTGATCCTGATCCAGCACCTCCTGGGCCTTCGCGAGGTCGGTGCGAGCCTTGGTGCGCTTCTTCCAAGGCATGTTCACGAGCCAGTCGAGATAATTGCGCACGACAGTCGCCTCTGCGGACATCGGCGACATCATCTTGAGCTTGTGCAGCTCGTTTTCGGCCTTTTTGCGCGCCTCCTTGGGCATGCCGGATTTCTCGATCTTCTTCGCGAGCTCCTCCACCTCGTTCGGCGCATCCTCGAGCTCACCCAACTCTTTCTGGATGGCCTTCATCTGCTCGTTGAGGTAGTACTCGCGCTGGCTCTTCTCCATCTGCTGCTTGACGCGGCCGCGAATGCGCTTCTCGACCTGGAGAATGTCGATCTCGCCTTCGATCAACCCCATCATGTGCTCAAGGCGCGCCGCCACATCGTCTATTTCGAGTACGCGCTGTTTTTCCTCGAGCTTGAGCGACATGTGCGCAGCGACGGTATCAGCCAGGCGCGACGGGTCATCGATGCCAGCCAGCGAGGTCAGGATCTCGGGGGGCACCTTCTTGTTCAGCTTGACGTACTGGTCGAAGAGATTGACGACGCTGCGCATCATCACTTCGAGCTCGCGGTCCGCCTTGAGCTGAGGCACTTCGATGGGCACGATCTGCGCCGTGAAGTGCTCATCGCCTTCACTCAACGACACGATCCGCGCGCGGCTCGCTCCTTCGACGAGCACCTTGATTGTTCCGTCGGGCAGTTTTAGCAACTGCAGGATGCTGGACAGCGTGCCCACGCGATGGATCTCATCCTCGCCCGGCTCGTCCTGCTCGGCATTTTTTTGAGCGACCAAGAGGATCTGCTTGTCCTGCGCCATCGCAGTCTCGAGTGCGCGTATGGACTTCTCGCGCCCGACGAACAGAGGGATGACCATGTGCGGGTATACGACGACATCCCTCAACGGGAGCACTGGAACGGTCCGCGGTGCCTTGGAAGTCTCTGATTGTGCTGACATATTGCGTTGCCTTGATCTTAGGTGAGCTGCCTGAACGGGGGAAACCGCACGTTGGCAGTAGGCTGCGGATCTGCCGAGCTTTGCGTAACGCTTTCGCTGCTACACGCCTCGGATTGCTCTCTGCTGCTGACTCTAACGCAGCTTCCAGCGTTTACCGCGCACTGGACGTGAACGCTTGGGATTTCATTGCGCTCACTCTTGACTACAGAATAGAGCTTTCGGATACCTTTTCAAGAAGGCACACGACGGGGTGAAAATTGACCGGCGTGCGTGGAGCAGGCAACAACGAGTATGTGCATAACCCTGTAACCCTCGGCTTTGCGGTGCTATGTTGACGCACCGCACCTCTCGCCCCAACCACGCTTATTTCCGCTCGGAGCCGGTTCGCTGCAGGTCTTTGTTACCTTCGTAAATCATGTAAGGCTGAGCATCACCCTTGATGACTGCCTCGTCAACGACGACCTTGGCCACCTCGTCGATCGAGGGAAGATCGTACATGGTGTCCAGCAGCACGTGCTCGAGGATGGTCCGCAATCCCCGCGCGCCTGTCTTTCGCTCCATGGACTTACGCGCCACGGCACGCAGCGCATCCTCTCGAAATTCGAGATCCACCCCCTCCATCTCGAAGAGCTTGTGGTACTGCTTGGTGATCGCGTTTTTGGGCTCTGTGAGGATCTGCATCAAAGCCTCTTCATCCAGCTCGTGGAGCGTGGCTATGACTGGCAGGCGACCCACGAACTCCGGGATCAGCCCAAACCGGATCAAGTCCTCCGGCTCTACCTCGTGAAGGAGCTGACCAACGCTCTTTTGATCGCGCTTGCCCTTGACGTCGGCAGAAAAGCCGATTCCGCTCTTCTCGGTCCGCGATTGGATGACCTTTTCCAACCCCGCGAATGCACCGCCGCAAATGAACAGGATGTTCCGGGTATCGACCTGGAGAAATTCCTGCTGCGGATGCTTCCGGCCACCTTGGGGCGGTACGGAGGCGATCGTCCCTTCGATCAGCTTGAGCAGCGCCTGTTGGACCCCCTCCCCGGACACATCGCGCGTGATCGACGGGTTGTCGGACTTACGCGAGATCTTGTCGATTTCGTCGATGTAGACGATGCCGGTCTGCGCCTTCTCGACGTCGTAGTCGCACTTCTGTAGTAACTTTTGGATGATGTTCTCGACATCCTCACCCACATAACCCGCCTCGGTGAGCGTCGTCGCATCGGCAATCGTGAAGGGCACGTTCAGCAAGCGGGCCAAGGTCTCGGCGAGCAGAGTCTTTCCCGAGCCGGTCGGGCCGATAAGCAGGATATTGCTCTTTGCAAGCTCAACGTCGCTCGACTTGCTGCGCGACTCGAGCCGTTTGTAGTGGTTATATACGGCCACGGCCAGGACCTTTTTCGCACGCTCCTGACCGATGACATACTCATCGAGTATCTTCTTGATTTCGTGCGGTGTCGGCAGGCGCGACTCATCGGCGACGGTGTGGTCCTGCATCTCCTCACGGATAATGTCGTTACAGAGCTCGACACACTCGTCGCAGATGAAGACGGAGGGACCAGCGATCAGCTTGCGCACTTCGTGCTGACTCTTACCACAGAAGGAGCAGTAAAGCAGCTTGCCGCCGTCATGGTCCCGAAACTTGTCACTCATCTCTACGCGCCCTATCTGTGTTTCGACCGAAGAACTTGCCCGCTTTCACTCAAAGAATCAAGCCGGATTCTCCCAAGAGTATCAGCGTCGAGCGTGGGTTTCTCTCAAAACCGGATTACCCCCCCGCTTTTTGCGTCGCCTCTCGCGCGGTCAGAACCTGGTCAACCAAACCATAGCTCACCGCTTCGGCCGCCCCCAGAAAACGGTCGCGATCCGTATCCTCTTCGATCTTCTCGACCGGTTGCCCGGTGTGCTTCGACAGGATCTCGTTGAGTTGGTGGCGCGTTTTGAGAATTTCCCGCGCGTGAATGTCGATGTCCGTAGCCTGCCCCTGAAACCCACCCAAGGGTTGATGGATCATCACACGCGAATGCGGCAGACAGTAGCGCTTGCCCCGCGCGCCTCCGGCAAGCAGAACGGCGCCCATGCTCGCCGCCTGCCCAATACAAAGCGTGCTGACGTCCGGCTTGATGAACTGCATGGTGTCGTAGATCGCCATACCTGCGGTCACCAAGCCACCCGGTGAGTTGATGTACAGATGGATGTCCTTGTCGGGGTTTTCTGACTCGAGGAACAACAGCTGCGCAACGATCAGATTGGCCATGTAGTCCTCGACCGGACCCACAGCGAACACGACGCGTTCCTTGAGCAGCCGCGAATAGATGTCGTAGGCGCGCTCCCCTCTGGACGTCTGCTCGACGACCATCGGCACCAGGTTCAGCGCGCGGGTATCGCGGGCACCACCGCCTAAACCGTCGATCCAGCTCATGCTGCGACCTCCTGCTTGGTCGGGCTGGTTAGCTCGTTGAAACTCATGGTCCGCAAGGTCACCTTTGCCTGCTCCTTGACCCAATCGACCACCTGATCTTCAAGCACCATTGCCTCGAGCGCAGCCATCTGGTCGCGATGCTTCCGGTAGTACTCGATGACTTCCTGAGGGTTTTCGTAAGTCGCAGCGAGGGAGTCCAGCGTCTTGCTCACGCGGTCGCGATCAAGCGTAATTCCATTTCGTTTGATGATCTCCCCAATGACCAGCCCAAGCAGCACGCGCTTGCGGGCCTGGTCACGGAAGATGTCGTCTGGCAGCGTTGCCCCCGTCGGCTGTCGCATGGATGCCTGCGCCTGCTCACGCAGACGACGGATCTCCTCAGCGATGAGCACCTGCGGAATGTCGAACCCATGCAGCTTCTCGAGCGCGTCCATGACCTGATTTTTGACCCGACCGCGAATCGACTGGTCGAGCTCCCGCTGCATGTTGGCTCGCACCTCGTCGCGGAATTTTTCGATGGACCCGTCCTCAATACCGAACAGTCTGGCAAACTCGGCATCGACCTCCGGCAACTTGCGCGCCTTGACAACCTTGACCTTTACCTTGAACTCGGCTGCCTGACCCGCCAGCTCCTTTGCCGGATAGTTTTCCGGGAAGGTGACCGAGACCGTCCGCTCCTCGCCCGCACAGGCACCGATCAGCTGCGGCTCGAAGCCCTCGATGAAGCGCCCTCCTCCAATGACCAGCGGATAGTCTTGCGCCTTGCCGCCATCGAATGCCACGCCGTCGCGGAATCCCTCGAAGTCGATGACGACCTGATCACCACTCTCGGCCGCGCGCTCGACCGCATCCCAAGATTCGTTTTGCTGACGCAGTTTCTCAATCATCGCGTCGACGTCGGCGTCCTGAATCTCGACGTTCGGCACGCTGATTTCGACCGCGCCCAGATCGGCGAGCTCGACCTCTGGGTAAATCTCGAACTGCGCGGTATATCTGAGCGTCTGCCCGGGCTTCACATCGATGTTGTCGAACCGCGGCATTCCAGCCGGACGCAGGTTCTCCTTCGCGACGGCCTCGACGAAAGTCCGCTGCATGACCTCACCCAAGACCTCGCGGAAGACTCCCTGCCCGTAGCGCTGCCGCAGCACAGTCAGCGGCACCTTGCCGGGCCGGAAACCGTCGATCCGCACTCGGCCAACCATGGATTTCAGCCGGGATTCGACCTCCGAGTCGATGCGCTCCGCTGGCACGTCGACCATGATCCTGCGTTCCAGGTTGCTGACGGATTCCACCGATACTTGCATGCTAAAGGGTCCTCGTACGTAATCACATGGAGTGCCGAGATTTCGGCGATAGCCTGGCGGGTGGTGCGAAAGGAGAGACTCGAACTCTCACGGGTTGCCCCACTGGAACCTAAATCCAGCGCGTCTACCAGTTCCGCCACTTTCGCATCGAAAGGGCCAAATCGCGATTATAGGAAAACCAGGCAGGGGGTTAAATGGGGTGGGTGATGGGACTCGAACCCACGACAACAGGAATCACAATCCTGGACTCTACCAACTGAGCTACACCCACCATGAAATGCGCGACCCAGGTCAAGCGGGCACGAATCCGGTGAAAATGGCGCGCCCGGCAGGACTCGAACCTGCGACCCTCGGCTTAGAAGGCCGATGCTCTATCCAGCTGAGCTACAGGCGCATGTTCTACCGATCAGCGACACCCCGCAGGCCCTGCAGAACGCCATCGAGCCACCACGCTGACGACTCGGATCCCCACTCGTTCTTCAACATTCTGCTTGCCTCGAGAATGGCCGCGCCCGCTGCGACGCATGGTCGGGGTGGAGGGATTTGAACCCCCGACCACCTGTACCCAAAACAGGTGCGCTACCAGGCTGCGCTACACCCCGCAGGTCGACCCTTCAAAGCAAGGTTTGGAATGATACGCAGCGCAGGAAAGATCGTCAACGCGAACTGCCCGACCGGTTGTTGCCGGAGACGGCGCATGCGAACATCCGGGACTGATCTTCAAGACCGCAACACCATGACTGCCAAGCTGATCGACGGTAAGGGCATCGCCGCCACGCTTCGCCAGGATGTCAAACGAGTCGTCGGCGACCTGGTCGCAAAGGGCCAGCGCCCGCCGGGTCTCGCCGTGATTCTCGTGGGAGAAAACCCCGCCTCGCAGGTCTACGTAGGCCACAAGCGGCGCGCCTGCGAAGAAGTCGGGTTTCACTCGGAGGCTTACAACCTCGCAAGCGACGTTTCCCAGGGTGAACTGCTCGCGCTGATCGACCGTCTGAATGCCTCCGAAGTGATCGATGGCATCCTCGTGCAGCTCCCTCTGCCGCCACAGATCGACACCGAAACGGTCATCGAACGGATCGATCCTGCCAAAGATGTGGATGGTTTTCATCCCTACAACATGGGCCGGCTCGCCGTGCGCCTGCCGACGTTGCGTCCGTGCACTCCGTACGGGGTGATCCACCTGTTGCGCGAGATCGGTGAGCCGTTCTACAGGCGGAACGCGGTTGTGGTCGGCGCATCCAATATCGTTGGACGACCGATGGCGCTCGAACTGCTGCTCGCTGGCGCCACCTCGACCGTTTGCCACCGTTTCACGCGCGACCTCCACGCCCACGTCGCGCAAGCCGACATCGTGGTGGCGGCGGCAGGGAAGCCCGGGCTCGTCCGGGGCGAATGGATCAAGCCCGGCGCCACGGTGATCGACGTCGGCATCAACCGCACGACCGAAGGCAAGCTGGTCGGGGACGTCGAGTTCGGAGCCGCCGCAGAGCGCGCCGCCTGGATCACGCCCGTGCCCGGCGGCGTAGGGCCCATGACGGTCGCGATGCTGCTCAAAAACACGTTGCAGGCAGCGCAACCGCGGCTGCGCTGAGTCGCGGAATCGTCGCGCAGCCGCCATCCAGGGCGGAATCGATGAGTCGCGCGGTGTAGCGGCCGACAGACCGGAAAACCGATGACGCAGCACAGCATTCCACAACCTCCCCCGCTGGTCGAGTTGTACTTGAGCGGGAGTGAGCTCGAAGAGGAGAAGCAAAGGGCGCAGCGCTTGCCCGAGTGGGTGCTGAATACTGGTCAGCTCGCGGATCTCGAACTGCTCCTCAATGGTGGCTACTCTCCCCTTACCGGCTACATGAACGCTGATGAGTACGCGTCCGTGCTCTCGAGCAGCCGGCTGCCGAACGGTCACCTCTGGCCCGTACCCTTGGTCCTCGATGTCAGCGAAGCGTTTGCCGGCATGCTGACTACCCCGATGAGCATCGCCCTGCGCAACGAAGAGGGCTTGCTCATCGCGACGTTGGAGGTCACGTCCGTCTGGCGCCCTGACAAGAACCGTGAAGCCATCGCCCTGTTTGGCACCCGTGATCGCTCGCACGCGGGCGTTACGCGGTTGATGGAGCAAACGGGACCAGTGTATTTGGGTGGCCGGCTTCGTGGCATCGAACCGCCCCCCCATTACGCATTCATGGCTCTCTGGCACAGCCCAACCGCCCTTCGCGCCGAGTTCAAGCGGCGCAAGTGGTCACGCGTGTTGGCTTTCCCGACCCGGCAGGTCATGCACCGAGCGGAGCTTACACAAGCGACGCATGCCGCCCGCGAGCGCGAAGCCAACCTGGTCGTGCATGCTGCCGTCGGCGGCGAATCGGGCGGGCCATTCGATGACTTCACCCGCATCCGCTGCTACGAAGCCGCGCTCCGTCCGCTACCGGAGGCGACCACTCTGCTGAGCCTCTGCCCGCTGACGAACCGGTTTGCAGGACCCCGTCAGGCATTACTGGAAGCCATCGTGCGCAGGAATTTCGGTTTCACCGATTTCGCGGCACCCAAAGACCTCGGGATGCCCGGCCGAGCACCGGGTGGCGAGTCCTGGCATGACACCGATGCCATCTGGTCTGCCCTTAAGCGCCATGAAGCTGAACTCGGCCTGACCATCGTTCCCGTGGACGATAGGGTCTACGTGCCGGACTTGGCCGACTACCTTCCACGCAGCGCGGTGCCGGAACGACTCGCCACCGCGGAGCTCACACCCTCCGAGCTCCTGCGCCGACTCGACCGGGATCTGGAAATTCCCGCCTGGTTCTCCGAACCTGCCGTCATCGCCCAGCTTCGCAAGGCCCGCCCCCCTCGGCACAGCCAAGGATTCACGGTGTTCTTCACCGGTCTCTCCGGCGCAGGGAAGTCGACCATCGCGCACGCGCTCATGCACAAGCTCCGCGAGCTTGGCGGACGCAGCGTAAGCCTCCTGGACGGTGACATCGTGCGTCGCAACCTCTCGAGCGAACTCGGCTTCTCCAGAGCACACCGGGACCTCAACATCCAGCGCATAGGGTTCGTCGCCGGCGAAATCACGCGCGCTGGCGGCATCGCCATCTGCGCGCCGATTGCCCCCTACGCCGCCGTGCGACGCAAGGTCCGCGACCTGATCGAACCGCTCGGCGGATTCCTGGAGGTCTACGTCGCCACCCCCCTCACCGTATGTGAAGCGCGCGACCGCAAAGGCCTCTATTCGCGGGCGCGCCAAGGGTTGATCAAGGAATTCACCGGCATCAGCGACCCTTACGAGCCGCCGGAACACCCGGACCTCGTGATCGACGCCTCGAACACCACGCCCAGCGAAGCCGCAAACCGCATCATCCTCGCTTTGGAAAGGCTGGGGTACATCCGGTGACCACGAGAGGCCGCTAGTCCAATGTGCGGGATTGCCGGTGTATTCGATCCGTCGGGCGCAGACGTCGAACCGTTGCTGCAGCGGATGTGCGCTGTGTTGCGCCATCGCGGCCCAGACGACACCGGAACATTTCAGGATCGCGGTCTGGGGTTCGGTCACACGCGCCTCTCGATCATCGACCTCGCCGGCGGCCACCAGCCGCTGCGTGACCAGACCGGGACGCTTTGGTTGGTCGCCAATGGCGAGATCTACAACTTTGTCGAACTGCGCGAGGACCTGCGCCAGATCGGGCACGAATTCCTGACCCGATCCGACAGTGAGGTAATCCTGCGAGCCTACGCCGCGCTCGGGCTGCAATGCCTTGACTCGCTGCATGGCATGTTTGCGTTCGCCCTGTATGACCGCCCCAAACGGCAGGTGGTGCTCGCACGCGACCGGCTGGGCATTAAGCCGCTTTTCTACAGCTTGATCGGCGGGAAGCTGCTGTTCGCCTCCGAACTCAAGGCCATCGTTGCGGCGCTCGACCATACACCGGCAGTTCATCCGCCGGCCCTCCTTCAGTACCTGCAAAATCAGTTCAACACCGGGCGCGACACCATCTTCACGGGCATCCATCGCGTGATGCCAGGAGAAGCGCTGGTCTTCGACCAAGATTTGCAGCACACATCGCACAGCTACTGGTCAGCGCTCAACGTCCAGCCCCGTTGGCTGTCTCACGATGACGCCGCCCAAGAGTTCGATGGGCTTTTTGAGCAGGTCATGCGCGAGCACATGCGCGCGGACGTGCCGTTCGGCCTGTTCCTCTCCGGCGGCGTGGACTCGGCGGTGCTTGCAGCCGCGCTGACGCGTCTCCAGGACCGGCCGCTGAGGACCTTTTCCGTTGGGTTCTCGGGCGTGACGATGCAGGACGAGCTCGACGACGCAGCGCGCATCGCCAAGCTCCTCGGCACCGAGCACCGCGTGCTTGCGTTGGACCGCGCGCAGATCTTCGAGCGATTGCCACACACCGTGTGGGCTGCCGACGATCTGATGCGCGACTACGCGAGCCTGCCGACTTCCTGGCTTGCCGAGACCGCTGCCCGCGAGCTCAAAGTGGTGTTCAGCGGAGAGGGCGGCGACGAAGTGTTTGGTGGCTACGCGCGCTATCGGCCCGGAAAATTGGAGAGCGGCTTCAAGAACCTGCTGGCACCCGGATCAGGAGGCTTCCGGACACGCGGCCAATGGCATTTTCCGTGGGCCGGGCGCGTGGTTGGGAAGCGTCTGCGCGAGGCAGCTCACTCGATGCGCGAACCCTTCATCACCGCCTGGCGTTCGACCCCTCGTACCTGGAGCGATCTACAACGCCGCCAGTACACTGACCTGACCACCGCCCTGCCGGACAATCTCATGGTCAAGGCCGACCGCATGTTGATGGCTTTCGGCCTGGAGGGCCGCCTGCCGTTTCTCGACCACCGCATCGTCGAGTTCGGGCTCGCGCTGCCCGACGCGCTCAAGGTAGATAGGGGCCAAGGCAAGGTATTTCTCAAGCGCTGGGCCGAGCGCCACCTCCCGGCAGATCACCTGTGGCGTCGCAAGCGCGGCTTCCATGTCCCGGTGGGCGAATGGCTGCGTGGTGCATTTTTCGCTCAGTTGGCGCCGCGCCTGCTCGCGAGCGCGGCCATCGGCGAGTGGTTCAACCGCCGCGGTGTCGAGGCCCTGCTCAAGTCGCACCACAGGCGCAACGGCTTGAGCCGGGAGGTCTGGTCGCTGATGCAGTTCGCCATGTGGCACCGCATCTTCATCGAAGGGGCGGGAACGCCCGAACCACGCGAGGATCCACTCAACTGGATCGGTTGATCGCCGCTGGGATGTCAGCGCCCGAACCGCGCTGCCGAGCCGCGGCAACGAGTACCAGCAATAAAATCAGCGCGAACGGCAATCCGCGCAGGTGCAACCAGGAATTGCTGAATGCAAAGATGATGTTGTCAGTAATCACGGCGAGCCCCGCCGCCGCGGCGAGTTGCTGATGACTCCCGCGCCGCGACTGGCGCAACGCACGCCAGAAACAGCGCATCGGCAGCGCAAATACCCCGACGAGCATGCCCGCAAACCCGAGCAACCCCGTCGTTGCCAGTACGTCGAGATAGGCGTTGTGGAAGATTGCGTACGACGCGCCCGGCACGGGCGGCAACTGACCGGCGGCAATCAAGGCATCGAGATCCCGCTGGCCATCACCCAACCCCGTCCCGAGCCACGGGTGAGTCAACCAGATTTCCCAACCGCCGAGCAGCAACGTCATGCGCGCCGCCACGGAGGTGTAATGGAAATCGCCTTCCCGGAACATGCGCAGCTCGTCGAACAAGCGCTTCCAATGCGCGGCCCAAAAATCCGAATACGCCATCAGGATCGCCACGAGCACGAACACGCCCGCAACAGCGGCCAGCACCCAGCGCTTGCGCCGAGCGGAGCGAAAGCCCTCTCCGTGCAAGGCCAGGATGGCAACGACCGCCCCCCCAAGAAATGCCACCAGCACCCCGCGCGAGCCGCTAGCAATCAATGCGGTCATCGCACCGAGAAACGCCGCGAACAGCAGCAAGATCCACCCCACCCGCTGCCGCAACACCGCCAGCGATAACAGCAGAACCAGCGCTGTATACGACGCGAGGTGCCCGAAGATGTTGGGATTGAGTCCTGTTCCGAACCCAACCCGTTCCTCGCGAAGCGCTCCGTAGCGGTACCCGACATACGCGCCCATGGCGATACCGGCAATCGCAAGCGCCGCCAGTGCGGTGGGCATCGCCGCGCGATCCAGCCGCACGATCGCGCCAAGCATCGGAATGGCTAACAAGAACGGGTGATACTTTTCGAATCGCCAGCCAGCCGTGGCCCAGTCGGAGTTATTGACGAGGCTTGGCATGGCGGCCAGCACGTAGATGAGCATCCCGACGAGGACCAGCCGTTCCTCCTGGCTCAGCTGCTTGAGTCCGCGCCATCCCCAGAAGAGCGCCATGAGCGCGAGTGCACCCGCGAGATTCGCTACACCGCCGGGAACCAGCGCAGCCAAGACGAGGTAAGCGAACAGCATCGACCTAAACAACGCACGAGGCCAGTCTCGCGTGAACGCCTGGAGCAGAGCTCGCGCGCTTTGCTGATTCTGAGGCATATCGAGGTCTTTTCTGGTTGTACTCGGGCTGGCGAACGCCAAACTCAAGATTATGCGAGAGCACAGGACAAACCGGAACGGGTAGCGCGACACAGTTTTTTACATGGATACACGCCCGCGCTTTCCTCGGGCACCACGTATAAACTGTCAGTCCACCTCCTCGACGCCCAACCGCATGCCTGATCGCCGTCTCACCGTCTTCACATCGTTCTCGGGCGAGGGCGGCGTCGAGCGCATGATCGTCAACCTCGTGCGTGAATTCGTGCGTACCGGCATCGCCGTTGACGTGTTAGCCCTGCGCGGGACGAGCCGCCACCTCGAAGCGCTCCCGCCCGAGGTCGGCGTAACGCATCTCAGGGGGCGGCACTCGTCTACCGTTGTGGGCGAACTCGTAGACTATCTGCGGGACAAGCAGCCCACGGCCATGTTGGTCGCCAAAGACCGGCCGGGGCGGGCGGCCTTGCGCGCCCGACGGCGATCCGGCGTAGACACCCGTATCGTCATCCGGCTCGGCACGAATCTCTCGGCCTCGTTGGCCGAACGCAGCGCACCATCACGCTGGCTGCGCACCACCCTGATGCGGCGCGCCTACCGGGATGCCGAGCGCATCATCGCCGTTTCGGAGGGCGTCGCGGTGGACACCCGCAGGGTCACAGGACTGCCCGACTCTCACATCGAGGTGATCCACAATCCGGTGATCACCTCCGCTCTTCACGCGCAAGCGGCGTTGACTCCAGAACATCCTTGGTTCAACGACGGGCGGCGACCTCTGCTGGTGGCTGCGGGCAGACTGACTCCGCAAAAGGACTTCCCCACCCTGCTGCGCGCGTTCCAACGCGTTGCCCAATCATTGCCGGATGCCCGCTTGATCATCCTCGGCGAGGGGCGGCTCCGTGCTGAATTGCTCTCGCTTGCGGCCGAACTCGGCATCGACGAGCGCCTCGCACTGCCGGGCTTCATCGCAAACCCTTACCCTTACCTTGCCCGAGCCGACCTGTTCGTTCTTTCATCGCGCTGGGAAGGCTCGCCCAATGTCTTGACCGAGGCCACTGCGCTCGGCACGCCCGTGGTCTCCACCGACTGCCCCAGCGGGCCGAGCGAGCTGCTGCAGGGTGGCCGCTTCGGTCCTCTCGTGGCCGTTGGGGACGCCGACGCTCTGGCCGAGGCGATTCTTGCTACAATCCAACGCCCGCTGCCGCGCGACGTGTTGCGGCAGGCGGCAGCGGAATACCGCGCGGACTTCAGCGCCAGGCGATACCTTGCAGCCTTGTTTCCGGGTTACAAACCACCCGCTAGTTGAAAAATTCATGCTCCTTTCCCACCGCCACAAGTTCCTGTTCGTCCACATCGCCAAGACCGGCGGCACGAGCGTGAGGGCTGCGCTCAACCGCCTGCGCTGGCGCGATCCTTGGTATTACCTGATGTTTCCCTGCCACCGGCTGAGCCACCTGACCGGACACCGCATCGCGACCAAGTTTCCGCGCCACAGCAAGATCATCGCCGCCAAGGAGATGCTGCCGGCGGAGTTTTTTAACGCATTGTTCAAGTTTGCATTCGTGCGCAACCCTTGGGATCTACAGGTCAGCTCATTCCACCACATCCGGCGCGAGCGGCCGGAGGTCATGCAGGGCATCACCGACTTCAACGAGTTCATGCGCTGGAAGTTCAACCCCGAGCGCCCCTACCAGTACCACATCGACACCTCGCTCGAATTTCAGAGCGATTACCTCATCGACCTGCGCGGCAACGTCATCACCGACTTCATCGGTCGCACCGAGCGTCTGCAGGAGGACTTCGACCTAGTTTGCGAACGCGTCGGCATCCCCCGCATCGAGCTGCCGCAAAAACGCGTCGCGAAGGACCGGCAACGCGACTACCGGAGCTACTACGCCGACGACACCGCCGATGCGGTGGCGCGCCACTTTGCAGTGGATATCGAGAAACTGGGTTACACCTTCGACCCGCAGTGAGCGCTGGTCGCACCATCCCCGTCCAATTGAACAAAATCCTCCTCATCCGCCTCAGCGCCATTGGCGACATCGTCTTTGCCACGCCGTTCCTGCGTGCGCTGCGGTTGGGTCATCCTGACGCGCACATCGCCTGGCTCGTTGATGCGGGCCTGCAGGACCTGTTGCAAGGCCACCCCAACCTCGACGAGGTCATTCCCTGGCCGCAGCGTGAGTGGACAGCGCTGTGGCGGGCAGGCCGGTACGGCGCGCTGTTCGGTGAGGTTCGTCGGTTCGCGCGCGCGCTGCGCGCGCGGGGCTTTGACACGGCCATCGACCTGCAGGGCCTGCTCAAGAGCGGGGTGTGGGCGTGGGCCAGCGGGGCGCCGACACGCATCGGCCTTGGCTCGCGCGAGGGCAGTCAGTACCTCATGACCCGCGTCGTCGCCAAAGGTGGGGAGGCGCAGCGGATGAGTTCCGAGTACATCGACCTCGCGGAAGTCCTCGGCCTCGACCCCGGCGACGGCGCCGCGCGACTAGCGATCGACACGGCGGCCGCAGCGGCGGCCCGAGCCCGCATGGCCGACGCTGACCTGGTGCCGGGCCGGTATGCGGTGCTCGCCCCCTTCACGACGCGGCCGCAGAAGCACTGGGTCGAGGCACACTGGCGGGCGTTGATCCCGCTGCTTCGGCGTGAAACCGGGCTGCCAGTCGTCCTGCTCGGCGGCCCGGCCGACCGGCTGGCTGCCGCGCGCATCGCGGATGGGGTGGAGGTCATCGACTGGACCGGTCAAACGCGCCTGCCCGAGGCCGCCGCCCTGATCCGGGACGCCGCCCTGCTGATCGGCGTCGATACGGGGCTCACGCACATGGGGCATGCCTTCATGCGGCCAACCGTATGCCTGTTTGGCTCCACCCGCCCCTACCTGACCACGGCCAATCCGCACGCACGGGTGATCTACCACGCGCTGCCCTGTTCGCCCTGCAAGCGTCGGCCGACCTGTAATGGCGCTTTCACCTGCCTGCGCGAGATCACCCCGGAAGAAGTCTTGACCGAGGTGCGTGCCGTGCTCGGTGCCGGTGCGTCATGAAAATCCTGCACGTCGAAACCGGCCAGCACCTCTATGGCGGGGCGCGGCAGGTGCAGTACCTGCTCGCCGGGCTGCGCGCGCGTGGTGTGGACAACGTGCTCGCCGCACCCGCGGGCAGCGCGATCGCCGGAGTCGGTGAGCAGCTCGGGGTACGGGTACATCCCCTGACCGTCGGTGGCGGCACCGGATTCCGCCTCTTCCGCGAACTCGCCGACCTGCTCGCGCGGGAGCGGCCTGCGCTCCTGCACGTGCACAGCCGCCGCTACGCCGTCGACTTTTGGGGTGGGCTTGCCGCCCGCCGGCGGGGCTTGCCGGCCGTGCTGTCGCGGCGCGTCGACAACCCGGAGCCGGGTTGGCTCGCGCGCCTCAAGTACCAGCCCTATGCGCGCGTGATCACCATTTCCGAGGGGATTCGCCGCGTGCTGCTCGACGAGGGGCTGGCCGCCCGGCAGGTCATGACAGTGCGCAGCGCGGTGGACGTGGGCGAATACACCACCGACTGCGACCGCGCCTGGATGCATGAGACCTTCGCGCTCGATTCGGATGCCGTCGTCATCGGCATGATCGCCCAACTGATCCCGCGCAAGGGTCATCGCCACCTGCTACGCGCCCTGGTCGATGTGGCCCCGGATTACCCGCGCCTGCGCGTGCTGCTGTTCGGCAAGGGGGCACTGCGCGATGAGATCGAGCAGCAGATCAGCGAACTGCGCCTTGAGCGCACCGTCGCGCTGGCTGGCTTTCGCGACGACCTGAACCGCGTGCTGCCGTGTCTCGATCTCGTCGTGCACCCGGCAGACATGGAAGGGCTTGGCGTCTCGCTGATCCAGGCTGCCGCGTGCGGCGTGCCGCTGATCGCAAGCCGTGCGGGGGGGATGCCGGAGATTGTGCGCGACGGCGAGAACGGCCTGCTGATCCCGCCGGGCGATGTGCCGGCGCTGGCTCGGGCGCTGCGCACCCTGCTCGACGACCCGGGGCGTCGCCGCGCCCTGGGACGGGCCGGGCGCGCGCTGGTCGAGCGGGAGTTCTCGGTGGATGCCATGGTGGAGGGCAACCTCGCCATGTACCGGGACGTCCTCGACGCCGGGCGACTGTCGTGAAGATCCTCACCGTCCTGCACAGCCACGGCTACGGCGGCGCCGAGAACCACGCCCTGCAACTCATGCTGGGCCTGCGCGAGCGCGGGCACGAGCCGGTGTATGCCGGCCCAGCCGACGGCTGGCTGTTCACGCAGACAGCGCGGGCTGGCATCGCCTGCCATCACCTGCCGATGCATGGCTTTTTCGACGTGTGGTCGATGACCCGGCTCGCGTGGCTCGCCCGTCGCGAGCGCGCCGACTTGATCCACGGCCACCTCACCCGCGGCGCACACTACGCGGGCATCGCGGGCCGGCTGTCGGGCGTTCCGGCACTGGCCACGGCGCATTCGACGAACGCCGGCAAGCACTTCGGCCGTGCCCGGCAGATCATCGCCGTGAGCCAGGCCACTTGCGATTTCCTCATCGGCGAGGGCTACGCCGCCGGGCGCATCACCGTCGTGCACAACGGCGTCGCCGACCCGCTCGTCGAGCCCGACGCCCCCCGCGAGCCCGGACTGCGTGAAACGCTCAGAATCGCTAAGGATGCGGTCGTCTTTGGCATGGTCGCCCGCTTCGTCCGCGACAAGGGGCACGACTTCGCGCTCGAGGCGCTGGCGCGTCTGCCTGCGCCGGCGCATCTTGTGCTGATCGGCGACCCGACGACCGCCTGGGGGAAGCAGATGCGCGAGCTCGCAACAGCGCTCGCGCTGGACACTCGCGTGCATTGGGCGGGCTTCCGCGAAGGGGCGTCCCTTGCGATGCGCGAGTTCGACGTGCTGCTCGCCCCGTCCCGCCGCGAGGCGCTGTCACTGACCCTCATCGAGGCCGCGGCCGCCGGGGTGCCGGTCCTCGCCAGCCACGTCGGTGGCAACCCCGAGGCCGTGATCGACGGCGAGACCGGGCTGCTCGTGCCCGCTGGCGATGTCGCGGCACTCGCCGCGGCGATGCAACGCCTCGCAGACTCGGGTGACTTGCGCCGCCGCCTTGGGCAGAATGCCCGGCAACGCTACCTCGAACACTTCTCGCTCGGCCACATGCTCGACCGCACTGAAGCCGTCTACCGCCAAGTCTTGCAGGAGGCGCGACCATGAGCGGGGTTTCGATCCTCATGTACCACCAGGTCGGCCCGTTCGAGGGCGTGGCAGGCCACCGCGCGCTGGTTTGCGATGTGCGCCGGTTCGCCGCACAGATGGCCTACCTCCACCGGTTTGGTTACCCAGTGCTCAGCATGGATGAGGTGAGCGCCTGCCTGCGGGGGGAGCGGCCGATCCCAGACCGGGCGGTCGCCCTCACCTTTGACGATGGCTACGAGAATTTCTACGAATACGCCCTGCCCATTCTGCGCTCGCACGGCTTCACGGCCACCGTCTACGTCGTGGCGAACCTCGTCGGCCGCCACGCCGAGTGGCTCGAGGCAGATGGACTCCCCCAGCCCGCGCTCATGGACGCCGCGCGCCTGCGCGAGATCCACACGGCGGGGATCACGGTCGGCGCCCACGCCTGCGACCACATCCGCCTCGCCGGGCTTGCCCCCGCCGCACTGCGGCACCAGGTCGGCGCCAGCCGCCACGCGCTCGAGGACCTGCTCGGCGCACCCGTGCGGCACTTCTGCTACCCCTACGGCAGCCACGATCTGCCCGCTGTCGAGGCCGCCGCCACGGCCGGCTACGACTCCGCCGTGACCTGCCAACGCGCGCTCGCCACACCGGACTTCGACCCGCTGGCGCTGCCGCGCAAGGCGATTTCCTACGGCGACAACCTGCTCGGCTACTTCTGGAAGCTGCACGTAAAGAACGCGCCCAAGGGCTCAGCGGTCCGGCGCAAGCTCAGGCCGACGCTGGCGGCCTGAAGGGCGGTTCGAAAGAATCGGCCGAGAGGCGGACATGTCTGAAGTCGCGGGGTTTGCACATCGTCCATGACCCACCCCACGTCGCGGATTCAGCGCCTGCTCGAAGGTGCCCGGAAGGTGCCTATGCGCAAACTCTACACCCTGCTCCTGTACCTGCTGCTGCCGCTGGTGTTTGCGCGCCTCTGGTGGCGCGGGCGCAAGCTGCCCGCCTACCGCGAGCGCTGGACCGAACGCCTGGGCTTCGTCCCCGATGGTGGCCAACGCCGTGTGGTATGGATCCACGCCGTGTCGGTGGGCGAGACGATTGCCGCAGCGCCGCTCGTGCGCCGTTTGCAGGCACTGCGCCCCGATCTGCCCCTGCTCGTCACCACCACCACGCCAACCGGCTCCGCCCAGGTGCGAAAGCTCTTCGGTGAGCACGTGCAGCACAGCTACTTCCCTTATGACCTTCCGGGCGCCGTCGCGCGCTTCCTGCGCCGCACCCGCCCCTGTCTGCTGCTGGTCATGGAAACCGAACTCTGGCCCAACACCTTCCACGCCTGCCGCCTGCGCGGCATTCCCGTCATCATCGCCAACGCACGGCTCTCCGAACGTTCCGCGCGCGGCTATCGTCGATTCCAGGCACTGAGCGAGGAAGCCCTGTCCGACGTCACCGCGATTGCCGCCCAAAGTGAGGCAGACGCCGAGCGCTTCCGGGCATTGGGCGCCGGTGAAGAACGCGTGCGCGTGCTCGGCAATCTCAAGTTCGACATCAAGCCATCGACCGAGCAGGTCGACGCCGGACGGGCACTGCGCGAGCGGATCGGACCGCAGCGCCCGGTCTGGATCGCCGGCAGTACGCACGCGGGCGAGGAGGCCCTGCTGCTGGAGGCGCACGGCGCCTTACGCCGGACGCACCCCGACCTGTTGCTGATCCTCGTCCCACGCCACCCCGAACGCTTCGACGCCGTCGCGGGACTTTGCCTCGCCACCGGGCTACCGTGCGCAAGACGCAGCGGGAGTGAACTGCCCAACGCCACGACCGCCGTCTACCTCGGAGACACCTTGGGCGAACTCACACTGCTTTATGCCGCTGCCGACATCGCCTTCGTCGGCGGCAGCTTCAGCGCCACGGGCGGGCACAACCCGCTCGAACCCGCCGCACTCAGCATCCCGGTCATCACCGGTCCTTCCACCTTCAACTTCTCGAACGTCTACGAGCAGCTCCTCGCCGCGCAGGCAGCCAGGCGCGTCGCAGACGTGGCCGAACTGACCGCGCTCATCGAACACTGGCTCGACAACCCCGAGGAGCTGCGCACCGTCGGCCGCAACGCCCGGGCGGTGGTCAACGCCAACCGCGGCTCGCTGGACCGGCTGCTCACACTTGTCGCCGAGCACCTGCCAACGGCTTGATCCATCGGTCGGACCTGGGTCCGCCATCTCACCCAAAGCCCATGCGGGTTGCAGCCCCCTCCACCGGGGCATAAATCTGCGGCGGCACCTCGAAGGGAAGTCCGTGACACATTAACCCCAAACATCGGCTTGCGGCATGCCTGAAAAAAGCGCGTTCCAAAACGGTGAGCTTCCCCCCGGAATTTCGTCTTCCAGGGGATGGGGTATAAGGCCCCGTAAACTGGAAGGAGCAGGCAAGTTGAAAAAGATGCCGAGGCAGGAATTCACGGTTGAGTTCAGGGAGCTGGCCGTCAAGCGGGTGAAGTCGGGGCAAAGCATCGGGATGGTGGCGCGGGAACTGGGCCTGATCGAGCAGACGCTGCGCAACTGGGCGAAGGCATTCGATGCGGGC
>CAYSFW010000041.1:0-28414 GCA_964430355.1 uncultured Thiotrichales bacterium
CAGGTATTCCGACAGGGGCTGTGCCCGCTCTAGCCGCTGCTGGAATGCCTCGCGGCCATGAGTTCGCAGGAACGTGTCGGCATCCTCGCCCTCTGGCAGGAACACGAAACCCACTACCAGTCCATCTCCCACCACGGAGAGGGACTGATTGATTACGCGCCCCCCTGCTTCGCGGCCGGCCGGGTCACTGTCTATTCAGAACAAGATCTTCTCCACGAGACCGCACAGGGCGACTACATGCTCCGAGGCGCTGCCCCTCTCGAAGCAGGCCGCCGCGTTCTACCGCCGGCAGCTGCGTACCCACCCGGCCGCCATCGACTACCTCAAGCGACGCGGGGTAACGGGCGAGATCGCCCGGGACTTCGGTCTCGGTTACGCGCCGGCCGGCTGGGACGCCCTGCTCGGTGAACTCGGCACGCGGTTTCCGCAGGCGACGCTCCAGGCCGCGGGCCTGCTCAGCCGCAACGACAGCGGCAAGGTCTACGACAAGTTCCGCGACCGTATCATGTTCCCCATCCGCGATACACGCGGACGCACCATCGCCTTCGGCGGCCGCGTGCTGGAGCAGGGCGAGCCGAAGTACCTCAACTCGCCGGAAACGGCGATCTTTCACAAGAGCAACACCCTCTACGGCCTGTACGAGCTGCGCCGGCAGCGCGAGCGTTTCGCCTCGGTGATCGTGGTTGAGGGCTACATGGACGTAATCGCGCTCGCGCAGTACGACATCCGTAACGCCGTCGCCACCCTTGGCACGGCCACCACCGCGGAGCATCTGCGCGCCCTGTTCCGGCTCGTGGACAAGATCGTGTTCTGCTTCGACGGTGACCGTGCCGGCCGCGAAGCAGCGTGGCGCGCACTCAATCAGTCCCTCGCCGTGCTGCGCGACGGACTGGAAGTGGCCTTCCTGTTCCTGCCCGAGGGCGAGGATCCCGACACGTTCCTGCGAACTCAGGGCCGCGAGGCATTCCAGCAGCGCCTAGAGCGGGCACAGCCCCTGTCGGAATACCTGCTCGCCACCTTGAAAGCACGCTACCCTGCCCCCACCTTGGAGCAGCGGACGAAAATCGCCCTGGAGGCGGGTAAGCTCCTCAAGGACATGGCACCGGGCCTGTTGCGCAGCGAGCTGGAACGCAGCGTAGCCGCGCTGAGCGGCATCGCCGCGCCGGATCGCGGCGCTCAACAAGGTTTTCCGCGCCCCCCGAAGCCACGGCACATCCGGGTTACGCCCGAGCGCATGGCGTTGGCGGCCGTGCTACACGAGCCAACACTCGCGACCGAGGTCCCAGCGATCGAGCCGGAGCATTATGCGGGGCTACCGGAAGTGGCGTTGCTGATGCTGGTTGTGGACCTCGCACGCGAGCTGGACCGCCCAACCACGGCGGCCGTGGTCGAACACCTGCGTGGCACGGAACACGCCGCGCTCGTTGACCATTTCGCGGTTTGGGAACCGCCCGGAATCGAGGTCGGCGGCTGGCAACGGCACCTGCGGGACGCGCTCGGTCAGGTGCAGCGACGGGTCATGGAGCGGCGGCTGGATGAGCTGCTCGAGCGGTCGCGCGAGGGACCCCTCACGGCAGCGCAAACGCAGGAGCTCGACCGACTGCTCAAGGAACGGCGACTATAATCAGGCATAGTCCCGCTCGATCAGCGCTTGGCAAAACCCGGTGATGAACCTACAATAGAAAATTTGTTTGCATCGACGAATCCACACTATGGATCAGGCTTCCTCTCAATCCCAGCAATCCCGACTCAAGAAGTTGATCCGCCGCGGCAAGGAGCAAGGGTACCTTACCTACGCGGAGGTCAACGACCACCTGCCGGATTCAATCGTCGATCCAGAGCAGGTCGAAGACATCATCAACATGATCAACGACATGGGGATTGCGGTCTACGAGCAGCCGCCGGAGGCCGACAGCTTCCTGCTGCCCGAGACCAACATCGACACCGATGACGACGACGCCGAGGAAGCCGCAGCCGCGCTGGCAAGCGTGGACAATGAGTTCGGCCGCACCACCGACCCGGTGCGCATGTACATGCGCGAGATGGGTACGGTCGAGCTGCTCACCCGCGAGGGCGAAATCGAGATCGCCAAGCGCATCGAAGACGGCATCATGCAGGTCCAGCGCGCACTCGCCCTCTTCCCACGCACGGTCGAGACACTGCTCGCCGAGTGGGACAAGGTGCAGGCGGAAACCCTGCGTCTCGGCGAGATGATCACCGGCTTCGTCGATCCCAACGCCAGCGAGGACATCCCACCTGCCACGCTGCCCGTGGAGGCCGTGGCCGAGGTGCTGCCACCGCCGGACGACGAAGAGGAGACCGCCGCGAGGGCAGACGAGGAACCCACCGTCGATAGCGGCCCCGATCCCGAGCAAGCCCGCGCGCACCTCGAGCGCATCCGTGCCCTCTTCGAGCAGATCCAGGCCGCACGCGTCAAGGGCAAGCACGCCGCGCTTGCCGAGCAGCAGTCGGAACTCTGCGACCTGTTCGCGCAGATGAAAATGGCGCCGCGGCTGATCGACGAGCTCATCAAGACGCTGCACGGCAGTGTCGAGCAAGTGCGCGCGCTCGAGCGCGACATCATGAAGCTGTGCGTCACCCGCGCGCAAATGCCGCGCAAGGAGTTCATCGTCAGCTTCCCGGAGAACGAGACCAACCTCGCCTGGATCGACAAGTACATCCATTCGAACCACGCCTACGCGAAAAACCTCGCCACGGTGCGTGACGAAGTGCTGCGCCTGCAGCAGAAGCTCAAGCAGATCGAGACCGACTCCACGCTCACCATCAGCGAGATCAAGGAAATCAACCGCACCATGTCCATCGGCGAAGCCAAGGCCCGCCGCGCGAAAAAGGAGATGGTGGAGGCCAACCTGCGTCTGGTGATCTCGATCGCCAAGAAATACACCAACCGCGGCCTGCAATTCCTCGACCTCATCCAGGAAGGCAACATCGGCCTGATGAAGGCGGTGGACAAGTTCGAATACCGCCGCGGCTACAAATTCTCGACCTACGCCACGTGGTGGATTCGTCAGGCCATCACCCGGTCGATCGCCGACCAGGCCCGCACGATCCGCATCCCGGTGCACATGATCGAGACCATCAACAAGCTCAACCGCATCTCGCGGCAGATGCTCCAGGAGATGGGCCGCGACGCCACACCCGAGGAACTCGCCGTGCGCATGGAAATGCCCGAAGACAAGATCCGCAAGGTGCTCAAGATCGCCAAAGAGCCGATCTCGATGGAAACGCCCATCGGCGACGACGAAGACTCGCACCTCGGCGACTTCATCGAGGACACCAACGTCCTCTCCCCGATCGACACGGCCACCAACACCAGCCTGAGCGAAGCCACGCGCGAAGTACTCGCCTCGCTCACCCCGCGCGAGGCCAAGGTGCTGCGCATGCGTTTCGGCATCGACATGAACACCGATCACACCTTAGAGGAGGTCGGCAAGCAGTTCGACGTCACCCGCGAGCGCATCCGCCAGATAGAAGCGAAGGCCCTGCGCAAGCTGCGCCACCCCTCGCGCTCGGACATGCTGCGCAGCTTCCTGGACCTGGAAACCTGAAAGACCTGATCGTTCCGCCGGGCAACGCCACGCGCACCCGGCCGGCAACACTTACACGGGCCCTTAGCTCAGTCGGTTAGAGCAGGCGACTCATAATCGCTTGGTCGTAGGTTCAAGTCCTACAGGGCCCACCATTCCTTATTCAGCGGCCCACTACCGATCTCGAGACGGCAGAAATCGCCAGTCTCGGAATCTGGTTGGTGTCGCACCGTCGGTTTGGTTCGTCTGGCCTTGGGTCAGGCAACATCTGCAGCGAGCATGAAGCACCCATGCCTTCTCTGCATCCCGCCTGAAGCTGCCCTCACAAAACAGGTCCAACACCAGCGCACCCCACGGGAGCAGCAGGCCAGCCTCGAGCAACTCCACGCCGTCGCCACGATTGAGCACGGCGCGACCATCGCCGAGGACGAGCTATTCAACTTCAGTTTTGGACATGCGTTCTCTTACCGCCAGTCCACTTCGCCCCGGCCAGCGCGCAAGGGGGTATCAGCCGGCCCCGCCCGCGCATCGCCGTAAGGTCAGCCGCATGCGTCAGAAAATGCTAGCTCGGCTCGCGCCCCCAGCCCGCCATACTCCCCGTGGCACCCCACGATCTCGCCGCAGCGTTGGCCGCCGGATCGCTCTTCGCACAAAAGGAAAGTCCGACGTAACCGGACGTGCACTGCGAAAGGCCACCCGAGCAGGCGATCCTGGTTGCGGCGCAAGCCAAATGCGCCCTATCGGCGCACGACGCACCAAACGGCAAGACCCTGCAACCTCCCCGGGGCCGGCAGCACCGAATCTCGACAAATCATTGTGTCGCCTTATTCACAAATCCCTGCCGTTTATTTCGACCAACTCGCAGAAACACGTAAAACGTGGTCGGATAATCGCGATAAAAGCAGGGACGCCACCGGTCGTTACCTGCTAACGACTTTGTCTTCAACACCAGCCTGTTCCGCCGCGCGGCACGCTGCTCGCTGCTGCGTGACGGCCGAATATTGCAATGCAGCAAGCGCCCAGACGGACGCAGTCCGCCGCTGCGGTAGCCTGCGACTTCCCAAAAGTGGGGCTTCCATCCGCCTCGACGTCGACACCCTGAGGAACGTGGAACGCATGGAATTCCGCGAATACTTCGAGCACATCACCGGCCATGCGCCGTACCCCTATCAATCCCGACTCGCCCACGGGTCGGCGTGGCCGGACTTGATCGATATACCCACGGGCCTCGGCAAGACAGCTGCCATTGTGCTTGCGTGGCTGTGGAAGCGCCGCGTCGCACGCGATCCAGAGACGCCGCGGCGGCTCGTGTACTGCCTGCCGATGCGTGTGCTCGTCGAGCAAACCCAGGCGTGCGTGTCGCGCTGGGTCGAGGCGGCGAATGCGCTTGGCGGCCCCGCCCCAGCGCTCCCCTTGTCCGTCCACGTCCTGATGGGTGGCGACGAGGACACCGAGACCGCGAGCTGGCGTGAACGTCCGGAGTCGGACGCGATCCTCATCGGCACCCAGGACATGCTGCTCTCGCGTGCGCTGATGCGCGGGTATGGCATGAGCCGGTTTGCCTGGCCCGTCGACTTTGCGCTCCTGCACAACGACGCGCTCTGGGTCTTCGACGAGGTACAGCTCATGGGGCCTGCCTTGGCAACCTCCGCGCAGCTCGAGGCGTTTCGCCGCTCGCATGGAACTGGCCAGCGTACCCGCAGCATCTGGGTCTCCGCGACCCTGAATCCGGAGTGGCTCGCCACGGTGGACTATCAACCGTACGTGAAGGACGCAAGCACCCTTCGCCTAAGTGATGAGGAAACCGCGCTTGTTGCAGTACGCGACCGCCGGGGAGCCACCAAACGGCTCCGCTGCGCGGCGACAGCGCTCGACGAAGCCAACACCAAAGCGTACGCCGACCAACTCGCCGACGAGGTATTGCGCGCCCACGTCCCTGGCTCACAAACCCTCGTCATCGCCAACACGGTGGAACGCGCGCAAGCCATTGCCCAAGCCCTCGCCCGGCGCAAGACCGCGGCGGATCTCCTGCTCGTCCACGCCCGGTTCAGAACCGCTGAGCGCAAGGCCTTGAACGAGGCGCTGCGCACCACGCCAGAACGCGGGCGCATCATCGTCGCTACCCAAGCTATCGAAGCCGGTGTGGACCTCAGTAGCCGCACGCTGTTTACCGAGCTGGCCCCGTGGGAATCGCTCGTGCAGCGCTTCGGCCGCTGCAACCGCTACGGCGAACACGGCACCACGGGCGCGGACGTCTACTGGATCGACGTGTCCGAAGCTAGGGCCGCACCCTACGACACGACGTCGCTCGTCACGGCCCGGAACATTCTGCAAACGCTGGCCAGTGCCGCCCCCGCCGACCTGCCACCCATGACCGAGGCCGCGCCCCTGGTACCGGTCCTCCGTCGGCGCGATCTGCTCGACCTGTTCAACACCGAACCGGACCTGACCGGCTTCGATGTCGATGTCTCACCCTACATTCGCGACGCCGACGACGCTGATGTGCTCCTGTTCTGGCGCAGCCTGCCGCGGACAGCGGACGGAGGCTTCGACCCGGCGCAGCAGCCCGCGCCCGCGGCTGCAGAGCTTTGCCGGGTGGGCATCGGCGCGGCGCGGGGCTTTCTCAAGGGCAAGCCCGCCTTCGTGTGGGATGCGCTGGACCGGACATGGCGCAAGCTCGACGAATCGCGCATTTACCCCGGCCTGACCGTCATGCTGGATGCCAGCGCCGGCGGCTATGACCCGAGGCTCGGGTTTTCGACGACGCACAAGGATCGGGTGGAGCCCGCGCCCCTGAACGTCGGTCGCGAGGCCGAGGCCCTGGACGACGACCGCTGGAGCCAGATTGGCAGGGCTGTGGCACTTTCTCGGCACCTCTGCGACGTCGAGGACGAAGCGGCCCGTCTCGCCGCAGCACTGGTCGAGCCCACGCATCGCCCCGCATTCACCCGCGCGGCCCGCTGGCATGACGTGGGCAAGGCTCACCGCGCCTTCCAGACGATGCTGCTCTACCACGACGCCAACGCCGCTGCTCGCGAGCGCACACTGTGGGCCAAGGGCGCCGCGCAAGGCCGGGCGTACTACGCAGTATGTGGTGGTGCACAGGGCTACACCGAGCGGCGCCACTTCCGCCACGAGCTCGCATCCGCCCTGGCCTGGCTCGCCCATCACGACGGGGAACCCGACAGCGACCTCATCGCCTACCTCATCGCCGCCCACCACGGCAAAGTACGGCTCGCCATCCGCAGCCTGCCGGGATAAACCGAACCACCGGAGACAGACCGGCTTTTCGCCCGCGGCGTCTGGGCCGGGGACAACGTACCGGAGGTCGCCATTGGCGACCGGGAGCGCGTACCGGCGACGACACTGCGGCTCGACCTCATGCGACTGGGGCAAGGGGCCATGGGCGAATCGTGGACGTCGCGCACGCAGCGGCTGCTTGCGGAACTCGGCCCCTTCCGTCTCGCCTGGCTCGAGGCGCTGCTGCGGGTGGCGGACTGGCGTGCCTCGCGTCGCGAGCTGGAGGAAACGCCGTGAAAGGATCAATCGGCCACGAGGACCGTCATCCCCAGCGCGCGCACGGCCTCCCTGAGCGCGCCGTCGAACACCCCGACGCGGAAATCCACACCCGGCACCGCGCGCCACATGGCCTCCGCCGCGGCAAGGTGCACGCTGTCGTAGCCGCGCAGCCCATGTCTTTCCGCCAGGTCACCTGCGCGCCGGATCAAGATCTCATCGGCTGCGATGACGCGGGTCGAGCACCAGTCACGTTCGAACTGATCGAGTCGATATCGATAGGCATCTGGCGTCAGCCGGCCCAGGCGCAGTGCCCGCGCCAGTCCCGTGCGAATTTCCGCATACGTTATAACGTGGGAGGTTACCTTCGGTCCTCTTGCCGCCGAACGCACCAGTTCGGACTTCGCTTCATCGACGTAGAGCTTCAGGTACGCCGACGTGTTCAGATACAGAATCACTCGCGATCTTCCAACACCAGTTGCGACAACGGCTTTTCATCGGCAGGCCAAGGGATTGGTCGGCCCGAACCACGGACCTGGCCGCCGTTTCCTGGCCGAATCCACGGCATCGCGTCCAGCCGGGCGATGGCTTCCGCCTCCAACTCTTCCTGCGTCTTGACGGTTTTCACAGGGGACAGCCGTGCCACCGCCTTACCACGCAGCGTCACCGTAATCTCGCCGACGCTCTCCAGTTGCCGCAAGTACTCCGAAAGGTGGTTCTTCAGTTCGCGTATGGACACTTCCATGACCCGCTCCTCACGTTTACGGCCACAACGAGAGCGTTGTAGCCTCACTGTACTCCGCGTTCTATGCCCCATGGGCGGAGGCGGCCATGCCTGAAATCCTCCTGAAGGGCTGCGCACCCGCGCCGCTCGCGCACTACCTCAAGGCCCTTGGCATCCTGCGCTTGGTGGCAGAGGACGCAGAACACGGCGATCCGCAGGCACGTGGCTGCTGGCGCGGCGAGCATTTCGTGCTGGAGAGCGGGCTGGATGAGGCGGGTTTGCTGGAGTTCTTTCTTGAGCACTACCGGCCGACGCCGATCGTGGCGCCTTGGAACGGGGCAAGTGGGTTCTACCCGAAGGACAACAAGGCGGGCATCGTCACGCTCGGTGGTTCGAGCGCCGAACGCTTTGGCCCTTACCGCGCGGTCATCGAGACGGCCTCGCAGGTGGTGCTGGCGATGGGGCTCAGCGAGAGCCCCAAGGACAACGCGAAACAGCGCCTGATCGCCACGCTGCGCAACTGTCTGCCGGATCATGCCCTGCAGTGGCTGGATGCTGCCGTGCTGGTGACTGCCGACCTGCGCTACCCGCCGCTGCTCGGCACCGGCGGCAACGATGGCCACCTGGATTTCACCAACAACCACATGCAACGGCTGTCGGAGCTGTTCGACGCCGCCACGGGTAAACCCAGCCCCGGTGCCCCCGACCTGTTGGACCAGGCCTTGTTCGGCGCACCCGCAGCTGGCCTGATGAACCGGGCCATCGGCCAGTTCGCGCCAGGCCCAGCGGGCGGCCCCAACAGCACACTCGGATTCGACGGTGGCGCCCGCATCAACCCATGGGACTTCGTGTTGATGCTCGAAGGGGCGATGCTGTTTGCTGCCGCGGCCACACGCAAATGGGAACAAACAGGCCCCGGCCTGCTTGCCTACCCGTTCACGGTCAAGTCGACAGGCGCCGGCAGCGGCAACCTGGCCGGAGCGGACGAAGGCAATGCGCGTTCCGAGATCTGGCTCCCCCTGTGGGAAGCCATGACCAGCCTGGCCGAACTGCGCCACCTACTTGCCGAAGGCCGAGCCAGCCTCGGCCGCCGGAGCGCACGCGATGGGCTCGACTTCGCGCGCTCCGTGGCCACGCTGGGCGTAGACCGAGGTATTGGCGCGTTTCAGCGCAGCGCGTTCCTGATGAGGTCGGGCAAGGCCTACCTTGCCACACCACTCGGTCGGTTCGTGGTGCAGCGCAACCCACAGGCCGACCTCATCTCCGACCTGGACCGCTACGAGTGGCTGGATCGGCTGCGGCGCTTCGCCCGCGGTGACGTTGCACCCAACCGCGTTCGCTCGCTGGTTCGCCGCCTTGAAGACGCCCTGTTCGCGCTGACCCGCCAAGCCGGCGCGTCCCCGGTGCAAGAGATCCTGTGTCTCCTCGGCGAGCTGCACCTGACGCTGGCCGACAGCGCCAAGGGTCGGGAGGCTGTGCGCCCTGTCGCGCGTCTCTCGCTGCAGTGGGTCTTGAAGGCCGACGATGGCAGCCCGGCATTCCGTATCACCGCTGCCTTGGCGGGCATCCACGCCAAGCGCCTGCCGATGCGTGCCCACGTGCTGCCGATCGACGATGGTGGCAGCTGGCTCGCCCCCGGCGACGCCCGACGCGCGCTGACGGTGTGGGCTAGCGCGAGCCTCACCCGCAACCTCATCGCCATCCAGCGCCGGAGACTCATCGAGGCGTCGCGCGAGGGCCAGGAGCGCAAACCATTCGACAGCCGCCTGCCTGTCAACCTGGCAGACGTGGCGGCCTTTCTGATCGATCCCGGTATGGACGCGGCCATTGCCCGCCTGTTACCGGGCCTCGTACTGTGCGAACTACCGGAGGCCTTGCCATCCGTCGAACCGGCCACCGCCGCACCCATCCCCGCGGCCTACGCCGTGCTGCGCGCGCTGTTCACGCCAGACCGCACCCTGTCCAGGCTCGGCCTGCTGCCCGATGGCACCGGCCTGCCGCTGCCTGCCGAGGTGCCCGCGCTGCTGGCCGCCGGCCAGACCGGGCGCGCCGTGGAGATCGCCTGGCGCCGGCTGCGCGCCTCCGGCTTCCCGCTACCCAAGGCGGGGCGCCCGCCGCACTGGGCCGGGACCGACCCGCAGCGCCTGGCCGCCACCCTCACCCTTCCGCTCGCCTTCAGCGACACCGCGCGCCTGCTGCGCCGCCTCGCCGAACCGCAAGAACAACCCGTTTGATTCCGCCAAAGGAGCCTTCATGAGCCCAGATTTCGAAGCCCTCTCCCAAACCCCGCGTCTGCTGATTGAGGCCGACCTGCAACCCGTGCAGGGCACGCGATTCCAGCCCACCGGCTTTCCGGACCTGGGCGCCGCGGTCTACGACGGCCCCGACGGAAGGCGCATGTGCCTCGTGGAGTCAGCCCAGAGCATGGCCAACCGGCTGGAGGCCGTGTGCTGGGATGCGGTGGCCGACGACTGGGTGCAGCCCCTCAAGGGTTTGCCCGTGGTCAAGGTCAAGGACACGGGCGGAAAGACGCTGACGAACTCGGTGCTGGAAGCGCACAGGATCAACTCCCCCTACATCCTCGAAGGGGCCGACTCGACCGTGTTCGACATGCTGAAGACGGAACTCGCCGACATGGCTGAAGGCGCCGTCGACATCCGCAAACTGGCTCGGACCCTGCTCCGCTACGATGCGAATGCCCTCATCCACGGCGTGTTTCTCGCCAAGAGCGACCTGGCGGGCGGGCGCCTGCGTCTGCCGCGCGCCCTCTCGGCGTTCATCGAGGCCGAGGAGGTCAAGATCGCGCAGAGCGGCGGTGTCAAGAACGACCGTGTCAATCCGAGCGGCGACACCAAGAGCGGGTTCGGCAACGTCCCGTTTTCCCGCGACGAGTACACCTCACCCAAGATCACCGCCTACTTCAATCTGGACCTCGCCCAGTTGCGTGGCTTCGGACTCGGCGAGGCCGCCACCCGGCTGCTCATAGCGCTCGCGTTGTTCAAAATCCGCGCCTTGCTCGAACGCGGCCTGCGCCTGCGCACCGCCTGTGACCTGGACGTTCGCGGCGTGCGCGTGACGCGCCCTGCGGAGTTCCGAATGCCGGCGCTCAGCGAACTCGAAGCCGCGCTGCCGGGACTCATCGCCGCCTGCGCCGACCAATTCGCCGGCGTCACGGAAGTCAAATGGACCGGCGCCAAGAAGGGCAAAAAGGGAGATTGAGCCATGCTCGCCATCGAATTCGCCTTCCCGGGCTGGCGCTATCACGCCAATCCCTGGGGGCGGCACGTCAACGAGGCGGACGTCGGCTGGCCGCCAGACCCCTGGCGCATCACCCGCGCCCTGATCGCCACCTGGCATCGCAAGCTCGATCCCCTGCGCTTTCCACGGTCCCAGCTGGAGGCGCTGCTGACAAGCCTCGCTGCTGACGCCCCCGGCTACCGCTTGCCCGAGGCCGTACACAACCACACCCGTCACTACATGCCGGTGGTCGAAGGCACCCAGGAGAAGAAGACGCTGATCTTCGACGCCTTCGTGCGGGTGGACGAACCACTGATCGCCGTCTGGCCGAACACCGTGCTGAGCCGCGAGCAGACGCAGTTACTCGATGCCCTGCTCGACGCCTTGGGGTATCTCGGCCGCGCCGAATCCTGGGTAGAGGCGCGCCGGCTGGATGCGTGGACCGGCGAACTCAACTCCCTCCCCGGCGATGAGGCCGTAGACCCGCAGACTGGCGAGTTACGCGAGGTGATCACCCTCTATGCACCCAGGACGCCCGCGCAATACGCCGCGCTACGCCAGCACGCCCTCGCAGGCGCCCCTGACATGAAAAAGGCGGATCGGGCACGGCTGCTCGCCACCCTGCCCGATCGATGGCTCGATGCGCTGGCCGTCGACACCGCGCAGCTGCAAGCCGCGGGCTGGAGCGCGCCCCCCGCTGCGGAGAGGCGTCATTACGTCCGCCCCGCCCCCAATCTAGTCCCGGCCGCGATCAGAAGAACGGCTCCCGCGCAGACCCACACACGCAGCCCGACGACCGCGAGATTTGCCCTGTACGGCAAACCGCTTCCCCGTCTCGAAGATGCGTTGCGCGTGGGCGAGTGGGCGCGTATGGCAGTCCTCGGACGCGCCAAGTGGACCTTGGGCGAGGCCCGCATCCCGCCAGTCCTTTCGGGACATGCCTTGCCGGATGACAACCGCCACGGGCACGCCTTCTACCTGCTCGAGGACGCGGACGGCGACTGGCGCATCGACCACCTGCTCGTGCACGCGGCGGCCGGGTTCGACACCGATGCCGTGCGCGTGCTCGCAGACCTCACTTGGTTGAAGGACGACAACGGCCAGAAGCTCCAACTCCTGCTCGAAGGGCTGGGCTCGGCGGACCAATTCCGCCCGCTGGCCGACACTTGCGCCACGAGCACCGTGTGGGAATCCGTCACCCCGTACCTCCACCCCTGGCACCGCAAGAAGCGCTTTGGCGTTTACGAGCAGCTGCGTCGCGAGTGCCGAGAGCGCGGCTTGGCGGCCGAGCTGATCTCGGCGAGCCCCCTGGCGACAGATCGTCGCGCCGTCGAGTTCGCGCGGTTTCGCCGCAAGCGCGGGCTCACCCAGCCCGACACCCTCGGCGGCTTCTGGCGCCTTGAGTTCGACCGCCCGGTGAGCGGCCCCCTGGCGCTTGGGTTCGCCTGCCACTTCGGGCTCGGCCTGTTCCGGGCCGGCACGCCGCAAACCCCATCTCAAGTGGAAGGCGCCCCCGCGTAGCAAACCATGCCGCATCAGTCCCTGCGCTGCCTCGTCCTTCGCGCTGTTGCTGAGATGGGCGGTCCAGCCCGTCGAGGCGCGAGCCCGGCAACGCGCACGACCCGCAGGCTTCTCGGCACACCCGCGTGCGGAACCCGACGGGCCCGCTCACCACATCCCCAGCACCGCCCGCAGGCTCCTCTCCACGGCGGCCATTTTCTCGGCAGTGAGCGTGGTGAGCGGACCATCGCCAAAGCGGGAGCGATCGAGGGCGCGGGGCTGGTCGGTCACGACTTGGTAGTCTCGAAGGAGGCGGTCTCTGGCTGGGATCGTGATTCGCCACCGCGTGAATGACGGATAGACGCTCGAGGTCAAGGGAAACACGACGACGGTGGTGTCACCCAAAACGGTGAGTTCATCGGCCTGAATGGTGAGTACCGGGCGCATCTTGCCGATTTCGCGACCTTGGTTCGGGTTCAGACGAGCCACCCAGACGTCGCCCCGCCGCATCAGCGCCACCACTGCTCGCCGCGTACCTCCGGCCAGGGTTCGCCCAGCGCTCGCCCTTCGGCGGCATCGAGGGCCTCGTTGCTCAACTCGACGCCCTCTTCAGCGATTTCCAGTGCCTCACGTTTGCGGTTGGGATCGCCGAACGCGATACGGGCTTCACGAACAAGCTCTGCCATGAACCGCTCGCGCTCGCGTCGCTCCAGGTATTCGACGATGGATGGCGGCGCGCGCGGTTTCGGAACGCGAGTGTTGCTCGAGCCTGGCTCCTCGTTCAGGCGGGCCTCGATGTCATCGGGAAGTCGCAGGCTGATGGCCGCCATGTCGTTCACCGTGTATTTCATTGCGTGTTTCAATGGTGGATACGCCCTGAAGACACGGCAAGGGCGCCATGGACTGGCTCACGCGGATCGGGCGCGGCGCCCGCAGGAGAGCGCTTCAGCAGGCCAGACCTGCCGGTGTCTGCGCGGGCACATCGGCCCAGGCAACTCGAAGACCTCCCACAGTGGGACGCTCAGCGCATCGAGCACGGCGACCACCAGGCACTCATCGGCCGCGAACACCGTACCCTTGTCGAACCCGTCGGCACCGTTGAGGAAGCGGATCGCGTAATGCTGCAGCGGATCGACCACCACGTATTCACGCACACCGGAACGCTCGTACAGGCCCTTCTTCTCACACTGGTCCTTGGTGGACGTGTGGGGCGAGAGCACTTCAAACACCACATCCGGCGCACCCTCGATGCGACTCACGGTGATCTTTTCCGGATTGCAGACCGCCAGGACGTCGGGTTGCACCACAGCGAAGTCGGAGAGCTTGACGCCCCTCGGGGCAACGAAAGGCTTGCAAGGCTTGCCTTCCAGGCCACGTTCGATCCGACTGTAAAGCCCGCGCGCCCACGCTTTGATGCTTGATTGACGGCGCCGACGTCATAGCGTGGGCCACACCGTCGATCAGTTCCCAGCGCTCATCCCCACCCCACTGACGGTAGTCGGTCCAGGTGTAACGTTCGACTGTGCGCATTGGATTGACAGTCAAGGCGTGATCCCGGCGCTTGCGGCTCCCCAGTACAAAAAACTCCCGATTCCCCAAGCCGACGCCACGGAGGCATACCGCGATGACGGACTTCGACCACCAACCCCCTCCGCTGCAAGCCGACCTGCCCCTGCCCTTCCCCGAATTGACCACCGACTTACCGAAGCTGCCCGCGCGCATGGTCAACGAGTACCAGTACTGCCCGCGGCTAGCTTACCTGATGTGGGTACAGGGCGAATGGGCGGACTCGGTCGACACAGTCGACGGCCGCTACCGCCACCGGCGGGTGGATCAATCCTCGGGCGAGCTGCCGGAGAACCCCGATGCGGCATCCGACGAACGCATTCACGCCCGTTCAGTCAACCTGTCGTCCAACACCTTGGGGCTGATCGCCCGGCTCGATCTCATCGAGGGTGAGGGCGACACCGTCACGCCAGTCGACTACAAGCGCGGCAAGCGCCCCCACACGGCCAAGGGCAGCTACGAACCCGAGCGCGTGCAGCTCTGCGTGCAAGGGCTACTGCTCGAAGAACATGGCTACCGCGTGGAACAGGGCATGCTCTACTACGTGGAGAGCAAGGAACGCGTGCGCGTCCCCCTCGACGACGAGCTGCGTGCGCTCACCCGCAATGCCATCGACGGCCTGCGCCTCATTGCTGCCGGCGGACAGATCCCGCCTCCGCTGGAGGACAGCGCCAAATGCCCGCGCTGTTCCCTTGTCGGCATCTGTCTGCCCGACGAGGTCAACTACCTCAAGCACCCGGACATAGAGCCGCGGCCGCTCGCTGTCGCCCGCGAAGAGGCGCTGCCGATTTATGTGCAGGCCCACCACGCCAAGGTCGCGAAGAAGGGCGAAATGCTCGAAGTCAGCATCGACGACAAGCCCGTGACCACCGCACGGCTCAACGAAGTCTCGCAGCTCGTCATCATGGGCAACGTCTACGTCACCACCCCCACGCTGCAGGAACTCATGCAGCGGGACATTCCCGTCAGTTGGTACAGCTACGGCGGCTGGTTCATGGGCCACACCATCGGCACCGGCCACAAGAATGTCGAATTGCGCACGGCGCAATACCGCGCAAGTTTCGAGGAGCACACCTGCCTGCACCTCGCCCGTGGCCTGGTCAAAGCCAAGATCCTCAACGCGCGCACGCAGCTACGCCGCAACTGGCGTGGCGAGGCCAAGCCCCAAGAATTGCTCGACCTGATGAAGCGCGACACCCTCGCCGTGGACCGCGCGCGCGGCCTCAGCGAGCTGCTCGGCATCGAAGGCGCCGCCGCGGCACGCTACTTCGGCGCCTTCGGCAACGTCCTCAAGCAAGGTACGGGCCCAGACGCACTCGCCTTCGACTTCACCACCCGCAATCGCCGCCCACCCACCGACCCGGTCAACGCCCTGCTCGTGCGCAGCTTCACCGTCACCCTGGCCGCCGTTGGCCTCGACCCCTATCGCGGCTTCTACCACCACCCGCGCTACGGCCGCCCCGCCCTCGCGCTCGACCTCATGGAACCCTTCAGGCCCTTGCTTGCCGACTCCAGCGTCATCCAGGCCATCAACAACGGCGAAGTGCGCCCCAGCGACTTCCTGCGCGCCGGCAACGCCGTCACCCTCACGCCCGACGGGCGAAAACGCTTCATCGCCGCCTTCGAACGCCGCCTCGGCCACGAAATCACCCACCCCCTTTTCGGATACAAACTCAGCTACCGGCGGCTCATCGAACTGCAATGCCGCCTGCTCGGCCGCTACCTCCTCGGCGATATCCCCGAATACCCCAACTTCACCACCCGCTAAACGCCATGGAAGAACACCTCTACATCGTCGCCTACGACATCGCCGATCCCAAACGCTGGCGCCGCGTCTTCAAACTCATGCACGGCTACGGCGACTGGCTGCAACTCTCCATCTTCCAATGCCGCCTCAGTCGCAAACGCCACGCCGAACTCATCGCCCTCCTCGACGGCATCATCCACCACACCGAAGACCACCTCATCACCCTAGACCTCGGAGCCGCCGACAGCGTCAAACCCAAGGTCACCAGCCTTGGCAAAGACTTCACGCCCGTAGAGCGCGAACCCGTAATTGTCTAACATCTTCTGAGCAATGAGTGCGGCATGCTCCGCCACCGCCACGCGAGCGCTCGCGTGGCAAGCCAAAACCCAGACAGCGCTCGCAACGCGCAAGTTCTTTAACAACATGGAAAAATGCACACCACCACCCCACCGGACGGCCATCACGTCGCCCCACGAACACCGCGCGTTGCCCACCGCTCGCGAATCTGCTACAACACACCCCACCCATCAACCGGTTACGAGTGGTGGATTTCCCCGGAAAAAAAGCCGGGGCCTCATTGAAGCCCCAAGAACGTGCCGAAGTAATCCGCAATTATTTACATTTCCCCGGAAAAAAAGCCGGGGCCTCATTGAAGCCAGCAACAAATTAGACGTCGGAAATACAGCTGCACGCTTTTGGCCTATCCGGGAATCGTGACAAGTAGTCTGAGCGACGCCAAGAAAGCTTTCAGACCGTTCCACCAAGCTGACGCGTTCGCGCGACGGATCTTAGTTTTTCACTCGAACGCTTTAGCAGCGGCGTTTCTCACGCGCCACCAAGTACGGCCATCGGTCGACGCTGATGGGCGTTGATCCGCCAGAACCTCACGCGCTCAAAAATAGCCGGTAGGCGGGGTTATCCGTTTCCTCGAAGTATTCGTAGCCAAGGGCGTCTAGGGATTTGGTGAATTCGCTGCGGTCCTTGGGTGGAACCTGGATGCCGGCGAGGACGCGGCCGTAGGCGGCACCGTGATTTCGGTAGTGGAACAGGCTGATGTTCCAGCGTTCGCCGAGGGCGGAGAGGAAGTCGAGCAGGGCGCCGGGGCGTTCGGGGAAGACGAAGCGGTAGACGAGTTCGTTGCGGATTTGCGGGGCGTGGCCGCCAACCATGTGGCGCAGGTGCAGCTTGGCGACCTCGTTGTCGGTGAGGTCGACGACGGGGTAGCCCTTTTGCTTGAGGATTTCGAGGATTTCCATGCGCTCGGCATCGCCGCCGGCGAGTTTTACACCGGCGAATACATGGGCGTCGCGCTCGTCGGCGTAGCGGTAGTTGAATTCGGTGATGCCGCGTTTACCGAGGATTTTGCAGAAGCTGCGGAAGCTGCCGGGCCGTTCGGGGATGGTGACGGCGAGGATGGCCTCGCGCCGTTCTCCAACTTCGGCGCGCTCGGCGACATGGCGCAGGCGGTCGAAGTTGATGTTCGCGCCGCTGTTGATGGCGATCAGTGTGCGGTCCTTGAGCGGATGAGTCTTGAGGTATTTTTTTATGCCAGCCACACCAAGCGCACCGGCGGGTTCAGCGAGCGTGCGGGTGTCCTCGAAGATGTCCTTGGTGGCCGCACAGATTTCGTCCGTGCTGACCAGCACCATTTCATCGACACACTCCTTGGCGATGCGGAAGGTTTCCTCGCCGATCTGGCGCACAGCCACGCCGTCAGCGAACAGGCCAACCTCCTTGAGCACCACCCGCCGGTGGTGGGCCAGCGCTTGTTGTAGCGTCGGCGCGTCGTCGGGTTCGACGCCGATGATCTTGATCTCCGGCCGTAGGTACTTCACGTAGGCCCCGATCCCGGCTATGAGCCCGCCGCCGCCGACCGGGACGAAGATCGCTTCGATGTCGTCGGGATGCTGGCGCAGGATTTCCATGCCGATGGTGCCCTGCCCGGCGATCACGTCCGGGTCGTCGAACGGGTGGATCAAGGTCAGGCCCTGCTCCTCGGCGAGTTTCAGGGCGTGCGCGTAGGCGTCGTCGTAGCTGTCGCCGTGCAGCACGGCCTTGCCGCCGAGCGCGCGCACGGCGCTTACCTTGATCTCGGGGGTGGTCTTGGGCATGACGATGATGGTCTTCAGCCCTAGACGGTTGCCGGCCAGTGCGACACCCTGCGCGTGATTGCCCGCGGAGGCGGCGATCACGCCCCGCGCCTTTTGCTCAGGTGGGAGCCGGAAAATCTTGTTATAGGCACCGCGCAGCTTGAACGAAAAGACCGGCTGCAGATCCTCCCGCTTCATCAACACGCGGTTGCCGAGTCGGCGCGACAGGGCCCGCGCGTGGTCCAGCGGTGATTCGATGGCCACGTCGTAAACACGGGCCGTGAGGATCTTTTCGATGTAACGTTGCGGCATTGCAACACCTTACAGAATGCGCCCTGCGCTGAAAAGCCTCGCGCTTGTCGCGGTCATGATCCCCCCGCTATGATCCCGGCAAACAACGAGGATACGCAGATGACACCAGACGACATGAAAAAGGCCGCCGCGGAGGCGGCGATCGCCTACGTTGAAAATGGCATGATCGTAGGCATCGGTACGGGCTCCACCGCCAACCACTTCATCGACCTGCTGGCCAAGATCAAGGGCCGCATCGATGGCACCGTCGCGAGCTCCGAGGCGAGCGCCCAGCGGCTGCGCGGCCACGGCATTCCCGTGCTCGACCTAAATCAGTCTGGGCCCCTGGCACTGTATGTGGACGGCGCCGACGAGGCAAACCGACACCTGCACCTGATCAAGGGTGGTGGTGGCGCGCTCACGCGCGAGAAAATCGTCGCAGCCGCGAGCAAGAAGTTCGTCTGCATCGCCGATGAGTCGAAGCTCGTCGACGTCCTTGGCAAGTTTCCGCTACCGGTTGAAGTGATTCCGATGGCGCGCAGCTACGTGGCGCGTGAACTGGTCAAGCTAGGTGGCAGGCCCGTCTGGCGTGAGGGGTTTGTCACCGACAACGGTAATGTCATCCTCGATGTGCACAACCTTGAGATCGTGGAGCCGCTAAGACTCGAGCAGCGCATCAACATGATCGCCGGGGTGGTAACGGTGGGCATCTTTGCGCACCGCCCGGCGGACGTGCTCATTCTGGGCGGCCCTGGCGGGGCGCGTACCCTCACGGCGGCACGCTGATTAGGGCGTTGCCTCATCCCAACCCGCATCGCGGCCGGTGCACCGCTTCGGCCGCCGAGGCCCCCAGTCAGGTCCGCTTGGCGCGGGCCTGCGAGGGTTGGAACCCACCGCGGTTTCAGCATCATCCGTCGACCGGGGTAATCTCCGGCGCAGGTGGGGCGTCCTTCGCGTCGAGCGCCTTGGCGAGACCGGCCACATCCCGCCACGCGACCGCTGAGCCGCAGTACGCGCAAGCAATGTCATGCTGGACATCAACGGGCGCTCCGCAATTCGGACACTGATACACCCCCACCTGCACTGAAAGGGTTTGCCGTTCGCGCCGATCGAGGTGACGCACCAAGCCCTTTTCCTGCAAAAACGAAGCAAATCCCGAGTAACGCCCGTGCCATCGCGGACAGCGGTGATAGCTGAACGGGCCGTTCTTGCTCCAATCCATGCTCTTGACCAACGGATCGGCGCAGTGGGGACAGATAAGGCGCTCGCCGAGCCGCGCGGCGGCACCCCTGGGCCGCGCTTGCGTCATCAGGCGCAGTAAGGCCACCACGGCGCTGGGTGCCAGCTGCGCACTCTCGAACTGATCGAACCAAATCCCCTCGCAGGCGAGGCATAGGTCCAGTTCCACGTCACCGCGCAGACGGCGTGACAGTTGAAATCGCTGCATCACCTTGCGACAGGCCGGGCACCGCAGTGCGGACCGTGTCCGATGCAACCCAACATTTCGATCGGATCCAGAACCGTTCACATCGCCTCACCACGGAAAGACTCCGTCACGCGCAGTGTCCAATGCTACGGCTGCCGCGCGAAGCCGAGAAGATCACATTACGCGCGTTTCAGCACCACGCCACCGACGAAACATTTGGTCGGCCCACGGCGGCTGCAGCCTGGTTTCGCAGCAATCAATTCCTTGATTTGTGACGTAGTAAAGTAGATGGATTGTCATGAAAGTGTCATATTCAAAACCAAGCGGAAATAAAACCGCGCGGTGGTTTCGATTCAGTTCAGAGGGTGAGCAAGCGCATGACCACGGCACACATTGTCAAATCCTTCGATACCGACCTGGATACGCTCCAGAATACGATCGTGGAAATGGCCAAGCTCGCTGCACGGGAGCTGGCGGGCGCACTCGCGGCGCTGGAGCGCCGCGATTCCGCGGCTGCAGCGATGGCTGCCGCTTCCGATGCGGAAATCAATGACAAGGAACGGGCGATCGATCACCTGGCCGTCTCGATGATCGCTCGCCGGCAACCCATGGCGACGGATCTGCGGGCCATTATCGCAAGCCTGCGCATCGCCACGGATCTCGAGCGGATCGGCGACTATGCGAAAAGCATCGCCAACCACTCGGTGACGCTCTCGAGCCTCGAGCAGGTAGGAGAGGAGCAGGCGATCCTGCGGCTCGGACGGGATATGCTCGACATGCTCGAAGACGCTATGACGGCCTACCTGACCCGCGATGTCGCGTTGGCGGAAGCCGTGCGCCGCCGGGACGAAGCCAACGACCGGGCGTATACCGGGATTTTCCAGAACCTGCTGAACCTCAACTCGCGCGAGTCGTGTCGCACCTCGGCCTGCGTGCATCTCATCCTCGTTGCACGCGCGCTGGAGCGCATCGGCGATCACATCACCAACATCGTCGAACACGCGCTGTTCGTCATCCGGGGTGACCAGCCAGCGGACAATCGGCCTAAGGCGGACCGTACCGCATTCGCGGTCGCCGAACCACGCTAGGCCAACATCGGGAGCCGGCGGGCACCGCGCAGTACCGCGCGGCGCCCTCGCTTGAGGCTGGTCGCCGTGTCCGCTTGCCGATCAGCGCGCTCCTCAAGTGCCTTACCTTGATAGCGAGCCCGCGTAGCCGGATTCCCGCGGCCACATCCGTTCCGGTCCCGTTGTCCCACACGGTCGTGCGACCGAGCCGAAATACCGCAACGGTAACTCCGCCGCCTCACCCAAAGCGGTGCGGTGACGGTATCATGCCTGCATGCGTTGGCTCGGCGTCGATACAGGCGGGACATTCACGGACTTTGTGTACTGGGACGGGGATACGCTCAGGGTACACAAGGTACTCTCGACGCCGGGGGCGCCGGAACGTGCCATCCTCCAGGGCATCGCGGAACTCGGGCTCGACTGCGACGAGCTGTCGCTGGTCCATGGCTCCACCGTCGCCACCAACGCCGTGCTGGAGGGCAAGGGCGTTCGCACGGCCTACATCACCAACCGCGGTTTCGCCGATGTCCTGTCCATCGGTCGTCAGACACGCCGCGAGCTGTACAACCTCCAGCCCGTCCTGCCGACACCCCCCGTTCCCGAGGTACTGTGTTGGGAAACCGGCGGGCGGCGGGGTGCCGACGGCACGCTGCTCGAAGCACTAACGGCGGAGGACCTCGCGGCGCTGCGCGCGCTCATGGCGCAGCACCGCCCGCAGGCCGTGGCGATCAACCTGCTGTTTGCCTTTCTCGATGACCGTGAGGAGTGTGAGATTGCCGCGGCCATGCCCGAGGGGGTCTTCGTCTCGCGCTCGTCCGCCGTGCTCAACGAATATCGCGAGTACGAGCGTGGCGTGGCGACCTGGCTCAACGCCTACGTCGGCCCGCTGATGCAGGGCTACCTGAGCCGGCTCGCGGCGGCCGTCGCGCCCGCACGGGTCGCAGTGATGCAGAGTCACGGCGGTACGGTGGCCGCCACGCGCGCCAGCGAGCGTGCGGTGGAACTGTTGCTGTCCGGTCCCGCTGGAGGGCTCGTGGGTGCTGCACACCAGGCGCGGTTGAGCGGCATCGAGCGGCTGTTGACCTTCGACATGGGCGGCACGTCCACCGACGTTGCCCTAATAGATGGCGAGATCCGGCTGTCCACCGAGGGTGAAATCGCCGGGTATCCCGTGGCCGTGCCGATGGTGGACCTGCACACCATCGGCGCAGGCGGCGGCTCGATCGCATGGATCGACACCGGGGGAATGCTCCAGGTCGGGCCACAGTCTGCGGGCGCCGACCCCGGGCCCGCCTGCTACGGACGCGGCGGCCGCTGCGCCACAGTGACGGATGCAAACCTCGTCCTAGGGCGTCTGCCGCGCGACCTCGCCTTGGGCGGACACCTCAAGCTCGACACCGATGCCGCGTGGGCCGCACTGGACCACCTCGCCCAGCCGCTCGGCATCGCCCCGGAGGCGCTGGCTGAAGGCATCGTCCGTATCGCCAACGAACGCATGGCACAGGCGCTGCGCGTGATCTCGGTGCAACGCGGCTACGATCCGCGCGACTTCACCCTTTTGCCCTTTGGCGGAGCGGGCGGACTGCACGTCTGCGCACTGGCCGATGCGCTCGGCACACCGCGCATCCTCGTGCCGCGCCATGGCGGCGTGCTCTCCGCCCTGGGCATGGTCGTTGCGCCGGTCGCGCGGCAGCGCTCGCACACCCATATCGGACTGCTGAGCAAGGCATCGCCCGCGGCGCTGGCAGAGGACTGGCGGCGGATGCGCGAGTCCATCGCCGCAGAACTTGCCGCCGAGGGGATCACGGACGCGACCTACCTGGAAAGCGCAGACCTGCGCTACGAAGGCCAGTCATTCACTCTCAACCTACCGCGCCAGGACGACCTCGCCGCGTTGGCGGCGGCTTTCCACGCCGAACACCGACGCCAGTACGGGCACGCACTGGACCTGCCGGTGGAACTGGTCACCCTGCGCGTGCGCGCGGCCACCACAGGCATGACCCTGCCCGCGGCGGCCTGCCGCAGCCCGGCCGACACGGCAGCGCCACGCTCGCCGCAGAGGGTCTGGGGGGAGTCAGCGGAAGTTGCCGTGTTTGACCGAGTCGGACTCACCTCGGGTACTTCGATCGACGGGCCAGCCATCGTCGTCGAACCCGTCGCCACGCTCTGGATTGCAGCGGGCTGGCGGGGTGCCGTCGACGCCGCCGGCAACTTGCTGCTCGAACGCCGCGAAGCGCCGATCACCGGCTAGCTCGCCACATGGACGCCGGCGCCCGGCTGGCATATAGTGGCGAACCTACCCTCCCCTTCTAACCCACTTCACACGAGGAACCCGATGGGTCTTTTGCAACTGCCCTGGTGGGGGCTGGTGCTCGTCACGCTTGGACTTACCCACATCACCATTGCCGCAGTCACGATTTATCTGCACCGCGCGCAGGCACACCGCGGGCTCGACCTGCACCCCGCTATCAGTCACTTTTTCCGCTTCTGGCTGTGGTTGACCACGGGCATGACAACCAAGGCCTGGGTGGCCATCCACCGCAAGCATCACGCCAAGTGCGAGACGCCCGAGGACCCGCACAGCCCGCACGTGTACGGCATCCGTAAGGTCTTGCTGGAGGGCGCGGAGCTCTACCGGGCCGAGGCCCGCAACGCCGAGACGCTGGCCCGCTACGGTCACGGCACGCCCGAGGACTGGCTCGAGCGCAACGTCTACGAGCGTTGGAACTTTAGCGGGATCGCCGTGATGGCCGTCATCGACGTCGTGCTGTTCGGGCCGATCGGCCTGACGATCTGGGCGGTGCAGATGCTGTGGATCCCGTTCTGGGCAGCCGGCGTCATCAATGGCCTGGGACACTATCGTGGATATCGGAATTACGAAACGACCGACGGCTCAACGAATATCTCCATGATCGGGGTGCTCATCGGAGGCGAGGAGCTGCACAACAACCACCACGCCTTCCCCAGCTCGGCGCGGTTCTCGATGCGGCCTTGGGAGTTCGATCTCGGCTGGCAGTACATTCGCCTGCTGCGCCTGTTGGGGCTTGCGCAGGTGCGGCGGGTCGCGCCGCGGGCCATCAGCGTCGCTGACAAGGCCGTGGTCGACATGGAGACCGTCAAGGCCGTGATCACGGCCAAGATGGACGTGCTCGCGAACTACGCGCAGAACGTGATGAAGCCCGTGCTGCGTGAAGAGCTGGCCCGCGCGGACGCCTCCTACCGCGAGTTGCTGCAACGCGTGCGCAAGACCTTCCTGCGCAACGAAGCGCGCATCGACGCACCGGCACGTCTGTCGCTCGACTCCGTGCTGGAGCGCAACAAGCGCCTGTCCACGGTTTACCAGTTCCAGCGCCAGCTCAAGGCCGTCTGGGAGCAAACCTACGCAACACAGGAGCAACTCCGCCAGGCGCTCCAGGATTGGTGCAAGCAGGCCGAGGAAACCGGCATCCGCTACCTGGAGGAATTCGCGCGCACCCTGCGCGGCTATCGTTTGCTCCAGACCGCCTGAGAACGCAAAACCGTACGGCGAGGACCCGGATTCGGCGCGAAGGCCCGATCCGGGAACCGTCGCGGGTCAGCCCGCGGATACCTGCCCGAACAATCGATGACACAAAAAAGTCGGCTTTTGCCGACTTTTCTTTTCTACGAGGTTCGCAACAACCTTCGCTTACTTGATCTTGGTTTCCTTGTAAACCACGTGCTTGCGCACAACGGGGTCATACTTGTTAAGCTCGAGCTTTTCCGGCGTGGTGCGTTTGTTCTTCATCGTGGTGTAGAAGTGCCCGGTGCCGGCTGAGGACAGCAGCTTGATCTTCTCGCGGATTGCTTTCTTCGCCATGTGCCCTGACTCCTCAGACCTTCTCGCCGCGGGCGCGGATTTCTGCCAGAACGGCGTCGATGCCCTTCTTGTCGATGATGCGCAGCCCCTTCTGGGAGACGCGCAGGGAAACGAAACGCTTTTCGCTCTCGACCCAGATCCGATGCGTGTGCAGGTTGGGGAGGAAACGGCGCTTCGTCTTGATGTTCGAGTGCGAAACGTTGTGGCCGACCAGAGGTCGCTTGCCAGTCACTTGGCAGACGCGTGACATGACGTTCTCCAATCAATTCGGTTTGACTCAGGAAAGGCGCGAGAACGTATCAAACTAGCGCCTTCGACGCAAGCTTGGCGGGCCCATTCGCGTGCCGCACACTACATCATCCCCAAAGTCCGCGGCAGCCACAACGACAGCGGCGGCCAGTAGGTCACGATCGCGAGAAACACGAGCATGGTCAGCAGCCACGGCCACACGGCGACGCTGGTCTCGGTAAGCCCCATTTTGCTGATGCCGCTTGCAACGTAGAGGTTGAGCCCGACCGGGGGCGTAATCATGCCGATCTCCATGTTCACGGTGATGAGAATACCGAAGTGCACCGGATCAATGCCGAGCTTCATGGCGATGGGGAACAAGATAGGCGCGGTGATCAGGATGATCGACGAGGGCTCCATGATATTGCCCATCAGCAGGAGCATGATGTTGACCGCAAGCAGGAAGGCAATCGGCCCGAAGCCTTCGGCCAGCAGCCAGTTGGAGATCGCCTGCGGGATGTTCTCGTGCGTAAGCAGGAACGAAAACAGCACGGCGTTGGTGATGATGTAGAGCAACATCGCGCTCATGTTGGCGGAGCTGAGCAACACCCGCGGCACGTCACTGAGCTTGAGGTCCTTGTAGACGAACACCGCGATGATGAAGGCGTAGACGGCACTCATCGCCGCGGCCTCGGTTGCGGTGAAAAGCCCGGCGTAGATACCACCCATCACCAGCACGATGAGGAACAGCCCCCACATCGACTCACGCAGCGCAACCAGCCGCTCCTTCCAGGTGTAGCGCCGCTCGCGCGGAAACTTGCCGCGCCAGGCCTTGTACCAGGTCGCCAACCCGAGCATCAGCGCGAGCACCGCGCCAGGGATCACGCCCGCCATGAACAGCGCACCGATGGAACTGTTCGTGGACACGGCATACATCACCATAACGATCGACGGCGGGATGAGGATGCCGAGCGCCCCCGAGGAGGCAATGACGCCGGTGCCGAAGCGCTTGGGATAACCTGCCTTGAGCATGGCAGGCAGCAGGATGGAGCCGATCGCAACCACGGTGGCGGGGCTGGACCCAGACACCGCCGCAAACAGGGCACAGGCGACCACCGCCCCCAGACCGAGGCCGCCCGGCAGGTGTCCGACCATCGAGGTGGCGAAGTGGATCATGCGCCGAGCCACACCGCCGTGCGTGAGGAAGTTGCCCGCGAGGATGAAGAACGGGATCGCCATGATCTCGAACTTCTCTATGCCGGTGAACAGCTTGAGCGCCACCGACTCGATCGGCACCTGCGTCATGAAGAACAGGAAGGCGAGCACCGTCAGGCCGAGCGAGATCGAAATCGGCATCCCGGTGAGCATCAGGCCAAACAGCAGGGCAAAGATGATGACCGCGCTCATGGCCTGCCCTCGTGCTTGCCCGTGGGGGTCGCCAAGTCTTTCTCATAAGCGGTGGCCGCCGGGCTTGTCTCCTCCTCCAGCCCTTCAACGTGCCCGTGGTCGTGGTGCGGCAGCTCGCCCGTCTTGTAGAACGCCCAGGCCACTTGCAGAAAGCGGAAGCACATCAGGTACGAGCCGAGCGGTACCGCCGAGTAGACGATCCAGGTGGGCCACTCGAGATCCGGTGTCGTGGGCCCCTCAGGCAGATCACCGACATCCAGGCCCAAAAACTTGAAGATGGCGTAATGTGCGCCGTTCTCCCACACGAAGGCTGCGCCGAGCGTGCCCACGATGCCCGTGAACAAGGCCCCCGCCAGCAGCCCGAACAGAATGAACTTGCGCCGCGTCCGTTCGCCGAGCTGGTTGATCAACACATCCACGCCCACGTGGATGCCGGTGCGCACGCCGTAGGCGGCGCCGAACTTGGCCATCCACACGAACATGATGATGCAAAGCTCCTGTGCCCATCCGAAGTTCAGGCTGAGCAACCAGTCCTGTACACCGGGGATGGGAAAACCCGAGCCGTAACGATGCACGACGGCCGCGAAGATGACCAGCGTCGCGGCGCCGATCAGGAAGGTGATGATCCATTCCTCGAGTCGGTCGAGCACTCTCAGCACGGGCAGGCTCCGAAGGATGCGCGTTGGAAACCGCGCGAACGCCCGCGCTCACGCGGGCGCTCGCACCTTGTGCTTGTCAGGCGAAGCTCACAGCTTGCCGGGATCGAAGCCGGTCTCCTTGTAGATCGACTCGATCAGCTCCTTGCCGATGCGATCCTCGAACTCTTTGTGCACGCCGACCAGCACCTTCTTCAGCTCAGCCTTTTCAGCCGCGCTCGGCACGGAGACCTCCGACTTGCCCGACGCCTTCACGGCCTCCAGCGCCTTGTCGTTCTCCTCCTTGGCGATCTGGTTGGCGTACTGCGTGGCCTCGGCCATCGCCTTGTCCAGCTTGCTGCGCACGTCGTCCGGCAGGCCGTCCCAGAACTTCTTGTTGGTGATCACGGCGTAACCCAGGTAACCATGATCGGAAACCCGGACGAACTTCTGCACCTCGTGCATCTTCTGGGTGTAGAGGTTCGACGGCGGGTTCTCGGTGCCGTCCACCACGCCCGTCTGCAACGCCTGGTAGACCTCGGAAAACGCCATCACCTGCGGAATTACCCCGAGCGCGCGCATCTGCCCCTCCAGCACCTTGGACGATTGGATGCGCATCTTTTGACCTTTGAAGTCGGCGAGCGCCTTGATCGGCTTGTTCGAGCTGAACACCTTGAACCCGTTGTCCCAGTAGGCGAGGCCCTTGATGCCCTTAGGCTCCAGCTTGGCAAGCAGGCTCTTTCCGATCGCGCCGCCGGTGACCTTGTGCAGATCGTCATAGCCATCGAAGATGTAGGGCAGGTCGAAGACCTCGAACTCCTTGACCCCCAGCGGGCCGAACTTCGCCAGCGACGGCGCGAGCATTTGCACCGCTCCGATCTGCAACGCCTCGAGTTCCTCCTTGTCCTTGTAGAGCGTGCTGTTGGCGTAGACCTCGACCTTGACCTTGCCGCCGGTCAGTTCTTCGGCGCGTTGCTTAAAGAACTCGGCCGCCTTGCCTTTAGGCGTGTCCTGCGCCACCACGTGGCTGAATTTGATGACGATGGGGTCATCGGCAAGCGCGGGTCCGCTGAGTACCGCTGCAGCCATCAGAGCCAACGCGAAACGGTGGAAACGCATAAGGAACCTCCTTGGGATCGTTGAACGGGATGGGAAAAGGTTTGTTGGTTATCTCGTCGGTTCCAAGGAGATTAGACGAGTAATCCCCCGGCTGCAGTAACGTGAGAAAACCAGCACGTTCCGGCATCCTCCCACCGCGCGGGTGCGCTTTTCATGACCCATATCAACACAGCCGGCCAATGGCCCGACCTCGCCCGTGAGGGCATAATCGCCCGCACAGCTACAACTAGCCTCGAGCACAAACCCCCACCCACCCCACCCCCCCCACCCACAACCAAACTACCACCGTCCCCGGCTCTCGAACCCCCCCGCCCCCCCCCCCCCCCGCCGCACCCGCCCGCTGCACGCCCACCTCCACCCCCATCCACTCACCCCAGCCCCCCCCCCCCCTCCCCCGCGTCCCGCTGCGCGGCGTCCCGCCGAGCCCCCATCACCCCCCCCACAGCCCCCCGCCGCGACAGCGAGCACCCCACCG
>CAYSFW010000042.1:0-12007 GCA_964430355.1 uncultured Thiotrichales bacterium
GGAGAAATGAGGCGCGGGTTGCGCGGATTCCATCAGGGCCAGCAGGCATCCGCCTGCACTACAGGCCGGATATAAAACTGCAGCCTATCTGTCCCAGCACACCCAAACCGATCTTGGCAAACGGGAGGCGTCCATATAATCAACCATGGAAACCCGCATTCTCGTTACCGGCATGACCTGCATGCACTGCGCCGCTGCAGTGACCAAGGCCTTGCAACGCGTTCCCGGCGTGGAAGGCGTCGACGTGCGCCTCGCGGACAAGCAGGCCGTGGTGCAGGGCCATGCCGATCCGGCGGCGCTCGTCGAGGCGATCAAGGCAGAGGGCTACGGAGCCGAACTGGCCGCGTAGCCGGTTGCGGGCCCGACCGGTGACGGGGAGATGCCGGCGGCTGGGCTGGGTCGTGTTTTTGCGTCCGCTCGGCGCTTTGCTCTAAGCTCTCGCCTCAGGCCCACCGGGCCAACAGCAACCTAAGGAATCCGCAATAGTCGAGGAAAGCCCGAATGAAGAAGATTTTGAGTCTGACACTGCTGAGCTGTCTTGCCACAGGCGTGGCGCTCGCCGAACAGCAGCCTTGCCCGGGCCCGATGGGTGGCCCCGGCGCACAGGGGGCGCCAGCGCCGTCGCGCGAGATGCTGAAGAACCGCTACGGCATCGATGATGAGAAGGCCGCCGAGATGGAGAAGCTCATGAACGAGCAGCGCGAGAAACATCGCCAGATGCGCGAGCAGCACCGCGCGGAGATGCAAAAACAGCAGGAGGAGATGCGCGAGCGCATGAAGGCGATCCTCGGCGAGGAGCGCATGAAGCAGATTGAGGAGCGCCGTGCGCAACGGCAGGCAGCACGCGGCCCGGCACAGCGCCCGGCGTGGCGCGACGAAGGCATCGACGCCATGCCGATCCCCGGCCCGTGGCGCGCAATGCCGACCCCACCCGCCCCGCCGGCTCCTCCGGTGATGCCGCAGTAACATGAAAGGGACCGGGCGTCGGCACAAAACCGGCGCCTGGCCATCCCAGGCTCGCGCCGCATTCGCATGCGCGCGGTGCGATCGCCAGCCCCGCCATTTCGCTTCAGCCACCGCCGGCGTGAAGCGAGTCCGACGTTCGCGGGCATCGACGGGTGGTGTGTCGGCCCCACGGGGTCGCCCTGATATTGCTTGCTGCGCCCTGTTGCGCCGCCCGCGTCTGCTTCCCGGAGTCTGTAGCCGCGACGCGAACCGCGAGGTTCCCGGCGACGCCTGTTAGACTTCGCCAACCGCCGCTCATCGAACATGGGCCGCCGGCAACCACTCCGGCGCTCGCTGACCCACATTGCAACCGGGGCCCAGATAAGAAAAATCCGTCGCCGAAGGGTATACTACGCGCCCTGTTCAACCGGAGAGGCCATCCACGTGGATTTCTTCATCAGCAATGCGCTGGCCGAAGGCCAGCCCGCACCCCAGGGCAGCGGCATCGAGTTCCTGATCATGATGGGCGTGTTCTTCGCCATCATGTACTTCCTGATCATCCGGCCGCAGGCGAAGCGCGCCAAGGAGCACAAGGCGCTGATCGACGGCTTGAACAAGGGCGACGAGGTGGTGACCAACGGCGGCCTGCTCGGCAAGGTCACGGAGCTCGAGGAAAACTTCATCACGCTGCAGATCAGTGAAGGTGTCGAGATCCAGGTCCAGCGTCAGGCCATCGCCTCGCTGATGCCTAAGGGCACCTTCAAGAAGCGTTGATGACGCTGCCGCCCGAGCCCCCCATCCTACCCCAAGGTCCTGCATGAACCGTTACCCGTTGTGGAAGAACCTCATCGTGCTGGGCGTGCTGTTGACCGCACTGCTCTTCGCGCTGCCGAACCTGTTCCCGGAAGACCCGTCGGTGCAGGTGACTCCCGCAGGCGCACAGCCGATCACCCATGACGTCGAGGCGCGCATCACCAGCGTGCTCGCGCAGCAGGGCATCAAGCACAAGGCCATGAGCGGGGACCAGGACAAGGTGCTGGTACGTTTCGATACGACCGAGGCACAGCTCGAGGCCTTCGAGGTCATCAAGGAGGCGCTGGGCTCCAACTACGTCACCGCGCTCAACCTGGCCCGCGACCTGCCAGGCTGGCTGCGCGCGCTGGGTGCGCAGCCGATGTACCTCGGCCTGGACCTGCGCGGCGGCGTGCACTTCCTGATGGAGGTGGACATGGAGGCGGCCGTGACCAAGGCAGTGGAACGCTACGAGACGGATTTCCGCAACACGCTGCGTGACGAGAAGGTCCAGTACCTGGGGGTGACGCGCAACCAGAACCAGTTGCAGGTGAAGTTCCGCTCGGAGGCCGATCGCGACGCCGGTCAGCGGGCCCTGGAAAAGGCCTTCCGCTCGGAGCTGATCTTCGACCCGCAAGGTGCGGGCGAGAATGCGGTGCTGGATGTCACGCTGCGCCCGCAGGCCCAGGAGCAGATCCGCAAGTTTGCGCTGTCGCAGAACATTACGGCCCTGCGCAAGCGGGTCAACGAACTCGGTGTGGCCGAACCGGTGATCCAGCAGCAAGGGCTCGATCGCGTCGTGGTGCAACTGCCCGGTGTGCAGGACACGGCGCGCGCGAAGAAGATCCTCGGTGCGACGGCCACACTCGAGTTCCGTCTCGTCGACGAGCAGGCGGATGCCGCGGCCGCCGAGGCGACCAAGCAGATCCCGGCGGGAACCCGCCTCTACCGCGAGCGCAACGGGCGCCCCATTCTGCTGAAGAATCGCGTACTGCTGACCGGTGAATACATCACCGACGCCGCATCGGGGATCGATCAGCAGACCGCCGGTCCGGCGGTGTTCATCACCCTCGATGGCAAGGGCGCGCGCATGTTCAGCAAGGTCACGGGCGAGAACATCAAGAAGCTGATGGCAGTGGTGTTCATCGAGACCAAGCCGGACGGGCGCAAGACCGAGGAGGTCATCAACGTCGCGCGGATTCAGGACCAACTCAGCAAGCGCTTCCAGATCACCGGGCTCGACAGCACCCGCGAGGCACGCGATCTGGCCTTGTTGCTGCGCGCCGGTGCGCTGGCCGCGCCCATGCGCGTGATCGAGGAACGCACCGTGGGCCCGAGCCTCGGTCAGGCTAACATCGATCAGGGCGTGAAATCGACGATCATCGGTTTTCTGCTGCTCGTGGTGCTGATGACGATCTACTACCGGGTGTTCGGCGTGATCGCGGTCGCTGCGCTGCTTATGAACCTCGTCATCATCGTCGCCGTGCTGTCCATGTTGCAGGCAACGCTCACGTTGCCAGGCATCGCGGGCATCGTGCTCACCCTCGGTATGGCGGTGGATGCCAACGTGCTGATTTACGAGCGCATCCGCGAGGAGCTGCGCTGGGGCAACTCGCCGCAGGCGGCGATCAACGGAGGCTTCGAGCGCGCGTTCGGGACCATTCTCGACTCCAACCTGACCACGTTGCTTGCCACACTGCTGTTGTTCCTGTTCGGCTCCGGGCCGGTCAAGGGCTTCGCCGTGACGCTCAGCATCGGGATTCTCACGTCGATGTTCACGGCCATCATGGGCTCGCGCGCCATCGTCAACCTCCTGTTCGGGGGGCGGCGACAACTCGAACGGCTGTCGATCTGAGCTGACACACCACGGGCACTCGCATGGAACTCTTCCACCTCAAGAACGAAATTGACTTCATGCGCCTGCGCAAGTGGGCCTTCGTTTTCTCGGCAGTGATCATCCTGCTGTCGATCCTCGGGTTCGTGACCCGCGGGCTCAATTTCGGCATCGATTTCACCGGTGGCACCCTGGTCGAGGGCAGCTACTCCGAGACCGTGCCGCTCGACAACGTGCGCGAGGCGCTCGCCAAGAACGGCTTCGAACGCAATGTGGTGCAGTACTTCGGGTCCTCGAAAGAGATTTTGATCCGGCTGCCGCCACTGGAGGGCGAGGCCAACGCTGCGACACTCGGTGACCGTATTGTCGAAGCCTTGAAGGACTCCAGCGCAGCAAAATTCGAGGTCAAGCGCATCGAGTTCGTTGGGCCGCAGGTCGGCGAAACGCTGCGCGAGGACGCGGGGCTTGCGCTGCTGTTCGCGTTTCTCGGGATCCTGGCCTACGTGGCGTTTCGCTTCGAGTGGCGTCTGTCGTTGGGTGCCATCCTCGCGCTCCTGCACGACCCGTTCCTGATCGTCGGCATCTTTGCGTGGACGCAGCTCGAGTTCGATCTGACCGTGCTGGCCGCCGTGCTCGCCGTGATCGGCTACTCGATCAACGACACGATCGTGGTCTATGACCGGATCCGCGAGGGTTTTCGCAAGATCCGCAAGGGTACGCCCGAGCAGATCGTCAACACGTCCATCAACGAGACCCTGGGACGGACGGTGATGACGTCATTCTCGACGTTGCTCGTTGTGATCGCCCTTTACCTGTTCGGCGGCAGCGCGCTGCAAGGCTTCTCGCTTGCTTTGATCATCGGCATCGTCGTGGGCACGTATTCATCCATCTACGTGGCGAGCAACCTCGCGCTGATGCTCGGCTTGAGCCGCGAGACACTCATCCCGCCGGAGCGCAAGGAAGCGGTCGACGACCGACCTTGAGGCCAACGCTGAATTGCAATCGCGGGATGGATCGCCGGGTCAACGTCTGGGCTCTCCATCCCGGTCGATGAGCGGGGTGGTCTTACTGCATGACGAGAAGCGCCGGCGGCGCCATCTGATCAGCGTTTCCTGAGCGGATATCGCGGTGGAAGGCCGCGCTCAGACCTCTCGGGCGCGGCGGACCTCTTCCAGTGGGTCGGTCTCGTCCGCGCTTGGGAGAACGCGGCAGAGAGTGGGACTCGGTTCGCTTTCTTTGCACCCGAAACGCCTCACCTGCGCGATGGTGAGTTGCGCCCAGGTCATCGCCACAGCCACAAGCGCTACGCCGGCGACCAGGCTTCCGGTGCCGAGCAGCGGATTGATGTGTGGGGCATGGATAAAATGATAGGCCAGAAGCGCGATGCCGCCGATCCAGAATCCCCCGATAGGAATAGCGCAGCATCGTGCGCACCCATACCGGCACACGGCAAGCGGCGGGACCACGGCCGCCCAGAGATGTCGCTTCATGGGAGTCTCCTCATCGGCTCACCATGAGGAGATTAGCACAGATCAACCTTCCGGGGCCTGATCCGCTCTGGTCCTGAGCGGCAGCACATCAGCCAGCCTGCGCAGCATGTCCTTGTAGACCTTCGGTGTGCCGCAGAGAATGTCCCCCGAGACGAAATAGCCCTTGCCGCCGTGCAGGTCGCCGACCAGTCCGCCAGCCTCTTCGACCAACAATACGCCAGCGGCCATGTCCCAGGGTTTGATGGCAAACTCCCAGTATCCGTCCAGTCGGCCAGCCGCCACGTAGGCGAGGTCAAGCGCTGCCGATCCGGCGCGACGGATCCCGGCCGAGCCAGGTAGCAGGGCCTTCAAGGTGGCGAGGTACAGATCGACTGGATGGTCCTCACGAAACGGAATGCCGGTGCCGAGCAGCGCCCCCTCCAGGCTCCCCTGGCTGCTCACGCGCAGCCGACGGTCGTTCATGCGCGCCCCGCCCCCGCGCGAGGCGGTGAACAGTTCGTTTTTGATCGGGTCGTAGATCACCCCCTGCTCGAGCTTGTCCCGGTGCCGCAGACCAATCGATACGGCGTAGTGGGGGATGCCGTGCAGAAAGTTCGTGGTGCCGTCGAGTGGGTCGATGATCCACTGAAACTCATTGCCCGCATGGCTGCCAGATTCCTCACCGAGGATCGCGTGGTCCGGATACGCGCGCCGTAAGCGCCGCACGATTTCCTGTTCGGCCATGCGATCGACCTCGCTGACATAGTCGTTGCGGGCCTTGCTGTCGATGGTCAGGCCATCGATGCGGTCGATGTGGCGCAGAATGATCTCGCCAGCGTCGCGCGCTGCGCGGACGGCGGTGTTCAGTAGTGGGTGCATGGCTGAGTGGTCGTCGTGAAAGCGCCGCGTTGCGCGGCGGGGCGGTAGAATAACAGACTTGGCCTGACTCCGGCGACAAAGATCCAGTGATGCACTCAAGACAACCGCGTTTCGTGCTGGTGGAGACCTCGCACCCGGGAAACATTGGCGCCGCCGCGCGTGCCATGAAGACCATGGGGTTCAGCGATCTCGTGCTGGTCCGCCCGCGACAGTTCCCTTGCGCGGACGCCACGGCGCGCGCTGCCGGGGCCGACGACGTTCTCGCAAACGCCAGGGTGGTCGATTCGCTCGAGGAGGCGCTCGCGGGCTGCGTGTGGGTGGCCGGCAGCAGCGCCCGGTCGCGCAGTCTGGACTGGCCGGTCATCGAGCCTCGGGACGCGGCGGCCAGTGTTGCCCAGGAGCTGCGCCACGGACCCGTCGCCATCCTCTTCGGGCGGGAACGCAACGGCCTGACCAACGAAGAACTGGGGTTCTGCCATGCGCTGCTGCACATCCCTTCCAATCCGCACTACAGCTCGCTGAACCTCGCGGCGGCCGTCCAGCTAGTCGCGTATGAACTGCACCTCGCACTACGCGAGGATGACGCACGCCCGGCACCGGCCGAGGAGCCGCCCGCGGGCGCGCATGACATGGAGGGGCTGTTCGATCACTTGCAAAGGACCTTGATCCAGATCGGGTTTCTCGATGCAGACAACCCGCGGCTGCTCATGCCCAAGCTGCGCCGACTGTACAATAAGGCCCGGCCGACGCTCACCGAAGTGAACATTTTGCGCGGAATCCTGACAGACACTTGCAAAATTGCCGAACGAAACACCCAACGCACCCCACAACAAGGATCCGAGGCCTGAGGCCGGGTCGGATTGCCCCTGCTTCTGGAAGCGACTGCGCGAGGATGTCCAGTGCATCTTCGAGCGCGACCCTGCGGCCCGTAACACCTTCGAGATCATCACGACCTATCCCGGCGTGTGGGCAGTCTGGCTACATCGCTTCGCGCATGCGATGTGGCACCGTGGCCTGAAGTGGCCAGCCCGGGTCACGTCGAATCTGGCGCGGTGGATCACCGGCATCGAGATCCATCCCGGCGCACGGATCGGTCGCCGCTTTTTCATCGATCACGGCATGGGCGTGGTCATCGGCGAGACGGCAGAAATCGGCGATGACTGTACGCTCTACCACGGCGTGACACTCGGCGGCACGAGCTGGGAGAAGGGCAAGCGCCACCCGACCCTCGAGGACAACGTGGTGGTTGGCGCGGGCGCAAAGATCCTCGGGCCGATCACGATCGGCGCGGGTGCACGGGTGGGTTCCAACGCCGTGGTCCTGCGTGCCGTGCCGCCAGGCGCGACCGTGGTTGGCATCCCCGGCCACGTCGTGGGTAGCAAGCGCCACGCGGATGTCGAAAAACAGCGCCAGTTCCAGGAAAAGATCGGCTTCGAGCCCTACGGCACCAGCAAGGACATGCCCGACCCGGTGGCCGATGCCTTCCGGGGCCTGATCGAGCACATCCGCTCGATGGACGAACGCATCGAGCAGCTCAGCAAGGTCGTGCACGCGATGGGCGGCACCGTGCCCGACACGCGCCTTCCCGAGATCGAGCGCGTTGACGAAGTGCTGGATGAAGAGGCGGCCAAGGCAAAGGGTGGGACGTCCGACGCACAGGGCGCTCCCGAAGTAAAAGGCCAATAACCCACTGAATTTATCAACAATCGGACTGGGGATATTGGGACGCATTTCGCGCCATTGCTATTCTTTTGCAGCGATAAATTACTTGAGAACGGTCATGCGGCTCACTACCCGGGGACGTTACGCGGTAACCGCGATGCTCGATCTGGCAATCCATGATCATCGGGGTCCCGTGTCATTGAGCGACATTTCCGAAAGGCAGCAGATTTCCCTTTCTTATCTAGAACAGTTGTTCGCCCGTCTGCGTCGTAGCGGCCTGGTCATCAGCGCGCGTGGACCGGGTGGCGGTTATATGCTGAGTCGTGGTGCAGATACGATCGCGGTGTCGGAAATCATTGACGCCGTCGATGAGGCTGTCGACGCAACCCGTTGCGGTGGTAATGCAGACTGCCACGACAACCATCAATGTCTCACCCATGATCTCTGGACCGAACTGAACCAGCAGATCCGCGAGTTTCTGATGGGCGTGACGCTCGGTCACCTGATGCAGAAGCGCAGTGTGAAGGACGTCGCCAGCCGGCAGGATTCGAGTTTCTACACCATTCCGGTCAAGACCGTCGCCGCCTCCTGAGCGGGGCGGTATCGGTGCTCGTTTACACATCTCGGCAAGGGGGCGAGCCAGATCCTCGCGGTCTCCGCTCCCAGCTTTCGTTACAACCTCGATCGCACGCCCGGCTCGTATGAGCCGCTTCTATGTGCCCGGTTCTCCCTCACTTTTTAGTCCGCCGCAAGTTGCCCACTTGACGGGTGCCTACCGACCGGGGCATGGGGTAACTGCTCGGCCTGAGTGCTGACTTCGCAGCTCACTCGAAGCCGCCACACGGGATCAAATCAGCCACTGCTTGCCATCCGGTCGGGACTGTCGGTGCCCATGACATGCCGGCGGGCGCGCTCAATGGATTCTAGGGTTCTCAGGGCATTGATGCCTGGTGTCATGATGATGTCATCGTGATGTGAGAGCCTTCGCGTCTTGGCACAACGCTACCCGGTTGCGGACGTGCGGAGTGAGACAGCGCGATCGATTTTCGTTGCCGAGACGGTTTTCAAGACCTCCCCAAGACGCGCTCCAGTGGTGTCGCGACCACGGGTAGCGCGTCTCGCCGTACGCGCGACGCATGCCAATCACGCGATACATCCGCACCCTAACTTCTGGCTTGAAAGGGCAACGGTCGAGTCCAGCCGCACACGTGTATCACCGTGGCATCAAGCTCGGTAGGTCATCGCTCCGGTGGGTGACCCTAACCGGCCTCGCGCTCGCGATGATCGCCCTCCCCGAGAGGGGTGAGGCCGCCCGCCCGTTGATCACGGATGACGCGCGCATCGTCGACGCCAAGGCCTGCCAGCTCGAAACCTGGATCACCGACGATCGGGACAACACACAATGGATGGCGCTGCCAGCCTGTAACTTCACCGGCAACCTCGAGCTGACACTCGGCGCTGGCATCACTCGGGAAGCGGACCACACCGGACATTCGGATGTCATCGCGCAGGCAAACACCATCCTCAAGGCGCTCGAGCCCAATGGTTTCGGCATCGGGTTTGCCGCGGGCGTGGCCCACTACCCGGAAAGCCCGGACGATGAGCGCGACTGGTATGCCTACGTGCCCATGAGCTTTGCGCTTCACGGCGATGTCGCGCTTGCGCATGTGAACTTGGGGTGGCAGCGCGAGGGTGGAACTGGACGGGACCACCTCACTTGGGGAGTGGCCGGCGAGTTCCAGTTAACCCAGCGAACCGCGTTGGTCGCCGAGACGTTCGCCCAGCAGGATGACGAGGCCTTCTATCAAGTGGGTCTACGTCAGTGGCTGGTCATGAATCGCGTGCAGCTCGACGCGACCTACGGCAACCGTGACGGTGGCGGCCCGTCCGAACGCTGGTTTTCCGTTGGGCTGCGGTTTTTGTCGGTGCCCTTCCTGCCTTGAAGCGCGCCCGGCAAAGTGGCCGGGGCGAGGTGCGCTCGCGTGCGTCATGTTTAGTGCACCTTTCCTTTACCGCAATCCGGCGTCGAGGCAGACACATCACAGGTTTGGGTGGCCAAACTGGCGGTTCAGCAGGCGTTCTGGAGCCCACGCACGTTAGACTAGCGCCTCAAGGTGCACTGAGTCTCCTCACGTGACGCTGGGGGAGTATCGCAGGGACAAAGTCGCGATTGGGCGCGTCGCTTCGTAACTGGCGTTCAACGGGCTTGTCACGCGAGTAGAGTCGCCAGACACACAAAAAAAGCGCCCGCGACTTGCGCGGGCGCCTTCGGAAGGACCGGAGTCCTGTCGGAACTTACTTCGCTTGAGCAGCGGGGGCCGGAGCGGCCGGAGCGGCTTCAGGCTGCTTTGCGGTCATCGCAGCGATGCGCTCTTCGAAGGCCTTGCGACGCTCGTCCATCTGCTTCTTGAACTCTTCGAAGCGGCTGGTGTCAGCGGCCATGCCTGGGAACTGCGGCGCGCCGTAGTAGGGGGCCATCATCGGAGGCACGCCAGCGACGGGTGCAGGTGCGGTAGTGTTGTTGGCAGCCGGAGCGGTGGCAGGTGCAGTGCCCTGCGCTGCCGGGGCGGTCGGCGCTACAGGTGCGACCGGTGCGCCATACGGGGCCCAGCCATAAGGTGCGTAGCCGTAGTAATACGGGGCGTCATAGCCATAGCCATAGCCACGGCCGTAGCCGTTACCATAGCCACGACCAGCGCCGCGACCACGGCCGGAGAAGCTCATGGAGAAATCGGCATCAGCGTCCAGCGCGCCATCGCCGTAGCCGTAACCATCGCCCAGACCATAGCCGTTGCCCCAGCCACGGCCGCTGTTCCAGGGGCCCCACCAATCAGCGCTGGCAACAGAGGCGCTCGTAGCGATCGCAGCGGCGAGAAGAATCTTGGTCAGTTTCATCGTGGTGAACCTCGAAGTTTTAGGGTGGTAAGGAAACAGGTGAGAAATTTTTCCGCCAATTATCGTCGGATCCGATGATCCATGCGTAAGTGACAATATTAGAATCTACTAATGTGATTGGGCGGTCAAGCTGATTTTTCTTGTTTCAAACAGACGTTTGATTTTTCTCAATTTATAAGTAAAAGATTTTAAATAATATTTAGTTCTGTTAAGATCATTTTTTGAACACACACAGCCGATGAAATCGGCCTTTAAACCGCCGAGCTGTGCTGTGGATAGGCGTTGTGTGAGCGGATGCGCGCCGAGCCGCACCGAAAAAGGCGCTTTTCGGTTCACCGTCTGACTCGCAGGCACGCGTTGAGGCAGCTGGACGGTGGGCGAAACTGCACATTCGGCAGATCTCGCCGAAGGCAATGGCGGCGTTCAAGCCGCGAGCGATGCCCTGCGATGCAACGGCCCGCCCGTGAACGGCGCGAAGCCGGTGCCAAAGATGACGCCGGCATCGACCTGGTCCGCGGTTTCGACAATGCCTTCTTCGAGGCAGCGTTGGGCTTCGTCCGTCAGCTTTGCGATGAGCCGCTGCTGAAGTGACGGGTCGACCGGCACCCCGTGACCTGATTTGACCGGCTTGCCCTTTGCGTACCGGTAAAAGCCTTCGCCGGACTTGCGGCCCAGCCGGCCCGCTTCGACGAGCGCTGCGAGCTCGGGGGGTATGGTCATGCCCATGGGCTCTGCGAGCACCCGGGCGACATGCAGGCACACATCGAGCCCCACGGTGTCGGCGAGTTCGAGCGGCCCCATGGGCATGCCGAAGTCGAGCGCCGCGTGGTCGATCTCCTCGACGCTGCGGCCCTCGGCCTTGAGCGTCACGGCTTCGAGCAGGTACGGCATGAGAATGCGGTTGACGAGAAAGCCGGGGGCGCTGCGGACCGGGAGTGGCAGCTTGTCGATCTGGCGGCAGAACGACAGACCCTGCGCCAGCACAGGCTCCGGAGTCGCCTCGCTGCGCACGACCTCGACGAGCGGCATCTTCGCGACCGGGTTGAAGAAGTGCAGGCCGATCAGGCGCTCCGGGCGTTGCAGCGCCTGCGCGATGCGCTCCAGGGGGATGCTCGAGGTGTTCGTGGCGAGCAGCGCATCCGGCCCGGCGGTGGACTCCAGTTCGCCGAACAATTTCTGTTTCGCCGCCTCGTCCTCGAAGATGGCTTCGATGATCACGTCGGCCTTCGCCCGGCCGATGCCGCGCGGATCGCCGATCTGACGGACGAGCGCGACGACGAGGAGTTCTTCTAGGGAATGCGGACCATAGCGAGTCTGGCCGCCCCGCTGCTCTACACTACGATGTCCGATCCACATGCCATCCCCACGACGACCGACCCCGCGAGCGACCCCGCCGACGCCGAGCCCGACTGGCCGGACTCATCGAGCGGCGTGCTCCATGGTCACGCCGTCTGGCCGGGTTCGGCCGCCGCCGGCCACGCCCCCGCGCACCCGCCCCCCGCTTAGACAACCACGGTGTCCCCTCAGTCGC
>CAYSFW010000043.1:0-12697 GCA_964430355.1 uncultured Thiotrichales bacterium
AAACCAGCTTCCGTCGCGGCGCGGGTCGCCGAGCTGAGTCACCTGCCGATGGCCGAACACTGGGTGCTCTGGGATCGGTACTTCGAGCGGCGCCCGCAGTTGCCGAACCGCACCCATGTCGAATCCCGCATCGCCTACAAGCTGCAGGAAGAAGCCTTCGGCGGACTTGCCGCCGAAACGCGCCAGCGCCTGGAGGCCATCGGCGCGAAGCACTCCAAGATCAAACTGCGCGCGCGCGCGCGCAAGTTCGACTTCGCACCGGGCACCGTGCTGCTGCGCGAATGGGGCGAGCGCGAGCACCGGGTGACGGTTGACGCCGATGGTCACTTCGAATACGAAGGCCGCCGCTTCAAGAGCCTGACCGCCGTGGCGCGGCATATCACCGGCCAGCATTGGAGCGGCCCGCTGTTCTTCGGCCTGAAAGGAGGTGCCTGATGACGGAAAACGCCTCCACCAAGGCGCGCAAGCGCTGCGCGGTCTACTGCCGGGTGTCGTCGGATGAACGACTCGACCAGGAGTTCAACTCCATCGACGCGCAGAAGGAGGCGGGCCATGCCTTCATCGCCAGCCAGCGCGCCGAGGGATGGATTCCGGTGGCCGACGACTACGACGACCCCGGCTACTCCGGCGGCAACACCGAGCGGCCGGCCCTCAAGCGTCTGCTGGCCGACATCGAGCGCGGGTTGGTCGACATCGTGGTGGTCTACAAGATCGACCGCCTGACGCGCAGCCTGGCCGACTTCTCCAAGATGGTCGAGGTGTTCGAACGCCAGGGCGTGTCCTTCGTCCTGTCTCTTACTCTCACTTGACGCTGCCGACGACCCGCTCTGCTTCGACCTTGGCGGTCGCCGTATCATGGAAACAAGCATCCGTCGCCGCGCGGATTGCGGAGCTGGCTTGCCTGCCGATGTCCGAGCTCTGGACGGTGTGGGATCGGTATTTCCCGCGTCGCCCGGACTACCCCAACCGCACGCACGTCGAGTCCCGTCTCGCCTACAAGCTGCAGGAGGAAGCCTTCGGTGGCCTTGCGCCCGAGACCAAGCAGCGCCTGGAAGCCATCGGCGCAAAACACTCCAAGATCAAGCTGCGGGCCAAGCCGCGCGAGTTCGATTTCGCGCCGGGCACGATCCTGCTGCGCGAATGGGGCGAGCGCGAACATCGGGTGACAGTCATCGCCGAGGGGCTGTTTGAGTACCAGGGGCGCAACTTCAGGAGCCTGACGGCGGTGGCCCGCCACATCACGGGCGCGCACTGGTCGGGGCCGCTGTTCTTTGGCCTGAGCAAGGGAGGTGCGCGATGAGCGAGATTGCCAGCACCAAGGCCCGCAAGCGCTGCGCCGTCTACTGCCGGGTGTCCTCGGATGAACGACTTGACCAGGAGTTCAACTCCATCGACGCGCAGAAGGAGGCGGGCCACGCCTACGTCGCCAGTCAGCGATCCGAGGGGTGGATTCCGGTGGCCGACGACTACGACGACCCCGGCTTCTCTGGCGGTAACACGGATCGGCCGGGGCTGAAACGCCTGATGGCGGATATCGAGCGCGGCCAGATCGACATCGTGGTGGTCTACAAGATCGACCGCCTGACGCGCAGCTTGGCCGACTTCTCCAAGATGGTTGAAGTGTTCGAACGCCACGGGGTGTCCTTTGTGTCGGTCACCCAGCAGTTCAACACCACCACCTCAATGGGTCGGCTGATGCTCAACGTCCTGCTGTCCTTCGCCCAGTTTGAGCGCGAGGTCACCGGCGAGCGCATCCGCGACAAGATCGCCGCCGCCAAGCGCAAGGGGATGTGGATGGGCGGCGTCCCGCCCCTGGGTTACGACGTCGACAACCGCCTGTTGGTCATCAACGAGGCCGAGGCGGCGGTGGTGCGTCGCATCTTCGAGGAGATGCTGACCATCGGCTCGCCGACCCAGATCGCCGTCAACCTCACTGCCGACGGCATCACGACCAAGGCCTGGACGACGCAGGAGGGCCAGACCCGCAGCGGCACACGCATCGACAAGAAGTACCTGCACAAGCTGCTGCGCAACCGCATCTACCTGGGGGAGCTATCGCACAAGGGGAACTGGTACCCCGGCGCTCACCCGCCGATCATCGACCAGGAGCTTTGGGACAAGGTCCACACGGTGCTGGCCAGGGATGGGCACGCCCGGTCGGTGGAAACCAAGATCCGGTCGCGCACCGACGCTTTGCTGCGCGGCCTGCTGTACGCCCCCTCGGGCGAACGGATGTACCCGACCTACTCGCGCAAGAACGGGCGCAAGTACCACTACTACGTGTCCAAGTCGGAAAGCCGGTTCGGAGCACCGGGCAAGAGCTACGAACGCCTGCCTGCACCTGAAATCGAGGCGGCGGTGGTGGCCCAGATCCGCACGGTGCTGACCAGCCCGGAATCCATCGCATCGGTGGTGCGCCACATCCAGCGCAACGGGGCCCAGATCGACGAGGCCACCACGGTGATGGCGATGGGACGGCTCAACGACGTGTGGGATCAGTTGTTCCCGGTCGAGCGCCATCGCATCGCCAACCTGATGATCGAGCGCATCGACCTCGTCCACGTCGGCGAGGTGCAGGGTATCAAGGTGAAGTGGCGGGAACTGGGGTGGGACGCCCTGATCGGTGAATTCGCCCCGAGAGGGATCGGCGCAGAACTGGTGGAGGTCGAGGCCTGATGGACGACACACTGGAAACCTTCGTGCCACTGACATTCCGCCGCCGGGGCGCGCGGCGCGTGGCCGCCGATGACCGCCACGTCCACGATGTGACGCTGTTGGAGGGGGTGGCACGCGGTTTCTACTGGCAGCACCTCGTGGACACCGGCGAGATGAAGAGTGGCTCGGAGATCGCCCGGGCCGAAGGCTTACACCCCTCGGTCACCAACGAACTGATGCGCCTGAGACTGCTCGCGCCCGACATCCTCGAACTGCTGATGACCGGACGGCAGCCGCGCCGGATGAACCTGATCTGGTTCCAGCGCAACCCGCTGCCGGTGGATTGGGAGGCGCAACGCCAGATCGTGAAGCGCTTTGAGGAGGACGCATGAGCAAGAAGCACCGGGGCCGGTTCAAGGGTGATCCGGTCACTTATCAACTGCCGAGCCCGGCTGGCGGCGTGCAACTGGAAACCTTCGTGCCCTGGACGCTGGTGAAGCGGGGGCTGAAGAAGCAGGTCATCACGCCCTTGGACGCGCCGCAGGAATTTCTGTCCGAGGCCACCCGGGAGCGGGAAGCCCGGTCGGCTGCGCAGGACACCGCGTTGATGCGGGCACTCGGACTGGCGCACCACTGGCAACGCCTGCTGGACGAGCAGCGGGCCGCGTCGGTGGCGGAGATCGCCGAGGCCGAAGGCATGGACGTGACACAGGTACGCCGGGTCATGCGACTGACGCTCCTGGCCCCGAAGGTCGTGGAACGGCTGGTGGGCTCGCCCGATGCCGTGCTGGAGAGGGTGATGCGGCGGCCGTGGCCTAACGGCTGGAGTGATCAAGTAGCAAGATCTCCCATCTCATGATTTTTTGCTTCCCTGGTAACCGGTGATCACCAGCTTTATTCGTCATAACCGAGGGGCCGTGACTTTGAGGGTATTGCGGATCAGAAAATTCTGCACTTTCCCCAACAGCTGATCCGCCGATGTGCTCGGCCCTCGCCGAGAGGTCGTGACCTGCGCTCTACCGCTATGCACGCTTATGGGTGTGCTTCCACGCCGCCTTCATTCATCGGGTAGCAGCCTCGACACGCGCCAATCCCTCGCGCAGTGCCTGGGCGGATCCGGGCGGCAGTTTGTTTTCGATGTCCGCGTGGGCCTGACGCCATATCTCCACCGCTTTACGCATCAGTTCCACCCCCTCAGGTGTGATGCGCAGGCGCTTCGAGCGGCTGTCCTGCGGATCGCGTTCGACCCGAAGCAGGCCACGGCGCTCCAGCACCTTCACGGCTGCGCTCATGGTCGAGGGCTCCATCGCCAGGAAGTCGGCCAGACGGCCCATGGGGGGTGGCTCGGGCTGATTCAAGGCCATCATCAGCGAGAACTGGCCGTTGGTCAGCCCAAGCGGCTTCAAGGCGAGATCGAAGCGCCGCGCCAGCCGCCGCGCCGCCCGCTGCGCAGCCAGGCACAGGCAGGTGTCACGCACGTGCAGCACCGTCTCCCGAGGCAATAACTTGACAGCGGATTGTTTTGCCATGATAGTTTGATATCAAAACATAAAGTGCACTGCACATCAACCGAGAAGGAGCCAGCAATGACCTCCCCCAATCCCATGCGGGGCGTGATTCCCTATCTCGCCATGGCCGGCCGCGCCGCCGAGGCCATGGATTTCTACGCTCGCGCCTTCGGCGCTGAGGACATCGGCCGCATGCCCTTTCCCGACGGCAGCCCTGGCCTGATGCATGCGCAGGTGCTGATCAACGGCGGCGCGCTGATGATGACCGACAGCGGCATGAACCCGGGAGGGCCGGAGCACCGATCCATCCAGGCCGACTTCGGGCACCTGCAACTGGTCGTCGAGGACGGCCGCCTGTGGTGCCCGCGCCATTAGCGCCGGCTGCACCGTGCTTGCGCCCTACGAACGCCAGCCGTGGGGTGACGACTGGGGACTGCTGCGGGATCCGTTCGGGCTCAGGTGGGGCATCCTGCAGGACGGCTCGGTCGGGGCGAGGCCGGCATGAGCGCCGCCGCGCCGTTGGTGGCGAAGACGTCGCACACCGTGGCCGCGCCCGCCCGTGCGGTGTGGGCGGCATTGACTACGCCCGCGATGATGCAACGCTGGATGCTGGTGCCGGCCAGCGTCGTTCCGGATGCGCCGCTGGCGCCCGGCAGCCGGATCGAATGGCGTGACGACGCTGGCGAACCGTATCTGGTCGGCACGGTCACCGTGTGCGAACCGGCGCGCCGCCTGACCGTGGACCTGCAGGACCGCTCGTGGCCGCGCCCCGCGCGGGCGGGCGAAGTCACCTGGTCTTTTGATCTAACCGAAGCGGACGGTGTTACCCGACTCGATTACCGCCTGGGCGATCTTGCCATCGATCCCGAGGCGCAGGAATGGCTTGCCGCCTACCGGGAGGCCGACGAGCCCACCCGGCTGGCTGCCGTGGTGCGGGAGTCGATGTCATGAGCGACCTCACCGTTGCCTGCCTGTGCGGTTCATTGCAGTTGCGCGTCAGCGCCGCGCCGCTCGCGGGCTTCTACTGCCATTGCGCGGATTGCCGCGCGGCGCACGGCGCGGGCTATGTCGGCGTGGCGCTTTACCCGTCCGCGGCGGTCGAGGTCGTCGCAGGCAAGGCCGCCACGTTCACCCTGCGCAGCCTGCCGCGCGCCTTCTGCCCGAACTGCGGCACGCGTCTGTTCGCCCGCGTGCCCGACAGCGACCTCACCGGCATCGTCGCCGAACGGCTGCCTGCAGGCGCATTCCGTCCAGACTTTCACATCCACTGCCGCGAAGCGATCGCCCCGGTGCGCGACGCCCTGCCGCATTACGAAGCCCTGCCGCCGGCCTTCGGTGGCGATGACCGAACCGTCGACTGGTAAAGGAGAAGACCCATGATCCCCAAGAACACCATCTGCCTCTGGTACGACACCGAGGCCGAAGCGGCCGCGCGCTTCTACGCCTCGGTCTTTCCCGACAGCGAGGTGAAAGCCGTCTCCCGCGCGCCGGCCGACTACCCGTCGGGCAAGGCGGGCGACGTGCTGGTCGTCCACTTCACCGTCTGCGGTATCCCGTGCATCGGCCTGAATGGCGGGCCGATCTTTCCGCACACCGAAGCCTTCTCGTTCCAGATCGCCACCGACACGCAGGAGGAGACCGACCGCTACTGGAACGCCCTCGTCGGCAACGGCGGCAAAGAGAGCGAATGCGGCTGGTGCAAGGACCGCTGGGGCGTGAACTGGCAGATCACCCCGCGCACGCTGACCGAGGCGCTGGCCGCCGGCGGGGAGGAGGCGAAGCGCGCCTTTGCGGCGATGATGACCATGCGCAAGATCGACGTGGCGGCCATCGACGCCGCGCGCCGGGGGTGAGCGTGGCCAAGTATCTGATCTCCTTTCCCGCGCATGCGATGCAGGCACCCCCTGAATCATTGGCCGAAGTAGACCGCGACGCGCACGCCGTCATGGCCGAGGCCAAGGCCGCAGGCGTGTATGTCTTCGCCGGCGGCCTTGACGGCAGCGTGCCGCCCGTGCGCGTCTCGGCAGACGGCACGGTCATAGAGGGCGGCTATCCATCGGCGCGTCCTCTCGATGGCGGCTTTGCCGTGCTCGAACTTCCGTCGCGCGAGGCCGCTGTCTCCTGGGCCGCGCGCTTTGCCCGGGCCTGCCGTTGCGACCAGGAGCTACGGGTCTTTGGGTTCGACCCGGTGTCATGAAGCGCGCAGACGGCAGGTATGGTTCGACCACACAGGGCGTTAACGGGACCACCGCAGGGCGAGTGCGATACGATGTCGCGCTCCGCATCGCGGACAGCGGGGACTGATCGATGGCAGCGTTATCCGAACGGTTGCAGTCGGTGCTCGATGCGCTGCCCCTGCGCCCCGGCCTGCGGGTGCTCGAAATCGGCTGCGGCCCCGGCGCGCTGGCCCGGGCGATCGCAGCGCGGGTGGCGCCCGGCGGGCATGTGCTCGGCATCGATCGTTCGGCCCGCGCCATCGCGCAGGCCGTTGCTGGGTCAGCGTCGGAATTGGCCTCGGGCGCGCTGTCGTTCCGTCAGGGATCGATCGAAGAGTTCGCACTGGCTGCCCATGATGCGCCCTTCGACCTGATCGTCGCCGTTCGCGTCGGCGCACTCGATGGCCGGCATCCGCAAGCCGGTGAGCGGGCCTGGTCGAGCATCCGCGCCGCGCTCGCGCCGGGCGGGCTGGTGTTCGTCGATGGCGCGAAAATCAAACGAGGCCAGGCAACGAAATGATGCAAGGCAAAACCCACTACGCCAACGGCCAGCCCATCTTCCGCCAGACGGGCAAGACACTGACCTACTTCTTCATGACCGGTCTCAAGAAAGCCGAAGGGGAGTCGGTCGACGGCGTGATGCAGGGCGGGTGGCGCTTCTGGCGCGAGACGGGCGAGCTGTGGCAGGTGGGGCATTTCCGCGACGGGCTCAAGCACGGCGAATGGCTGCGATACGCGCGCGACCATGACGGCATTAACGGTCGAACTCATCGAGCGCATCGCTGCGCCCATCGAGGGCGTCTGGTCCAGCCTCACCGAACCCGATGCCATATCTCAATGGTTTGGTGCGCACATGCGATTCGACGCCCGTCCGGCGGCGGTTTCGTCGAAACCTGGGCCGATGGCGGCCGGACAGTGACGACCACCGGCGAGGTGCGGTTCTTCGAGCCGCCGCACCGGCTCGATCTTTCGTGGCGCGACGAGGATTGGCCTGCCGCGACGACCGTCTCGATCACGCTCGAACCCGTCGACGAAATCACGCGCCTGTGCTTGCGTCATGACGGCTGGGCGGCTCTGGGCGCCGGCGCCGCCGCGCTCGCCGAAGTGCATCGCAGAGGTTGGGCGGCCCATCTGGGCGCGCTGCGCCGGTATGCCGAAGCGCTTTGCCAGCACCGAGGCGGCGAACCGACATGAGAAGCACGCTCCCATCGCCGGTTCCGTCTCCTGCTGTCGGCGCATTGCGGCCATCGCCGCCGCTCGCGCCCTTCGTCGATCACTACTGGTTCAGCGTGTCGGCGAGCGCGCCGGTGACCGTGCTGCTGCCGGACGGGCGGGTCGACCTCGTGCTCGAATGCACGGGTGCCGGCACGGCGGTCGCGGTGTACGGCTCGGTCACCGCGCGCACCCCGCTCGCGCTCGTGCCGGGCGCGCGCTACGTCGGCGTGCAGTTCCGCCCCGGCGGTGCGCGGCATTTTCTCGACGCGGCGGTGCACGAATTCACCGACCGCGCCGTGGCCGGCGACGACGCGCTGAAGGTCTGCCTCGCACCCGCGTTCGACGCCGACGACCCGCACGCCGTCATCGCCCGCCTCGACGCTGCGCTGCTGCGGCACCTGCGCCGCACGCAGCCTGCGGCCGCGCGCGTGGACGGACTGATCGCCAGGGTCGAGCAGGCGCGCGGCAGCGTTCGCATCGACGCGCTCGCGGCGCAAGCCGGCGTCAGCCGCCGCCAGATCGAGCGCGACTTTCTCGACGCCGTGGGCCTCGCGCCGAAAGCCTTCGCCGCGATCGTGCGCTTTCGCCACGCCGGCGAGCGGCTGCGCGCCGGCATGCCCCCGATCGAAGCCGCGCTGGCGGCAGGCTACGCCGATCAAAGCCATTTGAGCCGCGACTTTCAGCGCTATGCGCAACTCACGCCCGCCGCCTACGCACGCGGCGATGTCGCATTTCTTCAAGACAGCAAGCGCCTGCCCGGCGACGATGACGGCCTCATCGTTACGGAGGGCGCGTCATCATGAAACTGTGGACCGGTATCGTCACCGAGGCGGTTGCGGCGTCGAAGGACTTCTACGTGCGTCTGTTCGGCGCGGAGGTGATCTACGAGGGCGAAGACGGCTGGATCGTGCTGTTGCGGCTGGGCGAGAGCGAACTCGGCTTCATGCGGCCGGGCCTCACGTCCCAAGCGCCGATTTTTCGTCCGGCGTTTTCGGGGTCGGGCGTGTGGCTGACCATCGAAGTCGCCGACGCCGAAGCCGAGCAGCAGCGGCTCGCCGCGCTGGGCGTGCCCATCGAAGTCCCGGTGCGCGACGAGCCCTGGGGCGACCGGCATTGCGTGGTGCGCGACCCCAATGGCATCGGCGTCGATATCGTCCAGCGCTTGACGCAGTGAGATGACTCGATCGTTTGCGGCCGATGCCATCGAACGGCGCCTGGATTATCGAGCACCAGCACGCGTCAACCCCTACGCACAGCCGTGAAGAAAGGCGTTGCACCGCCTGGTGATCGCTGCGGTGATGCATGACAAAGTCCACGAACTACTACAACACGTTCATCGAGGTAGCTGAGGATTGCCCGGTCAGGGTGGCGGAAATCCCCATCCGGAAGGGCGGGCGAGCCACAGTCGCGACCATCCAGTTCGAGATGCTCAGCGGAAACCCTTACCAGTACACGTCGGATGATGTCCTTTTCCACGTCTTTGCCACCAAGAGCGGCATCGCGTGCGAGGATGCCGACAAGGCCCGGGAGCAGTTCTTCTCAAAGGGCCAGCCATGCTTTCGAGCGTCGCCCTTGACCAAGCGATATGGTTGGGGCGTTCACAGCGATGCCGAGGGACGCATCGCAATCTTTGCGGTGGAATCGAAGGAGTATGCAAGGCTGGCCAAGGACAAGAACCTGAAGCATCTGAAGGCGATGCGTTCAAGCCGCGGTTGAAGGATTGAACGAGCGGTTGCCGCGGACGGTCCGCAATCGGCCCATCATCAAGAAAGGAGAAAAAGAGTATGAGCAAGGTTTTTGTCAACATCGCCCTGAGCCTCGATGGTTTCATGGCCCCCGAAGGCATGACGATGGAGCACTTCAGCGACCCCGGCTACAAGGACTGGGGCGCGAAGTGGGGCGCGCTGATGGCCTGGGCGCTCGACCAGCGCTACCTGCGCGAGAAGCTCAAATTCGGCGAAGGCGGCGAGACCGGGCCGGTCAACGACCTGGTGCGGCAGACCTTCGAGCGCAGCGGCGCGCACATCATGGGCCGGCGCATGTTCGACGGCGGCGAGCTGGGCTGGCCGGAGGAAGCGCCCTTCCACACGCCGGTGTTCGTGCTCACCCATCAGCCGCGCGAGCCCTGGGTTCGCCCCGGCGGCACGGTCTTCCACTTCGTGACCGAGGGGGCGCAAGCGGCGCTGGACCAGGCGCGGCAGGCGGCGGGCGGCCGCGACATCCGCATCTCGGGCGGGGCGGACACGATCCAGCAGTACCTCAACCTCGGCGTGGTGGACGAGCTGGAAATCGCGCTCGCGCCCGTGCTCTTCGGCGGTGGGCGGCGGCTGTTCGAGCAGCTTGCCGAGCCGCTGCCGGGGTTTCGCATCGAGCGCGTGCTGCACCACGCCAAGGCCACGCACCTGAAATACGTGCGCGCGTAAGCGCCCGTCCCGTTCGTTTTCAACCCACAGGAGTCGACCATGCAGACCATCACCGTCGAAACCACCGTAGCCGCCCCGCTTGCCGACGTCTGGCGCGCCTACACCACGCCTGCCGACATCGTGCAGTGGAACGCCGCATCGAGCGACTGGCATTGCCCGCGCGCCGAGGTCGATCTGCGCGAGGGCGGTGCGTTCTGTTTTCGCATGGAAGCGCGGGACGGCAGCCACGGCTTCGATTTCGAAGGCACTTACACCCACGTCGAACCGTGCACGCGGATCGAATATGACTTCGGCGGCCGGCACGCGCGGGTGACGTTCGACGAGACCGCGCAGGGCGTGCGGGTGCGTGTCGAATTCGATCCCGAGAACGAATTTCCGCTGGAGATGCAGCGCGCGGGCTGGCAGGCGATTCTCGACAATTTCGCGCGGCATGTCGCAGCGCACCGCACGGGCACGCCTGCCGGATGACAGATCGGACCGAAGCTCCTGCACTCTGGGTCGATCTGCGCGCGGCTCAGCTGTCGGACAGGGAGCCCATGAACCAGCTCGCCTTCAGGGCAAAGGCGCAGTGGGGCTATACCAAGCCCGATCTCGAGCGTTGGGCCGAAGATCTGCGCGTCTCCCCCGACACCGTCAAGGCTTGGCCGACGTTCGTGGCCGAGTCGGCGGGCGCGCTGCTTGGCTGGGTGCAGAGCGACCCGACGCGCACGCCCTGGGCGCTGGAGGCCCTGTGGGTAAACCCCGCCTTCATGGGGCGGGGCATCGGGCGCCGGCTGCTCGCCCACGCGCTGGTCGTGGCTGCGACAGCGGGCCAGAAGGAGATGTCGATCGACGCCGACCCCTATGCCGCGGGCTTCTACCTCAAGTGCGGCGCCCGGCAGACGGGCGTCGTGGCCGCGCCGGTGGGCGACGAACCGCATCGCGTGCGGCCTCAGTTCCTGATCGAGACGAAGGCGAGCGTCACATGAGGCAGCGCGGTCCATGACTTCGAACTTTGCGTGGGTGATAGGTCATGCAGGCGCGGCGAGCGTTAAGGCAATGCCAACGCCTTTAACGATTCGCTTGGCGCCATGCTGGTGATCCGCTGCCACCCCCAGCCCAGCGCCAGCAACCGCCTGCGGGCGGTTTTTTTGTGGCCGCTCGGCACTCGGTCGCCGCCGCTACAGGAGTTGCCAACCACAACCGACCGTCTCTAAACCCGCGCCAGCAAAGGCAATGGCCTCGAGAACGCTCGCGTAGCCAGCAGAGAAAACGGAGAACAGAGAGGCATCGGTGGGGGCAAAAACGCCGACTTCGCAGGGGTGGCGCTCGCGAGGCCAGGCCTGGAATCCGCGCCAACACGCGGGGAACGCGCAAGAAAAAAGGCCAACCGATTTCGGTTGGCCTTGGGGTATTGGTGGAGCCGTCATGAAGAACCTCGAACTTGCATCACCCTTGAAGATGTCCGCCAGCGCCCGTGCTGGCGAAATCACCACCATCCTCGCAAGCGCCATCGTCCGCACGCTCGCCGGCGACGATCAAAAACAGAGAGAAGTTGGACTTGGCTTACCTGGCGACCAGCGCGTTCATACAACCCCCTATCCAAAGGAGAAGTTGTGATGAACGACATGCTGACGAAGCAACAAACGGTGGCCCGGCAAATTGCCGACCTGAGCCAGATGTCCATGGCCGAGCTCTGGCCGTTGTGGGACCGCTACTTCAAGCAACGCCCGCAATATCCGAACCGCACGCACGTCGAGTCGCGCATTGCCTACAAGCTGCAGGAGGAAGCTTTCGGCGGTCTCGCCCCCGAGACAAAGCAGCGGCTGGAAGCCATCGGCGCGAAGCACTCCAAAATCAAGCTGCGCGCCAAGCCGCGTGAATTCCATTTCGCGCCGGGCACGGTGATTCTGCGCGAATGGGGCGAGCGCGAGCATCGGGTCACGGTCAATGCCGAGGGCCGTTTCGAGTACGAGGGCCACACCTTCAAGAGCTTGACGGCGGTGGCCCGGCACATCACCGGCCAGCACTGGAGCGGGCCGCTGTTCTTCGGCTTCGGCAAGGGAGGTGCGCGATGAACGAAATCGCCAGCACGAAGACCCGCAAGCGCTGTGCCGTCTACTGCCGGGTATCCACGGACGAACGCCTCGATCAGGAATTCAACTCCATCGACGCACAGAAGGAGGCCGGCCACGCGTACATCGCCAGCCAGCGTGCCGAAGGCTGGATCCCGGTCGCGGACGACTACGACGACCCCGGCTTCTCCGGCGGCAACACCGACCGCCCGGCCTTGAAGCGCCTGCTGGCCGACATCGAGCGCGGCCAGATCGACATCGTGGTGGTCTACAAGATCGACCGCCTGACGAGAAGCCTCACCGACTTCTCCAAGATGGTCGAAGTGTTCGAACGCCACGAGGTGTCCTTCGTCTCGGTCACCCAGCAATTCAACACCACCACCCCGATGGGACGGCTGATGCTCAACGTCCTGCTGTCATTCGCCCAGTTCGAGCGCGAGGTCACCGGCGAGCGTATCCGCGACAAGATCGCCGCCGCCAAGAAGAAGGGGCTGGGGATGGGCGGCGGGCCGCCGCTCGGTTACGACGTGGTGAACCGCCAACTGGTCATCAACGAGGCCGAGGCAGCAGTGGTGCGCCGCATCTTCGAGGAGATGCTGACCATCGGCTCGCCCACACAGATCGCG
>CAYSFW010000044.1:0-19626 GCA_964430355.1 uncultured Thiotrichales bacterium
GTGCAGGGCCTGGGCCACGGTGATCAGGTCCACCTCCCCATCCGCCAGGCCGGACGCCTCCGCCGGCGCCTGCCGGTCTTCCACCCGTGGGTGAGGTGCCGCGCCTTTCAACTGCCCGGCGCTGGCATCGCTCGCCACCACCCGCTCGAAGCGGGCTGCCAGATCCACCGAAGCCTGGCCGCTGCCGCAGGCGCAGTCCCAGGCGTGGTGGCGCGCGGGCGCGGCGCTCGCAAGCCAGTCGAACAGCTCGGAGGGGTAGCCCGGTCGAAACGCGGCGTAGCCTGGGGCTACGCCGGAGAAGTGGTCTTGGAAGGCAGGAGTCGCCAACGGCGCCCGGTGCGAGCGCTCGCCGCTAGAACGGCATGAAGTTGCGCATCATGCCCATCATCGGGCCCATCGACTGCGCTGCCGGGGTGACGGCGTGGCTCATGGCGCCGACGTCGCGGGTCATGTGCCCGACGCTGTTCGACATGTGGCCGACGCTGCCGGTGAGCTGGCCGACATTCTGGGTCATGTTCGCGACGTTGCCGTTGAGGTGGCTCAGGTCGCGCGACATGCTGCCGGTGTTCGCCGTGATCTCGGTCATGTTGCTGCTCATGTCGCTCATGTTGTGCGACATGCTGGTCATGGCGTTTTCCATGACGTTGACGATGTAGAACAGATACCCGAGCGCGATCACGGCGACGATGCCGGCCGGGATGGAGACCCAGCGCACGCGCTGTACCTCGCGCTGGTGGATCTGGTCGGCACGTTTGATCTTCTGGTCGAGCACGCGTTCGCGCTCGTCGATCTCCTTGTGCAGCTCGTCGAACACCTTTTGCATGCGCGCGGTGAAGTTGCCGAGCAGGGTGTTCTCGGCCTCGGCACGGCGCGCCTCCTCGCGGGCCCGGCGTTGTTCGGCTTTCTCGAATACGCGCTGCAGGCTACGCGTGAGCGCCGGCAGCAGCCAGGGTTCGCGCGGCTTGCTGATGACCTCGGAAACCGGGCGGTTCGGGGCCCGGCGTTTTTTCTCCGCGTGCGCGGGGGCGGACTGGCGTTGCGTCTGCCGCGCTGAGGTATCGACCTGGGGTCCGCGCCGACGCAGCCGCTCGAACGGACTTGGCCTCGCGTGCTGGGTTTGCGCCCTCGCGGATTCCGCGCGGGCCGCCTCGGCGGGGCGCGCGGTCATTGCCTGGGGTTGCCCCTCCCCCGGCATGGTGGCCTTCTTGCGTTTCTTGAACATGGTTGCCTTTGGTTTTGATTGGCTGGGCGGCTCAGGCCGCCGCATTCGTTTATGTCACTATTCGAACATTTTAATATCCCAGGCTGGAGCCTCCAACACATTTCGACGGACCGGACCCCGCGGGCTTGAAGCGGCCCATGATCCGCCGGGGAGGGGGCACGCCTACCGGTCGAAGTCGCAGCCGGGCGACCGCTTCGTGAAAACGGTGCGTCGCGCGGGCTCATCCGCGCTTGTGCTTCTTCGGGTAATCGTAGGCAATCAGTCGGCCCAGGCCGGGCTGAATCTCGGACCATGCGTCCACGTCGAAGCTCATGCGCACGACCGCGCAGGTGGGCAGCTCCCCAATGGAATCCTTGACAAGCATGTTGGCAAGCTCGGTGAAGCCCGGATTGTGCCCGACCAGCGCCGCGTTGTGCTTGCGTGCGTCGAGGCCGTGGATCACCTCGAGCAGGGTGTCGGGGGAGGCCTCGTAGATCCGCGGCTCCTCGACGATGTCGTTCTGGCCGTAGTGCACCTCTTTGGCGATCAGTTGCGCTGTGATGATCGCGCGTACGGCGGGGCTGGAGACAATGAGGTCGAAGCTCACGTTGGCATTGCGCAGCACTTTACCCATCAGGGGGGCATCGGAAAGGCCACGCGGATTGAGCGGCCGATCAAAGTCGCGCAACAGCGGATTGTCCCAGCTCGACTTCGCGTGCCGGATCAGGGTCAGAAGACGCATACCTGTCATTCACCTCGTTGTCTGGATTGTGGGATGCGCCCCTGTCCCGACGAGCAGCTGCCGCGGCGTATCCTCGAATCGGCATGGCCGTTCAGCCCGTGTTCCCGGGGTGCTTGCATGAGCTTATGTGATCGCCGTTGGGTGCGTCACGCTTGCAGAGCCCGGACCGCGCCGGCCGGGTGCTCTCGCTGGGATGCTCGCCGTGATGGGGCGTCGCGCGGCCTCGGGACTCCGCATGGTTGGGTCAAGCGTCGCGCGGGGCAGCGACCGCGCGAGGTCGAGTTTTCCTTACGTAGGATTACTTATTGACCATGTCCAGACCAAAAAATAGCATTAACTTAATAAAAATTAAGAAAAAATCGCGTTTGCCCAATCGTGTCGGGCGAGGTTTCGTGTTGCGGCCAGTCTTGGCGGTTTTTGTAGTCAAACAGGCAACGACGAACAGGGAAATGTTGAGGGGTGGATTCTGAGCGATCTGGAAGATTCTTCGTCGAGCCCTGAACGGCTCGAGCATCCAAGGCATTTTGATAGGCCGGACTCTGAGCACATCATTCCGCGCGAGCGCTTGTTTGCACGCCTGGATGGGGCGCGAGCCTCCGGCCTGATCTGGGTGCAAGCCCCGGCGGGCATGGGCAAGACGGCGCTGCTCTCGAGCTGGGTTGCCGCGCGAGGTCTGTCTTGTTTGTGGTGGCAGGTGGCGGTGCAGGATAGTGACTTGCCGACGTTTCTGCGTGCCTTCGCACCGGCTTGCGAGGACTTCGCGCCGTCCTGGAGTGCCTGGGCCGACCGGTTTGACTTCGCTGTCGCAGACACCGCGAAATCGCGGCGTGGTGCGGGTGCCGTGCCGGTCAGTCAAATGCGGCAGGCAGCCGCGGATGCCGCTGCCCGACTGGTCGAGGCGTGCCGGGATCGGTCCGAAACGCCGTCGGTTTGGGTCTTTGATGCCCTTGAGGCCCTCTCGGCCGACGCCGCCGCCGTCACATTCCTCAGCGCATTGGTTCGGGGGTTCGCCGGGCGGGTAATCGTGGCGATGGGCAGCCGCGCCGCGCCGCCGCAGGAGGTCCAGGAACTGCTTGCGCTGCGTCGGGCCCCAGTGCTTTACAAGCAGGAGCTGTTGCTGACGCGAGGTGAGGGTCTCGCCGTCTCGCGCGCACTCGGTTTGTCAGACGAGGTCGCTGAGCGCCATTACGCGGCGACCCGTGGTTGGGCCGCGCCGCTCGTGTTGCTGGCGCACGCCGAGCCGGCCACTGCGGCACTCAATGCGGCGGACTGCAGAAGTGATGCGATTCACGCCTATCTCGAGCGCAACGTGCTGTGTGGCTTGGCGGAGTCACAGCGGCACTTCCTCGAGACGCTCGCCGTGCTGCCCGTAGTAACCCGGTCTCTGCTACGGGGCGTGTGCAGCGCGCCCGAGGCGGTGGGTTGGTTGGACCGGCTGGCGGTGGATCACCTGTTCGTGGAGCCGCCGGTCGCGGGAGGGGCGGCGTTTCGGATGCACCCGCTGGTGCGCCAGTGTCTGCTGAGGACGTTGGAACAGCGCTTGCCTCCATCGGAGCTGGCCCACCTGAGGGCCCAGGCGGCGGTTGCAGTTGGTGATTGCGGTCTCATGAGAGAGGCTGCGTCCTTGTGGGCGGAGTCTGAGGATTGGCTACGCCTTGCGGATTTCTTGCGCGAGTGCGCGCGTCGCTGGATTGCCGCTGGCAGGGGCGCCGAGGTTGCGCAGCTGATCGGAGCTGTGCCCGCATCGGTGCTCAAGAATCAACCCTGGCTGTTGTTCTGGTTGGGGTCAGCGCTTGCGAGTGACTCCCGACCAGAGGAGGCGCTGGCCCACTACAGCGCTGCCCTCGCGTTGTTCGAGGCGCGGCGGGAAGCAGACGGGGCCTATCTCGCGTGGGCAGGGGCGGTGGGCACTTTTTTTCTAAAGTGGGACGAGGGTTTCAAGCTTGATGCCTGGATCGGACGGTACGCGGCGCTCGAGCGGGCATTCGGCCCACCGCGCAAGCCCGAAGTCGAGATCCCGGTGCTGCGTGCCGGATTGTCGTTCTTCGTGTTCCGGCCGGACCACCCGCTGGTCATCGGCTGGATCGAACGGGCGCGGAGCCTGGTGGACCGCGTCGGGGCCCCCGGCGAGCGTCTCGCGTTGGCGTTCGCGCTGGTGCTGGTCCACAACTGGCAAGGGGTGTTGTTCGATGCCCGGTACGTTCTGCAGCGCGTCGATGTCGACGACGAAGCGGCCCGCAGTTCACCGGTCGAGTACCTCTACCTCTGCGCTTGGGGGGCGTCCGCGCTCTGGAAGGCAGTCGATCACGATGCGGCCTTTGCACTGCTCGCCGCCGGCAGGGCGTTTGCCGACGCACTCGGCTTCCACCGATGCGATTTCCAGCTAGCCGCGCAGGAGGCGTTCTGTGCGCTCAATCGGGGGGATCTCGCCAGGGCCGATGCCGCGCTCGAGTCGGCACGTTCGCTGGTACGTTCGGGCCATCGGCTGGAGCAGGGCGAGTACCTGTTGCTGGAGGCCACACGGGCCTTGATGGACGAAGACGGGCACGCCGTGCGCGAGTTCGTCGAGCGGCTGACGCAGAGCTTCCTGGCCTGGGCGCCGTGGCCGACCCACAACGCGCTGCTCACACTGGCGCAGGGCTACAACGTCCTGAAGATGTACGGGGAGGCCGAGGACTGCCTGCTGCGCTGCATCGAGTTCGCGCGGAGCATGCCGAGTCCACTGCTGCAGTTTTCAGCCGGGTTGACGCTCGCCTGGACGTACCTGGAGCAGGGGCGGCGGAGTGATGCCTTGGCGGCGCTGCGCGAGGTGCTGCGCACCGGCAGTCGGGAGGGTTATTTCAACACCGCGCCGGCGTGGCTGCCCAAGCCATTCGCCCGGGTGCTTGCCGTGGCCCTCGAGGAGGGGATCGAGACCGACTACGTGCGGGCCCTCATTCGTCGCCGCGATTTGACCGCACCCCGCATCGACGTGCCGAGCTGGCCGTGGCCGGTGCGCATCGAAACACTTGGCCGTTTCGACGTTCAGGTCGAAGGCCAGTTGATCGCCACGCCAGGCAAGAGCCAGCGGCGGCCCCTGGATCTGCTGCGTTGTCTCGTTGCGCTGGGTGGTGAGGACGTACCCGTCTCCGTGCTGATCGATGCGCTCTGGCCAGAAGAGGAGGGTGACCGCGCCAGGCACGCCTTCGACATGGCTCTGTCGCGTCTGCGCCGTCTGTTGGGCAATGCGCGCGCACTGACACTGGGAGTTGGCCGTCTGTCGCTGGACCCGGGCGTGTGCTGGGTTGACACACGGGCGTTCGAGTCCCTGGTCAGGCGCGGCCTGAGTGCGGAGGATCGTGAGGAAGGCGAGGTTACCCTGCAACGGGCAGTCGAGCTGTATCGGGGTGAGTTTCTAGAGGGTGAGGCGCCGCAGCCCTGGCTGATGGCCACGCGCGAGCGGCTCGCGCGGCGTTATCTGGAGGCCGCGCTCAAGCTGGCGGAGCGGCTCATGGCGCGCGGCGAACCCCGGGAGGCCCTGGGTCTGCTCGAGGCGCTCATCGACCGTCATCCGCGTAGCGAAGCGCCCTTACCAGATGCTGATGCGGGCCTGTCTGCATGTGGGCGACCGAGCCCAGGCGCTGGACACCTTCTCGCGATGTCGTCGCATGCTGGCCGAGCATTTTGGGGTCGAGCCGGGGAGTACCACACTCGACTTGAAGCGCCAGGCGAGCGGCGATTCGTGACCGGGATCTGAGGGGAATAGTCAGCTGTTGCCGCGGGGGCAAGCGTGTCTGCGCTACGGCGTGAGTCATCAGTGAGACTGGGCCTCGTATCATGCGACGCTCGTCTGCAGTGCCCCGCCCGCAACTCTGCGAAGTCATCGCCCAGGCCCTTGTCAGTCTAGCGGGCGCGAGGCGTCACGCACGTTGCTGGGGTGTGGAGAGGTCAAGAATCACCCAGCACGCCTTGCCGAGATCGGGGGGTCGAGGTTAGGCGTGTCGGCGAGTCCTCCGTCGGGGTGGTTTGCGGCGCCCCACACTCCAGCCGCGTAAACCCGGATTTGTTCCGGGTTTTTTTGGACATTCGTAACCCAGCTGTCATTAGAGACAGACCGTGGACGATTTCGTTCAACCGGATCGTTTGCGGGTTCATCCGATTTTCCGTGAGTCGGTCACACGGCAAGACCCTATCGGCGCTCCTCCATTGCAGACGCGCCGACAGGGTGAGTTAGAATATTCTGATATTCCCTGTTTTCTGGAGTTAAGCACCATGTACCCGCACGCCTGGGCCAAAGCCCCTTACACCGACGTTTCGGCGCTCGAGACGAAAAAGTTGCTGGAGGAAGGGGTGCCAGTGATCGACATCCGTACCCCGCAGGAGTGGCTGCAAACGGGTGTGATCGAGGGCAGCCATCTGCTGACCCTGTTCCAGGCTTACGGTGGCGTGAACCCGGACTTCGTCCCGCGCCTGGGCGAGCTGGTCAACCCGGAGGATCCCGTCGTGTTGGTCTGCCGTACCGGCAGCCGAACCCGCACGGCCGCCGAGGCGCTCGTGAATCAGTTGGGATACAAAAAGGTCTACAACGTCGAGCGTGGCATTCTGGATTGGATCGCACACGGGCTGCCCGTCGTTCCGCCGAAATTGGATGCGCCCACATCGCGGTAACGGTCAGTCGCTCGCCTCACCGCCCCGCACAACGAAAAGGCCCGCGCATTGCGGGCCTTTTCGTTGCCAGTGCCGGAAACCTTGTTACTGGGCGCTTGGGCAGCTCGAGGTGTCACCCGCAACCGTGCCGGTCAGACGCAGGAAGCTCTCGAATGGTCCCATCACGCCCATGGCCTCCATCTTGGGCCCGGTGAACTTGAGTTTGCCGGACATCATCGCGCCCATCGGGCCGCAGCCAAAATCACCCTTGCCCATGCAGGCCCAGTGCTCATCGGTGGCGTGCATGAGGTAGTCGGACTTTGGACTGAAATTCTTTTCAGTCGGCGCACCGCCATAGGTGCAGATGGCCTTGCCGTCCTTCGCCGAGATCGTGAGCTGCTGCTTGGTGTTTTCGCCGCAGTGCGTGCGGTAGAGGTGAAGCACTTTGTAGCCGCGGCCTGCATTGTTGTCCATCCAGACTTCGCCGGCCAGCTCGTTGGTCAACGCTGGGGTCTGGTTCCACTTTTCACAGGCTTGCTTGGCCCAGTCGGCATCCATAAAGGTGCCGGCGCTCGTGATTGCAGGAAGTCCGATCAGCGCGCCGAGGGCCAGGACGTGAGCAGTTTTCATCAATGATCCTCCAGTGTGGTTGGGTAGTGCGGTTTGCTTAGTATTGAACTTTCAAAGGCATGCGCCGTGAACACTAACCCAGCCCGCAAACCGTGGCAATGGCCGGGTGTTGGAGTAGTCGCGGCGTTGCATCAGGGGTAGCCACAAAACAATTTATTAGAAATTTAAAATATTCTTTCGTTTTTCCTGTGATTGATCTCCTTGGGCCAAGTCAGTTTCTGCTGGCAGGCCGATAAAGGCTGGTAGAAGAAGGTTTCCAATCTGAGCGCGCATTGAGATAGATCAAGGGTACTTTGTGGATCACATGGATAATCATGGGCGTATCGACCGTTCTGGTGATGTTTGACTCGGTTTTTTCATAAAAGCCGAATGGGGCTCGGTCTGTGTGTGCGAGAAAGCTGGGTGGGGCTATTCGTCGGCGCCGTGTTATCCAAATGGCGGGCAAGAGAGGGTGAGGTGCGATCATGCTGAAGGTCTTAGGCGGCTTTGTGTTGGGTGTCGTGGCAACCGTGCTGGTCATGGCCGACGTGGCGGGTGGATTGATGTTCAAGGAACGCGAGAGTCCCTATGGGCTTGAAGAGACCGTTGCACGCATCCAGCACAACATTCAGGGCGCGGGCAATGGCTGGTCGCTGATGGGGCTGCGCAACGCGGCGCGACCCATCGAGGCCGAGGGCGGCAACGTGTTGCCGGTGATGATGATCGAGGCGTGCAGCACGCGCTACTCGAAGCCGATCCTCAAGGATGACGATCTGCGCTTTCTCTCCATCCTCATGCCCTGCAAGATCTCGGTCTACAAAAAGAACGACGGCAAGATCTACATCGGGACGATGAACGCGGGGCTGCTCGGGCGGCTGTTCGGGCCGATGGTCGGCAGCATCATGTCCGAGGTGGCAGCCGACCAGCAGCGTTTTCTCGAGTTCGACCCGAATCTGCCGCCGCCGCCGATGATCAAGGACAAGCCGGGCTCCGGCGGGGGTGAGGGCGGCACGGGCGGTGGTGGCTGCTGAGCACGGGGGGTGACGTCATGCGAATCCTGAAAAACTTCCTTTGGCTGGCGTTGCTGCTGGCTTTGACCGCGCAAGCCGTGCCCGAGCCGGCAGCCAAGGCGCCTGCGGCCGCGCAAGCAACAGCCTCGCCAGCCTTGGCCGCTCCCGCGCCGGCGGCCGAGGCCGCCGCGCCCAAGCGTAATCTGGGCAACTCCACGACCGATCACACCAAGCTCAAGGAGCTACAGAAGGATTTCAAATCCGGTCCGGAGGTCACCGCCGCCTGCCTGTCCTGCCACACCGAGGCCGCCAAACAGATCCAGGCCACCAAGCACTGGACGTGGGAATACCTGCACCCGGACAGCGGCCAGCACCTCGGCAAGCGGCACATCGTCAACAACTTCTGCACCGCGGTGCCTTCAAACTACCAGTTTTGCACCGCCTGTCACGTGGGCTATGGCTGGAAGGATGAAAAGTTCGACTTCTCCAATCAGGAGAATGTCGACTGCCTGGTCTGCCACGACACCACGGGCAAGTACCGCAAGCTGCCCGGCTTCGCCGGACACCCGCCATACAAGGACACGGAGTACCCACCGCACTCTGGCAAGATCGTCCCGGCGACCGACCTGAAGTTCATTGCACAGAACATCGGTAAGACCAGCCGTGCGACCTGCGGTGCCTGTCACTTCTACGGGGGTGGCGGAGACGCGGTCAAGCACGGCGATCTGGACAGTTCCATGAAAAATCCGCCGAAGTATCTCGACGTGCACATGGACGCCAAGGGCCTGAATTTCTCCTGTGCCACGTGCCATTCCACGGCGGGCCACCAAGTCTCGGGCAGCCGCTACGCGCCGACGGCCGTGGACAAGGGAGGGGCGATCCTGCGTGGCTCGCACGGTGACCGCAATCCGGTGACCTGCCAGGCCTGCCACGGTCAGAAGCCCCACAAGGCCGAGGAAGCGAAACTCAACGACCACACGGCCAAGGTTGCCTGCCAGACCTGCCACGTGCCGACTTTCGCGCGCGGCGGCATCGGCACCAAGACGCTGTGGGACTGGTCGACCGCCGGCAAGCTCACGGCGGACGGCAAGCCCTTCACCACTAAGGACAGCGCAGGCCGCGTGTCCTACGACTCGAAGAAGGGCGACTTCCGCTACGGCACCTATGAGATTCCGGAATACATCTGGTTCAACGGGTCGGTGAAGTACACGCTGGCGACGGACAGGCTCAATCCGGAGAGGGTTACCAAAATCAATACCTTCGAGGGCACCCCGCAGGATGGCCGCATCTGGCCGGTCAAGGTGTTCCGCGGCGCGCAGCCGTACGATAAGGTCACCAAGACGCTCCTTGTCCCGCACACCTTCGGGGACGACGACTCCGCCTTCTGGTCTAACTTCGACTGGGAAAAATCCCTCAAGGCCGGCATGGCCGCCGCCGGCGGGAACTTCAGCGGTGAGTACGGCTTCGTGAAAACGGAGATGAGTTGGCCGATCACTCACATGGTCGCGCCCAAGGACGACGCCCTCGAATGCAAGCAGTGCCACAGCCGTAACGGGCGGCTCAAGAACATTGAGGGGGTTTACATCCCGGGTCGCGACCGCTGGCCGTGGCTCGACCTGATCGGCTTCACGCTCGCCGGGCTCGCGCTGCTCGGCGTTATTGGCCACGCGCTGATCCGCGTCATCGCTGGCGACAAACACCGCAAGGGGCACCACCATGGCTGAGCGCATCTACCTGTTCAAACGCTTCGAACGCTTCTGGCACTGGTCGCAGGCCGCGCTGATCATCACCATGCTGGTTACCGGCTTCGAGATCCACGGCGCCTACAAACTGCTCGGCTTCAAGAGCGCGGTAAGCGCCCACACCTTCGCCGCCTGGATGCTGGTGGGACTGTGGATCTTCGCGATCTTCTGGCACTTCACCACCGGCGAGTGGAAGCAGTACATCCCCACGTTCGACCGCATCGGCGACATCGTGAAGTACTACAGCTACGATATCTTCCTCGGCCGGCCACACCCCTACCGCGTGGTGCCCGAGCGCAAGCACAATCCGTTGCAGCGTATCGCCTACCTCGCCGTGAAGCTGCTCATCAACCCCATCATCTGGATCAGCGGCATCGCCTACCTGTTCTACGCCGATTGGCGCGAGTCCGTAACGTTGTTCGGCCTGCCCGAGGTTGCCTTCATGCATACGGTGGGCGCGTTCATGATGCTGATTTTTTTCATCGTGCACGTGTATCTGACCACCACCGGCCACACCCCACTTGCACACATCAAAGCGATGATCACTGGGTGGGAGGATGTTGCGGAGGAAGGGCATGCCACCGCCGATATCGGCACGCGTACGAAGTCCTAGTCATCGGCACAGATTCTGGGGGCAAGGCGCGCGTGCCTGCCTTTGTCTAGCGAGTTGTTGCACCAAGCCAAGCCGGCGCTGGTTCGCTCACCGTGTCGGGCCACTGGAGTAGCTCGCTGCGCGGGGATTGCCTGGGCAACTGGGTCGCTGCCGCGGTGATCTCTGCAAGCTTCAAGCTCGATCGCAGGGCTGCGGCCATGGATGGGCAGATGAGCTCCCCCAGGGCGGTTTGATGCGTCTGAGGCGTTCTCGTCGCAGACGGGGCAGTCTGCGCAAGGTGCTCATCCGCAACATCGCTCATGCGGTTACGTGCTTTTCTGGACCGTTGATGCCCCGGCACCGCGGCCATCACACCATCTCCCCGTAGCCGATCGCCACGGGATCGAAATTTGCCAGCCGGATCAACGCGGCTTCGTCATGGATCTCGAGGCGATGGTGCGAGCAGCGCAGCAGGCCATCTTGCTTCATCTGCTGGAGCGTACGGTTGACGTGGATCGGGGTAATACCCACGGCCTCAGCTATGTCGTCCTGGGTGATCGGAATGGTGTAGGCGTTGTCTATTTCCTCCGGTTCTGGCCGGAACTTGCGGACCAGGCGCAGGCGATGGACCAGCTCGATCAGCAAAAACGCGATGCTTTCTTTGGCGCTGCGCGTGCCGGTGCTCATGAGGTACTCCTGACAGACGCTCATGACACGGTGGTTCATCTGCATGAGCTGCATGGCAATCGCGGGCTCGCGATTCATCAAATCCATGATCCGGTTACGCGGGAAGGCGCAGACGATGCAGTTGGTCAGTGCCTGCGCTGAATAGCTCACCGGCCCAGCTATGTCACCGTGGAATCCCAGAAAATCCCCCGGCAGCGCGAAGCGCAGCACCTGATTCTTGCCCGATGGTGCAGTCTTATAGATCTTCATCCACCCGAGAAACAACGTGTAGACGAATTCGTGCCGCTCACCTTGCTGAAACAGATGGTCGCGGGCGCCAAGCACCAGTTGCGAGCGCCGGTAATCCTGGGTCCAGGCGAGATTCTTCAGCGGCACCTTGCTGAACAGGGCCATCGCCCGCACCGGGCATTCATCGCAGCGGGTGCATGCCGAGGCATCAGGCATCTTGCGGGGCAAAGGCCAGTGGAGAAGGTGAGCTTTCATAAGGACCTCCAGCGAACGATCAGCGCCATTGCGTCATCACGATTTCGCCACTGACACCCTGATCGCCGCATTAACCTAGGTTAGTTCGAAGCCCCCGATCTTGTCGTATCGTCATCCGGGTAATGGGGGGTCACGCCCCGTCCTCGTTCCACCCCGGAGGTCTGCATGACGAAAAGTTCTCTGTTCCTTGCTGCGCTAGCGCTCGCCTTGCCAGTTGGCCAGGCGAGCGCCGATGCGGGCGACACAGGCAAGTTGATTGGCCTGGCCTGCATGGGCTGCCACGGTACCGAAGGCATGAGCGCCACAGCCATTCCCCCGATGATCAAGGGCCTGCCCGCGGACTACTTTGAGACCGCGCTGCTGGAGTTCAAGAGCGGCAAGCGCCCCTCGACGATCATGGGCCGTATTGCAAAAGGGTTCAGCGACGACGAGATCAAGGCCACCGCGGCATTTTTCGCCAGCTTGAAGTGAGGCAACGAAACTAATGAATACGTTCACGAGAAGAGACTTCCTCAAACTCACCGGGTTTGCGACAGGGGCCACGCTGCTTGGCAATGCAGGTATCGCGACCGGTCAAGCCAAGGGCGCGAAGGTCGTGGTGATCGGCGGTGGATTCGGCGGCGCAACAGCAGCGAAGTACGTGCGCTGGTTCGATCCTTCGATCGAGGTGACGCTCATCGAGCCCAAGCAACACTATGTGACCTGCCCTGGGAGCAACTGGGTCATCGGCGGCTTGAAACAAATGACCGACATCACCCGCAACTACGAGGCGTTGAAGACCAAGCACGGGGTCAAGATCGTGCATGACTGGGTGAGCGCGATCGATCCCGCCGCGCGCAAGCTGCGACTCAAGGGAGGTGGTGAGCTCACCTACGATCGGTTGATCGTCTCGCCGGGTATCGACTTTAAGATGGGCGCGATTCAGGGGTACGACGAAGCGGCGATGGAGGTCATGCCCCACGCCTGGCAGGCAGGGCCGCAGACGGAGGTATTGATCAAGCAGTTGCACGCCATGAAGGACGGGGGTGTGGTGATCGTGAGCGCCCCGCCCGACCCCTTCCGCTGTCCGCCGGGGCCGCCCGAGCGAGTGGGCATGATCGCGCATTACCTCAAGCGGCATAAGCCCAAATCCAAGATCCTGCTACTGGACGCCAAGGATGCGTTTTCCAAACAGAAGCTATTCGAACAGGGCTGGGCGAAGTTCTACGGCTTCGGTACCGACCAGAGCATGATCCAGATCATCCCCAAGGCGCAGGACGGCGCGGTGCTTGCGGTGGATGTCAAAGGTATGACTGTAATGGGGGAGTTCGACAAGCACCAAGGGGACGTCATCAACATCATCCCTCCGCAGCAGGCGGGCAAGATCGCCCGCGACGCGGGGCTCGCCAACGACACCGGCTGGTGTCCGGTGGATCAGCGCACCTGGGAGTCGACGCTGCACAAGCGCGTTCACGTCATCGGTGACGCGGCGATCCAGAGCCCACTACCGAAATCCGGCTATGCCGCTAATTCCGAAGGCAAGGTTTGCGCAGCGGCTGTCGTTGCGTTGCTCAATGGTCAGGCGCCGGCGGAGAACCCGCACTGGATCAACACCTGCTACAGCCTGGTGTCACCCGAATGGGGCATCTCTGTGGCCGGCGTCTATGAGCTCAAGGAAGGCAAGGCGATCAGCGTGGAGGGAGCTGGCGGTGTCAGCCCGGCCGATGACCTTACGGCTCGCAGTGCCGAGGCCGCTTATGCATTTGCCTGGTACACCAACATTACGCGCGACCTTTTCACCTAGTCGTGCCACAAACAGCCGCCAACAAACGTGTTCGGAGGTAACTAGCCATGATCGCTCTTGCACATCGAGGCAGGCTTCTAATCCGCACCCTGGTGCTGGTTACGGGGTTGACGATCACAGGGGTCGGCTGCGAACGCGTTTCGCCGCCCTCAGGTCCTGCAGACACGAAAGCCGCGGTTCCCAGGGAGGTCAGGTCGGAGTCCAGCGAGGCAGCTCATGTGCCGGGACGGGGCGTGCAAACGTTTCCGCCTTCCCAGGCGACCACCGACGCCGGACGCAAGCTCAAACCCACCGACTGGGAAGACCCCGCTGTGTGCGCCGGCTGCCACCCCACCCAGTATCAAGGGTGGAAGGGGTCCATGCACTCGAACAGTTTCAAGGACCCGATCTTCCAGGCTGAGTGGGCGCTCGCGGAGAAGGAACTGGGAGGCGAGATCGGAAACCTATGTGGTGGGTGCCACGTGCCGGTAGGTATGCTAACCGGCAGCGTCGAGTTCGACCCCAAGCTGGCTGAACACGGTGGATTCAAGGCACCAGAAATCGCACAGAACGGCGTATTTTGCGACGTCTGCCACACGATATCCGGCACCAATCTGCTGCAGACGGCCGCGCTGGAACATGGCAACGGCTCCTATATCTCATCGCCTGGGCCGGTCAAGCGCGGGCCGCTCAAGGATGCGAAATCGCCGTACCACGAGACCGCCTACTCGGAGCACCACACGAAGGCGGACTTCTGCGGAAACTGCCACAACATCTTCAATCCGCTCAACGGCTTTCCGCTCGAGCGCACCTATGATGAGTGGAAATACTCCGTCTACGCGCAGAACGGCGTGCAATGCCAGGACTGCCACATGGTGCCCGTGGAGACCGCCATCCGCGTGGCCGACGAGCTCAAGCCCGCCGCCCGTCTTGATAACCACCAATTGGGCGGCTACGCGGGCATCGGTTCCGAAAGGGAGCGCGACGTGGTCCATGGCCATGGCTTCGTGGGCGGTAACGCCGTCATCACCGCCCTGCTCAACGAGGACGCATCGAACCACGCTGACGTTGCGCGCCAGCGCCTGCAAAACGTCGCGGAACTCGACCTCGCGCTCAAACGCGTCAACGGCCCACTTCACGAACTGAAAATCAAGGTCACCAACCGGCGTGCGGGCCACGAAATCCCGACCAGCCTGACCCACATCCGCGAGCTTTGGCTTGACGTGACGGTACTCGACGAGAACGGCAATACCTTGTTGCGATCGGGCGCGCTAGACGACCACAACGAGGTGGATCCCGAAGCGGTGATGTTCAAGTCCTACGCCGTGGACAAGCATGGCAAACCGGCCGAGTACATCTGGCATGTTGCGGCCTTCGAAAATCGTACGACCATTCCCCCGAAGGGTCACCGCTATGGGCAATATGCCTTCAACGTCCCGGACGGCAGCCGGAAGGTCAAGGTGATCGCAAGGCTCAATTACCGGTCGTTTTCTCAACACTTCGTCGATCACCTTCTGGGAAAGGGCAAGCTCACGGTGCCGACGATCGAAATGGAAGTGCTCGAAAAAACTTTTGACGTGGGCGTTGGCGAGCGGGTTGCTGCGGCGCCGCGCGCAAAGTGATCCGTCGGCGCGGTTCCCGGTTGCCATCTGCGTCGTGACGAGGCCGCCAGAAATAGACGGTCGAGGACCGCGCGAGGTGGATTGGCACTGGGAGTCGCGCCCACGGATAACCTCTATTTCAACCAACCTGTGCCCACTGCTCGGGCAACCCAAGGAGATTCCTCTCGTGTCCCTGTCAAAGACCGTCATCCTTACCAGTGCATCCTTGTTGCTCACATTCAACGTCGCTGCCACGGCCGGTGGAGATCCGGAGGCTGGGCAGAAGAAGGCGAGCGCCTGCCTCGGTTGTCATTCCGGACCGGCCGCACCGCCAATCAAGGGCAAGCCGGAAGCCGATCTGCTCAAGGCGCTGCACGCCTACAAGAAGGGGGAGCGAAAAAATGCCACGATGGAAGCCATGACGAAGGGTTTGTCCGATCAGGACATGGAGAACCTGGCAGCGTTCTTTGCCAAGCAGTCACCGTGAGAATCATCCGTGCCGTGAGGGTGCTCGCGCACCCCTCAGGGGTCGTACAGGCAAGAGGAGCAACCGATGAAAACTTCGCCTCACCTGCGATGTGTCCGCGCCCTCTCGGCGGTCTTTATTTCGTCAGTTCTGAGCAGCATGCCCGCCTTGGCAGCGGACCCAAGTAAAGACGTTTATGACCTCAACGACCTGCGAGTGAAGATCACCGAGCGGTTGCCCTACCTCAAGGTCAAGCACAAGGGCCGGGAGGTGATCGTGATGCGTCATCAGGACCCGGCGCACACGATCGAACCGCCGTTCGATCAAACCGCGCGCGACTGCCCGCCGTTCTGTGTGCAGCCCATGCGCCTGCATCCCGGCGTGGAAACGATCGGCGAACTGGAGTTGCTCGACTACCTGCGGCGGGTCAGTGACGGTGACACCACCGTCATGGTGATCGATTCGCGCACGGAGGCGTTTACCCAACTGGGCACCATTCCGGGATCGGTCAACGTCCCGTACACGAAACTCGATCCGGCGCATGCGACCCCCAAGTCGATCGCGGAACTGCTGCAATTCGATTTCGACGCGGTCTATCACGACGGCCTGTGGAACTTCAATGCGCCCAAGACGCTCGTGTTCTTTTGCAACGGCCCCTGGTGCGGACAGTCACCTTCCAACATCAAGTTTTTGCTCAACCTCGGATACCCGTCCGAGAAGCTGAAGTGGTACCGCGGTGGCATGCAGGCATGGGAGGAGCTGGGTTTTACGACCGTGCGTCAATGAAAATCCCTTGAGACGGTTGGCAGGCGCCCCAGCCAGGCCGTGTGGTCGTGGATGGCCTCGGCGATGAGGTGTGTAGTGCGGTCCTCGCGTTCCAGCTTGCCTTCCACCATGAGCAGGCGGCCGTGCAGGACGGGACCTCTGAACCTGGAAACCACCCGTTGCCACACGACGATGTTGATGTTGCCGAACTCGTCTTCCAGGGTGATGAAGATCGTGCCGCCCGCGTTGGGGTGCTGACGGTTGGTGACGATGCCGGCGACGCGCGTGCGGCTCTCGCTCGGGCATCGCGCCAGGGTTCTGGATGAGCGCCAGCCGAGGCGGTCGAAATGCGGGCGCAGCAGTGCCATGGGGTGGCGCCGCAGGGTCAGGCCGAGGTGGGCGTAGTCGGCGACGATATCGTCGGCCTCCGCCGGGGCGGGCAGGGGGGTGTGGTCCGGTGTCGGTGTGGGCAGGTCGGCGAACAGGCCCGGTTGCGTCTCGATCCCCAGGGTCTCCCAGCTCGCGCGATGGCGGTCGCCAGCGAGGCTGTAAAACGCATCTGCGGCGGCCAGCGCACGGCTTTCCTTCCTGTTCAGGCGCAGGCGCTGGTGCAGGTCGTGGAGGCTCGCGAAATGCCGTTGCCGCCTGGCCTCGGTGAGTGCTCTTGCGGTCGTCTCGCTGAGTCCCTTGACGAGATGCAGGCCCAGGCGCAGCGCCAGTTCGCCCCGGGCATTGCGTTCCAGCGTCGATTCCCAGTCGCTGTGGCAGACATCCACGGGCAGCACCTCGACGCCGTGACGCCTGACGTCCTGCACGAGCTGCGACGGGGCATAGAAGCCCATCGGCTGGCTGTTGAGCAGGGCGCAGACGAAAACGGCCGGGTGATGGCACTTGAGCCAGCAGGACACGTAGGCCAGCAGGGCAAAGCTTGCCGAGTGCGATTCCGGAAAGCCGTAGGCGCCGAAGCCCTTGATCATGCCGTAGATCTTTTCCGCGAAGGGCGCGTCGTAGCCGTTGTTCAGCATGCCGCTGATGAGCCTTTCGCGGAACAGCGAGAGGTCGCCGGACTTGCCCCAGGCGGCCATGGCGCGCCGCAATTCGTCCGCCTCGCCGGCGCTGAAGCCCGCGGCGACCATAGCGATCGACATCACCTGTTCCTGAAAAATGGGGATGCCGAGCGTGCGCTCCAGCACAGGCCGCAGGGCCTCGCTCGGATAGTCCACGGGCTCCTTGCCCTGCCGGCGTTTCAGGTAGGGGTGCACCATTTCGCCCTGGATGGGGCCGGGTCGCACGATCGCCACCTCGATGACCAGATCGTAGAAACAGGCGGGTTTGAGGCGCGGCAGCATGTTCATCTGCGCGCGCGATTCGATCTGGAACACGCCGACCGTGTCGGCCTTTTGAATCATGCGGTAGACGGCCGGATCTTCAGCAGGAATGTTGGCAAGGTCGTAGTCGAGCCCGCAATGCGCGCGCAGCAGGTCAAAGCTGCGATGAATGGCGGACAACATGCCGAGCGACAGGCAATCGACCTTGAGCAGGCCGAGCGCCTCGAGGTCCTCCTTGTCCCACTGGATGACGCTGCGCTCGGGCATCGCGGCGTTTTCCACGGGCACCAGCCGCGAGAGCGCGTCCCGCGCGATCACGAAGCCGCCGACGTGTTGCGAGAGGTGCCGCGGAAAGCCGACCAGCTCCCGCACCAGGACCAGCAGCCGTCGTATCGCCGGGTTGTCCGGCTCGAAGCCGGCCTCGCGTAGCTGCGCGTCGGTGAGGTTTTTCTCCCACCACGCCAGCGAGCCGCTCAGGCGGCTGATCTGCTCCAGACTGAGCCCCAGCGCCTTGCCCGCGTCGCGCAGCGCGCTCTTGCGCCGGTAGGTGATGAGCGTTGCGGCCAGCGCGGCGCGATGGCGGCCGTATTTGCCGTAGATGTACTGGAGCACCTCCTCGCGTCGCGCACTCTCGAAGTCCACGTCGATGTCCGGTGGCTCGTTGCGCTCGCGGGAGATGAAACGTTCGAAGAGCATCGTGCTGCGCGCGGGATCGACCGCGGTGATGTGCAGGCAGTAGCAGACCGCGGAATTGGCCGCCGAGCCGCGGCCCTGACAGAGAATGCCGCGCTCGCGGGCGAAGCGCACGATGTCGTGCACGGTGAGGAAGAAGTGCTCGTAGCGCAGCTCGCTGATCAGCGCCAGTTCGTGCTCAATCTGGCGGCGGACTTTGTCCGGGGCGCCAGCCGGCCAGTAGTGGCGGATGCCCGCTTCGGTCAGGTTGCGCAGGTGCGCGCTGGCGGTCAGCCCCTCAGGCACCAGTTCGTCCGGGTACTCGTAGCGCAGTTCATCCAGGCTGAACTGGCAGCGCGCGGCGATGCGCACGCTCTCCGCAAGCCAAGCCGGCTTGTACAGCGCGGCGAGCACGTGGCGCGGGCGCAAGTGCCGCTCACCATTCGGATACAGCGCGAAGCCGGCCTCGGCCACGGGGGTGTTGAGGCGGATTGCGGTCAGCAGGTCCTGCAGCGCGCGGCGGCCGCGCCGGTGCATGTGTACGTCGCCGGCGGCCACCAGCGGGATGCCGGTTTGCGTGCTCCAGGCTTCCAGCTGCTCCAGCCGGCGCAGTTCGCCGGGCAGGTGCAGGCGCTCTACGGCGAGCCAGCAGCGGCCGGGGAACAGGGACTGCACCCAGCCGATTTCTGTGGGAGTGCGGTCGAAGTCGGCGGCATCGGGGATCAGCAGGCACAGGCAGTCGGGGAGCGGCTCGTGCAGGTCGTCCCGGCACAGCCGGTAGTGCCCTTTCGCCACCCGCCGCCGGCCGCGGGTGATCAGCGCCGAGAGCTGCGCGTAGCCCTCGCGGTTGGTTGCCAGCAGCACCACGGTGGGGCCGTCGTGGAGCCGGATTTCACTGCCGATGATCAGCTTCAGCGCGCTGCCCTGGGCGGCCCGGTGCGCGCGCACCACGCCCGCCAGCGAGCACTCGTCGGTCAGCGCCAGCGCTGTATAGCCCAGCTCGATCGCCCGCCGCACGAGCTCGGCGGGGTGCGAGGCGCCGCGCAGGAAGGTGAAGTTGCTCAGGCAGTGGAGTTCCGCATAGGCCGGTTCCACGCTCGTCGTCTCGCCCATCAGCCGAAGACTCCGTGCAGGAACCACGGCGAGGCCGCGCCGATTTGCTGGAATATCCACAGACGCTGTCGCCGGCTGGAGAGCGCGATGTAGTAGTCGCGCCGCTGATCCTGCCCGTCCCACCAACCGGATTCGATACGCTCGGGGCCTTCGAGCGGGGTGTGCGCTGTCCCTTATACCCATCTGTCGCGGCCGACGAGCAACCTTGTTGAGGTGCGGGGGGTCGG
>CAYSFW010000045.1:0-127002 GCA_964430355.1 uncultured Thiotrichales bacterium
GGAGAAATGAGGCGCGGGTTGCGCGGATTCCATCAGGGCCAGCAGGCATCCGCCTGCACTACAGGCCGGATATAAAACTGCAGCCTATCTGTCCCAGCACACCCAAACCGATCTTGGCAAACGGGAGGCGTCCATATAAACACCATGACCACGCTCATCACCCTGCTCGGCCGAGTGCCACGCACACAAAGTGGTTACCGCCCAACCAGCTACGACTTCGGCGACGGGCCGCTGGCGGAGTCCGTGGCCTTTTTCGGCTGAGCGCTGCAACGTCGGCTAAAGCCCGAGCGCATGGTGATTCTCGGCACTAGCGGCAGCATGTGGGACCACCTGTTCGAAGGCGACCTCGCCCTGGGCGACGCCGAAACCGAGGCCCGCATCCAGCTCATCCGAGCGGTCGAGGGCCGGCAGGTAAGCGACGCAGACCTCCAGACTTTGGCCCCCTTGCTCTCGCACCACCTCGGCTGTGAAGTGGAACTACGACTGATTCCCTACTGCCGGACGGAACCCGAACAAGTCGAGCTGATCCGCGTCATCGGCAGCGTCGTGCCACGGGGCGAGACCGGTCACCTCGACATCACGCACGGTTTCCGCCACTTACCCATGCTTGCGTTGCTCGCCGCGCTCTACGTGCGAGCCGCCCGCGACGCCAAGATCACTGCCATTTGGTACGGCGCCTTCGACGAAGAGACCAAACTGGCCACTGTCCACAACTTAAGCGGACTTCTGCGGCTCGCGGATGCGCTTCAGGCCCTTGCGAGTTTCGACAAAGACGGCGACTACGGGGTGTTTGCGCCCCTGCTGAGCAACGGGGAAATGAACAAACCGGCGGCCAACGCATTGCAGTCTGCCGCCTACTTCGAAAACATCCTGAACGTAGGCCAGGCGACCGGTCAGTTGCGCAAGGCCATCAGCGCGATGGACTCGCAGCCTAACCCCGGCGTGGCGCCCGAGGTGGAACTGCTCATGCCGCTCATCCGCGAGCGGCTCGATTGGATCAACGAAGACAAGCAATTCGAAAAACAAGTCCGCCTGGCCCAAGACGCCCTCGAGCGCCGCGACTACCTACGCTCCGTGCTCCACGCCTTTGAATCCGTCGTCACACGGTTGTGCCAACAGCACCGCTACGCGGTCGAGGACTACGAGCAACGTGAATAAGCACGCAACGACTACGAAGCAAGATTGCGCAAATCAGGAACCACAGAAGAGCGCGAGCGATACTTCCTGTTGCGAGACCTGCGCAATCAGATCGCCCATGGCTCACGCGGCACCAAGCAGGAAACCCAGCGGATCCTCCTCGATGAACGCGAAATGCGGAAAACGCTGACGCAAATCCTCGAGGCCATCGAGGCTCGCCGCCTCCCATCCGCGAGCCGCTGAACCCAACGAGCCCGACACGAGCGCACCCATGTGGCAAACCCTCTCCGAATTCACCACCGAATTCCTCGACCCCATCAGCATCTGGATTGGCGTACTCCTCGCCATTCCCGTCGTCTGGACGTGGTTTGATGTCGTCGTCGGCTCCCGGCGGCGGCGCCGGCGCTGGTTTCGCGCCATCCGCCGCCAGCCGGGCGAGCGACCCGGCATGCTCGTGCTCGACATGCTCCCCGGCAAAAACATCCAGGCCGATGTCGAGAATTTCCGACTTCAGCAGGAGGCACTAAAAGACATACCGCAAGAGCGAATCGTCACCATCGTCCGGGACGACCCGCTCAAACCCGCTCACATGTCAGCGCTGATCGATGAGATCCGTTCCGCGGCGAACCGCTTGATGGCGCAGGGCGTGGACACGCTGCACTTTTTCCACGCCGGGCCCGCGGTCGCAGCGGCGCTGGTCGGCGCAGAATTCGCCAACGGCTGCCGTGTGATGCTGTACCAGCACAAACCGGGCGGGTACGAAAACTTTGGGCCGCTTCGTCACGAATGGTGACGCTGCCCGCATTCGGTTGGGCCTGCCCGGCGCATGCCCTACAGCGGCACCCCCTCATAAATCGCCGCAACCGGCAGGGTGAACTCCACCGAGGGCAGCACGAGCACATCACCCGAGGCCAACGCCTCCGGCTTCCAGCCGCGTTCGCGACGGAACAGCGCCAGGGCGATGCGCTCCTGGTCCACCAACAGATATTCGCTGAGGCTTTCCAAGGTTTGATAGGCCAGGAATTTCTCGCGCCGGTCGATGCGGTCGGTGCCTTCGGAGAACACCTCGACGATCAGGCAAGGGTGCTGCCGATATAACCGTTCGCGGTCATCTGCGCAGCGTGAAACGAGGATGTCCGGGTAGTAGAAGATCGTCTCGCCGGCAACGGACAGCTTGACCTTCATGTCGCTTGCAAACACCTGGCACGGCTTGCCGCGTAGGTGGCTATGGAGTGCTGCGAACAAGTTGCCAGTCAACAGCCCATGCCGGTCGGTGGCGCCGAGCTTCGCATACACGCGACCGCCGATGTACTCGTGCTTCACCTCGCTGAACTCCTCGCCGCGCAAATATTCGAGTTCAGACAACTGGGGCCACGCATCGATCACTGAGGGCATGGAAACCTCCGCGCGCAAAAAATTCTCCCCCACCAACTAGCAACACACGGGCTAACCGCTACAACCGCAAGCTTGCCATCTCCGCCACGATCAACGAACAGGAGTTCAATAAGCCATGACCACGCGCTATTTCCACCTCGCCTGTTACGACATCACCGACCCCAAGCGCCTGCGCGATGCCTTGAAGGCCGTGCGCCAGTACGCACTCGGTGGGCAGGAATCCGTTTTCGAGGTCATGCTTTCCGAGGCGGAGAAAAGATCACTGCTCGAGGAATTGAGCTACCTGCTCGACCTGGACACCGATCGTTTCCTCCTTATTAGCCTCGACCCACGCAGCCGGATCACCACACTGGGCAAGGCGGTAGCCCCTTTCGAAAAGGACTTTTTCTATGTGGGGTAAGCGCGAGACATCCCTGCGGCTCGCGATGCGCACCGCCGCGGGCACGCCTTCCCCAAACTCCATGCCGGATGCCCCGCTAGCAAACGCCACGAATGCCTCAAGGAAAACGAGATGACCACGCTCTACCTCGACCGCAAAAACCTCGAGCTGCGCCTCGATGCCGGCACGCTCGCGGTGTATCAGGACGGCCAGCGGCAAAGCACCGTTCCCCTGAAGCTCCTGCAGCGCGTCGTCGTTCGAGCGGACGTCAACCTCAGCGCCAGCGTGCTAACCGCCATCGCCTCGCATGGCATCGCGTTCATCGCCATCACAGGACGCAAAGGCGAAAACATCGCACAACTCACCGGCGCACCGGGCAACGACGCCGCGCGCCGTCTCGCGCAATACCGCACCTATTTGGACCCCGCGCGGCGCCTGGACCTGGCCCGCACGCTGATCTCCGGCAAGGTACACAACCAGAAGCGTCTGATCGAAAAACTACGCGACCACCGGCCCGACGAACGCTACAACCTCACGTCGAGCCACGACACCCTCGAGCGCATCACCGGCCAGATCAGCACGGTGGAGAAAATCGAAACTCTCCTCGGCCTAGAAGGCGCCGCAGCCGCAGCCTATTTTCAAGGCCTGCAGGCCGTATTCCCCCCTCGACTGAACTTCAGCGGCCGCAACCGAAGGCCGCCGCGAGACCCGGTCAACGCCTGCCTGTCCCTGGGTTACACATTGCTCCACGGCGACGCCGTGCACGCCTGCTACGCCGTCGGCCTCGACCCCATGCTCGGCCTGTTCCACGAGCCGTCGTTCGGCCGCGAATCCCTCGCGGCAGACCTCATAGAACCCCTGCGCCCCATCTCGACCACTGGGTGTGGGAACTGTTCCGCGACCGCCACCTCGACCTGGAACACTTCGGCAAGGAAGGCGACGCCTGCCTACTCAGCAAGACAGGCCGCCAACGCTTCTACGCTGCGTGGGAAGAGCGCGCCCCCGCGGTACGTCGCTGGCTTCGAAAACAGGCAAACCAACTCGTAAAAACCCTACTCACCACCCCGCGAACGGAGTAACGCCATGCAACCGCTATACGTCGACGGCAGCAGCCCCGTGGACATCAGCTGGGAAGAACCCGCCCTTGCCATCACCCGAAGCAACGAGTCCAAACGCCTCGTCCCGCTGCGGCTCGTCTCCCACGTGCTGGTCAGCGGGCGCGAAGTCACCTGGCACCAAGAAGCGCTGCTCGCCCGCGCCGAGGCCGATATCCCGATCCTCTTCACCGATGGCAACAATGAATTGCTCGCAGCGCTGCGCACAAACACCCCAGAACCCTCCCCCGAATGGCGCCGGTTAGCAAAGCTCATCGAAGACCCCGATGGCGTAGACCACTACAGAACGTTCCTAAAAGGCAAACGCACCCAAATCCAGCTCGATGTCAACGAACGCTGGTCCGATTTACCCGAGGTCCGGCTTCCCGGCTACCCTCGCGCAGCACGCCTAATACGAATTGCGCTACGCGCCGACCTCGAAGCCGAACTCCACCGCCGCGGCTTTCGCCAACGCACCGAACTGCTTCGTGACGCCGGTGTCGACATCGGCGGCGACCTCATGCAGCTACTCGAACCCTATGTCCACTGGCTACTCAACGAGACTTGGAAGTCGACACCCTCTCAACAACCAGCCGGGCACTACCCCGCGTCCTGGCACGCCGCGAACTACTCAACTACTACACTACTACGAACAAAGAGCGGACACACTACGCGACGCTGCCCGTGCCCTGGTAATCAGCTTCATCATCTGGCTAGGTGAAATCGAAACCGACCACACCCTGGACAACCTGTAAGCACCCAACCTAACACCCACACCCCTGCGAGAAGCACCATGCCCGTCAACCAACCACGAGAACACATCATCGCCTACGACATCGCCGATCCAACACGGCTTGCACGCATCCACCGCATGCTCAAACGGCTCGCCCTACCCCTGCAATACTCCGTGTTCTATGCAAAACTAACCGACCGCCAGCGCGACAAGCTTGCCGACCTCATCGCCCGCATCATCCACCCCAAGGAAGACGACGTCCGCATGTACCCCCTACCACAAGAATACCAACTCCTATATCTAGGCCAGCGTCCCCTCATGGAAGGCCTAAAGCTCGACTGGCAACGCGGACAGTGGCATGATGCGCTAGACGACTTACTCGACGCCGAGGACCGCAAAACCCTAGGCCCCGGGCCCAGACCGAACCGCGCATGAAACGTCAGCTTTTTGACAACCCGGAACCTCACCCAACCACCCTCGCAAGTGCTTGGCTCAACGAAGAAAACGACGCGGCGGCCTTCGAACCAACGACCTGAAAAAAAGGGATTAAGACCATATCATAAGTATTTCCATAAATTCATTCTGCCTTCGAACCAACGACCTAAAAAAAAGGGATTAAGACGCGCTGTGCGACAGTGTCGCGCGCGTGGTCAAAAAGACAGGCGCTTTGAGGTTGTGGGACTGGATGCCATCCGTTGGGGTCGCGTCAGTGTTCGATTGTTACAAGTGAGCCGAACTGGCGATGGCCTTGGTTGTCGGTGTACTCGTGCGTTTGGAGGGCGCAGCGTTGGCTTCCGAACAAAGGCCTTCGTTCCGATTGGTTCCGTTTGGCGGCGAGTTTCTGGTCCTGTGGCGGCATTGATGCGCAGGGTGGGCAGGGGAGGTGGTGCCGTGGGTTCGGCTATACTGGGGGCGTGCGTACGCGTTCAAGCCCCAAAGACTCCAACTCCATGCGCCTAGGTGGCCGTTTGCACCGACGCTGGCACGGCGTATGGTTCTGGCCCGTTTTGTTGTCGATCTGGATTGTCGTCGGAGGCGCGGGGGCTGCGGCGACCGATGCCAAGCCGGTGACCGTCGTCATCGAGGGACTCGACGATAGGCTCAGAGCCAATGTCGAGGCCTTTCTGGAGATCTACCAGTTTTCGGGAAAGCCGGCGCCCAGTGCGGCTCGGTTGCGGTATCTGCATAAGCAGGCAGAGGGCCAGATCGAGAAGGCGCTGCAGCCGTTTGGGTTTTACCGGCCGGATATTGAGACGTATCTCGAGGAGACTGCGACCGGGTGGGTTGCGCGCTACCAGGTTGCTCCCGGTACGCCGGTGCCGGTGGCGGGACTGGATCTGCTGGTGGAGGGGGAGGGTCGCGATGACGAGGCGTTCGCTCAGGCGCTGGCGGAGACGACGTTGCGTGGGGGCCAGCCGCTCGATCAGGCGGCTTACGAGGCGCTGAAACGCCGGCTTCAGGTGTTGGCGGCCGAGCGCGGCTATTTCAACGCCGAGCTGAAGGCGCATCAGATCCGGGTGGAGTTGGCAAGCTATAGGGCATTCATCACGCTGCACTTCGATACGGGCTTCCGCTATCACCTGGGCGACGTGACGTTCAAGCAGGAGCCGTTTTCGCTAAACGAGGCGTTTCTGCGCCGTTTTGTCGAACTCAAGCCTGGCCAGCCCTACGACTCGAATGCGCTCCAGAAGCTGCAGGGCGATCTGACCAATACCGAGTATTTCGACCGTGTGGAGGTGAATGCCTCACCAGAAACCGCCGTTGAACGCACGATACCGGTGGAGGTGGTCCTTGCGCCGCTGCCGCCGCGCAAATACACCTTCGGCGTGGGTTACGGGACGGACACGGGGGTGCGCGGGAAGGTCGGCATCAACGGGCGGCGAGTTAATCAGTGGGGACATCACTACAACCTTGAACTGCTCGCCTCGCAGATCAAATACGGATTGGCCGGTGAGTACGTGATTCCGGGTAGCGACCCGCGCACCGACGCTTATGGTTTACGTGCATCGCTGGAGGATGAACACTCGGACAACCGGAACTATCAGGCCTTCAACGTCGGCGGTTACTACAAGTTCCGCGACCGCTTGTGGCTGAAGACCTACGCGCTCGACTACCGCATCGAGCGGTTCGACCTCGGTGAGGGCGAGACGACGAGCCAGCTGCTGATCCCGAGTGCGGATTGGACGCGCGTCTACCCCGCTGCTTTCGAGTCCCGCATCTACGCCGTCAACGGCGCGTGGCTCCAGCTGCGCCTGCGCGGCGCGTATGAAGCCCTGCTCTCGGACACGTCGTTTCTGCAGCCGCTGGTCAGTGCCAAGTGGATACGAAGCTTTGAAAGCAACAGCCGTGTCATCGCCCGCACTGCGCTCGGTACGACGTGGGTCGATGACTTCGACAAGCTGCCCGCTTCGCTGCGTTTCTATGCCGGCGGCGATTACAGCGTGCGCGGTTACAAGTACAACACCATCGCCCCGCGCAACGACAAGGGCGAGGTGGTCGGTGGCAAACACCTCATGGAAGCCGCGCTCGAGTATGAGCACCCCGTGGCCGATAAGTGGAGCGTGGCCGCGTTTGTGGACACGGGCGATGCCTTCGATGAGGGTGGGGCCGAGCTCAAGACGGGTGTCGGATTCGGTGTGCGTTGGCGTTCGCCGATCGGCCCCGTGCGCGTGGACCTCGCCACGGCCCTCGACCGCCCGCCCGGCAGCGAGATCCGGCTGCATCTGACCATCGGGCCCGATCTATGACGCTACGCCGCGTCTTCAAATTCCTGGGGCTTGCGTTGCTCGCGCTGCTCCTGGTGCTGCTGGCCCTGCTCGGCTACGCGCTTGGCACCGAACAGGGCCTGCGGCAGCTCATCAAGCTCGGCACGCGCGCCGTACCCGGCACGCTGCAGGTCGCCGCGACGGGCCACCTCCTTGGGGATCTCGACCTGAGGGACCTGCGCTACCGCGCGGCAGGCCTCGAGCTGGATGTCGGGCACGTGCAGTTGCGCTGGCAACCCGGCCAGTTGTTCGCGCGACGGCTGCAGGTGGAGCGGCTGGCCATCGAGGGCGTGCGGGTGGAGCTGCCACCGTCCCCCGAAAAGCCCACCGAGCCGAAACGGCCGATTACCCTGCCCGACGTGCGCCTGCCCGTCGCGCTCGAACTGCGCGAGGTGGAGATCCGGGATGTGCGGATCCACCCGCATGGCGGGGCGCAGCCGGTGATCCTCGAGCGGGCGCGGCTCGTCGCGGACACCGCAGGCGACGCCGTGCATCTGAAAGAGCTTACGTTCAAGACGCCCGAGGCCTCCGCTCGGCTGACCGGCCGCGTCACTCCCGTCGGCCGCTACCCGCTCGACCTCGAGCTCGGCTGGACCTACACCCACGACCGACTCGGCGAGCAGCGCGGTATAGGTACGATCCGCGGCGATCTCGACAAGCTCACGCTGCATCATGACGTGCAAGGGCTCGCGGTGGCGCGACTCGACGGCACCGTATCCGATGTGCTGTCGAAACCCGGCTGGGATGCGCGCATCGACGCGCAGGCCGCGAATCTGGGCGCCCTTGGCCCCGCACTCGACGGGGCCCCGCTGCGCGCCGAGCTGTCCTCGCAGGGGACGCTCGAGGGTTTCCAGGCGAGCGGTCAGGTCACGACGGACTTGCGCCAGACTGGCCCCGTGCGGGTCGACCTCGCGCTCGCCGGCGACCTGCGTAAGCTGCGTCTCGAGGAGATCGCCACCACCCTGCTCGACCGCCCCGGCCGCCTGGTCGTGCGTGGCGACGTGGACTTGGCCGACTTGCGCGTGGACGTCGCGGGCGACTGGCAATCGCTCACCTGGCCGCTGGTCGGCAAGGCCGAGTACGAAAGCCCGCGCGGCACGCTGCGCGCCAGCGGCACGCCGCGCGACTACCAGGCCACGCTCGAAGCACAACTCGCCGGAGAGCCCATCGGCGAGTTGCAGGCGCGGGTGGCGGCCTCGGGCAGCGATCGCCTCGTCACACTCTCCGAGCTGTCGCTGCGCGCGCCGAAAGGGCCGCTCGGCCTTCAGGCAACCGGGGAATTCGACCTTGCCGAGCAGCGTTTCGACGCCAAGGCACAGTGGCAGGCGCTCGCCTGGCCGGTCACTGCCAGCGCCCCGCAGGTGAGGAGCCCGCGCGGCCAGATCAACGTATCGGGTCTGCTCAGCGACTACCGCTTCAGCGTCGAGGCCGACGCCGAGGGGCTCAACATCCCGAAAGGCAGCTGGCGCCTGGATGGGCAAGGCTCCACCGAAGCGCTCAGCGCCTTCACCCTCGTCGGCCGCGTGCTCGAGGGCGAACTGCGTGCCGAAGGGGATGCCGCGTGGAAACCCGCGGTGCGCTGGCAGGCGTCACTCAGCGGACGCGGCCTGAACCCGGGGGCACACTGGTCGGACCTGCCCGGCAAACTCGCGCTGGCGCTGAAGAGCGACGGCCAGGTGACGGAAGCCGGGCCCCGCGTCAGCCTCGACCTCGCCGACCTGTCGGGCCAATTGCGCGGCCAGGCCCTGCGCGGCAGAGGCCAGATCGACGTGCTGAGGCAGGACCTCACCGTGCGCGCGCTGCAACTCGCCGCGGGCAGCGCCCGGCTCGATGCCGACGGCCGGCTGAGCGAGCAGCTCGACCTGCGCTGGAAACTCGACGCGCCGGATCTGGGTCGTGTGGTACCCAACGCGAGCGGCCGCATCCGGGGCGCGGGCACGCTCGGCGGCACGCGCGCGGCACCCCTGCTCGACCTCGAGGTCGGCGCACAGGACGTGCGCCTCGGCAAGACCCGCATTAAACGCCTGCAGGGCGAGGCGTCGCTGGACATCTCCGGCGCCCGCGCGTCGAAACTCGAACTCGCTGGCGACGGCTTGCAGCTGGCCGGGCAGGACTGGCGCAAGCTCTCGCTGGACGGTAACGGCACCCCGGCCGGACACGAACTACGCGCGGCGCTCGACGGCGACGCCGGCCAGTTCCAGCTTGCCCTGCGGGGGGGCATGGCGGGCGAACAGTGGCGCGGCCAGCTCGGTGAACTCACCGCCCGCAAGACTTTGCTTGGCGACTGGGCGCTCGAACGGCCGGTCGAACTCACCGCGGCCAAGGACGCCGCCAGCGCTGGCGAAGCCTGCCTCGCCAGCGCACCGAGCCGCCTCTGCCTGCAGGGAAACTGGAGCGCGCCTGCAGGTGCACGCGGTGCGCTCACGCTCGAGCAGTTCGCGCTGGAGCGGCTCAGGGAATTTCTGCCGGAGGGGCTCAAGATCGAAAGCGTGCTCTCTGGCACCGCCAGCGGATTTGCGCCCACGGGCGGCCAACCCCAGGGCGAGGCGCGCTTCACCCTCGCCCCCGGGAAGCTACTGCTGACCACCGACGGCAAACCGGTGCCGATGGACATCGCGGGCGGATCGCTGCAGGCCCGCACGGACGGCGGTAACGCCGATGCACGGCTGGACCTCGACCTCGGCAACGCGGGACGGCTCGATGCCGCAACACGGCTGGTAGGCCTCGATCGCGAGCCGACGCTCGACGGCGCGATCAAGGCGCAGTTGAGCGATCTCGCCCTGATTAGCGCCTTCGCGCCGCAGTTGCAGGCCGTGAAGGGCCGCTTCGATGCTGACCTGAAGCTCGCGGGCAAGCTCGCCGCGCCAGCGGTCATTGGCAGCGTGAGGCTCGCGGACTTCAGCGCTGAAGTGCCGCAGGTGGAGATCAAGCTCGAGGACACGCAACTCAAGGTCGAAAGCGACGGGCGCGGGCCGCTGCGACTCTCGGGCTCCGCCCGCTCTGGCCCTGGCAACCTCGAGCTCGATGGGGCGCTCGACCCGGCGACCCGCGCGCTGACACTGACGATTCGCGGCCAGGAATTTCAGGCCGCCGGCTCACGCACCATGCAAGCCCTGCTCAGCCCCGACCTGCGGGTGGCTATGGACGCCAAGGGCATGCGCGTCGATGGCGAGGTACGGATCCCCAAGGCCTACATCAACGCCAAGGGCGCGGGCGGCGAAGGCAGCGCGGTGACCGTCTCGCCGGACGTGGTGATCGTCGAAAGCGACGGCCAGACCGAGCCGAAACCCAAGGCGGGCAACCTCAACCTGAACCTGCGCATCGTGCTCGGCGATGACGTAAAGGTGGAGACCGGCGATTTCCGCGGCGCGCTCAAGGGCAACCTGCTCGTGGAGCAGAGCCCGCAGCTCCCGCCGCGCGGCACGGGCACCATCGAAGTGGTCAACGGGGACTACGTGGTCTACGGCCAGCAGCTCAACATGCAACGCGGCCGGATCCTGTTCAGCGGCGGCCCGATCGACAACCCGCAGCTCGACATGGACGTGGCCCGCCGCATCGAGGCCTACGACGTGCTCGCTGTCGCGCGCATCCGCGGCACCGCCAAGGCGCCCCTGGTGCAGCTCTACTCCAGGCCTTCGATGCCGGACGCGCACATCCTGTCGTACATCATCCTGGGCCAGCCGCCGGGTACCAAGGGCGCCTCGTACACACTGGGGCGCTACCTCACGCCAGACCTGTACGTGAGCTACGGCATCGGCCTGTTCAACGCCATCAACACCTTCAACCTGCGCTACAAGCTCACCGACCGCCTGAGCCTGCAGGCGGCCTCGGGCGCGGCGAGCAGTGCGGATCTGATCTACTCGATCGAGCGCTAGCGGCAACGGTTGGCGCTCGCCGGACCTTGCGTCGCGCCGTACGCCGGCCCGCGCCGCGCGGGCCTAGCGCAGCGGGAGGTCTCCGGCGGCCAGACGCAGCAGCCCGGCGAGACTCATCGCGTCCGTGATCTCGCCGCGCAGTGCCATGTCAATCGCGTCCGTGAGGGGCAGTTTGCGCACGGTGATGTCCTCGGTGTCCTCGTGGTCGGTGTCGCCTTCGGTTAGCCCACGGGCGAGGTAGATGAACCCTTCCTCATCGGTCACGGAGTTGGAGGTGTGGATGCGCATGAGGGGGATGATCTCGCACGCGGTCAGGCCGGTTTCTTCCTTGAGTTCGCGCCGCGCGGTTTCCATCGGGTCTTCGCCCGCCGGCGAGCCGCCTTCGGGGATCTCCCAGGAGTACTTGTTCAAGGTGTAGCGCCACTGCCCGACGAGCCAGGTGTTGCCCTGTTCGTCGACGGGAATCACGCCGACGGCCTGATTCTTGAAACAGACCTTGCCGTAGACGTTCTTGCCGCCGCGCGGGTTGATGACGTCGTGCGCCTCGACGCGAATCCAGGGATTCTCGAAGGCGGTGGCGACGGACAGCGTCTTCCAGGGATTGCGGCGGTTTTCGGACATGCGTCAGACCAGGTCGGTGCCGGCGTACAGGTCCGCGATCGGCAGCGTCACACCGACGGCGGCGAACTCGACCGCATCACCCGGCTCATAGGTGATATCGAGCCAGGTGATGTCGCCCCGCCGGCGGAAGATCTCCACGCGCTGCTCGTCCAGGCTGATGAGCACGTATTCCTGAAGCGATGGCAGGCGGCGGTAAGCGATCATCTTCTCGCGCCGGTCGATCGCCTCTGTGCCCTCCGACAGCACCTCGATCACCAGCACGGGGTTGCTGACGACCTGGGATTTGTCTGCCGCGGCCGACAGGTCGGTGCAGACCACCATCACGTCTGGGTAGTAGTAGGCATTGTCCGGCGCGACCTTGAGCTTGACGTCGTTGATGAAGACTTGGCAGGGCTTTTCACGCAGTCGCTCCAGGAGCGCTACGGCCACGTTCAACGCAATACGGTTGTGCCTAAGCGTGCCGTCCGTCATCGCATACGCCTCGCCGGCCACGAACTCGTGGCGCAGGGGGCTCTTTTCCTCCATGGCCAGGTACTCGGCTTCGGTGAGCACGTGCCGTTCGGCTACCCGCATGATCTGCTCCTGGTGCGCTGTGGCGATGGGATGCTGTGCGCCGATTATCCCAGATTGCCGCCTGGCCCGGGTAGGCACAGCACTGCGGGTGCGACTTGGCCAGCGCGTCACGCCTCGGCGAACGATCTCGCGCCGGGCCCCATCAGCCCGGCGCTTCCAGGCGATGGAGGAGTGCGGCTGCGAGCCGATCGGCCACCGCCTCGCAGTCCATCCTGACGCCGAGGTCGGAGAGCCGCGTCACCGCAAGCCCAGGGTACCCGCACGGATTGATGCGCGAGAAGGGTTCAAGATCCACATCGACGTTGAAGCTCAGGCCGTGGTAGCTGCAGCCGCGCCGTACCCGCAGCCCGAGCGCGGCGATCTTGGCCTCGCCGACGTACACACCGGGCGCCTCGGGCCGCGCGTGGGCGGTGATGCCCAGCTCGGCCAGCACGTCGATGATGGCGCGTTCGATCAGCGTGACGAGGCTCCGCACGCCCATGCGTCGGCGGTGCAGGTCAAGCAACGTGTAGATGACCACCTGGCCCGGGCCGTGGTAGGTGACCTGGCCACCGCGATCGACGCGGATGACCGGGATCTCGCCGGCCGCAAGAACATGTTCGGGCTTGCCCGCCTGCCCCAGCGTGAACACCGGGGGGTGTTCGACAATCCATAGCTCGTCTGGGGTATCGGGCCCGCGCGCGTCGGTGAAGGCGCGCATCGACTGCCAGACTTCGGCATACGCACGCCATCCGAACCTCACCACCGCAGGCGCGGCAACCCGGCTCACAGCGCAAAGAGGACGTGCTCGGAGGCCGACAGCGCGCGGTAGATGTTGTCGAGCTGCTCGCGGCTCTCTGCGGTGATGGTGAGGGTGAAGCTCACGTAGCGGCCATTGCGACTTGCGCGGCTCGGACGGGGCGCCCCCTGGCATGCCGGCGCGTGCTCGGCCAGAACGGCATCGATCAGGGCGAGCAGCGCGGCCTCATCCGCACCGATGACCTTGATCGGAAACTCGCAGGGGAATTGCCAGAGCGCCTCGTTTCCAGTTTCCATGCCTTCGGACCGTCAGAGTGGTAGAGATCACGCATACGGGCGCCAGACGGATGCTGCGGGCCGTGCCCCGCGCCAACGTTCAGGCGCGCCCGCACGCCTTGTCAATGGTTGCGTCGTACAGCGCACGCACGCGCTGCCAGCGGGCTCCCGGCACGCCAGAGCCGACCGGCTTGCCATCGAGCGAGGTCACCGGCAATACACCCCGGGTGGAGCTGGTGATCCAGATCTCCTCGCTCTGGCGCAGCGAGGCCTGCGACACGCGCGCCTCGCGGACCTGCATCCCGACCTTGCGCAGCAAGGTCAACACCACGCCACGGGTCACGCCAGCCAGGATCGTGGGACCGAGCGGCGGAGTCAGGACTTCGCCGCTGGTGACGACAAAGACGTTGGCGACGGAGGCCTCCGTCAGATACCCGTCGCGGGTCAGGATCGCTTCGTCAGCGCCAGCATCCAGCGCCGCTTGCCGGGCGAGCACGTTGGCGAGCAGGGCTGTGGTCTTGATGTCGCAGCGGCCCCAGCGCTTATCCTCCAGGGTGATCGCCTTCAGCCCCGCGCTCATGTGCGCCTCGGGCACGGGCTTCATCGGCGATGCGGTGAGCAGCACGGTTGGCTTCGCATCCGCTGGAAAGCCGTGATCCCGCAGCGCCGCACCCCGGGTCACCTGCACGTACAGGGAGAGATCCCCCCCGCCGTTGATCTCGATCATGCGCCGGACAACGCCCAACCACTCGAGTTCGTCCATTGGATCGGCGATGCGGATCTCGGCCAGGCTGCGTTGCAGTCGGCGGAGATGCGCCTTGAGCTGAAACGGCCGGCCGTTGTAGACGGGTATGACCTCGTAGACGCTGTCAGCAAAGACGAAGCCGCGATCCGTGACCGGAATGCGTGCTTCGGCCAGCGCGACGAACTCGCCGTTGAGGTAGGCGATGGGCTCGACGGCGCTCACTCGAACATCAACAGGACGGAGTCGATCACTCGGCGCAGGATACCGCCCCGCTCCACCGCCTGCTTAGCCACGAGAGGCTCGGTCGTCAACACCTGGTCGTTCCAAACCACCTTCACCTGTCCGAGGCTCTGCCCTGCGGCGAGCGGGGCCTCGATGACGCGCGGCCGGTCGAGTGAGATCTTGAGCTCCTCGTATTTGCCACGCGGGAAGGTCACATAGAGGTCGCGCGGGACACCGAGCCCGACTTCCCGCACGGCACCCTTCCACACCCGCGCCTGCTGGATGGGCTGGTCGGCTGCGTAGAGCTTGCGCGTCTCGAAGAAGCGGTACCCATAGTTGATCAACGCCAGGCTGCCTTGCGTGCGGCTCTTGTCGCTGTCGGCCCCGATGACCACCGAAATCAGCCGCATCCCATCGCGCAGCGCAGACACCACCAGGGAGTAACCGGCGGATTCGGTGTGGCCGGTTTTCACGCCATCGACCGAGGAATCGAGCCACAACAGGCGATTGCGGTTCGTCTGTTTGATGCCGTTATGCGTGTACTCCTTCTGCGCGTACTCCTTGTACTCCTCGGGAAAGTCGCGGATCAGGGCGCGCGTGAGCGTGAGCATGTCGCGGGCCGTGGTGTAATGGTTGTTGTCCGGCATCCCGGTGCTGTCGGTGAAGTGCGTGTCCTTCATGCCGAGGCGCTGGGCGTACTGGTTCATCAACGACACGAACGACTCCTCGCTACCCGCGGCGAACTCGGCCATGGCGACGGTGGAGTCGTTGCCCGACTGAATGATCATGCCCTTGAGCAGTTCATCCACCGGGAGCTGGCTGCCGACCTTGGCGAACATCCGCGAGCCTTCCATCTTCCAAGCGCGCTCGCTGATGGTGACAAGGTCGGAGCGTTTGAATTTGCCCGCTCGCATCATGTCGTAGATGACGTAGGCGGACATGATCTTGGTCAGGCTGGCCGGCTCCACCCGCGCGTCGATGTCCTTTTCCACCAGGATCTGGCCAGAGTTGAAATCGGCGAGCAGGTAGGCGCGCGCCTCCACGGCTGGTGCAGCCGGTACGACGGGACCTGGCACGTCGGCGCCGGGACGCGGGGGCAGCGACGGACGGGGAATCGCATTCGGCACCGGCAGTTCCGCGAACGCAACCGATGCTGCCACGAGGAGGAAACTCAACAGAAAGAAGCTGATTCTGCGCATTTTTCGGATCGTAATGATGATGGCCTCGCGGTACTCGGCCCGCTTGCGGCCGGACTGGGCGAAGGCGCGATTGTAACTGCGACGCGGGTCGCGGAGAAATCCGCTGGCTCGCGGACCGACGAGACGCCGCCGCTACGGCTTGATGAGCCGCGGCTGGTCAAACCCCGCCTGACGCAGCGCATCCATCGCCTGCAACGCATCGCTCTCGGTCGCGAAGGGCCCCACCTGGACCTTATGGAGCACGGCCCCCGTGCCGGAGTCCGCCTCGATGCGAACGGGATGCGGCTGAGCACTCGCGACACGCGCCCGGACGCGCTCCGCGTTACCCCGCTCGCCGTAAGCACCGATCTGCAGGTAGTAGCCGCGGCCCGAGGGCGGCGTCGACGCGGCGGCCTCGGCCGGCGGCGCTGCCGGTGCCCTGGGCTGCGCGGCTGGCGGGGGCGCTGCAGTCGGGTTGGCCGTGGTGGACGGTGCGGGTGGTGCTGCCAGCGGCGCTGGGGCAGGTGGCGCCACTGCGACGGGCGGTAGCGTGGTCACCGGCAGACGGCGCACCTCCAGCGATTGGGTTTCCGCGAGCGGCGTGACCACGGCATCCCCATCCGGGTTGCGCGGGTCAAGCAGCCGCACTTCGACCTCCGCCGTGCCGTTGCCCACCAGCCCGAGCTTCTTGGCAGCGACATAGGACAGATCGATGACCCGGTCATCCTTGAACGGACCGCGGTCGTTGACGCGCACAACCACGCTGCGTTTGTTCTGCAGGTTGGTCACGCGCACGTAGCTCGGCAAGGGCAGCGTCGGGTGCGCGGCGGTCATGGCATACATGTCATAGGGTTCACCGCAGGACGTGTCGCGACCGTGGTACTTGCGCCCGTACCACGATGCGAGACCCCGCTCGACATAACCATAGGGTCGGGCGATGACCCGGTAGGTCTTGCCATCCTGCTCGTAGGTCTGCGGGTTGCCCCGCGCACAGGGCGGCTCAACCCGGGGCACCGCATCAGGCACCTTGGTTTCGTCGATGTCGCGATCGACGCCGTCTTTGACCGCCTGCGTACAGGCACCCAGGGCGGCCACCACGGCGGCCAAACCGAGAGCGCGCATCCACCCGGCTAACCTCATGGTTGCACGCTACTCCACACCGCCTTTTGACCTCGGCGCTTTTTGATCTCCTCGCCCAGCTGGTAGACCACCAGGGCGTACTTCACGCTGTGGTTGTACTGGGTAATCACGAAGAAGTTATGGTGGCCCACCCAGAATTCATCGCCGCTACGTCCTTCGAGGTCCATGAATACGAGACGTTCGTCCTCACTGACCGGTCCCGTGGGGGAAACCCCGGCGCGGGACAGATCCGCCAACAGGTAGCGTGGCCTGCGGTCGTTGGCCTGAAGCTGCTTGTACGCACTACCCGACACCCGCGCTGGGCTCACGATCTCCTCGCCGGGCCGCCAGTCATGCGCCTTGAAGTAGTTCGCCACGCTGCCGATGCCATCGGCGACGCTGTTGAACAGGTCACGCTTGCCATCACCGTCAAAATCTACGGCATAGGTGCGGTAGCTGCTTGGCATGAACTGCCCCATGCCCATGGCTCCCGCGTACGACCCCTGCACGCCGAGCGGATCGATGGATTCCTCGCGGATCATCAGCAGGAAGTGCCGCAGCTCCTTGCGGAAAAACTCGGCGCGCGGCGGGTAGTCGAAGCCCAGCGTGACCAGCGCATCGAAGACGGGGGTCTGCCCCATGCGCGTCCCGAAGAACGTCTCCACGCCGATGATGCCGACGATGATTTCCTCCGGCACGCCGAAACGCCGTGCCGCGCGTTCGAGCGTCGGGGCGTTGTCGTCCCAGAACTTCACACCCGCCTCGATACGCCGGTCGGTGATGAAAATGTCGCGGTACTCATGCCAGGGCTTGCCTTCGGCCGGACGCTGGATGAGCTCCAGTACCCGGGACTGACGGGTCGCCTGGGCCATCAGCGATTCCAGCGTCGGCACGGAGTAGTTTTCCTGCTCGGCCAAGGCATCGATGAAGGCGCGCACGTCGGGGCGCGACAGGTAGTCACCGCGCTGCACGACGCCACCGCTCGACTCGACCGCTGTACTCGTTGCGAGCAGAGACAGGCCGACCACCAGGATCATGGCGGGCACCTGCAAAGCGCGCGCAACCCCGCGACCGAACCACGAACGCAGCGCGGCCGCGCACCCGCTGACCGTGCTTTGGGGCCGCGCACCGCTCGCGCCCATCCACTTCCGAGACAGCCGGGCCAAACGCGGCGAACTATCGGAGATGCCTGTCATTATTTGGAAATCAGCCTGCGTTCGTTTTGTATTGCCATGAGCATACCGAAGCCGGCCAGCAGCGTCACCATCGACGTTCCGCCGTAGCTCACCAGCGGCAAGGGCACGCCCACGACGGGTAACAACCCGGAAACCATGCCGGAATTGACAAAGATATAGATGAAGAACGTGAAGCTCAGGCTGGCCGCGAGCAGCCGGCCAAAGGTGTCCTGCGCCGTGTAGGCGATGTAGAAACCCCGCAGCACGACGATCAGGTACAGCGAGAACAGGACCAACGCCCCGGCGAGCCCGAACTCCTCGCCGATGACTGAAAAGATGAAGTCCGTGGTACGTTCGGGCAGGAACTGCAGCTGGGCCTGCGAGCCGTTGAGCCACCCCTTGCCGTAAATGCCTCCGGACCCGAGCGCAATCTTCGATTGGATGATGTGATAGCCCGCGCCGAGCGGATCGGACTCGGGATCGAGAAAGGTCCACACCCGCTGACGCTGGTAATCGCGCAGGAAGTGCCACATCACCGGCACCGAGCCAACCACGAGCGCCGTGCCGACAAACAACGTACGCCAGCGGATGCCGGCAAAAAAGATCACCGCCCCGCCGGCGACCACGACCAGTCCGGCCGTGCCCAGGTCCGGCTGCAGGAAGATCAGCAGCGTCGGCACGGCGAGCAGCAACAGCGCGACGGAGGTATCGCGCCAGGTGGGCGGCAGACGCCGCTCGCTGAAGAAGAAGGCCAGCATCATGGGCATCGCCAGCTTCATGATCTCGGAGGGCTGGAAACGCAACAGGCCGAGATCCAGCCAGCGCTGCGCGCCCTTGCCGATGTCCCCGACCAGCTCCACCGCCAGCAGCATCAACAGGCCGATCAAATAGAGGATCGGCGCCCACCAGTACAGACGCTGCACGCCCATGGCGGCCACGCCCAGCAAGACGGCGAGCCCGAGCGCGTAGCGCAGCAGCTGCCGTTCGATGACCGGCTCGCTCTGCCCCGAGGCGCTGTAGAGCACGATCAGACCAAACACCATCAGCGACACCAGCGCGCCAAACAGCCAGGGGTCGACGTTCAGCCGCGGGCGGAAACGCCCGAACAAACTAGTCTCGTAACTGCGGTAACTGTTCATTGCGCTCCTTCTGACCGGACATGAAGGCGTCGATGACCTTGCGCGCGACGGGTGCCGCTACCGACCCGCCGCCCCCGCCGTGCTCCACCACGACGGCGATGGCGATGCGCGGGGACTCGAGCGGCGCAAACCCGACGAACAGCGCGTGGTCCCGCAGCTTGCGTTCGAGCTTCTTGGCATCGTAGCGCTCGTCCTGTTTGAGCCCGAACACCTGCGCGGTGCCGGTCTTGCCGGCCCAGCGGTAGGGCGCGCTGTTGCCCGCCTTGAAGGCTGTGCCGTTCGGGGCCTGCACCACGTGGTGCATCGGCTGGAGCACCTGGTCCCAGAACTTAGGATCGCGCAGCGTGACCTTGAAGCCCTCAGGGGCGCGCGGGCGGGTCGGCACCTGCCCATCGCCGATGACCGTCTTGAGCAGATGTGGCCGCTGGCAGTCGCCGCGCATCGCCAGGCAACCGACCGAGCTCGCGAGCTGGAGCGGTGTGGTGAGCATGTAGCCCTGACCGATACCCAGGATGAGCGTCTCCCCCGGGAACCAGGGCTTGCGGTAACGCTTCACCTTCCACTCTGCGGTGGGCACGAGCCCGCTCGACTCCCCGGGCAAGTCGATCCCCGAAGGCTGCCCCAGCCCGAAACGGGTGAACATCTCGCTGAGGCGCTCGATGCCGAGCCGGTTCGACAGGTCATAAAAGTACACGTCGGCCGACTGGGTGATGGCGCGGTCGAGGTTGACCCAGCCGTGACCGGTCTTGAGCCAATCCCGGTACTGATGGGTGCTGTTCGGCAGCGTGAAGTAGGGTGCTGCGTACATCGAGCGGTCCGCCGTCGTGACACCGTACTCCAGGCCGGCGAGCCCGGTGATCGGCTTGATCGTCGAGCCGGGCGGATACTGGCCGTTGATCGCCCGGTTCAGGAGCGGATGCTCGGGATCATCGCGCAGGCGCGCGTAATCCTTCACCGAGATACCGTTGATGAACAGGTTGGGGTCGTAGGCCGGCACGCTGACCATCGCCAGCACCTCACCCGTGCGCGGATCGAGCGCGACCACCGAACCCGACTGCCCCGCGAGCGCCTCCGTGGCCACCTGCTGCAATCGCAAATCCAGGCTCAACACCAGACTCTGGCCCGAGACCGCAGGCTTTTCATTGAGCACCCGCACCCGCCGGCCGGTGGAATTCACCTCCTCCTCGCGCACGCCGGTCTGTCCGTGAAGCAGGCTCTCGTACTCCCGCTCGATGCCGATCTTGCCTACATGCGTGCTGCCCTGATAACGCGATTCGTCGATCCACTCGTAGTCGCGCTCACTGATGCGCCCCACGTAACCGAGCGCATGCGCAAACAGCTCGCCTGTCGGGTAGATGCGCGACAGGCGCACCTGCACCTCCACACCGTCGAAGAGATGATGATTGAGGTAGAACGCAGCGACCTCCACGTCGGTGAGATTGACGCGCAGTGGGATCGCGCGGTGCGGCGGACTGATGCGCACCTGTTTCTGAAAGCGCGCAATGTCATCTTCGGTGAGGGCGACGATCTCGCCGAGCCGCTGCAGCGTGTTGGGCAGGTCGCGTACCTGCTCGGGCGTCACTTCAAGACTGTAGGAGGGCAAATTGTCCGCAAGCAAATTGCCGTTGCGGTCGTAGACCAGTCCGCGGCCAGGTGGGATCGGCACCAGGCGCACCCGGTTGTTGTTGGCCAGATCGCTGTAATGCTCATGCCAGAAGATCTGCAGGTTCACGAGCCGCGCGATGAGCACGCCGGTCATTGCGAACACGAGCAGAATCACCACCACGACGCGCAGGCCGAACACTTCTAGCTCGCGGCGCGTATCCTTTATGACGTGTCGGCGTTTCATTCAAACCATGAGGCAGAGCGAGGGATCCGCGCAGTCCAAGGCTCGAGGCTGCTGCGGTGCGCCATCATATCCCAGCCGGCACGAGCGCTGAAAAGTTTCCGCCGCTGGCCCGCGACGGGCGCGCTTGCCTGAACCCAGGGTACGGTTTATAACTCGCCCACGCTTCAATGGTTCACTGATCGGTCAAAGGATCCAACGCATGAAAATCGTGCTGCTCGGCGCACCGGGCTCGGGCAAGGGAACGCAGGCCAAGCTCTTGGTGGAGCGCCTCGGCATCCCGCAGATTTCCACGGGCGATCTGCTGCGCGCCGCCGTCAAACAGGGCACGGCGGCTGGGCGTCGCGCCAAGCAGGCGATGGATGCGGGCGAGCTGGTCACGGACGACATCGTCCTCGAGGTGATCCGCGAGCGCCTGCGGGCAGGCGACACCCGCAATGGCTACATCCTTGACGGTTTCCCGCGCAACACCGCTCAGGCAGCCGCTCTCGACGCGATGCTCGCCGAGATAGGCCAATCGCTCGACAAGGTTCTGCTCATCGACGTGCCGATGGACAACCTGATGATGCGCATGACCGGCCGACTGACGTGCGTGGACTGTGGCGCGATATTCAACCGCTACACCTCCCCACCGCGCCAGGAAGGCATCTGCGACCAGTGCGGCGGCGACCTGCGCCACCGCGCCGACGACAAGGAAGACACCATCCGCAACCGCCTGAGCGTCTATAAAGAGCAGACTGCCCCGCTGATCGCTTTCTACAAGGCCCAAGGCAAACTCGAGAAGATCGATGGAGAAGGCGATATCGAGGCCATCTACCAGCGCATCGCTGCCACGCTTGGGGGTGCGGGTTAGCCGCCTCGGCGCGACGGCGGCGATCCGCCTCCTCTTACTCGCCCCCCTCGCACTCACACACGCCGCCTCGGCCACCGACTGGGGGCTGTGCCGCGCACTCGCCAACCCCCCTGCCCCATTCGCGGAACCCGTCACCACGGCGGGGCAGATCCGCATCGACGCCTCGGCGCTCGACACCCTTGACGAACACACGCTCCTGTTCGAGGGCGCGGTCAAACTCCAGCAGGCTGACCAGTGGCTCACGGCCGACCGGGTGCAGGTATTCGACACACCTCGCCGCATCCTCGCCGAGGGCAACATCGAGGCAAGCCGGCCCGATTTCCTGCTGCGCAGCGAAACGGCCGAGTTTCGCGAGGAGGAGGACTACGGCCGCTTCGACAACGTGAACTACCAGTTCAACCCGCGCCACGCCTACGGCAAGGCCGGCCGGATCGAACAACGTGGCGAGCTAACGACGCTGACGAAATCCTCGTTCAGCACCTGCAACCCCGGCGACCGCGACTGGGAGCTCAAGGCCGACGAAATCCGTCTCGACCGCGCCGAGGGCTTCGGCACGGCGGTCGATGCCACGCTCTACTTCAAGGAGATCCCCTTATTGTATCTGCCCTGGGCGACGTTCCCGATCGACGACCGGCGGCGCAGCGGCCTGCTCTATCCGAGCTTCGGCAGCTCCGTCAATTCGGGATTGATCATCAACCAGCCGGTGTACTGGAACATCGCGCCCAACTACGACGCCACATTCACGCCGCGCTACCTGAGCAAGCGCGGCTTGAAGCTGGACAACCAGTTCCGCTACCTCGGCGCCACCTCGCACGGTGAGCTGGAGGCGGACCTCCTCAACAACGATCGCGAGCAGGGAGACGACCGCTTTCGCTACCACGTGGAGGCGGGCAAGCGTCTGTCCCGGCAGTGGAACGCCCAGCTCACAGGCACGCGCGTCTCGGACAAGGACTACTTCAACGACTTTGGCGACTCACTGCTGGAACGCAGCCTGACGCACCTCGAGCGGCGCTTCGACCTCAACTATCGCGACCGCTTCCTGGAGGGGCTCATCCGCGCGCAGGCGTTCCAGACCATCGACCCCACCATCGCCTTGGCCGACCGGCCCTACCGCCGCCTGCCACAGATCGCCGTCGACGGCCACGCACCCTTCGACCGCGACTGGTTCGATTTAAGCTTGGAGAGCGAGTTCACGCACTTCTCACACGATGCCAGAGTCGCCGACAACCGCTTCGACCTCGCGCCCCGACTGACCCTGCAATGGCAGAAGCCGGGCTACTACGTGCGTCCGGGCCTCGCCTGGCGCTACAGCCGATACGATCTGGAGGCCACGGCCTCGGAAACCGCGCGGGAGCTCACGCGCGAGGTGCCGGTGCTGAGCCTCGACTCAGGGCTGTTCTTCGAACGCGCGACCGCCGACCACGGCCTGCAGACGCTGGAACCGCGCCTGTACTACCTGTACGTCCCGTACCGCGATCAGCGTGACTTCCCCGTGTTCGACACGAATGAAACCGCGTTCAGCTTCGCGACCCTGTTCCGCGAAAACCGCTTCAGCGGGGTGGACCGCATCGGCGATGCCAACCAGCTGACGCTCGCCCTGACCACCCGCAAGCTGCTCGCCCCCAGCGGGCTTGAGAACTGGCGCGGCAGTCTCGGCCAGGTGTTCTATTTTCGCGACCGCGAGGTCACCCTGCCGGGCGCTGCGGCGGATACCACGACCGAGTCCGACTACGCTGCGGAGCTCGCCTATGCGAGCCCCCGTGGCCTGAACGCCAGGGCCAGTGTGCTGGTGGACGACACCGACCTGCGCACCCGCGCATCCAGCGTCTCCGTTGGTTACCGCGGGGAGAACAACCGCATCGTCAACCTCGAGTACCGGCTGCGGCGCGACGAGATCGAGCAGGCCAACCTGTCGTTTACCTTCCCCCTGCAGGCCAGTTGGCGGGTGTTCGGCCGCTGGCAATACGCCCTGCAGGAGCAGCGCAATTTGGAGGTGATGGCCGGCGTGCAGTACGAAAGCTGCTGTTGGGCCGCCCGCGTGCTCAGCCGGCGTTTCATTATCAATGAGCAGGAAGACTATAATGACGCGCTGTATTTCGAGTTGGTGCTCAAGGGCTTGGGCTCGCTCGGGACGGCAGGTAGCCTGCTGCAACAATTGATTTCCGGATACACCAATGAATTCGAGTAGCGTTTTCCGATGGCTGGGTCTCTTGGCGCTGTTCGCGGCCGCTCTGGCGCACGCACAGCCGCAGTGGCTGGACCGCATCGTGGCGGTCGCCGGGCAGGAGGTGGTGACGGAGTCGGAGCTCCGCAGCTCGCTCGCCCAGATCGTCAAGGAGCTGCGCACCAAGGGCGCGACCCTGCCGCCTGATGACGTGCTCACCAAGCAGGTGCTCGACCGGTTGATCCTCGAAAAACTGCAGACCCAGCGCGCCGAGGCGCTCGGCATCCGCATCGACGACGTCACGCTCGACCGCGCCGTGCAGAACATCGCCGGCGAAAACAACATGACCTTGACCCAGTTCCGTGAATCGCTGGAAAAGGACGGCATCTCCTACCCAGCTTTCCGCGACAAGGTGCGCCAGGAGCTGGCCATCGCCCAGCTACAGCGCCGCGAGGTAGACAGCCGCGTCAACGTCAGCGAGCAAGAGATCAACGACCTCATCGCCCGCCAGCACCTCGACAAGGACAGTCAGCAGGAGTACCGCGTCAGCCACATCCTCATCGCCACGCCAGAGGGCGCGACACCCGATCAGGTCGAGGCCGCGCGCAAGAAGGCCGACGACATCCGCGCACGCGCCGCCGCCGGCGAGGACTTCGCCAAGCTCGCCGTTTCCTACTCCAACAGCCAGCAGGCCCTGCAGGGCGGTGACCTCGGCTGGCGCACCGCCGACCAGCTGCCCACCATCTTCGCCTCACAGGTGCGCGCCCTGCCACTGCTCGGCGTTAGCGAAGTCATCCACAGCGGCAGCGGCTTTCACATCGTCAAGTTGATGGAGACCCGGGGCGGCAAGTCCGGCCCTGCCATCATGCAGACACACGCCCGCCATATCCTCATCAAGAACAGGGAGGGCAAGGCTGGCGAGAAGATCCCCGCGCAACTGCAGGAGCTGCGCAAACGCATCCTGGCGGGTGCGGATTTCGCCGATCTCGCCAAGCGCTACTCGGAGGACACGGGCAGCGCGGTCGAAGGGGGCGATCTCGGCTGGAACGCCGTGGGCGCGTTCGTGCCCGAATTCGAGGAAGCACTCGCCAAGCTGAAGAAGGGCGAGATCAGCGAGCCGTTCCCGTCCCGCTTCGGGTGGCACATCATCCAGCTGCTCGACCGGCGCCGGTCCGAGGTGTCTGACGAGCAGCTGCGCTCGCGTGCCCGTGACCTGATCGCCCGGCAAAAGCGCGAGGAGGAGCTCGAACTCTGGCTGCGGCGGCTGCGCGATGAGTCCTTCGTCGACTACCGCATCGGCACGGCCAAATCGGCGTCCTGATCGCTTGGCCGGCAGCCGCTCACCGCTCGCCCTCACGCCCGGCGAACCCGCCGGCATCGGCCCCGATCTCGTCATCCAGCTCGCCGCGGCCGGCCGACTCCCCCAGGAAGCGGTCGTCATCGCCGATGTGGGGCTGCTCGTCGAGCGCGCACGGTTCCTGCGGCTGCCCTTCAGGCCACGCGCCTGGGAAGGCGCAAGTGAGGCGGATGCGCTCGGCGCCGGAGAAACCTGGGTCCTTCCGGTCGCGCTCCGCGCCGCTGCCCAGCCAGGCCGTCTGGACACCGCCAATGCACCCTATGTACTCGATACCCTGACGCGGGCGACCAGCGGCTGCCTCGCCGGCGAGTTTGCTGCCCTCGTCACTGGCCCCGTGCACAAAGGCGTGATCAACGACGCGGGCGTGCCCTTCTCCGGGCATACCGAGTTCCTCGCCGAGCGCTGCGGCGGCGCCACGCCGGTGATGATGCTGACCACCGAGCGCCTGCGTGTTGCACTGGTGACCACGCACCTGCCACTGCGGGCGGTGGCCGACGCCATCACGCCGCACGCCGTCGAAACCGTCCTGCGCATCCTGCATCGCGACCTGCAACACCGCTTTCGCCTGCCCGATCCACACATCCTGGTGTGCGGCCTGAACCCGCATGCCGGCGAAGGCGGACACCTCGGGCGTGAGGAGATCGAGATCATCGAGCCCGTGCTCGAGCGCCTACGCGCCGAGGGCATGCGACTGCACGGCCCACTGCCCGCCGATACGGCCTTCACCCCCGCCTCGCTCGCGCAGGGCGACGCCGTGCTCGCCATGTACCACGATCAGGGCCTGCCGGTGCTCAAGCATGCCGGGTTCGGTAAGGCCGTGAACGTCACTCTGGGACTGCCAATCGTGCGCACCTCCGTGGATCACGGCACGGCCCTGACGCTCGCCGGCAGCGGCGTTGCCGATCCCGGCAGCCTCGCCGCCGCACTCGACCTGGCGCGCGAGCTCGCCCCCTGATTTCACGCCGTTCGGCCGGCCCCGCCCGCCGCCACGGCTGACGTGTGAAAGCCGTCCTCGCCGCGGCGGCCCGCGCGCCCTATCCTCCGGACAAAACCAAAAAACAGGGCCATAACAATGTCCGAAGCCGCCCAAGCCCAACGACGTGCGTTCTACCGCCTGCGCTACTACGCCGAGACCGACGCCCCCGTGATCACGATCGACGGTCAGGAATACCCGGTACTAGAGATCTCCGAGGGCGGCTTGCTGTTTACCAGCGACAACGCGGATTCGCTGGTCACGGGGCAGAGCGTGATGGGCACCATCCGGTTTCCGGACCTGGAGGGCGACGAGGAACTACTTGACGCCGTCGTCCTGCGCTTCGACCGGCCAGAGGTCATCCTGCGACTCAACCGCAGCATCAGCTTCAAACGCATGATCGACGAGCAAAGGCGGATGCGCGCGACTTACCCGCACCTCTACCGACCCAACCGGTAATCGCCCCAACCGTAGCTTGAAGATCGCCAAACCGCGCTGGACACCGACTGGGGCAACTCCGTCAGGGCCCCCGTCGCGTCGCGCCATACCGCTGGCGGTTCGTTCCGGTGTTCAGATCGCTAATGCGAGCCATCGTTGGCGTTTTATCAGCACGGATGGCCCACGCCACGGTGATGCTCCTCCACGGCAATGCATGCATTCCCACGCGCAGGACCAGTCCGTCCGCCCAGGGCGTCGCGCTGGCTACAACAGCGCCAACACCTGGCGCAGATGCTCGCGGTGATAGTGGCGACAGGTTTGCGAACGGATCTCGTGGATCGAACAGAGTCCGTCACGGCCCAGGAACTGGCACGGCAGCCTGGAGTCGGACAGGTCCAACCGCAGCGCGGGATAGGAGGTCGGCACCTGCCAACTGGGTCTGTCCGGAAATGCCGCGCGACCTTCCTCGAATTCGATGAACACGTCCTCGTAGTCATATCGCCTGCCACCCCGCGCGTTGAGACGCTCGAGGACTGCGTCGGCGTCCGGAATGGGTCCGATGATGTAGTCGCGCCGCTCGAGCTGGCAGCAACTGGTCGCATAGCCCGCCACGCCAAAGCACTTGCGCGTACACACATGCAGGATCGCGAGCGCGATGACCGTCTCGACCGGCGGCAACGGGGATGCGCCGTCGGACGCGATGTCGGCACGGGGTTCCTCATCGGGCGGGGCGAGGTCGGACATCGGTACGGCATCCCGGATTCGTTGCGTCCTTCACTCTGACCCGCTGGCTGCATCAGAAGTTTCCCGGTCTTGCGGCTCAAACCGGGCGCGCACCGATACCGGTTTGGTCTATTTTCCTAGGCAGATCGCAGTTTCTGCGGACCACACATCGCACCAAGCGTGGCCTAGGTGCGGCCTTGCGATGCTTCGGAGAGACGACATGCCTTACGAGCCGTCCGCGCCCCTCTCGTTCCCTGTCGAGTGCGTGACTTCACCGGGGGGCGTGGCCGCGTTCGTTCTGTTGGCGGCGCTGCCGCTCGCCGTAGTGCTGACCTGGCTGACGGTGGTGCTGTATCGCTGGCAGGTCGCGCGGGTGATGCATCGGGTCTCGGCGGAAGGCCGTCACGATGTCCGCACCCCGCCCCGCAGCGTAGGTTCCCCTCCCGCCGCCGAGCTGCGCGTCGAGATCATTGGCAGCGAAGCCACACCCACGCCCTCCCCGCTGGAATGGCGCTCAGCGCGGGGCGTGCGGATCGCTGGCCTCGCCTACGCGGCCGCGGGGCTCGTCCACGCACTGGTGGCGACTGCCCTAACCTTCACACTCGGAGAGATCGAACCGCTGCCGGTGCGGGTGCTCTCGGTGTGGCTGCTGTACGCCTGGCCAGTGATACCGACGCTGTTGCTGACGAGTGTGAACGACACGCGGGCGAAATGGGCGTTGGTGATCGGCTACTTCGTGGTCGTGCTGGCCGTCGACTTGACCCTCTCCGCGCTGGCGCTGCGCGAACCCGGCGGCGGCACGCTCACGCAGGTGTGGCTGATCTGGATGGGGCCGCCCTCGGTGCTGCTGTGGTTGCTCAGCAACCGCGCCTGGCGATCGGTGGGCCTGCTCGCCTACCTCATCGCCATCGCACTGATCGCTGGCTGGCTGCTCGCGACGCAGGGCCTCGGCTGTCTTGCGCTGGCGCTCAATGACGTGGACCTATGGCTCCACTATCGCTGGTTCGTGCTGGTGGCCTTGGTCGGCACCCTGCTCGGTGGCGCGTGGTGGGTACTGCGTCGCATCGCGACCGCCTACCGCGACAAGCGATTGAGCGACCAGTCGCTCACGCTCGACAGTTGGTGGCTCGTCGTCACGCTGATCGACATGGTCATCCAGCTCGATGCCACGCAAGGCGCCAGCGCGAGCTTCGTGCTCGCCTTCCTGGCCTACAGATGGCTCGCCGGCCGGCTGCAAGGCCCGCCGACACCCGACACCCGCCCCGCCTCGCTGTTGCTGCTGCGCGTCTTCGGGCACCGCCGCCGCAGCCGGCGCTTGCTGGATCAGCTCGGACAACGCTGGCGCTATCTGGGCCCGATCAGCCTGATTGGCGCACCAGATCTCGCAGCGACCAACCTCGAACCCGACGAGCTGCTCCAGTTCTGGTGCCTGCGCCTACGCGGCCTGTTCGTCGCGAGCAAAGAAGACCTGCGCGACCGGTTGGAGCGCTTCGACGCCCGCCCCGACCCCGACGGCCGCTACCGCGTCAATGAGTTCTTCTGCTACGACAACACTTGGCGCGCCACGGTGCACGCACTCGCCCGACGCAGTGACGTGGTGCTCATGGACCTGCGCGGCTTCGGCAAGAACAATCGAGGCTGCGAGTTCGAACTCGGCCTGCTCCTTTCCGAGGTCCCGCTCGCCAAGGTTGTGCTGTTGACCGACGAGACCACTGACACCGGGCAACTCACCGAGCTGCTCCAAACCCTGTGGTCGCGCCTCCCGCGGGAGAGTGTCAACCGCGCCCTGCCCCAACCCACGCTCCGCCGCTACCACGTCGCCGGAGCGCTGCACTCGGCGCGCCGGCTGCTCAGTGCATTGACGGCCACCGACCCAGGCTGAGCGTCTCCGACATACCGAGGCGATTAAGTAAATGCGGGCAACCTGCACCGCTTCGTCGAGAACCGGTGGCAGACCCACCAGGTCGTCGCTGGCGCCGACGGCCCATCAGAGCGGTCAATCCGCCGATCTCCGCACCCATACCCCACCGGATGGTGTCCAGCCCGTTCACCCGTCCCGACCCGAGGGCAACGCGGACTACTTTGCTTGCTATCCCCGCACGCGGGGGAAGGAAGCGTTTCCTCCCCATGCACACCCTCAGAGCGGCGCCAGCTCGCGCAGCAGCGTCCGCAGTTCGGGCTTGCAGGAGCCGCAGTTGGTGCCAGCCCCGAGTGCCTCGCCAATGGCCTCCACGCTCGTGAGGCCCTGTTCGCGGATGGCTGACTTAAGGGTCTTGAGCCCCACGTTGAAGCAGGCACAAACCATGCGGCCACTATCCGGCTGGCCGGCGCCCGGACGTCCGGCGAGCAGTGAAGCGCGTTTTGCGTCGGACAGTGTGGGCTCGGCGAAGAGGCCGGCGAGCCAGTCTCGCGCCGGGAGCTCATGCGTCGCCGAGAAGAAGGCCACGCCGTGCAGGCGGGCGCCCCGCATCACGGCGCCGCGGTAGCGACCCGTCGCCGGGTCCTGAAACTCCAGCCATTCTCCGTCCGCCCCCAGCCAACCACGCACGCGCGCGCCCCAGTCCGCCACCTGTGTACCCGCCAGCTCGTAGCGCCAGAAGCCGTCGCCGCGCACCCGCGTGCAGTACACGTCGCCCTCCACCGCGAGCGGCTCGCGGGCGAGCACGAACCCTTGCCACGCAGCATGCACCGAAGCGACGGCCACCGGCGTGTGTTTCGACTCCGGCTGCCCGGAAACGGGGTCAACGACCGCATTGACCACCACGCCTACGCGCGCCGAGCGGGCGAGCTGCGCGCTCCAGTGCATCGGCACGAACGCCGAAGCTGGCTGCTGCGCATCGCTGACCTGCGCACGGACGACGATCGAGCCGTTCGCGTTGTACACGCGCGCCAGCGCCCCGGCGTGCAGCCCATGCCGCGCAGCGTCCTCCGGGTGCAGTTCGACGAAGGGCTCCGCGATGTGAGCGCAAAGGCGCGCCGCCTTGCTGGTACGCGTCATCGTGTGCCACTGATCGCGGATGCGGCCGGTGTTGAGCACCAACGGAAACTCGACCGTGGTGGAACGCGCGGGTAAGCGGGGCTGCACGGTTTGGAGCTGGGCCTTGCCACTCGCGGTGAAGAAGCGGCCATCGTCGAAAAAGCGCGCCCGCCCGTAGGGGTGGGCCTCGCTCACCGGCCATTGCAGCGGTGCGAAGGTCTCGTACTCGGTATCGCTCAGGGCCGCGAGCGTGGAGATATCGAAGTCGTGAGAGCCTGCATTCAGTCGGCCAGACAGCGCGGCGTGCTCGCGGAAGATGTCGGCCGGACGGGCGTAATCGAACGCCGCGCCGTAGCCCATGCGCTTGGCGACCTGGCTGACGATCCACCAATCCGGCATGGCCTCGCCGGGCATGGGCAAGAAGGCGCGCTGACGCGAGATGCGACGTTCGGAGTTGGTGACCGTCCCGTTTTTCTCGCCCCAGGTCGTCGCGGGCAACAGCACGTGGGCATGGGTCGTCGTGTCGGTGTGACGCACGCAATCGGACACGACCACGAACTCGCAGGACTCGAGCGCTGCTTTGACGCGATCGGCCTGCGGCAGGCTCACGACCGGGTTGGTCGCCATGATCCACAGCGCCTTGACGCGCCCGGCGCGTACCGCTTCAAACAGGTCGACCGCCTTCAATCCCGGCCCGCGCGCGACATTGCGCGAGCGCCAGAACGCACCGACGCGCTCGATCGACTCTGCATCGAAGTCCCGGTGCGCCGCGAGCTGGTTGGCCAGCCCGCCAACCTCGCGCCCGCCCATCGCATTCGGCTGGCCGGTCACCGAAAACGGGCACGCGCCCGGCTTGCCGATGCGGCCTGTTGCCAGATGCACATTGATGATGGCATTGACCTTGTCCACCGCTGAAGACGACTGGTTGATACCCTGCGAGAACACGGTCACGGTCTTCGGTGTACGCGCGAAGAGCCGGAAAAACGCGGCCACCTCGTGCTCGAACAGCCCGCAGCTCGCCGCCACCCGCGGCACGCTCCAGGGCTTGACGCCAGCAAGCGCCGCGCCGAAGCCCTCGCAATGTGCCTCCAGGAACGGCCAGTCGAGCGCATCCTCACGGCGCAGGTGGTTCAACAATCCGTTGAAAAGGAAAGCATCGCTGCCCGGCTTTAACGACAGGTGCACGTCAGCGATGTCACAGGTCACCGTGCGCCTTGGGTCGATGACCACCACGCGCATCTCCGGGCGCACCTGCTTCGCCGCCGACAAGCGTTGGAACAGCACCGGATGCGTCCACGCCATGTTCGAGCCGACCAGCACCACGAGGTCCGCAAGCTCCAAATCGTCGTAACACCCCGGCACCGTGTCTGCGCCGAACGCCCGCTTGTGCCCGGCCACCGCGCTCGACATGCACAGCCGCGAGTTGGTGTCGATGTTGCCGCTGCCGATGAAGCCCTTCATCAGCTTGTTGGCGACGTAGTAGTCCTCCGTCAGCAACTGGCCTGAGACGTAAAACGCCACCGCGTCGGGGCCGTGCTCGGCAATCACCTGCTGGAAGCGGTTGGCGACGGTCGCGAGCGCCTTCTCCCAGCTCACGCGCTGGCCGTTGATCTCGGGGTAAAGCAGCCGGCCCTCTAGATCCAGCGTCTCGCCGAGCGCCGCACCCTTCGAGCACAGGCGGCCAAAGTTCGCGGGGTGATCCGGGTCACCCTGGATCCTCACCCCCTCCGGCGTCGGTGTGGCGAGCACCCCACAGCCAACGCCGCAGTAGGGGCAGGTGGTTTTGATAGACGAGCTCATTGAGATCTGTCCGTTTCTCGGGTTGTTGGCACGGCCTCCCTGCCTTTTTTCGCCCCATCCCTTCGGGGCGAATTCATTTCTTTTGCTTGCCCCAAAAGAAACGAACCAAAGAAAAGGGCACCCGACTGTCCGCCTTGTCCTGCGCTTCTCGCCGCTGGCGGGGGTCTGCGAAAGGCCCTCCATGGACCTGTCGCAGACGCGCGCGATCCATCGTGCGCCCCTTTGGGCCTTTCCCGCCATCGGCTGCGATGCTCGGGGCGGACAAACGGGACCCACAACATCCAAAAGCCAAACATCCGCAAAGGCGTCGCCACGTTGCACCTAGCCCCACGGGCGACGAGGCGGTGCACTCACACCGCCAAAAACACCACCCCACCCTCGAGTCGCACCTCGAACCGTCCCGCGCAACCCACGTCGGGCGCGACGGCCTCGCCGGTGGCGAGTTCGATGCGCCAGTTGTGCAATGGGCAGGTAACGCGCGCACCGTGGACGATGCCTTGCGAGAGCGGGCCGCCCTTGTGCGGGCAGCGGTCGCGCAGCGCGAAGACCTGGTCGTCGACGGTGCGAAACAGCGCGATGTCGCCCTCGGCGGCGCGCACAACGCGCGAACCTTGGCGCGGGATGTCTTCGACCTGGGCGACGGCGACCCAGCGCGCGCCGGGCGAATTGAGATTGGCGACAGCGCTACACATGGGCGATCTCCTTCACGGGCGAGTATTCGTGGGCGTCCACGCCTTCAGCACGCTGCTTCCAGGGGTCGATCTGGGCGACGGCCTGGGACTTGAGGAAGCGCGCGTAGAGTTCAGCCCGGCGCGCCGGGTCGTCCACGATCTGTTGTTTGATGTGCGTGAGGCCGACGCGCTCTACCCACGGCGCGGTGCGTTCGAGGTAGCGGGCCTCCTCGCGGTAGAGCTGCAGGTAGGCGCCGGTGTATTCGAGCACCTCGGCCTCGGTTTCGACCTTGCACAGGAAGTCGGTGACGCGGACCTTGATGCCGCCGTTACCGCCGACGTGGATCTCGTAGCCGGAATCGACGCACACGACGCCCAGGTCCTTGATGGTCGCTTCGGCACAGTTGCGTGGGCAGCCCGAGACGGCCATCTTGAACTTGTGCGGCGTCCACGAGCCCCAGGTGAGCTGTTCGAGCCGGATGCCAAGGCCGGTCGAGTCCTGCGTGCCGAAGCGGCACCATTGCGCGCCCACACAGGTCTTCACCGTGCGCAGCGCCTTGCCGTAGGCATGGCCAGAAACGAAGCCAGCGTCCGCGAGGTCCTTCCAGATGGCCGGGAGCTGTTCCTTCTTCACGCCGAACAGGTCGATGCGCTGGCCGCCGGTGATCTTCACCTCGGGCACCTGGTACTTCTCGGCCACATCGGCGATCGCGCGCAGTTCGCGCGGGTTGGTCACCCCGCCCCAGATGCGCGGAACGACCGAGTAGGTGCCGTCCTTCTGGATGTTGGCGTGCACACGCTCGTTGATGAAGCGCGACTGGTTGTCGTCGACGTACTCGCCTGGCCACTCCGCGAGCAGGTAGTAGTTGAGCGCCGGGCGACAAACATGACAGCCGTCCGGGGTCTTCCACTCGAGCGCCCGCATCACGGCGGGAATCGACTTGAGGTCGCGCTCGCGGATCAGCGCGCGCACTTCGTCATGCGTGTATTCGGTGCAGCCGCAGACGGGCTTTTTCGAGGGTGTCTGCGAGTAGTCCCCGCCCAGCGAGCTGGCGAGCACCGCCTCGACCAGCCCGGTGCAGGAGCCGCAGGAGCTCGACGCCTTGGTGTGCGCGCGCACATCCTCCAGCGTGAAGAGCTTTTTCTCGGTGATCGCCTTGACGATGTCGCCCTTGCATACGCCATTGCAGCCGCAGATCTCCGCGCTGTCGGGCATGGTCGCGACGTGTTTCTGTAGGTCGCCGTGCCCTGCATCGCCCACATGCGCCTGGCCGAAAAGCAGGTTCTCACGCAGGTCCGAGATGTCGGTCCCGTCGCGCATGAGCTGGAAGTACCACGGGCCATCCAGGGTGTCGCCATAGAGCACGGCGCCGTGGATCTTGCGGTCTTTCAGCACCAACTTCTTGTACACGCCACGGCCGGGGTCGGTGAGTACCATGGCCTCGGTGGTCTCATCACCGTTGAAGTCGCCCGCGGAAAACAGGTCGATGCCGGTGACCTTGAGCTTGGTCGAGGTCATCGAGCCGCCGTACTTGGCGATGCCGAACTCGGCCAGATGATTCGCGCAGACCTTGGCCTGCTCGAACAGCGGCGCGACCAGCCCATAGGCCACCCCGCGGTGCTGCACGCACTCGCCCACCGCGTAGATCCGCGGATCGTAGGTCTGCATCGTGTCATTGACCACGATGCCGCGCTCACAGTGCAGGCCGGCACCCCTAGCCAGCGCAGCGTTGGGCCGGATGCCCACCGCCATCACCACAATGTCCGCTGGAATCTCCGTGCCGTTACTGAACCGCACGCCGGTGACGCGATCCTCGCCCAGAATCGCCTCGGTCGCATGGCTCATCAGAAACTTAAGCCCCCGCTCCTCCAGCGAGCGCTGCAGTAGCGCTGCGGCGGCCGCGTCGAGCTGACGCTCCATCAGGGTGTCGACCAGGTGCACCACGGTCACGTCCATACCCTGTTTCATGAGGCCGTTAGCCGCCTCCAGCCCGAGCAGGCCGCCACCAATGACCACAGCATGTTTGAACTGCCTCGACGCCGCCAGCATGGCGTCGACGTCGGCGATGTCGCGGAAGGTGATCACGTCCGGCAGTGTCGCGCCGGGTACCGGGATGACGAACGGCTGGGAGCCAGTGGCGAGGATCAGCCGGTCGTAAGACGCCTCGGTGCCGTCATCGGCGCGCACCACGCGCTTGACGCGGTCGATCTCGGTGACGTGCTTGCCGATGTGCAGGGTGATACCTTGGTCGGCGTACCACTGCACGTCGTTGAGCATGATGTCCTCGATCGTCTTCTCCGCGGCAAGCACCGGTGAGAGCAGGATCCGGTTGTAGTTGCCGTAGGGCTCGGCACCAAAGACGGTGATCGAATACTTCTCGGGAGCGAGCTTCAGCAGCTCCTCGAGCGTGCGGACACCGGCCATGCCGTTGCCGACCAGGACGAGTTGGGGTTTCGGGTGGGCTGTCATCTCAGAAATCCTCCGGTCTCAGGCCGCTTTGTCGGCCGGGTTGCGATGGCGCTCGTAGAGGAACTTGAGCACCTCGGCGCGGTAGTGGTTGTAACGGGCGTCGTCGGCCAGCGCGATGCGGTTGCGCGGTCGCGGCAGGTCCACGTGAAGGACCTCACCAACGGTCGCCGCGGGGCCGTTGGTCATCATCACGATGCGGTCCGAGAGCAGCACGGCCTCGTCCACGTCGTGCGTGACCATCACCACGGTCTTGCGCGTCGCCGCGGTGATCCTCATCAGCTCGTCCTGCAAGTGGGCTCGGGTCAAGGCATCGAGTGCGCCGAACGGCTCGTCGAGCAGCAGGACCTTGGGGTCCATGGCGAGCGCCCGGGCAATGCCCACCCGCTGCTTCATGCCGCCGGAGATCTCGCGCGGGTGCTTGTGCTCGGCGTGGCTGAGGCCAACCAGCGCCAGCGCCTCGTGCGTGCGCCGCTGCAACGCGGCCTTCGGCTCGGTCCTGCCGAACACCTGTTCCACGGCGAGATACACGTTGCCGAAGCAGGTCAGCCACGGCAGCAGCGAGTGGTTTTGAAACACCACCGCGCGATCCGGGCCGGGGCCGGCGATCTCGCGGTCGGCGCACAAGGCAACACCGTTGGTCACTTCAAGCAGGCCAGCGATGATATTGAGTACCGTGGACTTGCCGCAGCCGGAGTGACCAATCAGCGCAATGAACTCACCCTCGGCGATGTTCAGGTTCACATCGGCGAGCGCCTGGAACTTGCCACGCCGGGTATCGAAGACCATGTCCACGTGTTCGACCTGGACGTACTTGTCGGAATGGATGGTCATGGCTTACTCCTCGGTGTAGCTGAAGCGGCGGGCGAGGGTGACGAGCGCCTGTTCGAGCAGCAGCCCGACGATGCCGACGATGAAGATCGCGATGATGATGTGTTCAACGTTGAGGTTGTTCCATTCGTCCCACACCCAGAAACCGATGCCCACGCCGCCAGTGAGCATCTCCGCGGCGACGATCACGAGCCACGCCACACCGATCGACAGGCGCACGCCAGTGAGCACGTAGGGCAGCGTGGCTGGCAGCAGAATGCGGGTGAAGATGCGCCACTCCGAGAGATTCAGCACCCGCGCCACGTTCAGGTAATCCTGCGGCACGCGCGACACCCCCACCGCCGTGTTGATGATCATCGGCCAGATCGAGGAGATGAAGATGACCCAGATTGCGGCCGGATTCGCCGCCTTGAACACCAGCAACCCGATTGGCAACCAGGCGAGCGGCGAAACCGGACGCAGCAGGCTGACGATGGGAGCGAGCATGTCGTTGAAGAACTTGAACCGCCCAATCATGAAGCCGAGCGGGATGCCGATCAGCGCCGCGAGGCCAAAGCCGATCCCCACCCGCTGCAGCGAGTTCAGGATGCTCCAGCCGATGCCCACGTCGTTGGGGCCATTGACGTAGAACGGGTCGCGGAACAGCTCGACGGCCGAGTCCCAGGTCTTCCCCGGCCCCGGAAGCTGGCCGCCGGTGGCGGCGATGATGGCCCAGAGCGCCACAAACAGGGTCAGCCCGAGCAACGGCGGCAGGATGCGCCGCAGCGCGTTGCCGGTCGCCTCCAGGAAGCGCTTGCCGGTCTCGGTCTCGAAAAACGGTGTGACCTGCCGCGGCAGCGGTGGGGCTGCGTCGTTCGCCGGCGGCTCCGCGGCGAGAGACTCCGGGGTTTTCATGTCGGGTCGATAGCTTGTCGGGTTGATCGTCACTGCATTCATTGGCGATGTCTCGGTTGCGATGGCGGTTGGGTGGCGCGGCACCCTCACCGCATCCACGTGCCCTCAGGCTGCGGGGATGCGGTGAGGGCGACCACTCACACCTTGATCCTGAAACTGTCCGCGTAGGCCTTCGGGTCCTTGCCGTCCCACTTCACGCCGTCGATGAGTGTGGAAGTGCGCAGCTCGTCCTTCGGCACCGGCACGTTGACCTGCGCGGCCGCCTGCTTGTAGAGCTCGATCTGGCTGACTTTCTTCGCCACCGCGAGGTAGTCCGGGTGCTCCTTCAACAGCCCCCAGCGCTTGTGCTGGGTGAGGAACCACATGCCGTCGGAGAGGTAGGGGAAGTTCACCAGGCCGTCGTTGAAAAACTTCATGTAGTCGGGGTCCTGCCACTTCTTGCCGATGCCGTTGTCGTACTGGCCAAGCAGGCGATCCTCGATGACATCGAACTCGGTGTTGACGTAGCTCTTGTCCTTGATGATGTTGGCGACCTCGGAGCGGTTGACCATCGTGTCGATGTACTTCGAGGCCTCGAGCACCGCCATGATCAGGGCGCGGGCGGTGTTGGGATATTTCTCGACGAACTCAGCCGTGGTGCCGAGCACCTTTTCGGGGTGATCCTTCCACACACCCTGCGTCGTCTCTGCGGTAAAGCCGACCTTGTCGTGGATGGCACGCGCGTTCCACGGCTCGCCCACGCAATAGCCGTCCATGTTACCCACCCGCATGTTGGCCACCATCTGCGGGGGCGGTACGACGATCGTCTTGACGTCGTTGAACGGATGGATGCCAGCGGAGGCGAGCCAGTAGTAGAGCCACATGGCGTGCGTGCCGGTCGGGAAGGTCTGGGCAAAGGTGTACTCGCGCGGCTCGGCCTTGATCAGCTTGGCCAGGCCAGCGACGTCGGTCACGCCCTTGTCCTTCAACTGGTTGGACAGGGTGAGCGCCTGACCGTTGTTATTCAGCGTCATCAAGACGGCCATATCTTTCTGCGGACCGCCGACGCCGAGCTGCACCCCGTAGATCAGGCCGTAGAGCACGTGCGCAGCGTCCAGCTCGCCGTTGACCAGCTTGTCGCGCACCGCCGCCCAGGAGGCCTCCTTGCTCGGCGTGATCTTGATGCCGTACTTCTGGTCAAAACCCTTGACCGCAGCGATCACCACGCTCGCACAGTCGGTGAGCGGGATGAAGCCGATCTTGAGCCCGGTCTTCTCCGGCGCGTCCGAGCCCGCCGCCCAGGCCGCGCTGCGGATGCCGGCCGGCACGAGGCTCATCACCGCGCCGGCTGCGAGCACCACGCTGCCCTTGTGCAGAAAGTCGCGCCGTCCAGCGTTGGGGACATCCAGCTCGGTGGCGATCGATTCGATTCTCTTCATGCGTACCTCAATGCCTATGCCTGCGAATCCGAGTCCTCCAGCCTCGGCACGCACCGGGCAAAAAAAGGCGCCCAAACCCGAGTCGCGCCAGATACGCGCTAGGGTTGGGGCGCCATTGCCCGACCACGTCGTTTCCACCAGAGGATGGAGAGAGTTCCGACGATCGCCGCCATTGGCGATTCGTCGCTCTTATATAAGCAGATACCGTACCATGTTATATAATTTCTTGTTTATCAATGTCTTGAAAAAATACAGGCGTGGCAACCGACGTTGAATCGAAAAATGCTGCACCACAACAGGACAGGAACGCACCCTCCCGGTGCGAGTCTGGGTTACCCAACCCGGTTCAGCTCGGCCAACGCCGCATCCTCCACGCGCCGGTGGGCGATGGTGTCAGCACGCAGGAACGCAAGCGCGTCGCCGGGATCGAAAATCCGGCCGTCAAGCAGCCGGTCCGCGCCCATCACGATCGGTCCGCGGGTTCCCGGCAGTGACCATTCACCGCTGTGTTCGCCCTTGGTCTTCGAATCGGCGAGCGGGGCCGAGAAGTCGAGAGCGGCCGCGGCGTTGCGGAACCAGCGCGGCTGAAAGATCGCGGCGGCGGTCTCACGCAGCGCGAGCGGCCGTGTGATCTGGCCCCAACGCAGCATTTGCACGAGGATGAACTCAGCCTCGGAGCTCCACGGAAAACTCGCTGCGTAGTGGCCGAATACCGGTGGCAGGACGCTCCAGCCCTGCGCACGGAGCAGCGGCCCGGCTGCGTCCAGTTGCAACGCTGTGCGCAGCAGCGTTTCGGCCTCCTCGAGGTTGGCGGGATCGTCCAGCCACAGTGTCGCTTCGATTAGCGCGCGGATGAGCGCGAGGTGGGTCGCGGGGTGACGTTCTGCCCATTCGCGGGTAACACCCAGCACCTTCTCGACGGCGTTGTTCCAGATCGCGTAGCCGGTCGTCGCAACGCAACCGAGCCCCGCACGCACGGCCAGCGAGTTCCAGGGCTCGCCGACACAGAAACCGTCGATCTCGCCCTGCTCCAGGCTGGCCACCATCTGCACGGGCGGGATCACGCACAGACGCACGTCGCGCACGGGGTCGATGCCGCCCGCCGCGAGCCAGTAGCGCAGTTGGTAGTTGTGGTTGGAAAACTCGTAGACGTGGGCGAGCGTCAGGGGTGGCGCTCCGAGCGCGCGGCGGCGCTCGATCACGGGACGTAGCCGCGCGGCATCAAGCGATGGCCCATCCCAGCCGCCGATTTCGTCGCAGACCGCATGCGAGAGCGTGACCGCGTTACCGTTGAGGCCAAAGCCGAATCCGGTCAGCATGTCCTGCCGGATGGGGCCGAGACCCAGCGAGCAGGCGATGGGGATGCCCGCCAACATGTGCGCGCCGTCCAGCGCGCCAAAACAGACCTTGTCGCGGATATTGGCCCAGGAAGGTTCCTGGCTCAGCTCGACGCTGAGGCCATGTCGCGCGAAGCAACCCTTGGCGGCGGCCACCAGCAGCGGCGCGGCGTCGGTCAGGGCGATGTAGCCGAGTTTCAGCGCACGTTTTTCGAGGGGGTCTGGCATTTGCATCAGCTCTTGGAAGGGCCGAGCAAGTCGGCCATGGCGATGAGGTTGCGGGCGACATCACCCATCGTGACGTTGCGGTCCATCGCCAGCTTGCGCAATGCCTGATAGGCCGCTTCCTCGCTCATCCCGCGCAGATGCATGAGCAACCCCTTGGCGCGGTCGATGTCGCGGCGATCGGCGAGCTTGGCCTTGGTGGCTTCAAGCTCGCGCCGCAAGTCCTGCATCGCCTCGAAGCGCGCGATCGCCACCTGCATGATGCCATGCAGGCGCTCGACGCTGACCTCGCCCGCCACGTAAGCGCTCACACCGGCACGTATTGCCTGACGGACCGTTTGCGGATCAATCTTCTCGGCGAACATGACGATCGGACTCGGGTCGTCGCGGGAGAGCAAGCGCATGGACTCGAGCGTGTCGCGATCCGGCGAATCCATGTCGATGATGATGATGTCTGGCTTGAGCCGGGCTACGCCCTCTGCGAGCCCCCGGGCAGAGGCGATGCGTCCAACGACGCGATGGCCGGCCGCGAGCAGCTCGCGCTTGAGCAGCGCTACGCGCTCGTCGTCAGCATCGACCAGCAACACCTTCACCGCAACCCTCCCCGTCACCTCGTTGCGGACAGATTCGCGGCATTCCAGTGAAGATGCAAGTTTGGGACGGCGGCAGCCGGATCATGCAGCGGCCTCTTCGCGCAAGCTCTAACGGGTTCAATGTCTCTGCCAGGTTGCGCGCCAAGAGGTCGCAATTTGGACGTAATTCAATAAGTTCCGAGGGCTGTTACGGTTCGCGGAGGAATCCGGCCCTCATTTTCGGCATCGCCTGAGCCCGTCGCCTACTGCCGGCGTGCAGCGAGCGTGCCGAGCACCCGCGTCAGTTCCTCATCCAGGGCCTCAGCAAGGGCCGGTCTGCCTTCGCGGTCGGTTTCGCGCACGCGTTCGAGCAGCTCGGCAAGCCGCGGCGTGCCGAGCAGGTTCAGGGAGCCTTTGAGCAAATGCGTGACCTCCCGAGCCTCATCGACGTCGTCCGTTGCCAGCGCGTCCAGCAAGCGTGAGCGCCATTCGGGCAGCACAGCAAGCGCCGCGTCCAGCAGGCGTCGCTCACCCTGGGGGCCGAGCAGGGCCAGGGTACGCTGCTGTCGGTCGTGGGCCCCTGCATCAGCGGTCGGCCGTGCTGCCACGGTTGGCTCTGCGGCGGTAACGACAGGCGCAGTCGCAGCATCTCCGGCGCGCGGCAGGCACCAGCGGCGCAATACCTCCGCGAGCTGCGCCGGGTCGACGGGCTTCGTCAGAGAATCGTTCATACCCGCGGCGAGGCAGCGGTTGCGCACGTCGTCTCCAACATGGGCAGTGAGCGCGACGATGGGCAAGGCATCACCCGCGTACGACTCGCGCACCACCTGGGTGAGCTGGCACCCGTTTATGCCGGGCATCCGCAGATCGGTAAACACGAGATCTAAGGGCCCTTCGCGCAGGGCTTGCAGCGCCTCCTGCCCGTCATTGGCCACCTGCACCGCCACACCCATGCGTTCCAGCAGCTCACGCATGACCTGTTGATTGAGCGGGTCGTCCTCGACGACCAGGACCCGCAAACCGGCCGGCAGCGCAGGCGCATCGCCCGGTGCAGCCGGCCGGTCGGCACCTAGCCCACCTGCCTCGGTGGGCAGCTTGAAGGACACCACGAAAAAGAACGCGCTGCCCTTGCCCGGCACGCTGTCGAGATCGATGCAACCGCCCATTCGCTTGACGATGCCCTGACTGATCGCTAGGCCGAGCCCCACGCCGACGGGTTTGCCTGCCGTGTTCGTACCGACCTGGACAAAGGGCTCGAACAGGTGCGCGTGATGCTCGGCCGCGATGCCGATCCCCGTATCGCGCAAGGTGAAACGCAGGCTCACCTCCCCGGTCTTGCGCCCGGCCAGTTCCACGTTGAGTTCGATCCAGCCGCGCTCGGTGAACTTGATGGCATTGTCGACGAGATTGGTGAGTACACGCTCAAGCATCAAGCGGTCCCCGACGATGCGATCAGGCACGTTCGGCCTGACTTCCATGCGCAGCGCCAGGCCCTTGCTGCAGATGGCGGGCTCCGTGATCGCCGCGATCTGACTCAACACTTCTCTGACTCGGAACGGTTCTGTGCGCAGTTGCAGCACGTTGCGATCCATGCGCGCGAAATCGAGCATCTCCTCGACGATTTTGAGAAGTTGATTCGCCGCACCCTGCGCCTTGGCGAGGTAGTCACGCTGCCTCGCATCGAGCGGTGTTTCGGCCAGCAGCGCGCCGAGCCCTATCACGGCCCCCAAGGGCGCGCGTAACTCATGGTTGACGTTGGCGAGCAGCTCACTCTTGGCCTGATCCGCCGCCTTGGCCCGGATCAGTGCGTCGCTGAGCTCGCGGGTACGGTCTGCTACCCGGTGTTCGAGCTCGGCCTGATGCGCGCGCAGCTGCGCGTTGGCGCTGGCGGTTTCGATCCGTGATCGCAGCAGTTCGTCACCAAGCATGAACGACAACATGAGCGCGGCGAGCACGGACGCCACATGCATGAGGAACAAGGCACCGTGCGACTCAGGGATCAAGCCAAGCCCTGCCAACACGACGGGCAAGATGCCGACCGCCACCGCGGCCACCAGCAGTGTGAACGGCAAGGCGCCGGGCTGGCGCCGCCTCCACGCCGCGAGCACCAACCAGGCGACCGCAGGCAGGGCCATCAGAGCCAGCGCACACGCATACAGGTAAACGTAGGGCAACCAGTACACGGCGACCGCCATGACCAGCGCTGCGGCGGCGAGCGCACGCAAGATGTGATGCACCACGGGCGCCACACTGGGCGCATCGAGAATCCTGCCGGCAGCCATCACAGCGGCGAATATTGAGACGTAGGTAGGCAAAGTCAGCACAACGGTGGGCGTAGCAGGGAGAAACTGACGCGCGAGACCGTCGAGCCCCACCAGTTGCCCAGCCTGGGCAACGATGAACAACCCCACATAGCCGTAGCTCGCGTCGCGCAGCACGAAAAACTGAATGATGGCCGAACCGGCCAAGACCAGCAGTGCGCCAAGGGTTGCGCCGTAGTGGAGGTATTCCAACAAACGCCATTCCGCCAGGTGCGACGCGGGCTCCAGCCACATGGGCGGTACCGCCAGAGATGCAGCGGCGCTTATCCGGACATACACCCGCATCGGGACGTCCATTCGAGTGTCCAATCGGTAAGCGACGAGCCGGTGGAAGCGCCGATCCATCGGCTCAATCTGCGCCGGGGAGGCGCTGTCGCGGTCGCGGTCCACATACACCTTGATGTCGGCATTGTCGCCATACTGGAACGTGAGAAACCAGGGCCCGGCCTGTGTCCGCCGGGTGATGACATCGAAGCGTAGCCACAACGTATCATTGCCCAGTGACAGGCGGGGCCAGTCAACACCAGCTGCGGTAAAGCGGTCGGCCACTGCAGGCAAGGTGACATCGCGGAGGGCCAGTTGTCCGCCGGGGTCCAGCAAGTACGATTGACGGGGGGATAGCGGCAGGGTGCGGGTTGCATCGGTGAGGTCGATGATCGCGGGTTCGGCGTCCACCCGCGTGGACAGCAGACACAGCCAACCGACTAGCAGCGCAACAATGAAAACCCGAATCGAAACCGGAAAACCGTCGCGGTTCAGTGAAGGAAACCCCAACGTCGAATAGTCCCCACAATACGCCCGTCTCCAACTGGCCATTGGACCATCATGCAAGACATTGCCGTGCATCGTTGAGAGCCAAGCCGTCTCGGGTAACCGACTAATCGAACGGAGAGCGAATTATAGCCCGCCGGTTGCGCGGCCCGCTGAACCTGGACACGCGGGGAACCCGGATCGGGTGGTCGGTGGCATCAAAGTTGCGCAGGCCTCATTGAAGCGTTGAGACGCTCTGGGCGCCGTCTGAGCACTGTCATGATGCAGGCGCAGAACACAGATACCCGAGGCGTCCGTCAAGTGACTGAGTCCCATTGCCTTAGGATCGCGGCTCGCGGTAGGCGGATACGCCTACGCGCCGAGATTGCCGGATCGGCACCCTCGTGTTTCTACCTGTGGAGAACACCCGACACGTGCACCCATCGCTTCGCTGCAGGAGTGTCAGCGGCTGAATCGGTTGCAGCAGCGGCCACGGTACCAGCTTCGCGCTCCCCTGCCGCCGACGACCAATCTCCCTCGACGACCCGCAGGAACAGGCCAAACAGCAGAATTGCCAACAGCGCACCGACCAAAGCGCTCGGGTCCCCGTCAAACATCGATACACACCACTGGATGGGTGGGTCCATTACCCCAATCCAGGACCCAAACGTTAAAAAAGTAAAAAATCCCTGTGCCGTCCATGGCGATACTTGAATAAGCGACACTCTCACACCAATCATCCCTGCGCCTTCCCTGAGCATTCGGAAGCGCGGGTTACCTGACAAACACCCCAAGCACCCCTGTTTTCTGTTTACGTATCGCTACGTACGTTGTGGGCGTATTATAGGCGGTGGATTTAGAACGTGACTATCAGGGAATCCCGGATGACAGCGCTCGAAAGCCCAACTCCGCACGACGGAGCATCCCGCTTGTAGCCCTTTGAGATGCGCCCTCGCGGCCGGTGCCCGCCAGGTTTAAGCTCGATCGACGTTGGGTTGTTTCGAAATGATGAATGCGCCCCCAAAAGCACGAATTCTTATCGTAGACGACCACCCTCTCGTCTGTATCAGCCTCGAGGCCACGATCCAGGCGCAATTGGATCTTTTGGTCTTGGGCTCGACGGGCTGCGCCACGGAAGCGATGCAGATGATCGAGGAGCAGCGACCGGATCTCGTGATCGTCGATATCTCGCTCCAGGGGGCCAATGGACTGGATCTGATCAAACAGGTCACCCGCCGTGAAGACACCCATGCGACAAAGTTTCTTGTGGTCTCGGCGCACGACGAGGCACTCTATGCGCTGCGCACCATCGGCGTCGGCGCGCAAGGATACGTCAGCAAACAGGCGGATTTGTCCGTCATACTCGACGCCGTGAGAACAGTACTTGGGGGCAATACTTATTTATCGGCCTCCATGCAGGAGCGGATGCATGACGCGCGATCCAAACGCCCGGGCGTAAATGCTGCGACGGGCATCGAAGCACTCAGCGACCGCGAACTCGAGGTCTATGAGCTCCTGGGCCGCGGCGTCGGCACCTCGGGCATCGCCGAGCGCTTGGGCATTAGCGTGAAGACTGTGGAAACCTATCAGGCCAATATCAAAAAGAAACTCAAGCTGGAATCCGGCAGCGAGCTAACGCGCAGCGCCATACTGTGGACGACGGAGCTCGAGCAGCAGCCCGCTCCGTAATGCAGCGGTCAAAGCGGTCAATCCGCGCGTACCGGAATCTTCCCGATCTGCCTTCGCCACTCGCTCGGACCGATCTCGTGCACCGATGCACCACGGCTGTCTACCGCGACGGTCACCGGCATGTCGCGTACCTCGAACTCGTAGATCGCCTCCATGCCGAGGTCCTCGAAGCCCACGACCCGCGCCGATTTGATCGCCTTGGAGACGAGATATGCCGCGCCACCCACGGCCATCAGATAGGCCGCACGGTTGTCACGGATCGCCTCGATCGCCTCCGGGCCGCGCTCGGCTTTGCCGACCATCGCGATGAGCCCGGCCTGCTCCAGCATCATGCGGGTGAACTTGTCCATGCGTGTTGCGGTGGTGGGCCCAGCGGGGCCGACGGCCTCATCGCGCACTGGATCGACGGGGCCCACGTAGTAGATCACGCGGTTTCTGAAATCAACCGGCAGGGGCTCGCCGTTGGCGAGGAGGTCGGAGATCCGTTTGTGCGCGGCATCCCGGCCCGTGAGCATCCGGCCGTTCAGCAGCAACACCTGGCCTGGCTTCCAGCTCGCGACCTCCTCGCGGGTCAGATGGTCGAGGTCGACGCGACGCGCCGTCGCGACATCGGGCCTCCAGGCCACCGCCGGCCAGTCCTCGAGCCGCGGTGGTTCGAGATGCGCTGGACCAGAGCCATCCAGTGCGAAGTGGATGTGCCGCGTCGCCGCGCAGTTGGGGATCATCGCCACCGGCAGTGAGGCAGCATGGGTCGGGTAATCGAGGATCTTCACGTCGAGCACGGTGGTGAGTCCGCCGAGCCCCTGGGCGCCTATGCCAAGCGCGTTGACCTTCTCGTAGAGCTCCAGTCGCAACGCCTCGATCCGTGTGGCCGACCCCCGCGCGGCAAGCGCCTGGATGTCGACCGGCGCCATCAGGGCCGCCTTGGCCATCAGCATGGCCTTCTCCGGCGTGCCGCCGATGCCGATGCCCAGAATGCCCGGTGGGCACCAGACGGCACCCATCGTCGGGACGGTCTTCAGCACCCAGTCCACGATCGAGTCCGACGGGTTGAGCATCGCCAGCTTCGCCTTGTTCTCGGAACCGCCGCCCTTCGCGGCACAGATTACCTCCAAGCGATCACCCGGCACGATCTCGTAGTGGACGACCGCCGGGGTGTTGTCACACGAGTTCACGCGCTTGCCCGCCGGATCGAGCAACACCGAGGCGCGCAGCTTGTTGTCCGGGTGGGTGTAGGCGCGGCGTACGCCCTCATCGCACATCGCCTGCACGCTGAGCCCCGCCTCCCAGCGCACATCCATGCCGACCTTGAGGTAGATCACGGCGATGCCCGTGTCTTGGCAGATAGGTCGATGCCCCTCGGCACACATCCGGGAGTTGGTCAGGATCTGCGCGATGGCGTCCCTGGCGGCGGGCGCAGCCTCGCGTTCGTAGGCCTCGCCCAGAGCCCGGATGTAGTCGAGGGGGTGATAGTAGCTGATGAACTGGAAGGCATCGGCTATCGACTGGATGAAGTCTTCCTGACGGATGGTGGTCATGTTGCGAGTCCTCCGGGTGCGGCGTGGAACCCGCCGCGGTCAATGTCTGTTCACAGACGGGGCCACTGTGCAACTGGCGAGCATCCGGTCCCGGACGTCCCGGATCCGGTCAAACGGTGTTGCAAGCGCATCGATCAGCTCACGCGGGGTGTTACGCAGTAGTCTCGAAAGCTGCGCCGGCGTCGCCAAGCCGATCTTCACGCCACCAGCGCGCAGCGCCTTGAGTCGGTCGTCGAGCGCCGGCTCGTGGCGCCGCAGACACAGCACCGCGTCGTGCGCGGCGCGGTAGTCCGGCGAACCGATGTAGGACTCGTCGACGGCGATGCCACGCTCGCGTACGAAGTCGAGCGAGAACTCCGTCGCCAGCCCTTCCTCGAGTATGTTCACGACGCCCCGGGTCGGCGCGTGCACGTGAAAGACCTCATGGGCCAGTTGAAACAGCGCCCGCTTCTCGTCTCGCATCGCCTCGCGAGTGAGTTGGATCACCACCCGGTTGTGGTTGTTAGGGAACCAGGAGCCCGCCGCATCGGCATCGGTGAACTCCACGCCTAGCAGCACGTAGCCCGCATCGCGGGGTCCGAGCCGCGCCTCCACAGCATCCAGTGCCGCGCCCGTAAGCGAGGCCAGCGTGTAGGTAAAGGCGCAGGCATCGCGAGGGCCGCAGCGCTGTGCGACGAACAACGCTTCCTGCGCAGGCACCTCCCGCGCATCAGCGCTCGCAGATAGCAGGCTGAGCAACAAGTATCCCATAAGCCGCACCATGCCGACCTCTCCAGCAAGAATGTATCCGCTTCGGACCTCGGTCGACTGCTTCGGTTCGACCAGCGGTTCCAATCACCTTGCGCACGACGGCGTGACGCACCTCACAAGCTGGGCGTCACGGACCAACGTATCCCACAGCAGCAGGTCTGATCGAACACACGACACGCAAAATCCACACGTCATCCGCGCCTCCTATAATCCACCCGAGCAGCGATTTTCCCAACAACTCCCCCAAGGACATCTGCATGAACGCCAATTCAGGATTCAACCTCAACACCGTCATCGAAACCGCCAAGCAGGTCATCACCGACCCCGTGGGCTTCTACCGGGGCATGCCCAGGACCGGCGGTTTCGTTGAGCCGGTGATCTTCGTGCTCGTCATGGCCGTGATCGCGGGCCTGCTCCTCGCCGTGCTGTCGCTCATCGGGCTCGGCGCAGTCGGGCCGAGCATGGCGACTGGTTTTGCCGCCGTCATCATCTATCCAATCATGGCGGTGATCGGCACCTTCATCGCTGGGGCCATCTTGTTCGTCATCTGGAAGCTCATGGGCTCAGGCGAGAATTACGAAACCGCGTTTCGCTGCATCGCCTTCGCCTCTGCCATCTCACCGGTAACGAGCGTTCTGTCCATCATCCCCTATATCGGGTTGATCATCAGCGTGGTCTGGATCACCTGGCTGATGATCACAGCAAGCGTCGAGGTACACGGACGTGCGAAGAATGCCGCGATGATCGTGTTCGGTATCCTCGGCGCCCTAGCCCTGCTGTGGAACCTGAGCGCCTACAGGGCTGCCCGCGAGATGGAGGACCAGCTCGAAAGTCTGAATCTCAAGCAGCTCGAGAAGCTTCAGGAGATGAAACCGGAAGAAGCCGGCAAGGCGGTTGGCGAGTTTCTCAAGGGCATGGAAAAGGGTATGCAGAAATAGCGGGGCCGGCCACCCGCTCACCCTCGCTGGCAACGCGGGCAGTAAAAGCTCGATCGCTGGCCGAGCGTGCGCTTGCGTATCGGTCCGCCGCAACGCGGGCACGGTTGCCCCTCGCGATCATAGACCGCGAGTTTCAGGCTGAAATAGCCCGGTGAGCCGTCCTCGCGGACGAAGTCCCGGAGCGTCGTGCCGCCTTGTTCGATCGCCGCAGCAAGAACGGCGCGTACCGACTCGACCAGCCTTGCGTAGCGATGCACCGAGATGCGACCGGCAGCGCGCGCGGGGTAGATGCCGGCCATGAACAGGGCCTCGTTCGCGTAGATGTTGCCTACGCCAACGACGACATGGCTGTCCATCAGGAACGGCTTGATCGCAACTTCGCGCCCGCGACTCTTGGCATGGAGGTAGGCCGCGGTGAACGCCTCACCGAGCGGCTCCGGCCCCAACGCCGCGAGCAGCGGGTGCCCAAGCCCGTCGCCCTCCGCCCAAAGCATTGCGCCGAAGCGGCGCGGATCGTGCAGCCGCATCTCGAGGCCCGAGTCGAGCCGCAACGCCACGTGATCATGCCTGCGTAGCGCCACCCCAGGCGGGACGATGCGCAAACTCCCGGACATGCCCAGGTGCACGATCAAGCTCCCCTCGGGCAGCCGGACCAGCAGGTACTTGCCGCGCCGCTCCACCGCCCGCACGACGGACCCGACGAGGCGCTCGGCGAGGTCCTCGGGCACGGGCCACCGCAACCGGGGCTCACGCACGTGGACGGCGACGATCTCTCGCCCGATCAAATGAGGTGCGATACCCCGTCGGGTCGTCTCGACTTCCGGCAATTCAGGCATGGCGCAAATGTGAATGTCAGTCGCGCCGACCGCGTCGCAGCGCCCGTTCACTCACGGCGGCGAGCGCGAGCCAGTCCAGCGCTCCGCCACCTCCGCCCCCGCCGGAAGTGCCACCGTCGAGGCGCGGTGCGGGCTCGGCGGTCGGCGTGACGCTCGCGCTGGCCGTGCGGCCGGCCTTGATATCCTCAATCCACCCGATGTAGTTCGGCACGCGGGTGTAAACCCCGTAGTAGTTCGGCTGCGCGCAGCCGACACTCCAGCTCACGATGCCAGCCTGCGCCCAGCTTCCATCCGGGCGGGCGATGAGCAGTGGCCCGCCCGAGTCGCCCTGACAGGAATCGACGCCGCCATTGGCGGAGCCGGCACACAGCATGTTGTCGGTCACGGCCCCTGCCCCCACGCCGGAGACATTGGCGTACGCAGCCCGGCAGACATCCTGGCGCACCAGCGGCACGGACGCCTCGCGCAGCTCGGCGACCAGACTCGACGCCGAGGAGTCACCGCCGGATGCCACGGCCCGTGTCGTGCCGCGCCCGATGATCGTCGCCATCGCGCCAACCGCTATTCGCTCGTTGACCGAAGCAGCGTCCGCCAGCGGCAATCCGGGGATGTCTCTGGGCGTCGCAGCCAGCTTTAGCAAGCCGATGTCGAAGTCGAACCCCTTGGGGTCGTAGCGCGTGTGCGCGTAGCGGGCACTCGCACGGACCGTCGTATTGAGCCGGTCGTTGAGATCCACCACCGAGGACAACCTGAATGTCCTGCGCGGTGAGATCCTCCAGACAGTGCGCAGCGGTCAGGACCCAGCCGTCGCCGAGATAGCTCCCCCCGCAGAACCCCGTCGCACCACCGCGTGAGACGTCGATTCTGAGACTCGCACGCTGCCCGAGCTTGCCGCGCAGGGCCAGCCCCTCGACCCGACTGACGCTGACGACCGGGATGACGGCCTCCGTGCCGCTGACATCGCCAACGAAAGCGTCCACCTCGTTGTTGTAGATGATCGCGCCCACGCCTCCGCCGTTTGCGCAGTTGGCGAGCTTTTCGGAAAACAGGTTCTCGCCACGTTCGATGAGGCACACCTGGCCCGCCGCGCCGACGCATACCTTCCGTGCGAGGCCACAGTCCACGAGATCGCCAGTCGCGGGCCGAGGCAGCGAGCCCCGCATCGACTGGGCCTGCACCGCATCGGCACCCACCTCCACCCGCATCGGAAAGACTTCGCTGTTGCGCAACAGGGACACCGCAAACGGCCACGCCGCCGGTGCGGAGACCTCGCCGCCCACAATCCGAGCCTGCAGCGCGGCGGCCGCCGGGGTCGCGTAACCGGCCAACGTGCCCAGGGCGAGCGCCCACGCCAGCCGCAACGTGACCGTCCAGGCCAGCGCCGTGCGTGACGCTCCACGCACCCGGTGTCCGTTCCGGCCCCCCCGTTCAACGGTAATGCCCTGACTAAATTTACGTTTTGACAAGATTCGCAGGTTCAATCCCATTGCCTCCGTAGTCTAGAATCCGAGACGCCCGTCACATTCAGTCGATAGTCCATCGATCCCGACGGCCCCTCACCGGGGGAAATACGCTCGAATCAACCTTCGCAGATAAACATCCAGGAGCACACTCCATGCACAACACGAAGTTAAGCCTGACCCTCGGGGTCGCGCTCGCGATGAGCGCGGGCGGCGTCGGCGCCATTCAGCTCACAGACTACACCGATCCCACCAGCACTTACGAGCAGGCCTTTTTGGACAGCCGCTTCAACTCCAAGAGCGGCAACCAGGATCAGACGAGCTACGACTTCCTGCTGCAGGGCAACTACGAGTACAACTTCAACTCCCTGCCGCGAAATTGGCGGGTGCTGCTCGACGGCAAGGCGGACCTGAGCCGCGGCGGCAACAAAGGCGACAGGACGCAGGAAAACTACCTCGCCAACCTGCGCGGTAATCTCGACAACTACCTGACCAACAACGACAAGGTGTTCTGGTATGGCGCCGGCGAGAGCAGCTACCGGGACGATGCCGACGACATCTTCGTCAAGATTGGCGGCGGCTTGGGCTATGGCCGCGTGATCGACGCCACGCCGCTCGCTTACGTGCTGCGTTTCGAGGAGGAGCTGCGCGAACACGGGATCGTCATCGGCAAGATCAGCGACGCCACCTACCTCGAATTGGCGCGCATCGTCGCCCGTCGCAACGAGTACCGCAGCCGGTTCGGCGCCGAGGAGTACACCGCACAGTGGATCGCGGACATGGAAAAGGTGCTCAAGGCCGCCGGCGTGCTGAACAAGGGCGAACTCGGCGCGGCTGGCGTCGTACACATGAACCGCGTCCTGGAAGACGAGCGCATCAGCGTGCGCCGGCATGGATGGGTGGTGCGCGGTGGCCCGAGCGTGGTTGTGCAGGATTTCAACGGCGACAGCGGTGACCCGGCGATCGACCTCGAGTGGGAATACGCGATGCCCTTCGGCTACCGCTCGCAGTTCATCAACGTCATGAGCTTCTCCTCGATCTGGGGCGATGACACCGACCAGCTCTGGCGCAACCGCATGAGCTACACCTACGAGATCTCCGACCGCATCGACTGGGAAAACCGCTGGAGCGTCGACTACCTCGACGCGGGCGGTGGCGCGAACGACATCATGACCAACGCGCTGTCGAGCACGTTCCGCTACTACCTGACCAACCGCGTGGCAGCGGGCTTTACCGTCTCGCTCATCAAGGTGGACGACGACATCGACAACAACGGCAACGACGAGACCGACATCACCACCTTCTTCGACATCCGTTACCGCCTCAAGTAACGGCGTCCGAAAACGTCCACGCAGGGTTCTATGAACGGGCGGCCCAGGCCGCCCGTCTTTTTTGGCCTACCCGAAAATCTGACGGATTGCATACTCCGGTCGCCACCCCCTGCACACGCCGGATGAAAGGTGCAGAATCAGCTGACCAACGGTTTCCGGGGTGCGTCCGCTACGTTTCCGCCCCGCGACCGGACAAGAAATACAAACCAAGCTCGGGAGACGCGGTCACATGCTCAGCAAGCCTCGCGCATTTTCGCTTCGCGCAAGCCCCTTCAACCTGACGGTCGGCAGCGCGGTCCTCGCCCTGATGCTCAGTGCCTGCGGAGGTGGCGGGGGCGGCACGGCTCCGCAAGCCGGATCGCTCAGCAACGTCAAGCCCCACGCCGCACTCAATATCGGCGCGACGAGCACCAGTGCCGGCAAGCCCAAGCCCCTGCGCCCATCAGGCGAGCGGCGTGTGCTCATCCTGCGCGACTCGCAAGGGCCTTATGGCCATGTCGGCAAGGACTACAGCATCCTGCTCGAAAACCTGCTCGGTCACTTCAACGTATCGGTGACCGATGGCAAGGTCATGGACTACCGGGCCGGTGACCTCAAGGCCTACGACGTGGTGTTCTACATTGGATCTACTTACGACGAGTTGGCCTACTACGTACCGGGCTCACGGGAGGCGCTCAACTATCAGGCGTTCCTCGCCGACGTGGCCACGAGCGGCACGCGGGTCGTGTGGATGAACTACAACCTGTGGCAGCTCGCCTACCACTGGAACCCCGACTGGGGTAAAGAGGGTTTCGCGGGCAAATTCGGATTCAGTTACGCGGGCGTCATCAACCAAAACTTCAACCGCGTGCAGTACAAAGGCGTGGACCTATACAAGGGCGTGGTGCCGTTCGTCAACCCGGGCTCCGATCTGACCGGCTGCACGGCCGAAGGCGAAGGCAGATACGCCTGCGCCCCAGAGGTCAATCAGGTCGCCATCACCGACAGCACACGCGCACGGGTCTATGCCACGACTTCCTCGACGCTGAGCGGGGCAACGGACCAGCCCTATGTCACTCGCGGCGAGCATCTCTGGTTCATCGGCGACATGCCTTTCACCTATTTCAGCGAGGAAGACCGCTATCTCGCCTTCGCCGACCTGTTACACGAGATTCTGGAAACCGGCGTGAGCGACCAGCCGCTGCGAGCCATGGTGCGCTTCGAGGACGTGAGCGCGGGTATCAACGTCAACCACCTGGAGGCGGTAAGCCAGTATCTCGCGGCCGAGAACATCCCGTTCGCCGTGGCCACGGTGGCACGCTACGAGAACCCGCTGGGCGAGGACAACAACGGCGTCCCGCAGTCATTGCCGCTCCCGGGTTCGGCGGTCGGCGAGTCGCTGCGCTACTACTTTAACCGTGGCCTTGCGAGCATCGTCAACCACGGCCTGACCCACCAGGCTGGCACCCTGCGCAATCCTTACAACGGCGTGACGGGCGATGATTTCGAGTTCTATCGGGTCACGATGAATCCGGATTACTCCCTGAACTTTCTCGGGCCTCTGGAGGACGACTCCGCGAAATGGGCAAAGAAGCGCATGCAGGACTCCGATGACCTGATGCGCAAGGCGGGGCTCAAACCCTTTGCCTGGGAGGCTGCGCACTACACGGCGAGCGAAACGGCCTACCGCGCCATCCGCGAGGTTTATCCCACCCACTACGGGCGCCTCGTGTACTTCAACAAGGAGGGCGGACCCGGCCGCTTTGTCGGGCAGTTTTTCCCCTACGTCATCGAGCGTGACATCTACGGAAACCGTGTCGTGCCCGAGAACCTCGGCAACGTCCAGGTGGACCCCTTCCAGGGCTACCGGGTCACGTTACCAGCGGATGTCTTGCGCCATGCGGACAAGCAGCGCGTGGTCCGTGACGGGGTCGCAAGCTTCTACTACCACCCCTATCTCGGTGTCGATTCCCTCAAGGAGATCATCGACGGGCTCAAGGCGCGGGGCTACACGTTCATCAAGCCCTGCTCCCTCGGCACATCCTGCCCCAAGTGAGACGACCTATTCGGTTATTGATGAGCCGGGCGGCCACCGAGCGTGGCCGCCCGACTATTTGCCCAAGGCGGGGATGCGCTCTGCGCTTGCCTCGGTCCCATCAAGGACCATCACGGTGGCCGCACCGATCCCCCGCGGGTCCGAGGCCGCATCCGCCCGCCCCGTGCGCCGTGAGACGATGACCGCCTGCATGTTGCCGTAGGGCTCCTCCAGCGGCTTCAGGGCGTGTCCCAAGGCGCGCAGTGCAGACCGGGCATCCTCAGTGATCGCGCCCGGCTCGAACTGCAAAACATCGGGTAGATACTGGTGGTGGACCCGTGGCTGTCCGACGACGGTCGCGGCGTCGGCCCCCGCGGCGAAGGCCAGCGTGCCGAGCAGCACCATGCTGATGATGCGGCTGCCGCCAGGCGTGCCGAGCACGGCGAAGCGGTCACCAGCATCGAGGAAGGTCGGCGTCATGCTGGACAGGGGCCGCTTGCCCGATGCAATCGCGTTCGCCTCCGCGCCCACCAGGCCATACAGATTAGGAACACCCGGCTTGATCGCGAAGTCATCCATCTCGTTGTTGAGCAGCACGCCGGTGCCGGGCGGCATGAAACCCGACCCAAACGGGTAGTTGATCGTGAGCGTCGCGGCGACGCGGTTACCCTCGGCATCGACGATGGAGAAATGCGACGTGTGATCGCCGGCAGGCGCCGCGGACCAGGTGGGCGCCAGCGCGGCGCTCGGCGTCGCGCGATCGAGCCGCAGCGACTGGCGTAGCCCCGCCGCGTAGTCCTTGCTCAACAGCCGCCCAACGGGGACCGTCACGAAATCGGCATCACCGAGGTATTCGGCACGGTCACGGTAAGCCCGGCGCATGGTCTCGGCCAGCACGTGCAGCAGCGTCGCATCATCGAAATCCGCCAGCCGATAGCCCTCGAGCACATTGAGCATCTCCACGAGCACGATACCGCCGGAGGACGGCGGCGGTGCGCTCGTGATGCGGATGCGACGGTAACTGCCGCGTACGGGCTCGCGTTCGATCACGCGGTACTCCTCGAGATCGCGGCGGGTCCAGATGCCGCCGGCGTCGCGCACGCCGCGCACAAGCCGCTCAGCCACCTCGCCCGCATAGAAGCCGGCGCGGCCACGGACGCTGAGCGCCCGTAGCGTAGCCGCGAGGTCCGGCTGGCGGATCAGCGCACCCTCGGCCGGTACCGCGCCGTTCGCGAGAAACACGCTGGCCGCATCCGCCCCAGCCCGCAGCGCCTCCGCGCGCATCAGCGCGAACTTGCGGTACACGCGATCAGCCGGGAAGCCGCTTTCGGCTAGGGCAATGGCGGGAGCGAGCGTTTGTGCGAGCGGCAACCGCCCGTAACGGTGGGCGAGATGATCCAGCGCGGCGGGCAAACCGGGAATCGCGGCGGCAAGCGGCCCGTCAACGGATGCCCCAACCCGTACATCACCCCGTTCGTCGAGATAGAGATCGCGGTGCGCGGCGAGCGGGGCGCGCTCGCGTCCGTCCACCATCACCTCGAAGCCGTCCCGCGCGCGGTGCAGCAGCCAGAATCCGCCACCGCCCAGACCCGACGAGTACGGCTCGACCACGGCCAGTGCCGCGCTGATGGCCACCGCTGCGTCAAAGGCGTTACCGCCCTGACGCAAGATCGCCTCACCCGCGGCCGTGGCCAGCGGGTGGGCGGATGCCACCGCGGCCACAGCCCGCGTCGGGGTGCCGCCACCGTCTGCCGCCGCGTGAAACCCGACCAGCAGCCACAAAAAAGCCCCGAGTAGGGGCTTTGCAATCGGTTTGAACATGCCTACCACGCGCATCAAGCCTTCTGCTTCATCAGCGCCTCGTACTTGGCCTGCAACTGGTCCTGGGTTTCCACGAACTGTGGATTGGTGATGATGCAATCCACCGGGCAGACGTCCCGGCATTGCGGCGTGTCGTAGTGACCTACGCATTCGGTGCACTTGGCCGGGTCGATCTCGTAGACCACATCGCCGGGGGCGATGGCGTCATTCGGACACTCGGGCTCGCACACGTCGCAGTTGATACACTCGTCGGTAATCATTAACGCCATGGTCTTCCCCTCAACAGATACGCTGGTTGCCGTTGCGCGCCATAATCGCGTGAATGGCCCGCACAATGGCCGGATCGACGAAATGTGACACGTCGCCGCCCATGCGGGCAATCTCCCGCACGACGGTCGAGGAAACGTAGGCGTACTGCTCCGACGGGGTGAGAAAGACGGTCTCGATGTCTGGGGCCAGGTTGCGGTTCATGCTCGCCATCTGGAACTCGTACTCGAAGTCCGACACGGCGCGCAAGCCGCGCAGGATGGCCCGCGCACCGCACTCGCGCGCAAAGTCCACGGTCAACCCGGAGAACGATTTGACCTCGACCTGGGGAATGGGTGACAACACCTCGCGCGCGAGCGCGACACGCTCATCCAGTGTGAAGCAAGGGTCCTTGCGACGGCTCTCAGCCACGGCCACGATGACCTTGTCGCTGATCCGCGCGGCGCGACGCACCAGATCGGTGTGCCCGTGGGTGATGGGGTCAAAGGTGCCAGGGTACAGAAGAATCATCGGCCAACAGTAAGTGATGCATCACCGCAGTGCAACATGAGGAGGGCGCGCTAAACTTCGAATAGTGACCTCGAACGGAAACGGCCATGCCCGTCAGTACGCATACCTTTATCCGTGCAATCATTGACGCGGAAAATTTGCGCGGCAGTGATCCGCACCACGCTCAGCGCTGTGCCGGCTGCGTCATCACGATCTCGCGAACGCGCGGCACCGGCGGCGAGGAGATCGCGAGGCAACTGGCCGACCGCCTGAATCTGCCGCTGTTCGACCGTGCGCTGGTCGAGGCCATCGCCCGCGAGTCGGGCATCGACCCGGAGGAGCTTGCACGGATGGACGAGACGGTGCGGGGGTTACGCTCGAGCTGGATGGAACTGCTCTGGACCAACAAACCTGAGCGCCAGTCTAAGTACCAGAAAAACCTGATCAACACGATCCTGGGCGTCAGCCGCACGGGCGGCGTGGTGGTGGGCCGCGGTGCCAACTTTATCCTCGGGCCGCGGCGTGCGCTGCGGGTGCGCGTCGTTGGTTCGCTCGAAACCCGCGTCGCCTATTTGATGCGTCATCACAACATGACCCGCGAGTCGGCCCTGGCGGACATCGCAGAAGCCGACCGGGAGCGGGAGGGCTTCGTCACCGCCCTGTTCGGTAAGGACCCCGCCGACCCGACCAACTACGATCTCGTCATCAACGTCGATCGCTTTTCAGAACACATGGCGGTGGATCTGATCCTGGAGGCCCTCCACCTGACCGCCCCGCGCGAGATGCACGCTGGAACGGCCCACCGCTGAAGGGCTGGCCGCCCGTCGGCGGTCACCCGGGACTAATCGACCACTTCGACCTTGACGTGGGCGATCCCATCACGCAGGAAGCCGAGCTGCTGCGCAGCACGCTGCGAGACATCGACCACGCGCCCAGAAGTAAACGGCCCCCGGTCGACGACTCGCACGATCACGCTCTTGTCATTCTTCAGGTTGGTCACGCGCAGCCGGGTGCCGAACGGGTGCCTTTTGTGAGCCGTCACCAGCTCTCCGGGATTGTAGCGCTCACTGCTCGCCGTCTTTTGCCCGGCATACGCCGCGCTGTAGTACGCAGCCTTGCCGGTTTCGACCGTACCTTGGCTGGCGTGGGCCAGAGTGGCACATGCGGCAAGGCTCGTGAACAAGGCATAACGAACGACTTTCATCACAGGATGCTCCTATCGGGTCGGGTGGTTACGAACTCGGCGGGCGTCTCAAACTGCGTGAAGTGTGTCACGTTTCGGACACAGCGGGATACCCCGCCCCACCCATTCACATTCGTTTACAAATCTGACACGGGCCCAGCCGGCCGAGCGCACGACAGATTTAGCAGGACGTTTCGCGCTCGATCAACCCAAACCCCACCTCGCCGGCATGGCTTTGCCGACGGAAGCGCCAGCCAGGAGGCAACAACGGCGGGCTCGCGTTTGAGTACTCCAGGTAGCACATGGCATCTGGCGAAAGGCCGGCCCACCCCGCCAGCCGCGCAAGGCTTTGTCCGAGAAGATCGGTCGCAAAGGGCGGATCAAGGAAAACGAGGTTGAACGGTGAACCAGACCACGGTTGCGCGAGAAATACCAGCGCGGACTCAGCGCGGATGTTTACGGACTGCGCGCCAAGCCGCTGCGCCTGCGCGCGCAGTTGCGCGGCGGTACGGGGGTTCTGCTCCAGCATCACCACTGCGGCCGCACCGCGGGAGGCGGCCTCGAAGCCGAGCGCCCCGCTGCCCGCGAACAGGTCCAGGCAGTGGGCACCGACGATGTGCGACTGCAACCAATTGAACAGCGTTTCGCGGATGCGGTCACCCGTGGGCCGCAGCCCCTCCGCGGGGTGGAATTCGATCCACCGACCGCGCCATTCCCCAGCGATGATGCGGACCCGGTTGGCGGCCTTAGTTGCCCTCGCCACCCACGACCACCGTGACCAGGCGCTCCGGATCGAGGTACCGCTTGAAAGCGTCGACGATCTGGCCTCTCTGCACCGCCTCGACCTTGGCGGTGAAGGTGTCGAGGTAATCGAGCGGCAGGCCGTAGAAGCCAATCACGGCGAGGTACTCGACGATGCTGGCGTTGCTCGCCACCCGCAGCGGGAACCCGCCCGTGATGTTGAGCTTGGAGGCCTTGATCTCCTCCTCGTCTGGTCCGGACTGCATGAACGCGGTGAGCTGCTCGCGCGCCACCTTGATCGCGTCGTCCGACTGGTTGCCACGGGTTTGCAGGCTGATCAGAAACGGCCCCTTGTCCGCCATCGGGCTGAAACTGCTGCCGACCGAATAGGCGTAGCCGCGCTGGACACGCACCTGCTTGACCAGGCGCGAGGTGAATCCGCTGCCGCCGAGCACATGATTGCCGAGATACAGCGCATACCAATCCGGGTTGCCGCGCTCGACGCCGGGCTGCCCAATGAGCACATGGGCCTGCTGGGAGGGAAACGGCAGCTTCACGGTCTGAGGCTTGTCTAGCGCCTTGACAGGCGGCAAGGGCGGCGCCGGCTCGCCGCGGGGCAGTCCCCTGCTGAGTGTCTCGGCAAGCTTCTCGGCCGTGGCGCGATCGAGATCGCCCGTGATCGCGATCAGGCCGTTGGCGGCCACGTAGTACCGGCGATGGAAGTCTACCAATTGGTCACGTGTGATCTTCTCCACACTCTCCGCCGTACCCTTCACGGGCGAGGCGTAGGGGTGTTCGCCATAGATCGCCTTGTAGAACGCCTTGGAAGCGATCGAGCCGGGGTCCGCCTCCTCGGCCTTTAGCGCGACGAGCGTCTGGTTCTTCACGCGGGCCAGGTCCTTCTCCGGGAAATCCGGCTTCCACAGCACGAGCGCGAAGGTCTCCAGCGCAGGCTCGACGTACTCGGGGCGGGTGAGCGTGCGCAGCGACAACCAGGCCATATCGCGCAGCGCACCGCTGCCGAACTTGGCCCCCACGCGCTCGAACGCATCCGCGATCTGGTCGGCACTCAGGCCGCCGGCACCCTCGGAGAGCATGTCGCTGGTCAGACTCGCAAGCCCGGCCACGCCCTGGTCGCGCGCGCTGCCGGCAGAAAACGTCACGCGCAGGTCGAGCATCGGCAGCTCGGGCGCTGCCACGAAGTACACGCGCATCCCGTTGGAGGTCTGCCAGTGTTCGATCTTCGGTCCGGCCTGCAGCGGCGCGAGCCACACGAGGCCAAGCAGCGCCACGGCGGCGAGAAGTCCGTGCAGACGGGTCAGTCCAGTCATGAGTCGGTGTCGCATCCTGAGGTTTTCCGTGCGGGTTGCGGTCAGCTGTGGTGGGCAGAGGCGGCGCGGCGCTTGGCCGGCTTGGCATCGATCGGCAGCGGCACGAGCTCCGCGACCGTCAGATTGTCAGCGACGAGGTATTTCTTCGCGACCTCGAGGACCTGCTCGGCGGTGACGGACTGGATACGTTCGGCATATTGGTCGACAAACCGCCAGCCGAGCCCGACCGTCTCCATCGCTCCCATCTGCGTGGCCTGATGTTGGACGGAATCGAGCTGGTAGACCTCGCCAGCGATGACCTGCGCCTTGATGCGCTTGAGCTCGGCCTCGGGCACGAGCTCGCTGCGCACGCGCTCGATCTGGGCCTGGATGGCCTTTTCGACTTCCGCCACCGAGCGTCCTTCCGCCGGCGAGGCATCGAACATGAGCAAGCCGCTGTACTTGCCGGACAGGCTGTAGTCGGCATCGGCACTGCTGGCGATCGCCTGCCCGCGCACCAGCTCACGGTTCAAACGAGAGCTGGCACCGTCGCCGAGCACGCCGGCCAGCACCTCGAGCGCGTAGGGTTCCCACTCGCGGTCCTTGTCCACCGTCTTCAGCACCGGCACGTGGTAGCCCATGATCAGGTAGGGGACCTTGGCCGGTGCCTTGACCTGGATGCGCCGTTCGCCCCGCTGCTCCACCTCGATGCGCGGCTTGAGCTTGGGAATCGAGGCGGCCTTGGGGATCTTGCCGAAATACCGCTCGGCGAGCGCGAACACCTCGTCCGGCACGACATCACCCACGACGACCAGCGTCGCGTTGTTGGGCTGGTACCACTGGTCGTACCAGGTCCTGAGATCCTCGGCCTGCAGGCTGTTGAGGTCGCTCATCCACCCAATCACGGGGTTGCGGTAGGGGCTGTTGAGGTACGCCGCGGCGAGGAAGCGCTCGTAGGTGAGCGCCGTGGGCTCGTCCTCGGTGCGCATCAGGCGCTCCTCCTTGACCACCTCGAGCTCCTTCTTGAAGTCCTCGGCCGGCAGGGTCAGCCCGCGCATGCGGTCGGCCTCCAGCTTGAACGCCACCTCGAGCCGATCCTTGCCGAGGAACTGGTAGTACGCGGTGTAATCGCGCCCGGTAAAGGCGTTTTCCTCACCGCCGTTGGCGGCGATGATCTCCGAGAACTTGCCGGCGGGGTAGGCCCCCGTGCCCTTGAACATCATGTGTTCAAGGACGTGCGAGATGCCGGTGAGCCCATCCGGCTCGCTGCTCGAGCCCACCTTGTACCAGACCTGGGAAACCGCGACGGCCGCGCGATGATCGGGACGCACGATGACCTTCATGCCATTGTCGAGCACGCGCTCGAAGGTCTGCGGCGCGGCCAGCACACCCTGCGCCGTGAGCGCAAACCCCGCGAGTAGCGCCGTAATCGCCTGAATTCGCATTGCTTTCAACTTGATGCCTGTTCTTGCGGTGGATGGTACGATTGCGCCGTCCCGAAGACTTGCCACCGACCTCGGCCCGCGGCGCAAACGCCGCCTAGAGTACGCGATAAATGTTCGGATTCAAGAAACCCGCCCCCAGCGATACCGCCGCCCAGACCGGCGGCACTGAGCCCGAAGCGCGCAGGGGCCTGTTCGCTCGCCTGCGTGCGGGGCTCTTCAAGACCAGCAACGCCCTGACCGACGGCATGGGTGACCTGCTGCTCGGCAAGCGCACCATCGACGATGAGCTGTTCGAGGAGCTGGAGACCCGGCTCCTGGTGGCCGACGTTGGCATGGAGGCGACCAACAAGATCATCGAGGCCATCACCCAACGCGTGCGGCGCAAGGAGCTGACCGACCCACAGGCAATCTACGCGGCGCTCGCCGAGGAGATGCGTGCCCGGCTTGCCCCCTGTGACCGGCCGCTTGTGATCGACCGTGGCCACAAGCCGTTCGTCATCCTCGTGGTCGGCATCAACGGCGCGGGCAAGACCACTACCATCGGCAAGCTGGCCCACCACTTCCAGTCGGCTGGCCTGTCGGTGATGCTCGCCGCCGGCGACACCTTCCGCGCGGCAGCCGTCGAGCAGTTGCAGGTGTGGGGCGAGCGCAACCACATCCCGGTCATCGCCCAAGGCAAGGGCGCGGACAGCGCTTCGGTGGTGTTCGATGCGCTGCAGGCGGCGCAATCGCGCGGCATCGATGTGTTGATTGCCGATACGGCCGGCCGGCTGCACACCCAGGATCACCTCATGGAGGAGCTCAAGAAGGTCAAACGCGTGCTCGCCAAGCGCGACCCCAGCGCGCCGCACGAGACGCTGCTGATCGTCGACGGCGGCATTGGCCAGAACGCCCTGCGTCAGGCCGAGGCCTTCCATGCCGCCATCCAGCTGACCGGACTCGCCGTGACCAAGCTCGACGGCACGGCCAAGGGCGGCATCCTGTTTGCGATGGCTGAAAAGCTCAAGCTGCCCATCCGCTACATCGGCGTCGGCGAGGGCATCGAGGACCTGCGCGTGTTCCGCAGCGACGATTTCGTTCGCGCGCTATTGGGGCTCGAACAAACTGACGCATGATCGAACTCAAGCACCTCGGCAAGCGCTACGACAACGGCCAGGAAGCGCTGCTCGACATCAATCTCACCATCCACAGCGGTGAGTTCGTGTTTCTCACCGGCCGCTCTGGCGCCGGCAAGAGCACACTCTTGAAGCTGATCGCGCTGATCGAACGCCCCACGCGCGGCAGCCTGCGCGTCAACGGCCACGAAATCTCCCGGCTGCCGCGGCTGTCGGTTCCGCGCTTTCGGCAGAACATCGGCGTGATCTTCCAGGACCACAGGCTACTGCCCGACCGCGACATCTTCGACAACGTCGCCCTGCCGCTGCGCATCAGCGGGCTGGAAAACCAGGTCGTGGCCAAGCGCGTGCGCGCCGCGTTGGACAAGGTCGGCCTGCTGCACAAGGAGCGCGCCTATCCGCGGGAACTCTCCACCGGCCAGCAGCAGCGCGTCGGCATCGCCCGCGCCATCGTCAACAAGCCTGCGCTGCTGCTCGCCGACGAGCCGACCGGCAACCTGGACCCAGGCCTGTCCGAGGAGATCATGGAGCTGTTCGTCGACTTCAACCAGGTCGGCGTGACCGTCATCACCGCCACACACGACCCACAGCTCATCGACCGCTTCGGCCAGCGTATCATCGAACTCGATCACGGGCGCCTCAAGACGGACGTCACGCTATGACAAGCCGCCTCCACCGACGCACGCCTCGCGCCCGCTTCGAGGCCTACCTCCGTCAGCACAGCGAGGCGATCAGACGGGCGATCGGCAATCTGTCGCGCGCCCCACTCAGCAACCTGCTCACCCTGCTCGTGCTGGCCATCGCGCTTGCGCTGCCAAGCGCTTTGTACACGGCGGTGATCAACCTCAAATCGGCCTTCGACCAATGGGACGGCCGCCAGATCAGCGTCTTTATCAAGCGCCACCTGGATGACCAGCAACTGCCGCGGCTTGCCCAGCGCCTTAGGGACCGGGACGACATTGCCGAGGTTCAGGTCATGACCCGCGAGCAATCGCTGGAGGAGTTCCGGCGCAGCAGCGGGCTTGGCAGCGCCCTCGACCTGCTCGACGAGAATCCGCTCCCTGCCGTGCTCGTCGTCAGGCCGGAAAACTCAGTGAGCGATTCCGCGCAGCTGCAGGCACTGAGCGACGAGCTGCGCGCCCTGCCCGAGGCCGATCAGGTCGTGGTCGACCAGGAGTGGCTCGACAAGCTCTTTGCGCTGGTGGTCACGGTGGAGCGCGTGATCGTGGTGGTAACCCTGTTTTTCGGGGTTCTGCTGGCGTTGGTCGTCACGCTCGTGCTCCGTCTGGAGCTGATCCGCCGGCGCGGCGAGATCGAGGTCATCAAGCTGGTCGGCGGCAGTGACGCCTACATCCAGCGGCCGTTCCTCTACACGGCGCTGCTGCTCGGCACGGCCGCGGCCATCCTGGCACTTATCATTGTTTGGATGACCTTCAGCGCCCTGCGAGAACCCCTCTCGCACTTCCTCACGCTCTATGGCGGCGAGGTGAATCTGCAACTGCCCTTCAACGTCGTGTTTGGTCTGGTCGCAGGCACCGCGCTGATCAGCCTCCTGGCCGCCTGGGGTGCGATGAAGGTGCTTCTCTGGCGCATCGAGCCCGCGTGAAGATACCTGCACTCCCGCGCAGAGCTTGGGTCTTTCGGGCTGTCCCAGCGGCGCCCGTGTCAGCCGTTCTTTGAATCCGGTCTCTTTACTACCCACTCGGTTGCCTTATAGTCGTTAGCACTCAGACACTGAGAGTGCTAAAATAATATTAATAACTGAATCCTTTTCCAATGAGGTAAAGATCGAATCAATGAGCAAGGAACTTCAACTTTGGCACAGCGTTGACAATCTGCCGGTTGCCACGGGCAACCTTGAGGAGTACCTCTACGCCGCGTACCGCTTTCCGGTATTGAGCCAAGAAGAAGAATTCGCACTGGCAAAGGACTTGCAGCAAAACGGCAACATCGAGGCGGCGCGTCGCTTGGTCCTGCACAACCTGCGCTATGTGGTGCGGGTGGCGCGGGGCTACCTCGGCTACGGCCTGCCGCTGGCGGACCTGATTCAGGAAGGCAATATCGGCCTGATGAAGGCGGTCAAGCGTTTCGACCCGGACCAGGGCGTGCGCCTGGTGTCTTTCGCCGTCCATTGGATCCGCGCCGAGATCCATGAGTACATCCTGCGTAACTGGCGCATCGTGAAAGTGGCCACGACCAAGGCGCAGCGCAAGCTGTTCTTCAACCTGCGCAGCCACAAGAAGCGCTTGGGCTGGCTGAACCGGGGCGAGGTCGAGCAGGTTGCCCAGGATCTCGGCGTCAAGCCGGAAGAGGTTCTGGAGATGGAGGCGCGCCTGAACGGCCAGGACGTCGGCTTTGAGCTCCCCGCCGAGGAAGACGAGGAGCCGCGCCGCCTGTCGCCCGTCGCCTACCTGGCGCACGAAGAGGCCGACCCCGCGGAATCGCTCGAGGAAAGCGACTGGCACGAATACAGCCACGCCCGGTTGAGCACCGCACTCGCAGGCCTAGATGCGCGCAGCCGCGACATCCTGCAACGCCGCTGGATCAGCGAGGAAAAGGAGACGCTGCAGACGCTCGCCGACGAGTACGGCGTGTCCGCCGAGCGCATTCGGCAGTTGGAAAACAACGCGCTCAAGAAGCTGCGCGCTGCGATGGAAGCCTGACGGGCCACCTACGAAACGCCCCCTCTCGAAGGGGGCGTTTTTTTGGTGCCGCCCGGCAGTCGCGATTGTTGTTGTGATTACGAACGGCTGTGACGAAGCGCCATCGCGACCGTCTCGACGGCGAGGCGTGCCCCACCGGGTCCGCACGGTTCACCCCATCTGCGATCCAAAAAAATGAGTGAGAAACGAACCGAGCGGTCCGGCGATGCAGGCTGTTCAATGAGGTGGCCCACCTTGGCAAAGGTGCAAGCCGTCGTCCTGGTCGCGGTTGTGGTTGCGGTTGCGCTTCCGATCACCGCCTGCACGACGGAACACATCAGACGCAGCGCCTTGGAGTCGGCCCAGACAATTCGCCAACAACGCTGCCTCGCCGAGTCGCCGCAAAGCGACGTACAGTGCCTGGAACGAGACAGCTTGGAGCTTTATGACCGGGAGCGTCAGGGACGGGCCAGGTCCGTCGAGTAGGTCGCTTCGTCGCCGCGGGAGCAAGTACGCGCGCCCCTCGTCCGGATGGGGTATCTCCAGCCCGGGGGCGTATAATGGCGGGTCCAACGTTGAGCCCTCGGGAGCATTGTCCATGAAAGTATTGGTTGTGGGTGGTGGCGGTCGCGAGCACGCCTTGGCTTGGAAGGTCGCCCAGTCTCCGCTGGTCGAGCGGGTGTTCGTCGCACCCGGCAACCCGGGGACGGCGCGCGAGGACAAGGTATCCAACGTCCCACTCGCCGCCGATGATGTACAGGGGCTTGCCAAGTTTGCGCAGGAAAGCCACATCGATCTGACCATCGTCGGCCCGGAGGCACCGCTCGTAGCGGGGATCGTCGACACCTTCACCGCTGCCGGGCTGCCGTGTTTTGGCCCGACGCGCGCCGCCGCGCAACTGGAGGGCTCAAAGGCCTTCGCCAAGGCATTCCTTGCGCGTCACCGCATCCCCACCGCCGCGTATGGCAGCTTTACCGACCTCGCGGAGGCCGAGGCGTACATCCGCGCCTACGGCGCGCCGATCGTGGTCAAGGCAGACGGCCTCGCGGCTGGCAAGGGTGTGATCCTGGCACAAACGATCGACGAGGCACTGACCGCCGTGCGCGACATGCTCGCGGGCAATGCCTTCGGTGAGGCAGGTCACCGTGTGGTGATCGAGGAATTCCTGCAGGGCGAGGAAGCGAGCTTCATCGTCATGGTTGATGGTGAACACGTGCTCCCGATGGCCAGTTCGCAGGATCACAAGGCGCGCGATGACGGCGACCGCGGACCAAACACTGGCGGCATGGGGGCCTACTCGCCGGCACCCGTGGTCACACCGGAGCTGCATGCGCGCATCATGCGCGAGGTCATCGAACCGACCGTCCGCGGCATGGCCGAAGACGGCCACCGCTATACCGGATTTCTGTATGCGGGGCTGATGATCGGCCCGGACGGCACACCCAAGGTATTGGAGTTCAACTGCCGGTTCGGTGACCCGGAGACCCAGCCGATCATGATGCGGCTGAAATCCGACCTCGTCGAACTCGTGCTTGCCGCCCTCGCCGGCAAGCTGGATCAGGTGACCGCCGAGTGGGATCCGCGTGCAGCACTGGGCGTGGTGCTCGCCGCAAGTGGCTATCCAGAAAGCTACCGCAAAGGTGACCCGATTCACTGGACCCACGCACTTGACGGCTCGCGCGCCAAGATCTTCCATGCGGGCACGCGCGAGACTGGCGATGGTGGCGTCTGCACCAACGGCGGGCGGGTGCTCTGTGCGGTGGGCTTGGGCGATACGGTCAGTGAGGCACAGCAGGTGGCCTACGAGGCCGCAAGCAGCGTGCACTGGGAGGGTATGTTCTACCGCCGGGACATCGGCTACCGGGCCATCGCCCGCGAGAAAGCCGCGCACGGCTGATGCCCCAGCCCAACCCGATGAGGGGCACAGCCGCGCGTCAGCTCGCCCTGCTGGTCACCGCCAAGGCGGTGATCATCGTCGTGGTGATTGCAATCATCCTAATCGTCAGGGCGCTGAGCGGCTAAAGCCACTGCTGGCCAACAGGCAGCGCGGGGACGGATCGCTGGGTTGCAGACTCTGCCCTTAAGATCCAGCCAGTAACCGTCCACCTTGAAAACCAATCCAAGGCGTAAAGGCGAATCTGAGCCAGGAGTAACTGGAGGACTTAGACGGTAAAGCCGCTACTCATGGCTCGAGCGTTCCATCCCGCACGCTCATCGAGTGAGCACATTCCGCTCTCGGCGTCGGCGCTCAGCCGCGGCGCATCGAATCAAAGAACTCGTTGTTCGTCTTGGTCGTCTGGAGTTTGCCGTGGAGGAATTCCATGGCATCGAGCTCGTCCATCGGGTGGAGGAACTTGCGCAGGATCCACAGCCTTTGCAGTTCCTCGGTATCGCAGAGCAATTCCTCGCGACGGGTGCCCGAACGGGTGATGTTGATCGCCGGGAATACCCGCTTTTCGCTGATGCGCCGGTCGAGGTGAATTTCGCTGTTGCCGGTGCCCTTGAATTCCTCGTAAATCACCTCGTCCATTTTCGAGCCCGTGTCGATCAGCGCAGTCGCCAGAATGGTCAGGCTCCCGCCTTCCTCGATATTGCGCGCCGCACCGAAAAACCGCTTCGGCCGCTGCAACGCGTTGGCATCCACTCCCCCCGTCAACACCTTGCCCGAGGCGGGAACAACGGTGTTGTACGCTCGCGCGAGGCGAGTGATGGAATCCAGCAGAATGACGACATCGCGCTTGTGCTCGACCAGGCGTTTGGCCTTTTCGATGACCATTTCCGCCACCTGCACATGGCGCGTGGCCGGCTCGTCGAACGTGCTGGAGATGACCTCACCGCGCACCATGCGCTGCATCTCCGTGACTTCCTCCGGGCGCTCGTCGATCAAAAGGACGATCAGGTAGCACTCGGGATGGTTGGAAGCGATGCTCTGCGCAATGTTTTGCAGCATGATCGTCTTGCCGGCCTTGGGCGGGGCGATGATCAGGCCACGCTGCCCTTTGCCGATCGGCGCGACGATGTCGATCACACGAGCCGTGATGTCTTCCCGACTGCCGTTGCCGCGCTCCATGCGCATGCGCTTTTCCGGGTGAAGAGGGGTGAGGTTTTCGAAGAGAATTTTCTTCTTCGTATTCTCGGGCGGCTCGAAATTGATGTGGTCGACCTTGAGCAGCGCGAAGTAACGTTCCGATTCCTTCGGCGGGCGAATCTTGCCGGCGATCGTATCTCCGGTGCGCAGCCCGAAGCGGCGTATTTGGCTCGGCGAGACGTAGATATCGTCTGGCCCGGCGAGGTATGAGCTGTCTCCCGAACGGAGAAAACCGAAACCGTCCTGCAAGATCTCCAGCACCCCATCGCCGAAAATGTCCTCGCCGTTTTTGGAACGCGCTTTGAGAATGGCGAATATCAGGTCCTGCTTGCGTTGCCGGGCAATGTCTTCAATGCCTATCTGCTGGGCCAGCTCGAAGAGTTCGCCCGCAGGCATTTTTTTCAGTTCGGTCAAATTCATATCAGCGAAACACGCACGGTGTGAGTGGGCTACCGGGAAGGTATAACGAGAGGTTGAAAGGGGACGCCGAGAGCGCTTGTCGTTTGGAAATCGGGGGGCGCGCGCCAGAACGGCAAACCGTAGGAAGACGATGGGATACTATAGTACGAAACACCCCGGCCGTCCACCACTGGCGGCCGGACAGCCGGGGTGTATTTTCAGATATTCTGGTCCAGAAAAGCGGTCAACTGCGACTTGGATAGCGCGCCGACCTTCACCGCCTCGACATTGCCGCCCTTGAACAGCATGAGCGTTGGGATCCCTCGAATCCCGTACTTGGGCGGGGTTTGCTGATTCTCGTCAACGTTCAGTTTGGCAACCTTGAGCCGACCGTCGTACTCCTGCGCGATCTCGTCGAGTATGGGCGCGATCATCTTGCAGGGCCCGCACCATTCCGCCCAATAGTCAACCAGCACTGGCTCGCTCGACTTGAGCACCTCGGCGTCGAAACTGTCGTCGGTGACCTTGAGAATCTTGCTCACACGCACGTCTCCACTCGTCAATCTGGGGTCAGTAAAAGGGTGTTCGTAGGTAGATCAGACTAGAACATACCCGGGGGCGAGTCCATATTTTACGCCAAGTTAGGTATGCTATGGCCGATGAATACTGACCATTTGTCCTCCGTTCGGTTCACCGACTTCCAACTCCCCGAAACCGTCGCTCAGGGCGTAGCCGATGCAGGCTTCACCTACTGCACGCCGATTCAGGCTCGCGCGCTGCCCATCGCGCTGGCCGGGCGCGATGTGGCCGGTCGGGCGCAGACGGGCACCGGCAAGACCGCGGCGTTCCTAGTGGCCCTGCTGCACCGCCTTGCCACGGTGCCGGCGCCACCCCAGCGTCAGCCGACGCAACCTCGCGCGCTGGTGCTTGCACCCACCCGGGAGCTGGCCATCCAGATTCACTCGGATGCCGAAATCCTCAACCGGCACACGGGTTTCATTCTGGGGCTCGTCTACGGGGGCGTGGACTACGAGAAGCAGCGCCGCCAGCTGCGGGAGGGCACCGACATTCTGATCGGCACACCCGGCCGGATCATCGATTACTTCAAACAGCACGTCTTCAACCTCAAGGCGCTCCAGGTGCTCGTCATCGACGAAGCAGACCGCATGTTCGATCTCGGCTTCATCGCCGACCTGCGCTTCCTGCTGCGCCGCATGTCGCCGCCCGAAAAGCGCCTGAGCATGCTGTTTTCGGCCACGCTCTCCTACCGCGTCATGGAGCTCGCCTACGAGCACATGAACAACCCAGAGCGCGTAGAGGTCGCACCCGAGCAAGTGACCGCCGACCGCGTCGAGCAGACCGTGTTCTACCCGGCCAACCCGGAAAAGATCCCGCTGCTGCTCGGCCTGCTCGCCCGCGAGCGCCCCGAGCGCAGCATCGTCTTCGTCAACACCAAGCGCGCTGCCGAACAGGTCGAGCGCTGGCTGGAAGCCAATGGCCAGCCCGTGGCGCTGTTGTCCGGCGACGTCCCGCAGGCCAAGCGGCAGCGACTGCTCGGTGAGTTCGGTGCCGGCAAGTACAAGATCCTGGTTGCAACGGACGTAGCCGCCCGCGGATTGCACATCCCGGACGTCAGTCACGTATTCAACTACGACCTCCCTCAGAGCGCCGAGGACTACGTCCACCGCATCGGTCGCACGGCCCGTGCCGGGGCTTCCGGCAAGGCCATCAGCTTTGCCTGCGAGGACTACGCCTACTCCCTGCCGGAGATCGAGGCGTATATCGGGCAGAAAATCCCCTCGCTGCAGACCGACGGCTACCTGGCCCAGGAAATCACCAAGCCCGAACGTCGCGAACACGGCCCGCCACGCGAACGCCGGCCGCGTGGCACACCTCGCGACGAGGGCGCGCGCTCCCGCAGACCGCGCCGCCACGGTAATCGGCCGGAAGGCGGCAGCCGCTGAGCAGTACCGCCGGCCAAGCCTGCGGGGCTGCGTCGATGTTAGGGGTTGAAGGCGACCGTGGCCCACGGCGCGCCGCAGCGCCGAGTTCGTCATCCGCTTCGGCACACGCCACGACGATTCACAAAATTCCCGCATTGTCCATGATCCACGCGCTGGCAGATTCGACGGCGCCACCTATACTCGGACATCATGGCTGAGCTGATCGATCCCTTTAACCGCCGCATCGAGTACGTTCGGTTCTCTGTCACCGACCGGTGCGATTTGCGCTGCTCATACTGCATCCCGGACGGGTTCCACGACTTCGAGGAGCCTGACAACTGGCTGACGTTCGAGGAGATCGAGCGGGTGGTCCGGGCCTTTGCCGAGCTCGGCGTGCGGCGCATTCGCCTGACGGGCGGAGAGCCGTTGACGCGACGCAACCTGCCCGACCTGGCGCGAAAACTGGCAGCGATACCGGGAGTCGAGGACCTCTCGCTCAGTACGAACGGCACGCGCCTCAGCAAACTCGCGACCTCGCTGCGTGAGGCAGGCGTCCACCGGCTCAACGTCAGCCTCGACTCGCTGCGGCCCGACGTTTTCAAATCGATCACGCGGGGCAACCTGGACAAAGTGATCCAGGGGCTGATGGCCGCCAAAGCCGCTGGTTTTTCACCGATCAAGATCAACATGGTGGTCCTTCGCGGGGTCAATGACGGCGAAGTCGAGGACATGGTCGAGTTCTGCCTCGAGCACGGCTTCACGCTGCGCCTCATCGAGACGATGCCGATGGGCGATACCGGACGCAAGGCCGTGAACGACTTCGTCAGTCTCCAGGACGTGCGCGAGCGGCTCGCCAGCCGATACGATCTACTACCCACCGTCGTCCTCGGGGGCGGACCTGCGCGTTACTACGCCATCGCGGGGACACAGCTCAAACTCGGCTTCATCACCCCGATCAGCCAGCACTTCTGCGCCACCTGCAACCGGGTGCGCGTCAGCGCCGACGGCACGATCTACCTGTGCCTGGGCCAAGAGGACAGCGTGGCTTTACGTCCCCTGCTTCGCGCTGGCATCAGCGACGACGGACTGAAGCAGGCCATCCTGTATGCCATCGCACGCAAACCCGAACGCCACGAGTTCCGCGAGCGCCCGGAAAAGGTCATGCGATTCATGTCGCTGACCGGCGGCTGAACGGGTCAATCCTGCCGAGCGAGACGTCAATCTTGCGTGGTGCAGGCGCTGCCAGCACCCGTCCGAACTTTTAGGCCGGCGGTGGACGAGCGTCCGACTCGAGCTTGACGTTCCCCCCTTGATATCCCGTCGAAAAACCATTTCGCGGCCGATAAAGGTCGCTTTCGATGCTTAATCTTTGTAAAGATTAGCTAAAAATCGCTTGATTTGATTTTTATCAAACCTAAAATCACGAATATCGGGTGTAGCGGGCACTGCAGCCCACGCGGAGCGGCGTGTAAAAGTGCGTTTTAGCAACATCCGGCTGGTAAAAAACACTCATGATTTGCATCGGTAGAGGAGGTTTTCATGGAGAGCTTTGCAGTTTTCGTCGTTTTGGTCGTATTTGTCGCAAGCGTCGGCGCACTCGTCGCCACCATCTCGCGGTGCCGGGAAGCGGAAGGCTGCACGACGATGCTGGGTGACCGCGAGACGGGCAAGCACAGCCGTTCGCTCACCAGCCACTGACGGAGCGCCGCTCGGGAGCCAGATCTCTCGGGGCCAGCGACGCCCCGACGGGGGGTTGGATGCGCGGGTTTTGGTCCGGCAGTGCGCGTGGTGAGTCTGCGTGGGGTCGCGGTACTTGGCCGTGCCCGGATGCGACAGCCCATCCGATGGCATCGCTGCCAGACTGGGCGCGAAGCGCTCAGATCGCCGTCCTGGTTGACCCACCAAGCAAGAGTCTCCCGGGCTCCCGCGTATTGCTGTCCACCATGCGCATTTTACGGGTGGGCAAGAAGGGTTCCCTGCTGACAACACGGGTCGCCCCGATCCGGTTCCTGGTGTGTCAGCCAGTTGACCGATATCTGACGCCTAGGCCAGCGACATCATCATGAACGCAAAATTGACCCCAACCACCACCTTCGATGAGTGGGAACAGTCACTCTTCAACCGCGTCCATACCAACCATCACCGCGGTGGGTACATCTTCTACCTTCCCGATCCACGGCCGGACATGGCTTCGGCAATGGCGTCCCGGCTCGGCTTCGAGTTCGTCGACTACCAGCAGGACATCGCCATGGCGCTGGGACGCAACGCCTACTTCCTTACGCTCGGCAAGCTCAACGAGATCCTCGCGCAACTGTGCGAGCAACGAGGTGTCGTGCTGTACAACCTCGAGACCTTGCTGTGCTGGAAGACGCCTGGCGAGCGCCGCGACTGGCTCAGCCATTTCCTGGTGATGCCCTGGACCCATCCCATCATCCTCACGCTGGTGCCCTGCGGATAACGGTCTGCGCATCAGGGAACGGTTGGTCCAGCGAGCTAGCGAGCTTCCCGGCGCAACATCCATCTCGCCAAGCGGTCAATCCCAATCCGTTGCGCTGTCGTGACTCCGAGTGCCGGGCAGCGCTCGGACCGCGCAGCTTTGCGGTCGACGCGCGCCTCCGACGACCCTCCCTTCAGTAGTATTCCCATGTCATCTGCCCTATCTACTCTGGAGGGTTTCCCGACCGCACCGTGCGGCTAAAATGCCCCCCTACCCTGTCCTGAATCTAACCTGTGGAAACCGGAGAGAGACATGTCAATTGTGGTTGACGGGCAAGAAATCGAAACAACCGCCAACGGTTTTCTTGTCGACATCAATGCCTGGAACGAGAAGATTGCGGCCGTCATTGCCGAGCAGGAAAAGATCACACTGACGGACAAGCACTGGGACGTCATCAACTACCTGCGCGACGAGTACCTCAACAACGCCGGCAATCAGCCCAACACCCGCACAATGGTCAAGGCGATGTCCGAAAAGTGGGGCAAGAACATCAGCGCGAAGGATCTCTATGACCTGTTTCCGATGGATCCGAGCAAGCAGGCAGGGCGCATCGGCGGACTGCCGGAGAGCCGCCGCAAAGGCGGTTACTGAGCATCCGTGCGCTGGCGCAGGCAACCCCCGGTTATGCTAGACTGCGCCGTCAATTTGCAACGCGCTCCCCAGGGGCAGTCAACAGAGGAAAGCGAGTATGAGCAGTAAGCGTGAAATGATTGAAAAGATGCTCGAGATGCAGCGCAAGTTCATCGAGTACGAACACCAGCATGGCTTCGAAGGGGTGAACTACTGGAAACCTGAGCCGGGTCACCCGCTGGATGGTTACCGGCAAGACTATATGGAACTGGCCATGAAGGTCGTGGACGCAGCCCACGCCGAGGTCGGTTCCAAGCGCTGAGCGCTGCACCTTTGGAACCCCGTTCAGGCTGGCTTCGTCCAGCCTGGATCGTTTTTGGTGGCAGCAGTTTTCTCTTAATACCTCAAACCTCAGCCCACATCCGCACGAGATTCACGTACACGTGATCGACGTGCTTCGTTTCAGGCGAGTCGGGCTGCTTGCGCAGCATCTTCTCGCGCGCCTGGCTCAGCTCGTACAGTAGTTCGCGCCTAGCGGGGTCGCGAATCATGCTCTGCGTCCAGGTCACGGCGACCCGGCGTTCGCCGGATTTGACTTCAGCGACGCGGTGCAGGCTTGTGGACGGATAGACCACCGCGTACCCGGCCGGCAGCTTGACCGAATGCTCTCCGTAGGTGGTACGGATGACCAATTCGCCGCCTTCGTAGGCTTCTGGGCCGTTCAGAAAAATGGTCGTCGAGACATCGCTGCGGTAGTGGTTTGGAGAACCCATCACCGGGTCGTCGATATGGTCACCGTACGCCATTCCGGCCGTGTACCGGGCATAGAAAGGCGTGGCGATACGGTGCGGGAGCACCGCGTTACGGAATTGCGGGTGCCGAACCAGATTGCCCATCACCTGCTCGTTGAGCCGCTCCAGCAAATCTGACGCGCTGCGGTCAACCTCCTGATTGTGCTTGACCTGCCGGGCCACGGTGCCCGCCGAGAGCTTGCCGTCGACAAAAGGTGCGTGATCTAGCCACGCATTGATTGTGTCGAGCTGCTGAGCACTCAGGACGTGGGGGATCGTTATGAGCATATAGCGGTTCCTGCGGAAATGCTCACAAGATTATAAAACGCGCCGCCATTCGCCAATCAGGCTCGGCGACGCCGGATGGGGTCTTGCGCCTTTGCGTCGAACTACGGTTCCGCGCTGTGCAGGCGCCAAGCGTATGTGCAATCGAGCTGAGCGCGCACGTTCCTCAGCGCATCGATACCGCCAGTCAGCATCTGCTCGAGTGGCGCGCGGTTGCCGAATTTCCGGTTGGGCTGCCGTAGCCAGACCTTGGTCATCTGGGGGTTCAGCGGATATGCGGTGTGCAGGGCCTCGGCGATGCAGATGAGGTGCTCGATGCGCTCATCGATCGCCTCGCCCTCCGGAAACGCATGGTCACTGCGGAAGCGGTCTACGTGGCGCACGGCAACACCCTGAATGTCGAGGATGTTCAACGCGTCGCGCCCGCCCAGCCCCCAGCTGTCGAGCAAGGCCATGACAGCGCGCGTGAGCTGCAGGCGCTGTGCGGGGTTGGTTTTGGGCGTCATGATGTCAACCTCGGTTTGGGATTGTCTGCGGACTCGGAGCGCTGCGCTGCGCAAGCCATTCACTCATCCGCACTGGGAGAACTCTTTTTGGGTGAGGGATGCAACTTCACCACGTGGGCCTTTTTGGGCTCGTCTGCGTACCGGGGACGGGCCGTGTTGACGATGCCTCGCGCCTCCGTAAGTTCGCGCTCGCGCACCGAGATCAGCTCCAAACACGCGCGGATGTCGTCCACCAGCTCGTCACTGATCGTGCGCCTCATACCGGGGGGCGGCGTAGTTTCCCTCACCACTTTGGCGAGAATCTTGCGCATCATGATCAGGACGCGCTGCTCGGTGCTCAGGTTGCTCGTGTCCAATGCAAAGGTCCGGGTAGTCAGGTTTCAGAGGCGTTTGAGGCCGAGTGGAATGTCCGACGGCGGCTCGACCTTCCCCGCCAGGTTGTAGAGCGCCGCCTGCAACGCTTCCTCGATGGTTGGGTGATAGAACGGCAAGGCCAGCATGTCAAACACCGTCATGCCTTGCTGCACACACCAGGCCAGCGCATGGCCCAGGCTCTCTGCCTTCGGCGCGATCATCGCTCCGCCGAGTAAACGTCCCGTGTCGCGCGTCGCATACAGGCGAATAACGCCTTTGTTTTTACCCATGATCAGCGCGCGGCCGACGGGACCTAGCTTCATCTCGGCGGTGACGATGTCTTCGCGACCCGCGATCTCACCCCACGAGATACCGACCTGGCAGATATTCGGATCGCTGAAGATGATCGAGAATGGCGTCTTGCGCTGAAACGGCTGGGCGCTGCCACGCGCTGCGTTGTAACCGGCAATGCGGCCCTCGTCCCCTGCCTCATGCAGGATCGGTAGCTCCCCATTCACGTCACCGGCAATGAACACAGGCAGATTGCCAACCTGCATGGTGTGGCGGTTGTAGCGAGGTATGCCCCGCTCGTCGAGCGGAACACCGAGCACATCGAGCCCGAGGCCGTCCAGGTTGGGCCGACGCCCCATGCTGACCAACACCTTGTCGACGACGACCTCCTGCGCACCGGCTCGGACACGGATTCGCCCACCTTCGGCCTCGCTGAGTTCCGCGGCGTGGCCCAGCCACAAGGGAAACTCCTCGCCGATGAGGTTGATCGCCTCTTCGTTGACGACCGGATCCACGAGCTGTCCGATGCGTGCAGCCACATCGATGCCCGTGACCTGAACACCCAGCCGGTGCGCCGCCTGACCGAGCTCCAGACCAATGACGCCGAGACCGATCACGGCCATCGATCCGGGCAGCGTTTCAAGCTCGAAGAAGTCGTCGGTCGTGATCACCCGATCGCCAAACGTGCGCCACTGAGCAGGCACAATGGGGCTAGACCCCGTCGCGATCACAAAGCGCTCTGCGCGGATGTGCTCAGTCCCAACGGCCAAGACGTTGGGCTCGACGAAACGTGCGTAGCCATCGATGAACTCGTCACCGAGATTGTCAGTGGAACCTTGCAGCACGCGATCGACGAACAGGTCACGCAGATGCCGAACGTGCTCCATCACGGTACGCACATCGACTCGCAGGCCATCACCACCCTCGATGCCGTGGCGGCCGAGCATACGACGCCGCTGGAAATCCTCCGCTACCTGAATGAACGCCTTCGATGGCATGCAGCCGACCCGCGCGCAGGTCGTACCCAAGTGCCCGCCGTTGATCAGAACGAATGTACGCCCCGCCCGACGCACCTGCGCCATGGCGTTCAATCCGGCCGTGCCCGCACCGATGATCGCGACTTCGACTTCTCTCACCACACCCCTCGTTCAAACCGTCCATTTCCTCCTGACGTTACCAGAGAATCATCCGCAGGGGAAAAACCGCACCGCAGCGTGCGTGTGTTGCTGCCGACAACGGCCCGGTGCCCCTATAATTTGGCCACCGATAAGTCGCCCGGATACATCTATCATGATCCTGAATGTTTACGTCGACGACCAGCTCGTCCCGGTCAAGGTACCGGAGTTTGTCCTGAAGTCCGGTGAGGAATTCTACCGGCGCATGGACGCCGACATGGATCGCGGCTGGCAAATGGCGCGCGACTGGGTCGATCACCCCACCCTCGAGCAGCGCTGCCAGATCGTCGCCGACCGCCTCCTCACCGCCATCGAAAACGAGAACCAGAAGCTCGCGACGATGATGGCTGGTTACGTCCTGACCCGCGCGCCGCACGTGCGCAGCGTGCGCGTTGCGACCAACGGGGAAATCCAGGAAACCGAACTCCTCACCGAGCACGACGAGCTCGCGTTTTGATCGGGCACGCATCCCCCCGATAAATAAACTCCGTGCCGTTGCGGCGCGCAGTGAACGCTTCGCGCGCTGCTCCGTCAAAGTTAACGTAGCACCCCCGGCTCATCGCCCGCTCAAACGGCCGAGTCGGCATGCATTAGCAACCGAAACACAACAACCCGACCTGGACGTCGACCCGCTCAACTCAGGGGCTGCCTGTGAAACTCAGCGTCGTCGTCATTACGCGCGATCACGCACCGTATATCGAACAATGTCTCGACAGCGTCCTGGCCCAGCACCTTGACGTGCCGTGGGAAGTCATCATCGGTGACGATGCATCCAGCGACGGCACTTCCGCTATCGTGGAGCACTACTGCGCGCGACATCCCGACCGCATGCGTCACTTGCGCCACACGACCAACATCGGCCTGGTGCGCAATGTTGCCGAAACTATCGACGCGAGCCGGGGCGAGTTCATCGCCTACGTGGACGGCGACGATTACTGGACGGATGCGCACAAGCTCGCAAGCCAGCTCGCCGCACTCGAAGCGCACCCAAGCGCCGCGCTGTGCTTTCATGCAAGCCGTCTGCAAACGGGTGACCGCCTGCACGCCGTGCTGCGCGCGCCCGCGCGCAAGCCGTGGTATTCCCCGACCGAACTGTTGCGCAGGAACTTCATCCCGGCGCAATCCATCGTCTACCGGCACTCGGCTTTGCCGCCGCTGCCTGCCTGGCTTGCTGCGATGCGCGCACCGCCCTGGGACTGGTTTACCAACGTCCTGGCCACCCTCAACGGACCAGCGCTGTATCTGGACCGGTGTATGGCCGTCTACCGCATGCACCGGCGCGGCTCCTGGACCGCTCAGCAACCCACCGAGCGCCTTCAGGCGCAGATGACCGTGCTTGAGCGGATGCGGCCGCTGTTGCCCACCGAGCTGGAGGCCGACTGGCACCGCGCGCGCTGCCACGTATTCTGCAAGCTCCAGATAGCCGCCTACCTACCGCCGCTCATTACCCCCCTCCAGGCGATGCGTCGCCAACTCCTGCACTATTGACGGTTAGCGCCCCGAGGCACTTGTACCCCAACTTTCTGGGAAATCTTCGCCGCTAGCCTCTTCGCTCATCATCTCTCGCAAATGTATGCCGCGAGATCATGGCGGTCGCTGAAACGTTCGTTTAAGCTGTTTCACGAGCGGTTCACAAAGAGGGGAGTTATTAAATGCCCACCGAAAACAAGGACCCCGGCGAAGCTCCAAAAAGTCCGAAATCACCGGATGCAAAACTCACGGACTTCAGCAAACGAGATCGTCCAAGTGCCATGACCGAGTGTGGCGCTGCGATCACGACTGACAGCATGGAGCGCTTTCTGCTCGCCTTCGAACGCAGCGCCCGCCGCTGGGAAATGGTCGTCTACCCGGCCATGTTTGCGTTCATGCTGCTGGCCGGCTACGGCTTCTACCTGATCTACAGCCTGACCAGCGACATGCGTGTCATTGCACAAAACCTCGACCCACAGATGGGTCTACACATGAATCGGCTGTCCAGCGACATGGAGAAAATGACCGCGACCATTGCGCAGATGGCCGAGAACGTGCACGAAATGACCGGCCGAATCACAACGATGGCGAATTCCACTACAACGATGGCCGGCGACACGTCCAACATGTCGCAAAAGATGAGCTACCTGGCCGCAATGGAGCCGATCAGTGCCCAGATGGCGATGATCACCCAAGCCATGCACGCGATGAATGTCAGCATGGACATGATGCGCGTGGACATTGCCGGCATGCGCAATGCCACACGGCCCATGTCCATGTTCGGCAACATGTTCCCGTTCTGACTGCTAACGCCCGCGCGCACTGGGCGGAGCGGCGGTCAGCTCTAGGCACGGGCAGCGCCCGCAATCACCGCCGCAAGCTCAGCGCGGTCGAGCGGGTGGAACAGCTTGCCGAACACCGGATAACGGTTCTCGATCATGGCAAGTCGAGCCTGATTCTCGCGGTCCACGAGCAGGATCAAGCGCACACCGCGCCCGTCACGCTGCAACGCACCGAGCAGGGACTCCAGATTGCCTACCCGGAAACTAAACTGCGGGTTAAACACGAATTCGGCAATGACGACATCCGGCCGCCATATCTGGAAGCGCGATATTCCCTTACGCATGCCCCGCACTGTCTCGACCTCAAAGCCGGCCTCGCGACACAAGGCGCTGAAATCCGAGTAGCCGCCCTCATCGACGACGATCAGAAGCTTTCGCACGCTCAACCTGGCCTCAAGCGAAAACGACCCACGTGGTGGCGATGTACTTGACCCCCTCGCGCACTGTCACGCCCCGGTGTTCATGGGTCCAGAATGGCGGAAACAGCACGAGCTTGCCGGTTTCGGGCCGCACCTTGACCTCTTGAAACAGGAACTCCGTCTCACCGCCCGGGCCCGGCACGTCGTTGAGGTACCACACGGCAACGAGCTGCCGCTCGGCGAATTGATGGCTGCCGCCGTCGATATGCCAGTGGTAGAACTCGCCAGGGTTGGTCCGCTGGATCGCGTACCCCATGTCCTTGAACGGACCCTTGAAGTAGGGAAAGGCCTCACGGAATTCGAGAATCGCCTGCTTCATCGACGTAAACAGCCAGCGATCGATATCGGCCCAGTGCGGCTTGCCGCTGACCACCAGATCGGTGGAACGCTTGATGCTGCGGTCCTTGGTCACGGTCTGCCCAATGCGGCCTTCGTACTGCTCCTCCGGCGCAGCCTCGAAGCGGCGGATCATCTCCACGCACTGTTCCGGCGCGAGTGCGCCGTGCTTTTCGAAGATGAAGGTGTACGGCTTCACCTCGCGCAACGTAGTGAGTGCGCTGCGGGCTTGGGCAGGTTCGACGGACATGCAGGTCGGTCTCCTCGGCGTTCACGGCGGGTATCAGCAGCCAGGCAACGCCAGTCGATGACCACCGCTGCTGGCCCGAGCGCAGTTTCTTACAAGTGGCTCCGCTCGATCAACGCCCGCACCGTCTGGCCGCAGCCATCACCTTGCTGTTCATGGAGCGCGATGGCCGTCTCCATCACTCCCCGCCAGTGGTCACTACCTGCCTCCACAGCGGCCCGCAGGGGGCCCAGATCCCCTGTGTCCTGCCAGTGTCGGTAGCCCCCCAGCAACCGGGGAAAAAGAAGTCTGCGCATGGGGCTGAAGGTGCCGAAATAAAAATGCAGCAACTCCGGCCGCGCCTGTTCCAGCAGCGCTGGCAGCGTAGAGCATGTGTCAGCCAGGTTGTCGCGCACCGCACGCAGCTCGAGCTCGGCGCGCGTATCGACAACCTCGGCCAGCAGCGCCTGCCAGCGCTCCTCGAGCCCCCGACCGGCGTCCACTTCGCCCAACTCGTGCAGGAGCACGACGTCGAGCTGGTCTGCCTCCAGTCGGTCGAGTCCGGCCGCCAGGTCCCGATCCAGATCGTAATGTTGGAACGCGCGCCCGAGCGGGCTATCGCAACGATTCCAGCGCCATTCCTGCACGCGCTCCCAAAGCAGACGGCGCAGGGACTCACAGCGCACGAAGATGTATGACCCGCGCGTCATGGCAGGCGGGGCAGTCAGGTCACGGGCATACTCGCGCCCGGTGATGAGGATGGTGAACTCCCCATGCTCGCGCCGTTCGGCAAGGTCAGCCAGAAAAAAGTGCGGGGCAGCATGGCGCCCGAAACCGCCGCTGTACGCTAGCCCCTGTTCGGCAAGTGCCGCATTGACCGCCTCGTCGTCGAATGGATCGAGCCGCTTGGCGTTCACCGGCACGGGGGCGAAGGCTTGGTTCTCGAGCGACTGCCACAACTGCTCGCGCGCCTTCACCCACTCGCCAACCGCCTCGTTGTCCAGTGGCTCTCCGAAATCGATGCCCTGTTCCCAGCGGTAGAGTTCCCGCATCTTGAGGAGGTAGGTACAGAGCGTGTAGTCGCCGGCATGCCGGGCATCGGCGATGTGGCAGTTGTACTGCACCGCCTGGCGCAGCGGCTCGAGTTCGACAGGCATCGGACACCTCGAATTCCCGCAGTCGAGCTGCGGCATTCCTTACTGTTTCAGTCTGGAATCATGCTAGCATTCCGCACGAAAGATCACGAATTCCAGCGACATTCTTCCGGAGTCGTAAACCGTGCGCGTCAAGGCCAAATGGAACTACAAGGGTAAAGAACACACGCTCGACGAGACCGCGAGCGCTGTGGCATTCACGATCTGGCGAATCGGCCAGCAAATCCTGCTCAATCTGGAAAACGCCGATTTCGAAACGAACACCCGTGCGCAACGCATGGACGTCGTCGGCGAGGTCGCCGCCTTCGCTACGCATCTGGCCGACCGTATCGCCTACGAGCGCCTCGGAGCCGAGGAACGCGCGCAGTTCATCAACGCGGTGGCGAAATACCTTGCCAACACCATGGAGGACAACCGGCGCGACGTGGAACCTGAGGGTGATCACCGCGGCCAATTTATCGCCCTGCTCAACGAACGCACCGACGCCTACGCCGACTGTCCCTTCGACGACAAGAGCGGCCCAGGCTTTTCCATGAGCCGCACGCTGGGTGACCACATCAGTGAAAAAATGGGCGAACGGGACCGTAAGTGGATCACCCAGCAGGTCATGGACGTGGAAGTGCCCGAAGCCTACAAGACGCTCAAACGCGCGATGTACATGCTGTTTGGCTGGAGCAGTCCTGAGAGCGCCGTTCGCCCCGCGGGCGCCGTTCGCTTGGGCGACGACTGAAACGCGCGCGCCCAGCGCGCGCATCACCTTTCGCCCGGTCAAAGCGGACCGGCGGCAGTGTAGCCCTGGCGCCGGATCTCGTCCCTTGGGGTCACCGCCGCCCGGCGCGGCCGCGAGTCAAAATCCCACCAACTCTGCGTGATAGCCGTGCCGCATGACGGTGCGCAGCAGGGCGTGCGACGCGGTTTCCCGCGGGTTGTAATCAACCAACACCAGGTGCCGACTGCGGTCATTCACGCACGCTGCGCTCACGCCGCTGGTAACGGCCAGCTCTCGCTCAAGCTCGCGGATTTCGTGTTCGCTGAGTTCTTCGTCGATGTGGATGACGACAGGCACCGATTCATGACGCATGACACACCTCCGACCATGGATTAAGGCAATCGATCGGGCGATACGGCATCACCCGCCCTAGCCTTGAGTGCTAGCTCATGACGCCGTCAACTGCTGCGATATCGCTAGACTGCGTGAGGAATTTGAGTTGCCTGGATTGGGTTGGTGCTGCCACGACAGCGGGCTGTGGCCTAAAGGCCGGATCAACCGCCTGGCACCGTTCGAGGAAGCTTGCCGAGAACTTTCGTAGGCGCATCTGACGCCCACCAGGGACGCCAGATGCAAGACACTGCGCCAGATGGGGACGCGAGCTTACTTGCCGATCCACTCGCCGTAGCCGTCGACCTTCTTGGCGCGGCCGTCGTTATAACCGGCCTCGTAGGCAGGCGTAACGCGCTGCTCTTCGCGCATCGGGTGTCCCAGGTAGCCGACCTGCCAGCCGATGATGTAGTCGGTAGCGACGCCTTTGCTCTCCATCTCGATCGTGGTCTTGCGATACTGCTCGTTCATGGGTCGTTCTCCAAGGATCGTGTCTGAAATGAATCGGGCTTCCGGAGCGTGGTCCGGCCCCCTCTGGGAATTCTGCGTGTGCGGCCGCGGTCGGCAGCCTCATAATCGACCGCGAAAACTACCGGAAAGTGGTCGGATCCCATATATCCCCAAAGGGATGCGGGACTCTGGACAACCGCTCGCTGGTACTCGGGCTGCCAATTCCCTTGACCAGACACGGAATCGCTGGCCCACCTCAAAGCGCCCGATATAATCGTGAGCTCAGAATCGAATCCACCTCACGCATCCAGCGACCAGACCATGACCCAATCCCAAGACGACGCCGAGATGAACTACGCGAGTGGCGTGGCCGCTTTCCAGGCCAAGCACTTCTCCCGCGCCATGCAGCTGCTGAGCCCGCTGGCCGAAGCGGGCAACCCGGACGCGCAGTACCGATTGGCGATCATGTACCAGAACGGTCTCGGGGTCGCGCCCAACGCAGAGGCGGCCGTGCGCTGGATGCGCAGCGCCGCCGTGCAGGGCTTCCCGCTCGCCCAGCACGGGCTTGGGTTCATGTACATGGAGGGCGACTGCGTGGAGAAGGACAGCACGCAAGCCGTCAAATGGTTCACGGCCGCTGCAGAACAAGGCCTGGCAGGGTCGTGCACGACACTGGCCACGATGTACGAAAGTGGCGAAGGCGTGCCGCGCGACCCGGAAAAGGCGCGAGAGTGGTACAAGAAAGGCGGCTTCGACTTCTAGCCGCCCATGCGTCCTGCCCACCTGCTTTCCGTACTGGACCGCGAGTTCCTGGGAACCCGCACCGGCCACCACACCCCGGTCATGCTCTGGGGGCCACCCGGGGTCGGTAAGTCCGACATGACCCGCCAGGTCGCTGAGCGACATGGCATCCCGCTCGTGGATATACGCCTCTCGCAGATGGAGCCATCCGACCTGCGTGGCATCCCGTTCCGCCAGGGCGAGCTCGTGGAGTGGGCCGTCCCTGCCATGCTGCCCGATGCCTCGCGTCACGGCCCCGAGGGCATCCTGTTTCTTGATGAGATCACCTCCGCGCCGCCCAGCGTGTCCGCGGCGGCCTACCAGTTGATCCTCGACCGCCGGCTCGGGCAGTACGAAGTACCGCCCGGCTGGGCCATCTTCGCCGCAGGCAACCGCCAGGGCGACCGCGGCGTGACCTACACCATGCCCGCGCCACTCGCCAACCGGTTCTCGCACTTCGAGGTCGAGGTCAACCTGGACGACTGGGTGTACTGGGCCTACGCCAACGGCATCGACGAGCGCGTGATCGCCTTCTTGCGCTTCCGCCCCGACCTGCTGTTCGACTTCGATCCTGCGCACAACCCTGTCGCCTTCCCTTCGCCCCGTTCCTGGGAATTCGCGCACCGCGCGCTGCACAAGTTCGAGAGCACCCCGCAACTGCTGCTCGGCGCGCTCCAGGCCTGCGTGGGGCCGGCTGCGGGCGTCGAGCTGCACGGGTTTCTTGCCACGCTGGACCAGCTGCCGGACATCGGGGCGATCCTGCGTGGCGAGGAGGTCACGCCACCCCGCGAGATCGACCTCCAGTACGCTGTGGCCGCTACGCTCGTCGGTCACGCCATCCGCGCCAAGGGAACGCCCGAAGCCGGCGAGGTGCACGGCAATATCCTCAAGTTCGCCGGCACATTCCCGCAACGGGAGATGGGTGTCATGCTCGTGTCCGACATGCAGCGGGCGATCGGCTCCGACCTGTTTCGCGCCCCCAACTTCGCGCTGTGGGCCAACGCGATAGCGGACCTGATGATCTACGAAACCTAAGCCCCGATGGCCGTAGACCCCAAGGCGATCGAAACCCGTCTGCAAGCCGCGCGAACGCGGCTCATCCTCGACAAGCCGTTCCTTGGTGCCCTGGTGCTCAGACTGCCCCTGCGGCAAGCCGACCCGCGCTGGTGCAAAACCACGGCGACCGACGCGCGGCACCTTTACTACAACGCTGAATACATCGCACAGCTCAACGCCGCCGAGCTGCAATTCGTGCTCGCGCACGAGGCCCTGCACTGCGGGCTGTCGCACTTCGCGCGGCGGGGACACCGCGTGCGCCACCTGTGGGACGTGGCCTGCGACTACGCCATCAACCCGCTGCTCATCGACGACGGCCTCACCCCACCCCCCGGCAGCCTGGTGATGCGCGAGTTTCGCGGCATGACGGCCGAGGAAATCTACCCGATGCTGGACACCAACGAGGATGTCGAAACCCTCGACCAGCACGTCTACGACCGCGACGACCCGGGAGAAGGCGCTCGCCGCCAGCCGCGCGGCGCCAGTGAACGCAGCGACCGCGAGGAGCGCGCCCAGCCCAAGGTAAACCCCGAGGGAGCCGAGGGCCAGAGCGGCGCTGATCCATCGACGCAACCCGAGCGGGGCAGCGACACCGGCCACGACACGCAGCCCGAGCAACGCGCCGATGGGCGGCAAGGGCTCGATGGCCATGAGGGCGCACCCCAGCCCGATCCGCTCTCCCGGGCGGAGATGGAAACGCTCAGCCTGCAGTGGCAGCAACGCCTCGTCGGCGCGGCCCAGCAGGCGTTGCAGGCTGGCAAGCTCGGCAAGGGCATGGCGCGCATGGTCGACTTCATGGTGCAGCCCACCTTGCCGTGGCGGATGCTCCTTGCGCGCTACGTCAGCTCGATCGCGCGCGACGACTACAACTACAGCCGCCCCTCCTCACGGCGCGGTGACCCCGCCATCTTCCCGAGCCTGCGCAGCGCCCAAATCCACATGACCGTCGTACTGGACGTCAGTGGCTCGGTCGGCGACCGGGAAATCGGCGAATTCCTGTCGGAAATCAACGCGCTGAAGGCCCAATTCCGGTGCGAGGTCGAGCTCCTCGCCTGCGATGCACGGCTGGCGGAGGGCTGTCCCTGGACCTTCCAGCCGTGGGAGGAACTCACGTTGCCACGCACGATCAAAGGAGGTGGCGGCACGAGTTTCCGACCGGCGTTCGAACATGCCGAACACGCCGACAGACAGCCCGATGTGCTAGTCTACTTTACTGATGCAAAAGGAGAATTCCCGGAGCACGAACCGCCTTTCCCGGTCATCTGGCTGGTGAAGGGACGTGCGCCGGTGCCATTTGGTCAACGCGTCCAGTTGAACTGAAGCAGGTGGGCAGGGAAGCGCCCGCGCGGCACGGGTGAGGCGCCCCACGGGTTGCTGGGCAGACGCAATGAGCCGGGCCAGTACGGCGTAGGGTGAGCCCCCAACAGGCAGCGGCGTGTCCCACCCGACGGCTCGGCCGTCGCGCGACGAGTGTTGCAAGCGCGCGGCCCATCGGTCCACGTTCACCCGTTTGGCTTTACTCGTCGATTCAACCAACATCGCCTCATGCTCGAACTCTCGCCCGAAGACAACCTGCGACTCAACGTCCTCCTCACGCAAAACTTGAAAGCCGTGCGTCTGGACGACTCCAAGCTACTGCTTTACGCACTGACCGACCGTGGCGAGGCGCGCATCCAGCTCAACCCCAACGTGCGCGAGGACAAGTATCTGCGGGCGGTGCGCGAGCTGCTGTCCATGCATGCGCTCGGCTCGCCCGGTGGCTACCCCGTGTTCATCCGGCGCTGGACGCGCATGGGCCAGGACCGCGATGAGGAAAGCCTGCGCAAGCTGCTCCTGCTCGGCGAGCCGGAGGCCGTCGTCGCTGTGGCGCACACCGCAGGCCTCACCGATGCCATCGCCGAGCTGGCCTGGTGGGCCAATCCGAGCGCGGAGATTGCCCGCACCATGCTGCGTTCGCCCCACGTGGCCGCCGGACAGATGGGTCGCGTGCTGGCGCAGTACCTATTCGAGTACCTGCCGTTCGAGGACGAACACAAGGCAATGATCGACAGCGTGCGCCTGATGCTGCAGCCCGGCCTGATCGACGATGCCCAGCGCAGCGCCCTCTGGCAGCGGGCCGGGCGACGTCAGACGTACTACATCGGCTTCTTGCAGGCGCTCCCCGACGCCCTGCCGGACGGCTCGGCTCCGCATCCAGAGTGGGACGAGGTGAGCGAAGCACTCGCCACGCTCACCGACAACCCCTACGCCCACACGCTGCTGCGCGTGCTGGGTGCGCCCGGCCAGGGCTTCCTGCGCACCGCGGCGCGCGCGCTGGACAAACTCGCCAACCAGGACGCGGCCGCCGAGCTGTTCAATGCCATCGGCAGTTACTTCCGCGCCGCCAACCCGTGGGGCCCACTACGCGGTGGCATGGACGTGCTGATGGATGCCGCCTGCGCCCACTGCGACCGATGCGACGACGCTGCCCTGCGTGCCACGCTCGAAGCGGCGCCCAGGCAGCGCGACCGGCTTGCGGCGGTGATCGCCCTGTCGTTGCTCAGCGAGTACACCGTCGCGCCGATTCTCGGCCACACCGATGCCGTCGGCAGCGTCATGCGCACCCGCCTGCAACCAGTCTCGCGGCCGGTGCTGGAGCTGTTCGCGCGGCTCTGCCCCACAATCAAAGCGCACTGATGCCGCTGGCGATCGTCAGGCTCAACGTTCTGCTTCGGCTGCAATTGCGACCCGAGACGCTGGATGCGCGCCTGGCCGCCTCACCGCGCGTGGTGGGCCAGCGGCTCGCCGAGCAGGTCAGCGCCTACTCGCGCGCGCACCAACTCGGCTACTACCCGGCGCTCGACTATTTCCGGCACCTGGAGGACTCCGGTGTGGAGCGCAGCCTGATCGACGCTGCGGAGAGCATCGCCTGGGTGACCTCACAACTCACCCGGCAGGAGACCGTGCACCGGCTACGCCCGGTGTTTTCGAGCATCGAGGTCAAGTCCGTGCAGAACGAGGCCTTCACCATGCCCACCGTGCGCCCGCGCCAGCGCGACGCGCTGGAGGCCCTCGCGCGCCACTACACGCCGGATACGGTCAAGCTCGGACTCAAGGTCGCGCTGCTGCAAAAACGCGCGCAAACCGAGGGGCTCGAGGCCTTCACGCGGCGCATGGCTCACAAATGGCTGAGCGACAGCTTCCAGACCCTCGAGGTGTTGCACGTGCACCTGATCGAGCCGCCACCTGAGAGCACCACCTGAGCCCGGGAGCGGATCGGAAGTGGACGGTCGCATCGTCTGGGTCGACTTCGCGAAGGGTATCGGCATCGCTCTGGTCGTCGTGGGGCATACGCTCATCGGGCTGCTCGACGCCAACCTGCTGCCGAGGCACAAGCCTGAACTACTCACGCTCGGCTGGATCTACGCCTTCCACATGCCCCTGTTCTTTTTCATCAGCGGCCTGTTCGCCGAGCGGCAGATCAACCGACCGTTCCAGCAATTCCTCAATGCCCGTCTGCGCACGGTGGCCTACCCCTACCTGCTGTGGTCCGTCATCTCGGTAGTCGTCGGTACGCTGGGCGCGCGCTTCGCCAACCATCCGGTTAACCTTTCGCAGCTCGCGGCGATCCCGTACGCCCCGCCCCATCAGTTCTGGTTTCTGTACGTGCTGTTCCTGATCGCCGTCGGCTACGCCATCCTGCGTCGCCTGGGCTTGCCCACACTGGCCATCGCTGCCCTGGCACTGCTCGCGCACGCCGCACCCGCTGCCGGCGTGCGTCTGGGCGACTGGGGTGTGGTGTACCAGGTCTGTGAGTATGCGGTCTACTTTGCCGCTGGCGCCCTCGTGGGCGGCACGCAGACCCTGGAACCTCTCGACCGGCTGCGAGTCTGGAAGGCCGTGAGCCTCGGCTTGATCGGCTACGCCGTGGTCGCCGTCGGCGTGCTCGCGGACATCCAAAAGTTGCCCTGGCTGGTCCCGGTGCTGGCAGCGTGCGGCATCGCCGCCACGCTCGGGGCGAGCCTCGCGCTGAGCCGGTGGCCACGCCTGCCGGGCGCGCTCGGCTGGCTGCAGCGCGAGATTCACACGTGGGGCACACTGTCCCTGCCGATCTTCGTCGCACACTCCCTGTTCTCGGCCACCCTGCGCATCGCGCTGGAGAAGCTGGCCGGCGTCACCCAGCCGGTGCTGCACCTCACCTTGGGCGTGCTGGTCGGCCTGTACGGACCGATCTTCCTGCATCGCCTGACCCAGCGCCTGCGCATCGACTGCCTGTTCGTCTGGCCAGCCAGGCGCACGCTGGCGAGCGCTTGACCCGCCCAGCGCCTGCCGCCGCGTCACCGGGCGCCGAGACCAAGGCGCTGCAGATCAATAGGGGACGGCCGCGGGGTAATCACGAAACGACCGCAGCGCGTCGAAAGGCGGCGGTTCGAGCAATGGGTCGCCGGGCTGCCAGGCCGGCTGTGGCAGCTTTCCGGCGGCCAGGCGAGTGATTGCGCCGGAGATGCGCGCCTGCTGCGCGGCATCCTGCCAGAGCGCAGCCATCTGGACCTGGGTCATCAGCGTGCGGGCGCGCTCGAACTCCCCGCGCCCGGCCTCCGCCAGCGCCAGCGCTTCGAGATGGGGCGGCACGGGCGACTCGGCCACCAGTCCTTGCGCGACTTCCAGCGCCCGCGCAGTGTCCCGCACCGCAGGGGTCACGGACGCCGCGAGCAGACGCGCGAGCGCATAACGCCACAAGGGTTCCTTCGGCCGCTCGCGTAGCAGGGCCTCGAGCTCGGCGAGCAGCACCTTGTCGGAAACCCCGGCGCGCGCGAGCGCCATGAGCCGGTAAACCGGCAGGGTGGTCAGGTCGGGATTCGCCTTGGCCGCGGCGGCAAACTGTTCGGCGGCCTCTTTGAAACGCCCTTGGCGGTACAGCCTGCCGCCCAGAAAGGCCCGTGCGCCGGCCTGCTTCGGATCGAGCCGGATCGCCTCGCGGTAGGCCTTCTCGGCCGCCTGGCCGTCACCCTCGCCCTCGAGCAGCAGGCCCATGAGGAAACGCGCGAAGGGCTGCGGCTTGGGGTCGCGCAGCACGCGCTGCAGCTCAGCCTTCGCGCCCGCGACGTCCCCGTTGAGGTAGAGCAGCCGGGCGTAGCTGACCCGCGCCGCGCTGTTGTCCGGCATCCGCTCGAGCCCGTCTCGGAACGCCTCGAGCGCGCCAGCGAGATCGCGCGCCTTCAGCGCCTGCATGCCCCGGCTGAAATGGACCCGCCCCCCCTGCTTAAGCGCCTCCAGCTCGGCGACCACAGAGTCGTCCACGGCGGGCAGACGATCTCCCTGTTGCGCGAGCTGCGCGCGCGCCTCGGCCTCGCGCCCGGCGCCCCGCAGCGCCTGAGCCAGCGGATAACGCACCCGGCTGGCCTGCGGTTCGATTCTCAACGCCTCTTCGAAATGCCCGGCCGCTGCGCCGTAGTCTTTGGCCTGTAGGGCGATCTGCCCCAGGTAGTAGGCCGCCATGGCGCGCTGCCCGACCCGGTGAAAGGCGATCTCGAAGCGCGACCGCGCCTCGGCGAGACGGCCAGCGTCATAGAGCGCCTGGCCGATGCGCAGATCGAGTGCGGCGTAGGTCGGCCGGTAGCGTCGCGCCCGCTCGAAATGGTGCAAGGCCCCCTCCGGCCGCCCGTCCCGCAGATCCAGCCAGCCGGCGTAATAATGCCAGCGAAACTCGTCCGGCTGCAGCGCGATGGCGTTGGCGTAGCCGACCTTTGCGGCGGCCGGCACATCGTGGACGTCGTAGAGCGCCGCCAAACGGCCGTAGGCGTCGGCGAGCGTCTCGGGCGGCGTATCGGCACTCGCGAGCAAGCCCGCCACCTCCGCACGCACCGACTCGATGAGGCTGCGTACCCCGGGCTCAGCCCCCGACAGGTCGGCCTCCGGAATCGACAGCAGCCGGGCGTTCCACGGCGGGGGCAGACTGGAGAGCGCATCGGCCCATGCCGGCACCGACGGGCCGAGCACGAGCCCGAGGGCCAGTAAACACGTCACCAAAAGGCGCGCGGCGCGCATCAGGACAACGGTGATTGAGTGAGCGAGCGGGCTGCAGCGCACAAACCCGCCCGGAGCGGATTTGGACAGCTGTAAGCTGGCCCGAAGGGCGGACTCCACGGAGGGAGTCCGCAACACGCAGGAAGCACGGTGATGAGACATATCAATTCGATAGGCGAGGCGCGGGCACAGCGCGATGCGGCGATCCGCCCGCGCAGCCATTGAAGCAGTGTTTCTTCACGAAGCCGGCTGACGGACGACCAGTGTCGTATCGACCTGCCCGACCGGCACCTCCTGCACTTGCCCGCCAGGCCAGGTGATCTTCAGCGAGCTGACTTGCGCGACGTTGCCAAGACCAAAGGTCAACGGCAACTCCACCTGGGTGAGATAGCCGCGACTCGGCGCAACCTCGCGCCGTTGCAGGTCACCGCCAGCGATCAGCTCCACGCGCGCGCCAATGCCGTTGCGGTTGGCCGCTGTGCCCTCGAGCTTCACGCGCAGGAAATGGTGGCCGAGCGCCTGTTCGTTGCGCAGCAGTACCGGGCGGCGGCCGTTCTGGGTGATGAGCACGTCGAGGTCGCCGTCGCCGTCGATGTCGGCATACGCCGCGCCGCGGCCGACCATGGGCTGTTTGAGATCGCCCGAGTCCTCCACGGGCAGGAAACGCGCCTTGCAATCGGCGCAGTTCCAGAACAGCTGACCCGGCTGCGCGTACTGCTGGCTCGGCTGCACCTTGTTGATTTCGTGCTCGAGGTGCCCATTGGCCTGCAGGAAATCGAGCCGCCCATCGAGGTCGTAATCGAGAAACAGCACGCCAAAGGTCAGCGCCAGGCGCGACGCCGGCCCGATGCCTTCCAACGTCGCCTCGTCGGCAAACGGGGTCTTGCCACCGCTGGTGACATACAGCGAGGTCATCTCGTTGGCGAAGTTGCCGACGGCGATGCCGAGATCCGCATCGTTGCGATACCACGCCGCGTCGATACCCATGCCGCTGGTGGACTTGCCATCCCGGTCGTAAGCCACGCCCTCGAACACGCCGACCTCCTCGAAGCGGCCGTTTCTCAGGTTGTGGTAGAGGAACTTGCGCACCGTGTCGTTGGCAACCATGAGGTCCATCCAGCCATCCCCGTCATAGTCGGTCGCGACCACACCCAGCCCCTTGCCGGCCGGCAGCCCGCTCTGCGGATCGGTGACCTCGATCCCAGCCTCCTGCGTGACGTTGGTGAAGTGGCCACCCCCGTCGTTGCGGAACAGCGCGTTGTGCGTGCCGGTGAAGTGATTGGGCGCGCCGTAGGCCCGCCCCAGCCCGGTGAGCCTGAAGTTGATTTCCAGGTCGATTTCGCGAGTCCATTTCACGTAGTTGACGACAAAAAGATCCAGATCGCCGTCGTTGTCGTAGTCGACGAAAGTCGCCGCCGTACTCCAGTCGGCCTCGCGTCCGCCGACCCCGGCCGCCTCCGTGACCTCCCGGAATTTCCCTTGTTCGTTGTGAAACAGCCGGTTGCCGTAGACGGTGGTGAGGTAGAGGTCGTCCCATCCGTCGTTGTCGTAATCGCCAACCGCCGCCCCCATACCAAAAGCCTCGACGGCCAGCCCAGCGACCTCGCTGACGTCCTCGAAGTTGCCGCGCCCGTCATTGCGGTAGAGCGCCTGGCGTGGCTTGCCCGGTCCCTCGTGGCCGGGCCAGTAGGTCGAATTGACCAGGAACAGATCCTGATCGCCGTCGTTGTCATAGTCGATGAAGGCCGCGCCGCTGCCCAGGGTCTCTGGCATCAGGCGCTCGCCATAGGCACCGTTGACGTGTACGAACCGAATCCCGGCCTGTACCGTGATGTCGGCAAATCGCACCGGCGGCGGGGCCGAGGGCGCCGTGTCGGTGATCGCCGGCGACGGGCCCGCCACACGCACCTCGCGCACCAGCGTGGCATCGCGGATCGGCCGCGCGAGCCACCAGATGCCCCCCAACAACAGCGCAGCCGCCGCAAGCGCTGCGAGCGAGAGGCGAAAGACCCGCTGAATCCTGGCCTCGCCGCGGGTCAGGCCGCTTTTGATGGTCTCGGGCATGGCTGTCGCCTCCTTCGCAGTCAAGGGCCGGAGCTCGCCAGCTCCGTCTGCCCCGCCGGCTTGAGTTCGTAGATCGCAATCGGCGAGGCGGCATGATCGGCCACCGGGTTGCGGCTGCGGTGCAGGGTCACGGCACGGGCAACGGCCTGGTCGTCCGGCCGATAGGTCTCATGCCGCTCACGGTGGCGGGCCGCCGCCTCTTTGTCCCCCAGCTCGGCGTGGACCAACGAGAGGTTGTAATGCGCCGCCGCGTTCTCGGCATCGATCTCGAGCACACGATCGAGCCAGGTACGGGCCCGCGTGAGGAAAGCCTTACGCTCGTCGCGACCGGCCGCGCCGCGTGACTGCCGCGACCTCTCGTAGAGTGTGCGCCCGAGCTCGTTGAGCAGGTTGGTGTCGTACGAGAAGTCGAACCCGCGCTCGCGCGCGTTGGCGAAACGCGTGTCGGCGATCGCCTCGAAGGTCTCGATGGCGGCATCCAGGTTGCCGCGCTGCTTGTCCACGAGGGCGGTGAACCAGGCCACGGTCCAGGGTGGCGCGGGCGGGTCACTGGCCGCGGCACGCTTGAGCGCGGCGGATGCATCGGCAAGCCGGCCCTCCTTGTAGTAGACGCGGGCCAGATTGAGCGGGCCGTCACCCCGGCCGAGGCGCTCGACCTGCAGGAAGGCGGCCTCCGCCTGGCGCAGCTCGCCTTTGTTGGACCCCGAGTCACCCTGCCGCAGCAGGCCGATACCGTAGTCGTTCCAGCGCTCCCACTCGGCGACAGTGCTCGTCTGCGCGGCGGCCCCCCCGCCGACCGGCAGCTCTACGCGGTCGCTCGCCAGGATCACCACCGGAAAGTCATTGCGGGCAGCGGGATCTCCGCGCAGGAAACGGTAGTAGTCGGCATCGAACTTGCGGTAGTTGAGGCGGGCCTCGATCACCAGCGGGCCGCGCGCGTCCTGCGGCACGGCGAGCGCATAATGCACCACGCTCGCCGCCCCGGGCGGGACCTGATGGTCGTAGAGCGGGACGAAGATGTCCTGCACGTTGCGCCGCGCGATGCGGTTGCCGTGCTTGTCGAGCACGTAGGCGTTCGCGAAGTAGGCGGAGCGGTCCACGTCACCGCGCGGGTCAATCGCACCGCTGTGCGCAATCAGGCGCTCGCTGTCCCGGACGGTGACCTCGAGCCACAACTCGTTGGAATCCGCCGTGCCTTGCGTAAGGGGGTGGCCAACCTTGAGCGTGCGGATGACCGTCTCCAGCAGGTAGCGCTTGCCCGGCTCCAGGCTCGGCAGCTCGGGGCGCAGCGGCGCGTGCAGCTCGCCCTCGATGCTGCCGTCCGCCTTGATGCCGAACAGGTCGACGCGGGTCACGCCCGTGAGAAACCGGACTTTTTCCGCGTTGACCGACTCCGGCAGCCCGAGCAGCTGGGGCACCGCCGTGTTGGCGGTCAAAAACCCGTGATGGTGCACGCTGCGCCGCCCCTTGCCGTCGAAGTCCCGCGCGGCCGGGTCTTCGGAGGGCACCGGCGGCATGTGGCACTGGCTGCAATTCGGCACGGCCTTCGGCGGGTAGTAGAAGCTGTCGACGCGGTGCCCGGACACCCCCGAGAGCAGGTAGCTGTCGTAGTGGTTCTGGCCGCGCAGCCACTTGTAGTGGTTAAGCTCCTTCGGCAGGTGGACCTTGTGGCAGGTCGAGCAGAACTCGGCGCTGCGGTGCAGCGGCTTGAGGAAGGTTTTCTTGTGCAGCTCCGGCTTGGCTTTGATGAGCTGGCGGTTGAGGTAGGCCAGCAAGGCGTGCCGGGCCCCGTCGAAGGGATAGTTCGCCGGGTCGGCCAGCGTGTAGTCACCGTTGCCGCGCGTGGAGTTCACGTGCGTGATCGCGTGGCAGGTCACGCACGTGATGCCGGCATGGGCCGTGGCGTCACGATCGGGGTCGAACGCCGTGCTGAGGAAGCGCCCGCTGAACAACGGCACCGGGTCATGACAGGCCGCGCAGAACGCGCTCGCGCCGAGCGAGCCGTCGCGCTTGAGGACCACCTCCCGGGTCTCCTCCACGCTGACACGGTAGGCCGGGTTATTGAACGAACTGAGTCGGTGCATGCTCTGTCCGGCCTGCTTCGCGATGTCGCCGTGGCACTCCGCGCAGACCTTGTCCGTCATCAACCGCTCGGGGGCAATCCCCGTCGCACCGCCCGCGAGCTGGGTGAGCGCCGGAAAAAACGGCCGCTCGTCAACTGTTTTAGCCTCCTGCGCCGCCGTGAGGTGCGCCACGAGTGCGACTGCGGTGAACGCCACAGCCACCCCGCCCCAGGCCAGACCCGGACGCCACCGAATGCGGGGTCCGGCGAGCCGGTGCAGAACGAACAGCCACACCACCAGGAACGGGGTCGCCACATGCAGCCAGTACGCAACCTCGCGCACGCGCGGATCGTTGATTTCAAAGAACCCGAACCGGGTGAGCAGGATGCCGGAGACGATCAGGACCAGCCCCGAGGCGAACAGCCCCAAGCCGGCGCGCACTGCATATCGGTTGGGCCGATGGACAGCCCGGCGCAGGTGCGCCACGGCGAGGTACAAAAACGGCACGATAAGGCCGAGCCCCAGCAACAGGTGCGCCAGGAACATCGACAGATAGAAATAATCCTGCAACGAGCGGCCAACGACCTGCTCAGCCAGCGTCACCCCGCCGAGGTAGACGGAGTTCACGACCAGCACCCCGAACAGCACCAGCACCACCCTCAGCCAGGGACGCAGCTCGGCCCCCATGACAGGACCCGAACGCGACCCGGAGACATCCGAAGCCGTCATCGACTCCCCCTACGATACCGGACTCGAAATTCCACCGTAGTCACACGCGTAACGCAAACCCATCGGCCAGCGTGCTGTCCTCCCGTTCTCGGGATGGAGCGCACAAGGACCTGCCGCATCGAATCGCTGAGTGATAAATGAAAACAGCATAACCCTCCTTATGGGGCATCGACGCTCAGCCAAAGCCTAAACGGCGATGCTCCGTAGCACCCTGACGAGGATCAAGCCCGGCGGCAAGCAGCAAGCACGCATCGACGAGCGCCAGTCCACCGCGGACATCGGCCGCAATAACCTTGTACGCACGGGCATTAATGTACTATCTTGGCACTAGAAAAAATCGTCCACACACTACCCCAAAAGGAGCAAGAACCATGGCCGAACTCTTTTCTGCTGAGTGGATGCAGAGCTTCATGAACGCGTGGAATGCAGAGCCGGAACTCGCGGACGCCCTCAGCAAGATCAATTTCAATTCCGTGATCGGGTATGGCTTCCCCGATGAGGCGCAACCGCGCGGCGTGCTCAATGTGCAAAATGGTAAGGCCGTGTCGGCCGGGGCCTACAACGGCGAAACCCTGAACTGGGACCTGCGGGCGAAGGCCGATCAGTGGCAAAAGTGGATGGCTAGCCCGCCGGGCATGACCGGCTTGGGCCTTGCCTTCACGACCGGCAAGATCAAGTTCAAGGTGGGTGACTACGCCGCCATGCTGAAGGACCCCCGCATGGCCGGCCCGTTCATCAAGAGCTTCTCGGTCATGGGACGCGCCTGACGCATTTCCTGCCTGACCGATCGCCGGGGTCACGCGACCCCGGCGGTCACTCGCTGAAGTCCATACCGAAATCCAGCTGTTTCGCCATCACGATGGCATCTTCCCGGCCGTTGCGCGCCGGGTAGTAGTTCTTGCGAATGCCGATTTCGTTAAAGCCATAACGCCGGTAGAGCCGCACAGCCCGCTGGTTCGACGGCCGCACCTCCAAAAAGAGCATCTCCGCGGCGAGCACACGCGCATGTCTAAGCGCGTGCTCCAGCAGCGCGGAACCGATCCCTTGGCCGTGGGCTGACGGCCGCACGCAGAGATTCAGCAGGTGCGCCTCGCCCGCGCCGGCCGACAGCATCACGTAGCCGTCGATCTGCGCCTCGGTACCCCCCACCCAGCCCGAGTAACCTGCCTTCAGGCAGTCCCGGAAAATGCCCTCTGACCACGGAAACTCGTAGGCCAGACGCTCGATCGCGACGACCTCGGGCACGTCGGCCTCCTGCATCTCGCGGATGAGCAGCGGCGCCTGCTCAAGTACCGCGCTCATCCCGTAGCACCTTCAGCACGAGTTTCAGATCTTCCCAGGCCTTACCCTTGTCCTCCGGTCGCCGCAAGAGGTAGGCCGGATGATACGTCACCACGAGCGGCGTGCCTGACCCCGGCAGGCGATGGACCATACCGCGTAACCGCCCGACCGGCGCATCCGTGCGTAGGAGGTGCTGCGCCGCGATGCGGCCGACGAGCAACAGCACGCGGGGCTGGACTAACTCGATCTGGCGCAGCAAATAGCCAAGGCAAGCCTCGGCCTCGGCGGGACTCGGATCGCGGTTGCGCGGCGGACGGCACTTGAGGACGTTGGCAATGTAGACCTGGTCGCGCGCAAGGCCGATCGCACGCAGCATGTTGTTGAGCAGCAGCCCGGCACGGCCAACGAACGGCTCGCCGGCGAGATCCTCCTGCTCGCCCGGGGCCTCGCCCACGACGAAGCAGGCCGCGGCGCGATCGCCGACGCCGAACACAGTCTGCGTGCGCGTCTCGTGCAGCGCACACCGACGGCACTCCGCCACGGCGCGGGCAAGCCCGTCCCAGTCCAGCGCCTGCCCCACCGCTGGCGACTGGCCCTGCGGCTCATCTGGCGCGGTCTCTGCTGCCCCATCCGCAACCGTCGCGCGGTCCACGCCCACGGGCCGGCGCAGGACCCATCGGGTGATCCCCAGGGCATCGAGGTAGGCAGCGCGACGTGATTCCGGCAAGGTCATGGGTCGAATGTAGAGGCGCGCCGGCCGTCTGACAACCTCGACCGCGCCCGGCGCGTGCGACGGCGCCGCAGGGCGTGGTAGGTTTCCGCTACCGCAGCCTTCGAGCCCATCCCCATGCCCCCACCGCACTCGGGAACGAGCCCCCACCATGCATCGCCCGCCCGCCGCTGGGTGCTGGTCGCGCTCCGCACGCTGCACTTGGTCGCCGCGCTCGTGCTCGGCGCCGCTGTGCTGAGCGCGCCACTCACGGCTTCTGCCAGCGCCGCAGGCGTCGTCCTCGCCACGGGGCTTGCGATGTTCGCACTCGATCTCATCAGCCGTCCGAGCCACCTGCGTGAGGTCGCCGGGCTCGCCGTCATCGTGAAACTCGCGTTGACCGGTTGGATGGTGGTGCAGCCCGCGCTCGCGATGTGGATCTTCTGGGCCATCGTGGTGGTCTCAGGCGTGATCTCGCATGCGCCGAAGGGGTTTCGGCACCGCGCCGTGATCGGCCGGGGCTAGCCTGCCCTGGCCTCCTGCCAAAACCGCTCCAGCCGCTGAACGGAGACTTTCTCGAGCGTGCCGAGCTCCTGCGCGAACAGCGACACGCGCAGCTCCTCAAGCAACCAGCGATAGCGCAGCAGTGCCGGGGTTTGCGCGAGCGCCAACGCGTCGATGGACTCCAGGCGCTTAGACAGGGGTTCGAGCTGCACCCGCAGGAGCCGGTCACGGTCCGGCGACTGGCTCAGGCGATCCAGGCGTTTCGCGATGGCCTTGAGGTAGCGCGGCAACTCGGTGAGCCACGTCGGCGGCGTGGCGAGCAGGAAGCCGGGGTAGATAAGCGCATCGAGCTGCCGGCGGATGTCCTGCGCCGCCTCGACCCAGGACAGCGGGAGGCTGCCGCTCAGCCGCTTCTGGACCCCGAGATACACAGGCAGCACCTCACCCAGCAGGGCGCTCAGGCGGTTCGCCACATCCATTAGCCGCGGACGCCCCTCGTCGAGACAACGGTTGAACGACTGTGCATCACGCGCTGGATCACGGCCGTCGAGGAACGCGCGCTGGATCGCCGCGTCGATCAGGTCGTCTTTCAGCACCTGGCAGGTGGCGACAGCGGCAAACCGCAGGCAGTGCTGCGCCATGTCGGGGATGTGTTTGTCGAGGTAGCGGATCTCCTGCTTGAGGCGCTGGCGCAGCAGCGCGCGCAGGCCGTCCCGCATGGCCCGGCGCGCCTCGGCTTCGGTGTGCAGCAGACGCAACGCGGGTCCGTCGGCTTCCGCCACCAGCGCCGGGTAACGGCGGATCGCGTAACCGTCCTCCTCGATCTCCACGTACTCGGGCAGCGGCCCGAAATCCCAATCGACGAGGCCACCCCGCTCGAAGCTGCGCTGGCGCGGCGGCGGCTTCTGCGCCTCGATCTCGCCGGCGAGCCGCTGGCGTAACGCGTCGAGATCGCGGCCGCTGGCAATCACCTGTTTCGCACGGTCGAGGACGGCGTAGCGCATCACGAGATGTGGCGGCAACTCGCTGCCCCACGCCTCGCGCGGGATGTCAATGCCGGTCATGCGCTTGAGCGCCGCGGCGATGGCCTCGGTGAGCGGACCTTCGCCGAACGCCTCACCCTGCAGGGACTGGTGGACCGCTTTGGCGAAATCGGGCGCCGGCACGAAGTGCTTGCGTAACGCCTTCGGCAGGCCCCGGATCAGCGCCTGGATCTTTTCCTCCAGCAACCCCGGCACCAGCCACTCGCAGCGCGCCGCGTCGACCTGCCTGAGCACGCCGAGCGGGATGCACAGCGTCACGCCGTCGTCCTCTTCCCCCGGCGCAAAGCGGTAGCTGAGCGGCAGGCGTAGCCCGTTCTGCGTCCAGTGGCTCGGAAAGGCATCCTTGGCGACGGGTGGCGCATCCTCGCGCACCAGGGCGGCCTCGGTCAGCCGCAGGTCCTCGGGATGCGGATGGTGCTTGAACCAGTGGGCGAAGCTCGCGCCGGAATTGACCTCGGGCGGTAGCCGTGCGTCGTAGAAATCGAACAACACCTGCTCATCGACCAGCAGGTCACGCCTGCGCGTGCGCGCCTCGAGATCCTCGACTGCTTCGACCGCCGCGCGGTTTTGCTCGATGACCGTCGGCGGGCGGTCCCACTCGCCGTAGACCAGCGCGTGGCGGATGAACACCTCGCGGGCGCGCACCGGGTCGATCGCGGCATAGTTCACCGGCTTCTTCGGGTTGATGATGAGCCCGTAGAGCGAAATCCGATCGTCCCCGCCCACGCGCGCCTGACGCGCCTGCCAGTAGGGCTCCCCGTAGTCGTGGCGCAACAGGTGCGCGCCGAGCTGCTCGACCCACTCCGGCTGGATGCTCGCCGCCGTGCGTGCGTAGACCTTGGTGGTTTCCGTGATCTCCGCGGCCATCAGCCACTTCGGCGGGCGGCTGCGCAGACCCGAACCCGGGAACAGAAAGAAGCGCCGACCGCGGCAGCCCAGGTACTGGGTCTTTTCCTCGCGAAAGCCGATCTGGTCCAGCAAGCCGGTGAGAATCGCGCGATGGATGGCGGCGTAGTCGTCTTTGGGGCGGCCCCCACCCCTATCCCCTCTCCCAGCGGGAGAGCGAGACAAGAACCTGTCACCTTCTGGGGAGAGCGAAGCGAGGGAAGCGAAGCCGGCCAGGGATGAGGGCGCGTCGCGCACCGCTCCCAGACGGAGCGGGGTTGGCGGCGAGGGTATCGGCGCACCCACCTTCACCCCGAGCTCCTCCAGCGCGAGGCGCAGCTGATGGTGCAGGTCCCGCCACTCGCGGAACCGGCGGTAGCTCAGAAATTCCTCGCGGCACAGGCGTTGCATCGCCGAGGCCGACAGCTCGCCGGCGCGCTGCTCCAGGTAGTGCCACAGCTTCAGCAGCGCGAGAAAGTCAGAGTGGGCGTCGCTGAAGCGGGCATGTTGCTCGTCGGCTGCCTGCTGGGCCTCGAACGGGCGTTCGCGCGGATCCTGCACCGCCAGTGCACAGGCGATGACCAGCACGTCAGCGAGCGCCCCCGTGTCGCGCGCCGCGAGCAGCATGCGCCCGAGGCGCGGGTCGATCGGCAGCCGCGCAAGCTGCCGCCCTAGCGGCGTCAGCCCCCGCTGGCGGTCCACCGCCTGCAGTTCACCAAGCAGGCGGTACCCATCGCGGATCAGGCGCGCGTCCGGCGCGTCGATGAAGGGGAAGGCCTCGGGGTCACCGAGCCTGAGGTGTGCCATCTGCAGGATGACCGCGGCCAGGTTCGTGCGCAGAATCTCGGGTTCCGTGAATCCCGGCCGCCGGTTGAAATCCTCCTCGTCGTAGAGCCGGATGCAGATGCCGGGCCCCAGCCGGCCGCAGCGCCCCGCGCGCTGGTTGGCCGAGGCGCGCGAGATCTTCTCGATCGGCAGGCGCTGGATCTTGGCCCGCCACGAATAGCGCGAAATGCGCGCGAGCCCCGTGTCGATCACGTAGCGGATGCCGGGCACGGTCAGCGAGGTTTCCGCCACGTTGGTGGACAGAATCACACGCACCCCGCCACGCGGATGGAAGATGCGCTGCTGGTCGGCGGCCGACAGCCGCGCGTACAGCGGCAGGACCTCCATCTGCTGACGGCGGTGGCGCAGCGCGTGCGAGGCATCGCGGATCTCCCGCTCACCCGGCAGGAACACCAGGATGTCGCCGCGCCCGGCAGCGAGCAGCTCGTCGATGGCCGTCTCGATCGCCTGATAGAGATCGGGCGTTTCCTCCTCTGCGGCATCTGGATCGCGCAGCGGCCGATAGCGGACCTCCACCGGATACGTCCGCCCCGAAACCTCCACCACCGGCGCGCCGAAATGCGCGGCGATGCGCGCCGCATCCAGCGTCGCTGAGGTGATGATGAGCTTGAGGTCGGGCCGCTTCGGCAGGAGCTGTTTCAAATAGCCGAGCAGGAAGTCGATGTTGAGGCTGCGCTCGTGGGCCTCATCGACGATCAACGTGTCGTAGGCATTCAGCCAGCGGTCGTGCGCGAGCTCGGCGAGCAGGATGCCGTCGGTCATCAGCTTGATGAGGCTGTCCTCGCCCACTTGGTCGCTGAAGCGCACCTTGTAGCCGACCTTGTCGCCGAGTGTCGTGCCCAACTCCTCGGCCACCCGGCCGGCCACCGCCCGCGCCGCCAGCCGCCGCGGCTGCGTGTGGCCGATCATCCCGTCTACGCCACGCCCCAGCTCGAGACAGATCTTCGGCAACTGCGTGGTCTTGCCCGAGCCCGTCTCGCCACACACCAGCACGACCTGATGGTCGCGGATCGCCGCCATGATCTCTGTGCGCCGCGCCACGACCGGCAGATCCTCGGGATAAGCGATCGCCGGCACGGCAGCGGCGCGCCGCGCACGACCCGCCTGCGACGCGACGATTTCCGCTGCCACCGCCGACACCTGCTCGGCCGGCGCATCCCGCTTCGGCAGCGCCTGCAGGCGCCTGCGCAGACGATGCCGATCCGCGCCCAAGCAAGTATCGAGGGCGCGGAACAGCGATCGGAGATCAGGTGGCGAGCTGGCGGATTCGGTCAAACGAGCGGCACTTCCGGACGGCGACCGCGCATTCTAACAACGCACGCACGGCTGCCCGAAAGGCCGCAGGCGTCTAGCCGGTTTCCAAGGCACCCTCCGATCGGGCCGAGCGCCGCCGATACAGTCCCACGAGGCCCAACAAGCCGGAGCCAAACAACCACAACGCCCCCGGCACCGGGACGGGGGTCAACGCGACCTGCAAGACGTAGTCCTGACCGGTACCGATGACACCTCCGCTCCATCCAGCGGGCCCGGCTGAAGCAAAGTATTGAGCTACCCCGATGATGTAGTCGCCCGGGCTTGTGAAGAGGTATTCAATGAACGCGTCGTAGTTATGCACGGAGCCACCCGCTCCCGCCGAGGTACTGAAATCATCGTTTTCGGCGAGTACGGAACCCGCGGCGTCCCAAAGCGCGAGCTCGGAGTCGTAACCCGGCATCCCGTAGTCGATGTCGAAAACGCCAATGGTCCCAGCCGCCGGCACGGTAAAGCGGAAGTAGTCATAGGTGCCGTTACCCGTGCCAATAATCGTAACGTGCTGACTCGTCGTGGAGATGTTGACACCGGCTGAGTTGCCGATATCCGGGCTGAAATCCGACGAAAAACTCGCGTTGATGTTTTGTGCGGTTGCCAGCGTGTCGTTCGGCTCAAAGTCGTTGACTGGAAATGCGCTTGCAACGCCAGTCGCGACAAAGGACAGCAACATCGCACACCCAATCGGGTTTTGGATGAAACGCCGCTTTTTCATATAGCCTCCTGTTGTGCAACTTCCTGAGTTTCAATGACCCAGGATGACTTTTGCCGACCACGGCAATTTGGAAAGGCCTTATCCTTGAGCAACCTGATAGGTCGAGAGGTTACGCGACAACCAACCAGCACATCGCAAAGTGTTTATGTGTAAAAACACCAGTGACGGATCGGCCGTTGCTAACCAACACCCCACCCCTTGTTGCCGTACGCCGACCAGGTCGCTTCGGCGTACTCCGAGGGAACTCATCCGGGTTCCAAGACCACTACCTTTCCGTGCGGCAAGCCCGCGGATGTTGGGTCAACCTGTTCAAACACCAACCTCCGCTTGTCCTGAGCATGGATCCGCCGGTCGGAAAGCGCCTGCTGGACTACAGAGGAATGTGTACCAGTTCAAATAATTTTTGTCGCCGAGAGACCGGAGCGAATTGAAGATGCAACGAAATATTGGTAGCGAAACAGGGCTCAACGACACGCTGATCCTATGAGTGAGGGGGATGACGCATATCGACCTACCGGGCGCGGATTTGTGGGCTGCGCCTGATAAACCAGCGGCTGCGCGAGCACGTGATTATGGGTTTCACTTGGTTACACACAAAGCCAGCGAACAGTGAGCGGCTCCTCCGCGAGGTGGACTCCATAGGGAATCTCACCCGAGCAACACACGAGGAGGCGAAAAGCCGGAAAAATCAAAGCAGCGAATCGCTAAACGCTGCTTGACCAGCGCTTAGGAAAACGCTCATTAAATGAGCGCGTAGAGATTGAGCGACAGACGCACGGTGCGCAGTGACCGAACCTATCGAGCACGCAGGCGAGGAGCGCGCGCGCAACGCAGCGCTCCGCCCGCACAGCGGTCTACGCAGTGTTTACTGGGCCGCCGCCCAGCATATTCGGACCAAACCGCACGTACCCATTCCCCCACCCGCTCTCAAGGCGTCCGCACACCTTTATTTCCACCGGGCTGGACAGGTGAACCCGAGCATCATCGGTCGACTCACACATCACCCAACTGCGGGTGTTCACGCTGCCGATGCACGGCGAGCTTGTTAAGTGCGTCGAGGTAGGCCTTGACCGAGGCGACGACGATGTCGGTGTCCGCGCCCTGGCCGTTGACGATGCGCCCGCCCTTTTCCAGCCGCACGGTGACTTCACCCTGGGCGTCGGTACCGGTGGTGATGTTGTTGACGGAGTAGAGTTGCAGGCGGCTTTCGCTGCCGACGAGCTTCTCGATGGCCTTGAACGTGGCGTCGACAGGTCCGCCGCCCTCCGCTTCGGTGATGTGTTCCTCGCCGTCCACGCTGAGTGTGAGGGTGGCGAAGGGGCGCTCGCCGGTCTCGGAGGTGACCTTGAGGTAGACGAGCTTGTAGATCTGCGGCTCCTCCTGGAAGGTGTCGCTGACCAACGCCTGCAGGTCCTCGTCGAAGATTTCGTGCTTGCGGTCGGCGAGTTCCTTGAAGCGCGCGAAGGCCTGGTTGAGTTCTTCCTCCGAGGCGAGTTCGATGCCGAGCTCCTGCAGCCGGGTGCGCAGGGCATTGCGCCCGGAGTGCTTGCCGAGCACGATGCGGTTGGCGTCCCAGCCGACGTCCTGGGCGCGCATGATCTCGTAGGTCTCGCGCGATTTGAGCACGCCGTCCTGATGAATGCCGGATTCGTGCGCGAAGGCGTTGGCCCCGACCACCGCCTTGTTCGGCTGTACCGGGAAGCCGGTGATGCCGGAGACGAGCCGCGAGCAGGTCATGATCTGCGTGGTGTCGAGCCGCGTGTCGCAGGGGAATACGTCCTGGCGCGTGCGCACGGTCATCACCACTTCTTCGAGCGCTGCGTTGCCGGCACGTTCGCCGAGGCCGTTGATCGTGCACTCGACCTGACGGGCGCCGTTGAGCACGGCGGCGAGCGAGTTGGCCACGGCAAGCCCGAGGTCATTGTGACAGTGCACCGAGAACACGGCCTTGTCGGAGTTGGGCACGCGCTCGATGAGTTTGCACACGAGCTCACCGAACTGCTGTGGGATGTTGTAGCCGACCGTGTCGGGGATGTTGATGGTGGTGGCGCCGGCCTTGATGACCGCTTCGATCACGCGGCAGAGGAAGTCGAGCTCCGACCGCCCGGCGTCCTCCGGCGAGAACTCGACGTTGTCGGTGTACTGCCGCGCCCGTTTGACGGCGTGCACGGCCTGTTCGAGGACCTGCTCCGGCGTCATGCGCAGTTTGCGCTCCATGTGGATCGGCGAGGTGGCAAGGAAGGTGTGGATGCGCGATGAGCGCGCCGGTTTCAGCGCCTCGGCCGCGCGGTCGATGTCCTTGTCCAGCGCCCGCGCGAGCCCGCACACGGTGCTCTCGCGCACCGCCTCGGCCACCGCCTTGACCGACTCGAAGTCACCGGGGCTCGCGATCGGGAAACCCGCCTCGATCACATCCACCCGCATGCGCTCGAGCGCCTTGGCGATGCGCACCTTTTCCTCGCGCGTCATGGATGCGCCGGGGCTTTGTTCGCCATCGCGCAGGGTGGTGTCGAAGATGATCAGGTGTTCTTTGCTCATGGCAGCGGCACTCGGGCGAAATTGAGTTGGGCGGAGGCGCTGGGTCGTCATGGACTTCCCGTCGATGTTGCGATGTTAACCGAGAACGCGCGGATTGCGCCGCAAAGGCGCACCGGAGACAAACCCAATCCCGCGGACGAGGGGCCCCTCCACGGACGAGCGACGCGGCTCAGGCCGTCAAGCGGCGCGGCCCGACGTGTGCGGTGGTGTAGCGCTGAACATGCGCCTCGTCCGACCACCACGACTCGGGCAGTCCGGCCTTGCGCTTTAACTGGCGCCAGAAATCGACGGGGCGTGGCAACTGCTCCCAGACGCTGGGCAGAAAGGTACCACGACGCGCTCCGTGCTCGAGGATCAGGCCATCCACACCCGGCCGCAGCTGGCGCAGCAGGTCCTGTTCATCGCGAAAGGTCACGGTCTGCGGTTCGCTCAGGATCGAAATGCTGACCTCGAGCCCCTCCACCTCCTCGGGCCGCAGCGGGAGGAAGCGCGTGTCGAGGAACGCAGCGGCGAAGGCATGGTCGGCCACGTCCTGGGCGAGCGGCTGGTAGGCAGCGAGCGCGCCGACACAACCGCGCAGCGCCCCGTCGCGCCGCAGTGTCACGAAGGTGGCTCGCGGCGCCCTGAGGGCCGCGTCGTAGCGGGAGAGATCCACCGCAAGCGCCCGCCCTGTATCAAGTCCGTGCCGGATGGAGCGCTCGGCGATGTCGAGGAGGACCTCCTGCTGCTCCGGCGTGAGTTCACCCGGCGACACAGGCACCATAGCCAACGACCTGATCCCGAGGCCCGGCCGTGTCGCCGGAGTTACGCACGTCGATTGCAGCGATCGGCAGGTGTTTTTTCGACAATACTTGCAACAACCCCCGGATCGGCAGGAAACCGCAGGCATCCTCCGGGCCGATGCGCTCGCCGCGCAGCGCCTCGATGGCCGCGATGGTCGCCGCGTCGAGTCTCCGTGCAGTCGCGTAGTCGTGGTAGTGGCTGAGATCCGAACTGATCACGATCAGCGTCTCAGGGCCGCCCCACAGCCGCTCGAGCACCGCGGCCACCTGCTCGGGCGTGGCCTGACTGACGACGATGGGCACCACCTTGAACGCACCCAGCGCCAGCTGGAGAAACGGCAGATGGACCTCGAGGCTGTGCTCCAGCGCATGCGCCTGATCCAACTCGACCACGCCGGGGAGGTCGGCGATCGCCTCTAGCGCCTCGCGATCGACAGGAACCCGGCCCAACGGCGTGATGAACCAGTCAGCACTCGGCACGCCCATGCCCACGAACCCCACTCGATGATCGGGGCCGAGCAGCACGACCCGCTCGATCGGCTGACTGCGGTTGCGCAGGCGGGCATAGGCACTGGCCGCCACCGGTCCTGAGTACACGTATCCGGCGTGTGGCACGATCATCGCCTTGGGCGCGGGCGCGTCCGTGGCTGCCTCCTCGAGCAGCCTCGCCACCGTCTTGCGTAAAAGGCTTGGGTGGGCAGGATAAAACAGCCCCGCTATGGCCGCCGGCCGGATTTTCTTCCCCAACGTCCAGATCGTTTCAACCATGACACAATTGTTTACGCATGATGTGTTATATATTGATTACAGGCTCACAGAATTCAAGGAAATGTGAGTGTAAGCGCAGTTCGGAGGCGCAGGTCGTGTAACGGCTTCTGCGGAGTTAGCAGCCATGTCGACTCCAGTTCCCCAGACCTCTCACCCCACTCGATACTGGCACACGTTGCCCGACGGCCGCGTCGAATGCGATGTCTGCCCGCGTGCCTGCAAGCTGCACGAAGGGCAGCGCGGGTTGTGCTTCGTGCGCGCCTGCGAGAACGGTGCCATCGTGCTGACCTCTTACGGGCGGTCGAGCGGGTTCTGTGTCGATCCGATTGAAAAGAAGCCGCTGTTCCACTTCCTGCCGGGCACGGCAGTGCTCTCCTTTGGGACCGCCGGATGCAACCTCGCCTGCAAGTTCTGTCAGAACTGGGACATGAGCAAGTCGCGCGAGATGGACACGCTGATGGACGCCGCCTCGCCCCGGCGGCTCGCTGAAGTCGCCAAGCAACTCGGCTGCCGCAGCGTGGCTTACACGTACAACGACCCGGTCATCTTCATGGAATACGCGATCGACACCGCCATCGAGTGCCGCAAGCTCGGCATCAAGAGCGTGGCGGTCACTGCCGGCTACATCAGTCCCGAGCCGCGCGCGGAATTCTTTCGCTACATGGACGCGGCGAATGTCGATCTCAAGGCTTTTACCGATGACTTCTACTGGAAGATCTGCGGCGGGCACCTGGAACCCGTGCTCGACACCTTGCGCTACATCCGGCACGAAACCCAGACCTGGTTGGAGATCACCACCCTGCTGATTCCCGGCGCGAACGATTCCGACGAAGAGATCGACCGCCTGTCGAAGTGGATTGCAACCGAACTCGGACCGGACGTACCGCTGCACTTCTCGGCGTTCCACCCCGACTGGAAGATGCTCGATACCCCGCCTACACCGCCAGCGACCCTCACCCGCGCGCGCGGCATCGCCCTGCGCAACGGTCTGCGGTACGTCTACACCGGCAACGTGCATGACGAGGCAGGCGGCAGTACCTACTGCCACCACTGCGGCACGCGCCTGATCGGCCGCGACTGGTACGCGATCACCGCATGGAACCTCGGCGCCGACGGGCGTTGCCCAAGCTGCGGCACGGCTTGCTCTGGCGTGTTCGAGTCGCGACCGGGCACCTGGGGCGCGAGGCGCATGCCCGTGCGCCTCGGTGCTGTGGCCTGACGACCCCACTCTGCTGCTGCCGCCGTTGCTTTATCGCAATCGGGTGGACTGTTATATTCGTCACAATTGTTTGTTAGTTTTCCGGCGGTTTTTCACGCTTTTTTGGAATTTTCTGAAGTAACTTACCCGCCACGAAAGACTGTCCACACGTTCGATTGAGGTACGGACTCATGAACAAGTTGATGATCGCTGGCTTTGGATTGGCCCTGAGCGGCCTTGTTCTGGTCCAAGCCACTGCGGTTGCCGCCAACACGGGCGAAGACTCCTCCATGCAGCTCGCGAAATCAGTGGAAAGGTTCTACGGCAAGAGCATCGAGGAGGTCGATCGCTTCCTCGCATCGACCTATGGCGTCAAGGGCCCGACGCAGCAGAAAGGTTCCAATTACGACTACATCCTGCCGCTAAAGGACCCGATCTGCGGCGGGTTGACCGTGCAAACCGACAGCAGCCGAAACGTTACGGGCTGGGAGACCACCACCTGGGACCGCAACGAGCAACACAGCTACGGCAAGGCCTGCGCACAGGCACTGAAATCCCAGTGACCCTTGGCCGACCAGCCGCAGCATCGGCCGGCCGGGCCCGAACCCACTCACACGCAACGAACGGCGAGCAGGCGCTAACGCCGCGCCCCGACCGGTGGCGGGGACGCGCAGCGAATGGCGGGCTGTGCGCCACACGGTTTGGACGATTGATCGCGCCGGGGTTTCCGGGGCGGTACCCCCCGGACATCCTCGCGCTCGATCCGCTTACCGGCGTTTCCACGCGGATCACGGTGAAGCTGGCGGTCGATGATCGAGTCCCCCGTTTTTCTGACGGCGTCAACCGGCCGATGGTCTGACCGTATCGATTTCTTGCTAGGATTGCTGCCACCCGAAGCGTCGCAAAAGACGTGACCGGCTTGGCAATTCCACGCTTCAATTCAGGCACTTGGCTCACGATTCCGGCTAGGATTGCGTGATTTCCCAGAGCCTGGATCCGCGACCGCGAGTCGGGCTTGCCGGGGCAGACAGGACAGGCGCGCATGAGAGTCCACACCATCACCCTCGACCCATCCACGGCGTTGCCGTCGCAGCTCGCCAATGCGGGCATCGAGGATTCCGATCGCCTGCTGCTGCAACTGTTCAGCACCAGCACCAAGGCGCCGTTCGTACAGGGCATCCTGCGCGAGCTCAAGGCGTTGCTGCCCTCGGCGCGCCTGGTCGGCTGCACGTCGACCGCGCTGCTCGACGAGCGCGACATCCACGAGGAGCGCACCGTGCTGCTTGCGTGCAGCTTCGCGAAGACCCAGGTGGAGATCGCGTCAACGCGCCTGCGACCCGAGGACCGTCCCAACTGGGCTCAGCTCGGCCGGCAGCTCGCGCGGACCGTCGTCCAGCCGGTAACCCGGCTGCTGCTCGTGTATGCCACCGCACCGCTGCTCAACGCGGAGGACCTCGCACGCGGGCTGGCCGCCGAGAACCCCCAAGGGTTTGTGGCCGGACAGCTTGCCTGGGCGCCGCAAGGCGAGTGGCCCCGTCTGTTCTGCGAAGACGCCGTGTTCGCCTGCGGGGTGGTCGTCGTCGCCCTTACCGGCGCGGATCTCCACGTCGAACTCGAGTGGAGCCCCGACTGGATGCTGCTCGGCACGCCGCTCGAGGTCACCGAGGCACGCAGCAACATCGTCAAGTCGATCAACCGACTGCGCGCAACCGAACTCTACAGCCGCTACATCGGGTTCGAGGCCTGCAAGGAAATTCCCGCCTGCTCCGCGCGTTTTCCGCTGCTCATGGAGCGCGACGGCATGGTCATCGCCCGTCCGGCCAAGGCCGTGCTACCGGACGGAGGTGTCGCGCTGTGGGGCAACCTCAACGGTGGCGACACCGTGCGTTTCGGCATCCTCAACCCCGCCGAGGCCACGGAGCACACCAACCACCTGCTGAGCGAGCTGCGCCACAAGCCAGTCGAGCTGATCCTGTTGTACTCCAGCGTCGCCCGCAAGGTGCTGATGCGCTCGCTGACCCTGGACCAGTACGCGCACTTCGCCACCTGTGCAACTACGCTCGGCGTATTCTCAGTCGGCCAGTTCTTCTACACGCCGGAGCATCCCGCCTACCTGCTCTACACCCAGGTGATGCTGAGCTTGGGCGAAGGCCCGAAGGGCGACACCCGGCGCCGGCGCGGAAGCCGTAACGTCGGCTTCTCCCAAGACACGATGGAGATGCGCGCCCTCTCGCACCTCGTCTCCACCACGGCCAAAGAGCTCGAGGAGGCCAACCGGGCACTCGAGCGCATGGCCAACACGGACTCGCTCACCAGCATCTACAACCGGCACAAGGCCCAGCGCGTGCTCGACCAGGAATTCCGCCGTGCGCAGCGCTACGGCCGGCCCCTGGCGTTCATCCTTTTTGATCTTGATGACTTCAAGCAGATCAATGACCAGTTCGGCCATGCCATCGGTGACGCAACGCTCACCCGCGTTGCCGCCGTCGTCGCCCCGCTGGTGCGCGATACCGACTGCTTCGCGCGCTGGGGCGGCGAGGAATTCGTCATCGTCTGCCCGGAAACCAACGAAGCCGGCGCGCGCGAGATAGGCGAACGCATCCGGGCCGCCGTCGCAGAACAAGCGGCTGTAGAGAATCGACCCGTCACCGTCAGCGTCGGCGTTACCGTCTTCCACCCCGAGGACACGCTGGAGAAGTTGGTGAGCCGCGCCGACCGCGCGATGTATCTTTCCAAGGAAAAGGGCAAGAACCGCGTCACGTACTACGGCTAGCGCGCTGCCGGTTGACCTCGGCTCGGTCCGCACGGCGCAGCGGTGCGCTCCTGTGAGCCATGGCCGGCGGCTCGTTGCCAAAAAACCCCACGGCCTGCCAACAAACCTTCGCGCACCCGGCACCGCGCATATCCTCTGCCCTGGATTCACACGACCTGCAGGAGACCCCGATGACCGACCGCGTTTGCGCGCAAAAAGCCCCGTACCCCGTCGAAGTGGAGGCCGGAAAGCGGTATTGGTGGTGCCGCTGCGGCCGCAGTCAGAATCAGCCCTTCTGCGACGGCTCGCACAAGGGCACCACCCTCACGCCGCTCGCCTTCACCGCCGAGGAGACTGGCAAAGTCTGGCTCTGCGGCTGCAAGCAGAGCGCCAAGGAGCCCTTCTGCGACGGCACCCACAAGAGGCTCTGAGGAACCGAGCTCATGGACTTGCACCGCATCGCCCGGGATCTCGCTTGCGCCGCGCCCGACGTCGAGTTCTGGTCGGCGCGCGTGGTCAGCACGGAGAGTGAGCACCTGCGCGTGCGCCAGGATGTCGCGCTGCCGCCCTCGCTGGCGCGCGACGCCGGTGTGTTCGTGATGGTCGCGGACGGTAGTGGCATGGGCTATGCCGCGACCTCGGACGGCAGTCCGCAGGGCCTCGCGCAAGCCTTCGCGACAGCCCGCAACTGGGCCGCCCACAGTCGGGGGCGCCTGACCGTGGATCCGGCCACGCTGCCCCGCTCGTCGGTCCAAGGCCGTTTCGAATCGCCACTCGGCAAGCCTTGGGCAGCCGCACCCCTCGACGTGAAGTTCGACTGGCTGCGTGAGGCCTGCCGGCGCCTGCAGATCAGCGACGAAATCGTCGATTGGGAAGCGCACCTCGGCTTCGAGCGGCGGGAAAGCCTCTACCTGAGCAGCACCGGCGCGCACGTCGAACAGACCTTGCACTACCTGTTCCCCGGCTACGAGGCCGTGGCCAGCCGCGGCACGCTCACCCAGATCCGCACGGGCGGCGGCATGGGCACGGGCCGCCAGGGCGGTCTCGAGCAGCTCGAGGCCTTCGGCTTCAACGAAGACGTCGAGCGCACCGCCGAGCAGGCCCTGCGACTGCTCGACGCGCCCGAATGCCCGGAGGGCCGCATGGATCTGCTGCTCAAGCCGAGCCAGATGATCCTGCAAATCCACGAAAGCATCGGCCACCCGCTCGAGCTCGACCGCATCCTCGGCGACGAGCGCAACTACGCCGGCACGAGCTTCGTCACACCCGATCTGTTCGGCAGCTACCGCTACGGGTCGGAGCTGCTCAACGTCACCTTCGCCCCAGAGGTACCCCACGAACTCGCCAGCTACGGCTACGATGACGAGGGCACACCCGCCACGCGCGAATACCTCATCCGCGAGGGCATCCTGCTGCGTCCCCTGGGCGGGGCGCTGTCCCAGGCCCGCGCCAGGCTGCCGGGCGTGGCCAACGCCCGCGCCTGCGACTGGAACCGCCCGCCCATCGACCGCATGGCCAACCTCAACATCGAGCCGGGCGATGCCTCACTCGACCAACTCATCGCCCGCGTGGAACGCGGCGTGCTCATGGAGACCAACCGCTCCTGGTCGATCGACGACTCCCGCAACAAATTCCAGTTCGGCTGCGAGATCGGGTGGCTGATCGAAGGCGGCAAACTCGGGCCGATGGTGCGCAACCCGAACTACCGCGGGCTGTCCGCCCACTTCTGGCGCAACCTCATCGGCGTCGGCGACCGCTCCACCTTCGAGGTTTCCGGCGTACCCAACTGCGGCAAGGGCGAACCGAACCAGTCGATCTACGTCGGCCACGCCTCGTCGGCCTGCCTGTTCCGCGACGTCGAAGTGTTTGGAGGCGAGGCATGACCCCCGAACAACTCGACCAGCTCACCCTTGACCTGAGCCGCGACCTGCGCGCCGACGAGCGCCTGCTGCTCAACTACAGCGGCGAGACCTCCGACTTTGTGCGTCTCAACCACAACCGCATCCGCCAGGCGGGTCAGGTCACGCAGCGCTATCTCTCGCTCGAACTCGTGCTGGGTCAACGGCACCTCAGCGCATCGACCACGCTGAGCGGCGACGCGGCGTCCGACCTCGCCACCGCGCGCGCCCTGCTCCACCAGCTTCGCGAGCGCGTCGCACTCGTCCCGGAAGACCCGTGGCTGAATCTGCCGGAACACCCGAGCCAGAGCGAACGACGCGGCGAGAATCACCTGCCGCCGCCAGAGCTCGCACTGCGGCAACTCATGCGGCTCGCGGAAGGGCTCGACCTGGTCGGTATCTGGGCGAGCGGGGCCATCGAGCACGGCATGGCGGACTCCGCGGGCAGCCGGCACTGGCACGCGAGCTACAGCTTCAACCTCGACTGGAGCTGCTACCTGAGCGGCGACCGCGCGGTGAAGAACAACTACGCGGGCTTCGCGTGGGACGAGGCGACACTGGCCCGCAAGCTCACCGGCGATCGCGAGACGCTCGCCGTGCTCGAACGCCCCCCGATCTCGCTCGGCCCCGGGATGTACCGCGCCTACCTCACGCCGGCGGCACTCGCCGAGCTACTTGACATGCTCGCCTGGGGCGACCTCGGCCTGAAAAGCCAGCGCACGCGCCAAAGCGCGCTGCTGCAGCTCGTCGAGGGCGAACGCAGCTTCGATCCCCAGGTCACGCTCACCGAGAACCACGCGCGCGGACTCGCACCGCAATTCAGCGATGAAGGCTTCCACATCAGCGAGCCGGTGCCGCTCATCGTGGCCGGCCGCCATGCAGGCGCGCTCGTCAACCCGCGCAGCGCCAAGGAGTACGGCGTGCCCGTCAATAGCCCGGGCGAATCCCCCGCCGCGCTCGAACTCGCCGCGGGCAACCTCGCCGGCGCGGACATCCTCACCGCCCTCGACACTGGCCTGCTCATCACCAACCTCTGGTACTGCAACTACTCCGACCGCAACCACGCGCGCATCACCGGCATGACCCGCTTCGCCACCCAGTGGGTCGAAAACGGCCGCGTGGTGGGTCCGATCAACGTCATGCGCTTTGACGACACGCTCTACCACCTCCTCGGCGACCGGCTCGAGGCGCTCACCGCCGAACGCGAACTCGCCCTCGACCCCGGCACCTACGGCGGACGCTCCTCGTCCAGCACGCTGCTGCCCGGTGCGCTGGTGCGCGGCATCGCGCTCACCTTGTAACCTCACGCGAAGTAGAGACCTGCGCAGGCGTGCCGCCTGCGCCAACCGGGTGACCCCATGCACGAACAGTTTTGGCACGAACGCTGGCAGCAGGGCCAGATCGGCTTCCACCAGCGGGAAATCAACCGACATCTCCAGGACTTCTGGGGCGTACTCGCGCTACCGCCCGCGAGCCGCGTCTTCGTGCCCCTGTGCGGCAAGAGCCTCGACATGCTCTGGTTGCGCGCGCAGGGCCTCGAAGTAGTCGGCGTCGAATTCAGCCCGATCGCCGTTCGCGACTTTTTCGCCGAAAACGGCCTCGAGCCCACGGTCACCCCCGCCGGACGGTTCGAGCGCTGGGAAGCCGACGGGCTCGTGATCCTGCGCGGCAACTTCTTCGACCTCACCCCGGCGGAGATCGACGGCTGCGCCGGGGTGTTCGACCGGGCCTCGCTGGTGGCGCTACCGGCGGAGATGCGGCCCCGCTACGCGCGACACCTCACCTCCCTCCTGCCCGCGCACGCACGCACGCTCCTCATTGCCTTCGAATACGACCAGCGCCAGATGCAAGGACCGCCTTTCGCCGTGCTCGAAGATGAAGTCGTGGCCCTCTACCAGGACCGCTTCCACATCGAGCGCCTGCTCACGCTCGACGTGCTCGCCGACGAACCCGGCTTCCGCCAGCGCGGCCTGACCTGGCTCGTGGAGAAGGTGTATCGGCTCGAGCCGCGCACTGGCTGACCGGAACACGCCGGGATGACGCGACCCTGAAACGGCCTGCGCCGCGCCTAATCAAACGCACAACAGACCAGGCAACCAAACGCCTGTCGACCGGCTGAGCGGGTCAGGCGATGTGTTGTGCGGTGCAAGCGCTTCGCCCGGCGAAATAGGTGTGGTCCTTGCCGCTCGCGCGTCCGATTAGCGTCTCCTTTATGCTGCACGGGCCCGGGCTAAACCCGTCTGCCGTCGCTCAAGTTACGAGCCGGGTCATCCTGCCCAGCGCACGCACAGTCGGCTTTGCCCTGACTATTTTCCAACGCCAGCTGGCCTCCACGCCGGAAGCCATCTGTACAATCCATTGATTACTGCGCCGTCGACGCGAACGGCTGAAGTCCCGACTGCGCGAGCTCGAACTGCTGCAACTGGCCGGGCACCGGGCGGCTACCCTTCATCGGGGTCAACGGGCATGTCGGTGGCGCCTCGACCCCTACCGTCATCCGCGACGAGGTTCTCACCACGCTCAACAAACGTGAGGACATCGTCCTTGCCATTGTCGTGCTTCTCTGCGACGGCAACCACAAGGTGCGCTACCTCCGGCAGCCGTTCAACTGCGTGCCAGATTTCGGTGTCACCTGGCTCGATTGCGATTTTGTCGAACTGATTGCGCGCCCAGCAGCCCCACATTAAAGTAAAAATGTAATGCTTCCCTTACCGGAGAAACTGATGGTTGCTGTCGGCAAAATCACCGCGAAAGGCCAAACCACCATCCCGCAGGATGTTCGCACTGCCCTCCACATTGCGCCCGGCGATCTCATCGCCTGGGAAGTCGGTGCCGACGGGACGGCGATCGTACGCCGTGTCCAGCCGCTCGACATCGAATACCTGCGCGCCGTCGAAGGCACGCTGTCGGAATGGGCCGGCCGCGCCGACGAGGAAGCCTACCGTGACCTATGAGCGCTTCGCCGTGGTGCGCGTGCCTTTCCCTTTCACCGACCGCAACGCCACCAAGAACCGCCCCGCCTTGGTGCTCTCCGATGACGCCCGCTTCAATACCCCCGCCGGCCACTCGGTGATGGCCATGATCACAACACAAAGTCATGCCCCCTGGCCGCTCGACTGCCCGATCGAGGACCTCGCCGCCGCCGGGCTACCGGCAGCCTCGCTTGTGCGTTTCAAGCTGTTCACACTCGACCACCGGCTGGTGCGCGGCACCCTGGGCAAGCTCTCGGCTGGCGATTCCGCCCGCGTTCGTGCCGGGCTGGCTCAGTTGCTGGCAGACAACCCATGACCCCCAGAAGAAACTCATCGAAGTCGCCCTGCCGCGCGAAGCCATCAACTAGGCGCCGGCGTAGGCGGTGATCTTCGCCCAAATGGTCGATGCTCCGTCCGAGCATCCCGACCTCGTCCCCACCGAGCGCCAGTAGAAGGAAGATGGAGCGCGGCCGGCTGTTCGAGATCACCGAAACATTCGTGCAGCGGGAGAACAGCACCCACAAGACAATGTTGCTGAAGGCGTGCGACGCGATGCCAGCAGGATCGCCGAGGAGGTCGTTGCACACCTTTCAGGCCTGGTTGGTGCAAAAGTAACCGTCACACTCGAACTCGAGGTGCAAGTGCCTGACCGCGGTCCGGATACCGTCGTGCGGATTGTCACCGAGAGCGCCCTGGCCCTGAAATTCGAGCCGCGAAGCGGATTTGAGAGACACTAGCCACCGCGGCGTGTTGCTGGTGGCTGCTATGCGACGGATTGATGGGTTACCTCCAAGTAGCCCATCTGCTGGGCAGGCCCGCCCCGGCGATCCCCGACGGCTCCAGACCGATTGGGTGAACCGCGATTAGCGGATCTTGCAGGGCAGACCGAAGGGGACGTGTCCGCGGCACGCACGGGGCGTAGCGACGAGGCAGAGCAGAAACAACCAAGCGATGCGCGTGCACAACGCAACGCAGCGACCCGCTCGCACAACCGTTTATTCAGAGATTACTTGGTCAGCGCTTCTTCACCGTACGAGCGCCAGCAGTTCCTCGTAGCTCTGACTGAACAGTTTGAGCCCCTCGTCCTGCAGACTTTCGCCGATGCGGTCGGGTTCGATGCCCAGTTTTTCCGCTTCCAGCCAAGGGTCGTCCGCAGTGGTGTAGGCCGCGGGGTGCACTTGCCCGTGGTCGAGAAAGGCCTCGAGGGTCGCATCCGGGAGGGTGTTGATGGTTTCCGGCAGCTGCAGCGGCTCCACGTAGATCAGGTCGGGGTACGCGGGGTTCTTGGTGCTCGTGCTCGCCCACAGCAGGTATTGAGGGCGCGCGCCGGCCTCGCGCAGCCGGGTGAACTTCGGGCCGTGGAAGATGCCCTGGTAGCGGGCATAGGCGCGGCGGGCAGTTGCCAATGCAAGCTTGCCCCGCAAGGTCAGTGCGGCCTCGCTGCCTACCGCCTCGAGCATCCGGTCCGCGAGTGTGTCGACACGCGACAGGAACAGGCTGGCGACAGCCTTAACGCCGCTGACCGGCTGGCCATCAGCAAGGCGCCGTTCGAGGCCGCGGAGGTAGGCCGCGAAGATAAGCTCGGTCTGCCGCACGGAAAACAGCAGCGTCACGTTGACGTTGACCCCTCGGGCGGTGAGTTCCTCGAAGGCTTGCGCGCCCTCGGCCGTGCCGGGCACCTTGATCAGCAGGTTGGGGCGCGCAACGAGCGCCACCAGCCGCTGGGCCTCGGCGACCGTCGCCGGCGCGTCGTGCGCCAGTTCAGGGCTGACCTCCAGGCTGACGTAGCCGTCATCGCCCTGGCTTTGCTCATAAACCGGCAAGAAAAGGTCACACGCGGCCTGGATGTCAGGGATGATGAGTCTTTCCAGACGGCCCTGCGGCGGGGCGTCGAGCCCGCGCGCGAGCAGCAGGTCGGCCTGGTAGCGGTCGCTGCTTTTGATCGCCTTGGCGAAGATGCTTGGGTTAGAGGTCAGGCCGCTCACGCCCTTGGCGATGAGCTGTGCGAGCTTCCCGGTGGCGAGCAGGTCGCGGGAAAGGTTGTCGAGCCAGATCCGTTGGCCGATCCGATGGAGCACTGTGAGATCATGCATGGCTAGCTCACCCGGTTACGAAGTGACTTGGGCACCCATCGCGCCCCGCGCAGGATTGCCGCGGGGCGCGGGCGGGCAGGCGGAGTATAGCTGCACCTGCGTCGGGTCACGGCGCGAACTGGCGAGTCGCGCAGCCGATTAGCCGTTGCCCTCCGGCGCAGCAGCAGGCTGGCCGTTGACCAGCGCCTCCCGCTTCTGGTCAGCGACGCGCTTGACGGGAAATTCCGCGATCCTGAAGTAGAACGGCAGCGTGGAGGTCTTGAGCACGTAGTGGCTCGCGTTCTTTGGCTTGCCAAAGCGGTAGGTGACGGGTTGCCCACCCACCGTCAAGGTGTATTCGAGGGCGGGTTCCTTGAGCCCATATTCCGGCTTTTCCTCGACGCCAAGCACCTCGAAGATCGGCAGATCGGCCATCTGCCGGACGAGCTGTTCAATGGCCGTTGCATTGGCCGTCTCGCCCTCGTTGAGCGGCTGCAGCGTCCAGGCGTTGTCCTTGCGTAGCAGCTGAAGCTCGTGCAGCGTCGCCTGCTCGACCTTGGCTAAGTCCTGCTTGATGACGGCGCGGTCGATCCAGTCATCCGCCCGGGTAGTGGCCTCGACCGGGTTCAGGTTGACGACGTAAACGTCGTCATCGCCATCGACGCGGGCGTGGCTCTGCCGAAAGCCGGGCGAGGTGCCGAGGTAGAGTTTGGCAAGCACTGCATCGGCGGCGCCGAAGGTGATCCTGCGCGTGAAGGCCGCGTCGGTGGTCTTGAAGCGCTCGGCGGCTTCGGCGCTGGTGGCAACTGGCCAACCCCGCGGGAGCGCGGTGACCGTCTCGACGAAGCGCGTCACCCGCGCCGCATCGGCGGGGAAGTCGTGCAGGCCGGGTATGCGCCACTGCCCGTCCATCTTGACCAGTTCGAGCGGCGGCTGGTTGGGCTCCTCGATAACCAAGCGGTCAAACCGCGCGGTGTCGACCGGTACCAGGCGCTCATCCGTGCTCAGGCGGGCCGAATCGGCCTCGCGCAGACCCAGCCATGCGGTGAGTATGAGCTGCACGCCCAGCAGGGCGGCCAGGACGGTGATGACGCGGTTCATGTTCAAGCCCTCCCCGCCGCGAGCAGTGCGGCGTAGCGACGCGTGGCAGCCTTGCGGCGGCTCTGCTGCACGAGGTAGACCGCAAGCAGGCCCAGAGCAGCCAGCGCGTAGTTGAGATATTCCCAGAACACCTGATCCGAGCGGTCCAGCGGCAGCAGCATCCGGGCATAGTGGCCTCGGCTGCGGATGGCAAGCAGCCCGCGATCCTCAAGCGACCAGTCCACCGCGTTCTCCATGAGCTGCACCGGGTTGAGGTAGCGCGTGCCGGTGGCACTCCCCGCCAGCTCCAGGATATCGTCACTCAGAAACTCGTTGGAGCTGAACAGGATGAGCCGCGCGGAGTCCGGCGAGCGGTCGATCTTGCCCGCAAAGCTCGGCTTGGCCGGCTCGGGCTTGGCCCGCGGTTCTTGCGCCTCGTCGTCGCCGTCCGTCTGGGTGTCTGGCTCGCCGAGCAGCGGCGAGGGTTTGCCCTTGAAGTAGGACTCGAACTGACCCTCCACCATCACGCCGAGCAAGGCGCGCTCGCGCGCCTCACCGGGCGCGAAGCCGAACTCCGGGTAACGGCGGAAATCCGGTTGCAATTCCAGCGAATCCGAAGTCCAGGCCTGCGCGGAGCTGTGCAACAGCTCGGTGACCGTGCGCCCTTGCTGCTTCGCCGTGTCGATACGGATCGGCGAGGCCCAGTTCAGCGTCACCTGCGGCAGGCCGGCGGTGAGCCCGTTGCCCTTGGGCATGCCATCCCCGCGGATGTCCACGAAATACGGGTACTCGACGAGCTGGATCTCCTGCACGGTGAAGCCGCCCAGGTTGCGCTGCACGGGCACAGGGAAGGCCGCGTTCTGCGGATCGAGCACGAGTGTGTTCTCGATCTTGACACCATGATGCTCGAGCCACGGCCCGAGGCCTGCGTCATGCGTCCGGCCGGCGACTGCGCCGCGCGTCTCGACACTGAAGGGTGCGGTGGCCAGGATGACGGTGCCGCCCTGCATGAGGAACTGGTCGACCGCGAACAACTGCTTGTCATCGAGCTTGTCGGGCGCCACCAGCATGAGCAGGTCAGCGTCCTCGGGCACCGCACCACGCGCGAGATCGACGCGCTTGACGATGTGGTTCTGCGCGAGGCGCTTCTCCAGGAGCTCGAGGTGCCGACCCGTGCCGGGCATGCCGAGCTGGGGCAGGTTAGGTGTGGCACGCGGCGCAACCAGGGCGATGGTCTTCAGCGCATCGCTTGCAAAACGCTTGAGCCCCGCATCGATGCCGCGCTTGAGGGACTCGGCCGACAGGCTCTCGGGCAGCGGGACCTGTACGATCTGGCCGTCGTGCTCCAGCGTCATGTAGAACCAGAACTGGTTGGGGTCGAGTAGACCCGACGCCATCGGCCGGAAGCCGTACTTCTCCTCCAGTTCGCGGGCGCGCTCACCCCCACCGGCGTCCGGGTCGATCAGTTCGACGACGAGCTTGTCGCCGGCCTGCGTGCGATAGCCACCGAGCACGGACTCGAGCTGCGCGCGCAGCTCGCGCAGCGGCTCGGGCAGGCGCTCGTTGGGCGAGACGAAGGCGCGGAACGTGATAGGCGTGGTGAGGTTACGAAACGGGTTGGCTCCCCCCTGGTAGCCGTAGAGCACCTTCTTGATCGCCCGGGTCAGGTCGTACTCGGGGTTGCGCAGCGTCACGTCGATGTCTGTCTCGCTCTGCGCGCGGATCTCGATGAGGTCGCGGAAACCGAGCGTCTCATGCTGGTCGCCGTACTGCACCACGATGTCGAAGTACGAGTTGACCACCGCCGCCTGGTACTTGCTCGCCGTCTGGAAGGCCACGGGCTTGATGCCGTACTTGCGGCCAGCCTCCTCCTCGAGGTCGGGATGCTCCTGCGGGTCGATGAATTCCACGCGCACCTTGCCACCGCCGGCGACAGCGTACTCGCGCATCAGGTCGCGCAGTTGCGGCACCAACGGCGCGAGCAACGGATGCGTGCGCGCACTGAAATAGCCGCGGATCAGCAGTGGTTCGCGCAGTTGCGCGAGATAGCCGCGGGTCGCAGCGGAGATCGAGTAGATGCGGCCTTCGGTGATGTCGGCGCGCGCCCAGCCGATCTGTTGCAGCCACAGGTTGCCGGCGATCAAGTTGGCGACTGCAAGGCCCACGACCCAACGCCAGCGATTGTGCGCGGGGCGGTTCGCGTTGCCGACCCAGCGCAGCCGCTCAAGCGTATACACGTTCAACGCCATGAACACGCCGACGATCGACAGGTAGTAGTACAAATCCCGCAGGTCGATCACCCCGCGCGTGATCGACTCGAAGCGTGAGCCGGTGCCGAGCAGCTTGAACCACTCCGCTCCCCGATTGCCAACCAGGCTGGTCAATGCCTCGCTGCCAAGCAGGTAAAAGATGCCGCAGATCAGCACCGTCACAATCAGGCTGACGATCTGGTTGTCGGTGCGCGAGGACACGAACAGGCCGACGGCGATGTAGGCCGCGGCGAGGAACAGCGCCGCGAGGTAGGCGCCAACCACCGGCCCCCAGTCGAGCGGCCCGAGCAGGGCCACCGTGACCGGCACCGGCAGCGTGAGCGCCAGGGCGATGGCCACCAGCGCGAGACAGGCGAGAAACTTGCCGAGCACGTAGTCGAGCGTGTTCACCGGCGCGGTGAGCAGCAGTTCCAGCGTTCCCATGCGTCGCTCCTCGCTCCAAAGGCGCATGGTCAGCGCGGCCACGAGGAAGATCAGCAGCACCGGCATCCACTCGAACAGTGGCCGCACGTCGGCGATGTTGCGGGCGAAAAACATCTCCACCCAGAAGAACACGAACAGACTGGCGAGCAGGAACACACCAAGGAACACGAACGCCGCAGGCGAGGCAAACAGCGCGGCCAGCTCCTTGCGCGCGACGGCGGGGACGTTACGCATGGGCCACCTCCGCAGCGGGCTGGTTGATCTCGCGGAACACCGTCTCCAGATCGCGGCGCTCGACTTGCAGGGCGTGCAGGGCAATGCCCGCCGCCACCACCGCCTGGGCGACGGCCGGTGCCACGGCCTCGGCATCCACGCCCGGCGCCAGGGTGAGGGCGTAGTGCGTAACGCTGCCCGTGGCGGGTAGCGCCTCGGTAGCCACCACGGCCTCGACCGCGGCGAGCACGGTACGCACACGCTCGAGCGGTGCTGCGAGCGCTGCGACCAGTCGCCCGCCCTGCTGCAGCGCAGCGAGCGTGGCATCGAGTGCGACGCGGCCGTTGCGGATGATGATCGCCCGATCGCACACCGCCTGAACCTCCTGCATGATGTGTGTGGAGAGGATGACTGTCGCGTCGCGCGAAAGCTCGCGGATGAGGTCGCGCATGTGCTGGATTTGCGAGGGGTCGAGCCCATTCGTCGGCTCGTCGAGGATGAGGATACGCGGGCGGTGCAGGATCGCTTGTGCCACGCCGACCCGCTGGCGATAGCCGCGCGAAAGCGTGTGGATGGGTGCCGTGGCCTTTTCCGCGAGGGCGGTGCGCTCGATGGCCAGCCGCAACGCCGCCGGCCGATCCGCGGGCGCGATGCCGTGCAACGCTGCCGCGTAGTCAAGATAATCGATGACCGTCATCTCGGGATAAGTCGGGCAGTTCTCGGGCAGATAGCCGATCTTTCCCTGCACCGCACGGCGGTGCGCCGCGAGGTCGTCACCGTCGATGAGGATGCGGCCCTCGGACGGCTCGAGGTAGCCCGTCAACATCTTCATGATCGTGGTCTTGCCCGCGCCATTGTGGCCGAGCAGGCCGACGACCTCCCCGGCCTCGATGCCAAAACTGACGGCATCCACAGCGGTGAAGTCGCCATACCGGCGGGTCAGCATTTCGGTCTGGATCACTGGTTACTCCTTACCGGGCAGGCGAGTGCCGCGCGGCGCGTTCGGCTCGCCTGTCAAACTGGCGCGGTTCAGCTGGAGAACGGGCTGCGAGTCCGGTCCGCAGCAAGACGGGGGTGACGGTGTCATTGCAAAGTCCGCTCCGCCGCTTCAACGCGCCGTGGTTCTTCAGTCAACGAACGTCATGGGGAGCCCCGCAGGGTGCACCAGCGGGACGGCGCGAGACTATAGAAGAGCCCAAAATCACTGTCAACGTCCTGAAAACACGAGCTTTTATCCTGAGTCGCTGGCTACTGGCCGACCGTTGGCGGGACCGCGCGACGTGCGGAATCCGCCTTCCGTAGGCAATCCGCCTGAGTTCGAATCCGTGACGTTTACCGGGCGCGACCGACGGGCGAGTCGCCTCGGCGCGCCATCCGGGCGGATCTCGCCTCCGCCCAACGCACCGGCTCAGTGCGCCCGCAACAACGCGCGGAAGTCCATCCCGCTCAGTCGCAGGGTCGCAAGGTAGGCCACGGCAGCTGCCAGAATCAGCAGCGAAAGGTGCAGTGCGCGCTCGCCGATCCGCCACCCGGCCCAGACACTGAGGTCGGGCGTGAACCACCACAGCGTCGCAGCCATCGCGGCCAGTGCCAGCGAGACCTGGACAGCAAGTCGCACCCAGCCGAACTGGGGCGTGTAGGTGCCGTCGCGGCGCAGGCGCCAGAACAGCTGGCCGGCGTTCACCGCAGCCGCTGCGACCGTCGCCGAGGCAAGCACGGCGTGCGGGGCAGGGCCGCCGAGCGCCATCCACGGCACGACGATCACCGCGATATAGGCGAGATTCACCCCCACCGAGACCAGTCCGGTCTTGACTGGCGTGCGGGTGTCCTGGCGCGAGTAGAAGCCGGGCGCCAGGATCTTGATAAGCACGAAGAAGGGCAGGCCGACGGCGTACACGGCCAGACTGAGTGCCGCCATGCGCGAGTCGTGCGGCGTGAATTTGTCGTACTGCAGCATCGTCGCGAAGATGGGCTCAGCGAGCAGCATCAGGCCCAGCATGGCCGGCAGGCTGACCACCACCGCAAGCCGCAGGCCCCAGTCGAGCGTCTGGGTGAACGCGCGGGTATCCTGCGTGGCGTGCTCCCGGGAGAGCTTGGGCAGGATCACGGTGGAGAGCGCCACCCCGAAGATCGCCATCGGCAACTCCACGAAGCGATCTGTGTAGTACAGCCAACTGATGCTCCCGGCGACCAGGAAAGAGGCGATCAGCGTGTTGATCAGCAGGTTGATCTGCGCGACCGACGAGCCAAACAGCGCGGGCAGCATCAGCATCATGATGCGCTGCACGCCCTCGTGCGCACGCTTGAGACGGGGGCGCGGCAGCAGACCCAGCCTGAGCAGCGAGGGCACCTGAAAGACGAGCTGGACCACGCCTGCGGCGAAGACCCCCCAGGCCAGCGCAACCACGGGTTGCTCCATGCGCGGCGCGAGCCACAGCGCGGCCACGATCATTGCCAGATTGAGGAAGCTCGGCGTGAAGGCCGGTATGGCAAAGCGCCCGTAACTGTTGAGGATGCCGCCGGCGAGCGCGGTCAACGAAATGAACAGCGCGTATGGAAAGGTGATCTGCAGCATCAGCACGGTGAGCGCCTGCTGATCCGGGGTGTCGGCAAAGCCGGGCGCGAAGATCCAGATCAACCACGGCGCGGTGAGGATACCCACGGTGGTGATCGCGAGCAGCACCAGCGCAAGCGACCCGGTCACGTGATCGACGAGATCCTTCACCTCGGCTTCGGTCCGCTTTTCCCTGTATTCGCTGATGACCGGCACGAAGGCCTGCGCGAAGGCCCCCTCCGCGAACATGCGCCGCAACAGGTTGGGAATGCGGAAGGCAACGAAGAAGGCGTCGGTTGCGCCCGTGGCACCGAAGCCGATGGCGATGACCATGTCGCGCAGATAGCCGAGCACGCGCGAGACCATCGTCATGGCGCTGACGACAGCCGTGGATTTCAACAGTTTTCGACTCAAGCAGGCTCCGGGGCTGGTTGCAATCACGCAGCGGTCAGGGACGCTTGACCCCGCTCGGGGTGACACCCTAGCATCGCCGGCATGTCCGAGACCTCCCCACTCAGCCTGGTCGCTGCGGAAATGCAGTCGGTCAATGCACTGATCATCGAGCGACTGCGATCAGAGGTCGTTCTCATCAATCAAGTCGGCCATTATATCGTCAACAGCGGCGGCAAGCGCCTGCGGCCGGCGCTCGTACTGCTCGCCGCTGGCGCCTGCGGATACCGCGAACCCAAGGCCCAGCTCGTCGCCGCGATCATCGAATTCATCCACACCGCCACGCTCCTGCACGACGATGTCGTCGACGAATCCCAGCTCAGGCGCGGACGCGAGACCGCCAACGCCCTGTTCGGCAACGAGGCGAGCGTACTGGTTGGTGACTTTCTGTACTCGCGCGCCTTCGAGATGATGGTCGATGTCGGCAGTATGCGGGTGATGGACATCCTCGCACACACCACCAACACCATCGCCGAGGGCGAGGTCATGCAACTGCTCAACGTGCACGACCCAGACACCACCGAGGAGCGCTACCTTGCCGTCATCCACTCAAAGACCGCAAAGCTTTTCGAAGCGGCGGCGCAGCTCGGTGCCGTGCTCGCCGGCCGCCCCGCATCCGAGGAGCGGGCGCTCGCGACCTACGGCATGCACCTCGGCACCGCCTTCCAGCTCATCGACGATGTGCTCGACTACGAGGCCAGCCAGGAAAAGCTTGGCAAGCAGGTCGGCGATGACCTCGCCGAGGGCAAGCCCACACTGCCCCTGATCCACGCCATGCGCCACGCGACCGAGAAGGACGCAGCGGTGATCCGGCAGGCCATCGAGCACGGCGGCCGCGACCACATCGGCGCCGTGCTCGACATCGTCCACCGCACGGGTGCCATGGACTACACCCGTCAAGTCGCCCGGCGCGAGGCCGACGCAGCCCGCGCGCAGCTCGAGGCCCTACCGGCATCTGCCTACCGGAACGCCATGAGCGCCCTCGCCAGCCAGTCCGTGCAGCGCGAATTCTGAGCAACGGGCGCGCCACGCCTCCCGTGACCGGCATCCACGGTGAAGACATCCACGGCGCCGATCTCGACAGGCGCTTCGGCGGGGTCGTGCGCGTCTACGGCGCGGCCGCCTTCGCACGCTTCCGGGCCGCCCGGATCTGCGTGATCGGCCTCGGCGGCGTCGGCTCCTGGGCCGTCGAGGCCCTCGCGCGCAGCGGTGTCGGCCACCTGACGCTCGTCGATCTCGACCACATCGCGGAATCCAATACCAACCGCCAGATCCACGCCCTGGACGGCAACTACGGCAAGGCCAAGACCACCGCGCTCGCCGAACGCATCCACGCCATCAACCCCGAATGCGCCGTCACGACCATCGACGACTTCATCACCCCAGACAACCAGGCGGCGGTGCTCGCCGCCGGCTTCAGCTGGGTCATCGACTGCATCGACCACGCACGCACCAAGGCCGCACTGATCGCCTACTGCCGACGTAACAAGATCAAGCTGTTGACCACGGGTGGCGCCGGCGGCATGACAGACCCCACGCGCATCCGTATCGCCGACCTCAGCCGCGCCATCCACGACCCCTTGCTGTTCAAAACGCGGCGACTGCCGCGTGACCACCACGGCTTTCGGCGCGACCCGAAAAAACGCCTCGACATCCCCGGCGTCTTCTCGGAAGATCAAGCCGTCTACCCCGACACGTCAGGCGGGCTGTGCGAACTACCGGCCGGCGGCGCCAGCGCCGGCTTGAGCGCCACCGGCGGACACGGCCACGGACACCGCGCCCCGGCCTCCCCCGGCCC
>CAYSFW010000046.1:0-2902 GCA_964430355.1 uncultured Thiotrichales bacterium
TCACGCTCTTTTTTTTCAAGCAGAAGACGACATACGATGTCTAGTACGGTCTCGTGGGCTCGGAGATGTGTATAAGGGATAGAGCAGGGAGAGGTGCCCCTCACCGACCTCGGGTAGCGCCACCGCATGCGCATCGAGCCCATCGACGCCCACCGCTTCGAGCCACTCACCGAGCACGAGCTCGACCGCCTCCAGCCAGGGCGCCTCGACCTCGATCAGCTCGCCGAGGCGCGCGGCGGCCCCCAGCCCGCGCCGCGCGAGCCACGCGCCCGCGGCTCCGCGCTGCTCCTTGCCGAGCGCCGACTGCTGCAACGTCTCCAGCGAGGCGAGCCGGCCACGGGCCTGCTGCGCCTCGCGGTGCAAAGCCTCCAGCCGCGTACGGCGCTCGCGATTCGCGCCGCGCCGCGCCTCCTCGTCGGCCTGCAGCGCAGCGACCGCGTGCTGTGCCTCCTCGAGCGCCATCTGCTGTTGCTCGACCTCGAGTTGCAGGGCCTCCAGTGCCTCGCCGAGCAGGCCGTCGTCGAACTGACCGAGCTCACCTTCGAGCCGTGTGACCCGCTCGCGCAACTGCTGGCTGTGCCGCTCCAGCTGTTCCATGCGCACCCGCTCGACTTGCGCGCGCTGCACGGGCTCAGCCGCACGCTGGTTGAACAAATCCCACTCGCGCTGCCAGGCCCGCAGCACCTCCTCGGCGCCACGCGCCTCCTCCTGCGCGGTGGACAGCGCCGTTTGCGCGTCGATCCACTGCGGCTCCAACTCGGCGATGACCTGCAGAAGGGCCTCGAGCCGCTGCTGATCCTGCACGAGGTTTGCCTCGGCCTGGGCGAGCGCAGCCCGCGCTTCGTCGCGGTCCCGGGTCTGCCGCGCGCGCAGCTCCCGGTTGTGACGGATGGCCTGCTCGACACGCGTGATGTGGCTACCGATCTCGTAGAAACGCGCTTGCACCGCGTTGAAGGCCTCGCCGGCCTCCTCGCGCCGCTGCAGCAGCTCTTCGATGCCTGCCTCGAGCTCGCGCACCTGTGCGAGATGGCGCTCGGTCTCAGTCTCCACGGCGCGCAGCTCTGCCTCACGGGCTTCGAGATCGACACCGAGGTCACGCAGGCGCAACACCAACAACTCCGCACGCAGCCTGCGCTCCTCCGCGCGCAGCGCCGTGTAGCGCTCGGCGGTCTCGGCCTGCTTTTGCAAGCGTTCGAGTTGCTTGCCGATCTCCTCGCGCACATCGTTCAACCGCTCCAGGTTCGCGCGTGCGTGCTCCATGCGCGACTCGGTTTCGCGCCGGCGCTCCTTGTACTTGGAGATGCCCGCCGCTTCCTCGATGTAGGCGCGCAGCTCCTCAGGCCGCGCCTCGATGATGCGCGAGATCATGCCCTGCTCGATGATGGCGTAGCTGCGCGGCCCGAGGCCCGTGCCGAGGAACAGATCGGTGATGTCGCGCCGCCGGCAGCGCGAACCGTTGAGAAAGTACACGGACTGCCCGTCGCGGCTGACCTGACGGCGGATCGAAATCTCCGCGTACCGCGCGTACTCGCCCCCAGCGGAGCCATCCGCGTTGTCGAAGACCAGCTCGATCGAGGCCTGACCGACCGGCTTGCGCGACGACGAACCGTTGAAGATCACGTCCTCCATCGACTCCCCGCGGAGATAGCGCGCCGAACTCTCCCCCATCACCCAGCGCACCGCATCGATCACGTTCGACTTGCCGCAACCGTTCGGCCCGACCACCCCCATGAGGTTCGCGGGAAACTCAATTACCGTCGGGTCCACGAAGGACTTAAACCCGGCAATCTTGATCTTGCTCAGACGCATGAAAGTTCGGTGCGGCACCGCATTCACAAGCGGCACCCATCAGCACAGCCAAAGCCCATTGAGCGGCGGAGGATAACAAATATCGCCAGCAGCATCGCCACCGCACCCAAACGTGCGGCGCATACCCTGTCGCGTGCCAGCTTGCCTCACGGCGAATTGGCCCCGGCCGACAGCCCAGCGCAGCGACAGCGCAGGCATGGGGCCGTGGTTTCCCTCGAGCACTCGGCATCCTGAGGGAGTCGCGCAACGGCCGTGGAGTGACCGATACGCGCTGCCGTTCGATGTGTCACACAAGCCACTACAGGCCGTTTCGGTGATTGATTCCGTGGCCAGATGCGCCATTGGCCACATGATTCGCACCTGCGTGCTGATCAACGGTAGCGACCCGCCATCGCATCAGGCGTTGCTGAGTGCCGGCTGGGCTCGGCATGGCGCTCGCCGCCAACGAACGGTCCATAACCCGCGTAACCGATCGCTGCGCCGTCGGGTGGGTTGCTACAATCGCAAGGACCACTTACCAAAGGCACACCCCATGGGCCTGCCACGCAAGGACCACCAGCACCACACCTACAGCGATTACCTGCAATGGCCCGATGACATTCGCTACGAATTCATCGACGGGGAGGCTTATCTGATGGCCCCACCAGTGCCCGATCTCGTGCACCAGGACATCGCTGGGGAGATTTACTACCAAATCCGGCGGCCGCTGGAAGGCAAACCCTGCCGCGCGTTCGTCGCGCCCGTCGACGTTCGCCTGCCCAAAGGCGACGAGGCAGACGAACTCATCGACACCGTGGTGCAACCGGATGTGCTGGTGGTCTGCGACGAATCAAAGCTCGACCGCCGCGGCGTGCATGGCGCGCCCGACTGGGTGGTGGAGGTGCTGTCGCCCTCCACGGCCGCGCACGATCAGGTGAAGAAGCGCCCGATCTACGAGCGGCACGGCGTCAAGGAGTTCTGGCTTGTGCATCCCATGGACCGGGTCGTAACCATCTACCGGCTGACTGCCGGCGAATACGGCAAGCCGGATGTGCAGGAAATCAGCGGCGAGACGGCCGTCAGCGTCCTGCCGGGGGTGGTCATCGCCCGGGAT
>CAYSFW010000047.1:0-81339 GCA_964430355.1 uncultured Thiotrichales bacterium
CATTTCGGACCCTCCGGTTTGCCTGTGAAGATCATCCAATCTTCCACCTTGGGCACTTGTGATGCCGTCGGCCCGTGAGGGTCCGCCTCCTCGCTTCCGCTCAACTTCCCTCACGGGGGGAGGCGTCCATACCATTTCTCCAGTGGGATGTCCTGGTGACCACTATACGGCTGGCTGATGATATCTATCAAACGATATTATTTGCATTATAAAATCGAAAAACACGATATAAAATCCGGTGAGCCATGGACATCGACCAAGCGCGTACCTTTCTGGCCATCCTCGCGCATGGCAGCTTTCAGGAGGCTGCCCGCCAGCAGCATCTCACCCAGTCGACCGTCAGCGCGCGCATTAGCCGGCTGGAGGAGGAGCTGGGCACGCGGCTGTTTGTCCGCAACCGCGCCGGGACGAGCCTCACCCCGGCGGGCCGCCGGTTTCTCGATTACGCGAAACGCCTGGTGCTCACTGCCGACCAGGCGCGCAGCGATGTCGGCCTGGCTGAGCGTTACCGCGCCAGCCTGCGTATCGGGGGGCGCATCGCGCTGTGGGAGGACTTCCTGCCGCGCTGGGTGGGCTGGATGCGTGAGCGGGCGCACGACGTGGTTATCCGTAGCGAGATCGGCTTCGAGGAAGATCTGATGCACCGGCTGATCGAGGGCACGCTCGACATCGGCCTGATGTACACGCCGCGCCACAGTCCCGGGCTGATCGTCGAGCACCTGTTCGACGAGACGCTCGAGCTGGTGAGCACCCGGCCCGACGACACGGGTCCAGGTGATGACTACATCTTCGTCGAATGGGGCCCCGGCTTCCACGCGCAACACGCGCAGGCCTACCCGGACCTCGAGGGACCGCCGCAGGTGGCGAACATCGGCTGGCTCGCCGTGCAGATCGCGCTGGCGAACGGCGGCAGCTGCTTCCTGCCTGCGCGCATGGCCAAGGCGCTGGTGGCAGACGGCAAGCTCTTCCCCGTCCGCGGTTCGCCCCGCTTCGTGCACCCGGCGTACATGGTCTATCCGCGCGAGCGCGACAACGAAGCCCTGACGCTCGCGCTGGACGGGCTGCGCGAGCTCGCCGTCGCCGAACGCGGAACGGGGTGACGGCGGGGCGCTGCGAGGCGGTATGTTGTGGCGTCGTAGCGCCGCGCAGGCGCGGCGCTTCGCGGCGATGCCGCCGACCCGCGAACGGGGGAAATGCACCCGCCTCGCAGGTGCGTGGGTAAAATGGCGATGCGCAACGTGAGAGCCAATCCGTGCATCAACAGACCTTCACCATTCACACCCGTGGGCGATCCACCCACGACATCACGCGCGAGGTGTCGGCCATCGTCGGCGCGTCCGGCGTGCAGACCGGCCTCGCGCACGTGTTCGTGCATCACACCAGCGCCTCACTCATGCTTTGCGAGAACGCCGATCCGGCCGTGCGCCGGGATCTCGAGCGCTTCATGCGCGATCTCGTGCCGGACGGCGATCCGCGCTACGAGCACGACGATGAGGGGCCGGACGACATGCCGGCACACGTGCGCTCCGTGCTCACCCAGAGCGGCCTGTCGATTCCGGTGTCGCGTGGCCAGTGTGCGCTCGGCACCTGGCAGGGTGTTTACCTGTGGGAGCACCGCACGCGGCCACACGAGCGGCGCGTCACGGTGACGGTGGTGGGGGCGTGAGCATGTTCGAGCAGGTGGCCTGCATCACTTTCGATCTGGACGATACGCTCTGGGCGATGCGTCCAACGATCACCCGTGCCGAGCGCCGCTTCTACGATTGGCTGCACGAGCACTACGCCCACATCACCGCGGGCATGAGCGCGGCCGATCTGCTCCAGCACCGCATCGCCTTCGCGCGCGCCAATCCGCAGCTTGGCCACGATCTCACACGCCTGCGCAAGGCGTGGCTGGCCGCACTCGCAGCGGAGACGGGCACACAGTCCTTCCGCATCGACGAAGGGTTTGCCGTGTACTGGGAGGCACGCAACGAGGTCGAACTCTTCGACCATGTCGAATCCACGCTGGAAACGCTGAGCAGCCGTTACACCGTGGGGGCGATCACCAACGGCAACGCCAGCGTCGAGCGCATCGGCATCGGGCACCTGTTCGATTTCGTGGTGACCTCGGCGCAGACCGGCGCGGGCAAGCCGGATGCGCGGATCTTCGAGGCTGCCGCGGCGCGCGCTGGCGTCGGCCTCGAGCGCGTGCTGCACGTGGGCGATGATGCCGTGCGTGACGTGGCGGGCGCTCTGGACGCGGGCGCGCTGGCGGCCTGGGTGACGGACCGCCCGGAGCTCTGGCAGCATCCGCGCGCGCCCCACCTGGTCATCGCGCACGTGCGCGAACTGCTGGATCACCTGCCCGCGCGCGCGGCGGCGGGCAGCAGCGGCTCGAGATGAGGCCAGACGTTGTCGAGCAGTGCCGACTGCGCCTCGGCGGTGGGGTGGATGCCGTCGGCCTGCATGAGCGCCGGGTCGGTCGCCACGCCTTCGAGGAAGAACGGCACGAGTCCGGTGCCGTAGCGCTTGGCGAGCTTCGGATAGATCGCGGCGAATGCCTCGGTGTATGCCGGGCCGTAGTTCGGTGGGATGCGCATGCCGAGCAGCAGGACTTTCGCCCCGGCGCCCTGCGCGAGTTCGATCATTGCGGCCAGATTGGCCTCGGTTTGCGCGAGGCTCAGCGCGCGCAGGCCGTCGTTCCCGCCGAGCTCCAGAATGACGAGCGCTGGCCGGTGTTTCTCGATCGCTCGGGGCAGGCGCGTGAGCCCGCCCTGCGTGGTCTCGCCGCTGATGCTCGCGTTGACCACTTCGACGCCGCGTGTGGCAAGGCGCTCCGTGAGCTTCGCCACCCATCCGGCCTCACGGGCGATGCCGTAGGCGGAGCTCAGTGAATCCCCCCAGACGAGCACGGTGGTACGGGGCGATGCGTCGGCATGGGCCACGCCGACGACCAACCACAGCCAGGCCACGCACAGAATGGAGCTCAGCTTCATGGGCGCAACGGTGAATCAGACGGTGGACGACACGATAGGCCACGCGGCCAAACAGGGCAATTCCGGGGTGCTGCGTGTCCGGGATCTGACGTTCTCGGTCACGCTCGCGGACGGCAGCCGCTTAAAGCTCCTCAACGGCGTCAACCTGGAGGTGGCCGCGGGCAGCTCGACGGCGATCATGGGTGAGTCGGGGTCCGGCAAGACCACCCTGCTCAGCCTGCTTGCGGGCTTCGATGTGCCAACCGCCGGCGAGGTGGAGCTGTTTGGCACGGCGATCTCCGGGCTCGATGAGGACGCGCGGGCGCGGCTGCGCGCCGGGCGCGTCGGATTCGTGTTCCAGTCGTTCCACCTGCTGAGGGGTCTGACGGCGCTGGAAAACGTCGCCCTGCCGCTGGAGCTCGCGGGCCAGACGGCCGGCGCGAGCGCGCTGGCGCGCGAGGCCCTGACTCGGGTCGGCCTGGCGCAACGTCAGGGGCATTTTCCCGCGCAGCTCTCTGGCGGTGAGCAGCAGCGCGTGGCGGTAGCGCGCGCCTTCGTGACCCAGCCCCGGCTGCTGTTCGCGGACGAGCCCACGGGCAACCTCGATGCCCGCACCGGCCAGCAGATCGTGGAGCTGTTGTTTTCACTACGCGACGCGGCGCAGACCACGCTGGTGGTGGTCACCCATGACCATGAGCTCGCGGCGCGCTGCGACAGCGCGTGGCGGCTGCGCGGGGGCGTGCTGGAGCCGCTCGTGTGATGGCGGCGATGCTGACGCGTGCTGCGCTGCGTGAGCTGCGCCTGACACCCGTGCGCCTCTGGCTGCTCGCGATCACCTTGGCGATGGCCTCGCTTACGGCGGTCAACGTCTTCACCGCGCGTCTCGTGACGGGCATCGAGCGGCAGGCGAGCACGCTGCTCGGCGCGGACCTAGTGCTCGAGGGTTCGCGTGAGGCGGATGCCACGCTGCGCGAGCGAGCGGCCGCCGCGGGTCTGCGCACCGCTACAACCGTGACGTTTCCGAGCGTCGTGGTCCACGGGCAGACGACTGTCCTGGTGCAGGTGAAGGCGGTTTCCGATGCCTACCCCCTGCGTGGCCAGCTGGAGGTTCGCGAGGCCGTGGCTGCGCCGCCGCGCAAGCTCGCCGGGGCGCCCCGTGCGGGCGAGGTGTGGGTTGGTGCGGCGGTGTTGCAGCGCACGGGCACGCAGGTGGGCGATGTGATCACGCTGGGCGGTGCGTCGCTGCGGATTGCGAAGATCCTGGATTTCGAGCCGGACGGCGGCGCCGATGTCTTCCAGTTCGCGCCGCGCGTGCTGATGGCTGCCGAGGATCTGCCAACCACGGGATTGCTCTCGCCAGCGAGCCGGGCACGCTACCGGCTTCTGGTCGCGGGCGAAGGTCGGGCGCTCGAGACGCTGAAGGCCGCGATCGAACGCGGCCTCGCGCCTGGCGAAAAGCTGCTGAGCCTGGGGGAAGCGCGCCCCGAGTTGCGCGATCCGCTCGAAAAGACGCAGCGCTATCTCGGCCTGGCGGGCCTGCTGACGGCCGCCTTTGCTGGGGTGGCGATGTTTCTCGCGGTGCGCCTCTACGTGCGTGAACAGACGCCGGCTGCGGCCCTGCTGCGCTCGCTGGGTGCCACGCGGGTGGTCATCCTCGGGCGTTACGCGGCGCAGTTGTCGGTACTCGGCGCGCTGGGGTGCGCGCTCGGTCTGGCACTGGGCCTTGCGGTGCAGGCCGGGCTCGGTGGGCTGCTCATCCAGGCGGCGGACGTGACGCTGGGTGGCATCACCCTGCGCCCCATCGGGGTCAGTCTGGCCTGGGTCGTCACCCTGGCGGCGTTGTTCAATGCCGCGGAGCTTGTCCGCCTCACGCGCACAGCGCCCGCGCGCCTGCTGCGCGAGGACCCGGCGCAGGCAGAGTGCGTGCACGCGGGTTGGCTGGCTGCGTTGCTCGGTGTCCTTGCAGTGCTTGCGGCGTGGCAGAGTGGCAACGCCCGGCTTGCCATCCTGGGTGTGGCGGGCCTCGCCGCGCTCGTTGCCGTTCAGGCCGCCCTGAGCGTGGTTCTGCTGGGTGGTTTGCGTTGGGTGTTCCAGCGATGGTCGGGTGGGGCGGCCATGCTGCACCAGCGCCGGCGCGGCCTGCTGTTGTCGGTGACGCTCGGTGCGACGCTCACGCTGGGACTCACGCTTACCTTCGTGAAGGACGCGCTCCTCGCGCAGTGGCAGCGGCAAATCCCGCCCGAGGCACCCAACCATTTCCTGATCAACATCCAGCCGGGGGAGACGACGGCCCTGCGTGCGTTTCTGCAGGCGCGGGGCATTGACGACTTCGAGCTCTATCCCATGGCGCGTGGCCGGCTGATCGAGCACAACGGCCGCAGCATCGCCCCCGGTGATTTCGAGAATCCCCGGGCGCAGCGCCTGGTCGATCGCGAGTTCAACCTGTCGGCCAGTGCTGCCCTGCCTGCCGACAACCGGATCGTGGCCGGCGCGTGGTTTTCGGGGTCTGCGGACTCGGGTTTCTCGGTGGAACGAGGCATCGCCGACACGCTCGGGCTTGCCTTGGGCGACGAGCTCGTATTCGAGGTGGGCGGGGAGATCGTGCGCGACCGCATTACCAGTTTGCGCCAGGTGCATTGGGAGAGCCTGCGGCCCAACTTTTTCGTGTTCCTTGCGCCGCATGCGCTCGACGAGTTGCCGCGCACATTCATCACCAGCGTGTACTTGCCCGGGGTGCAGGGCGGAATCGTTGCGGAGCTGGTCCAGCGCTTCCCGGCCGTGACCGCGATCGACGTGCGGGCGGTGCTTGTGCAGGTCCGACGGGTGCTCGACGCCGGTGGGGCCATGATCCTCGTCGTGTTCGGCCTAACCGTGGCTGCGGCCCTCGCCGTGCTCCTTGTGCTCCTGCTGGCGCAGCGTGAGGAGCGTACACAGGAGCTCGCTGTGTGCAAGGCGTTGGGCGCGACCACAAGCCGGCTCCGTGCCCGGCTCGCGCTGGAGTTTGCCTGGCTTGGCGCCGTAACGGGCATGAGCTCCGGTCTGATCGCCGAGACGCTCACCTGGGCGCTGATGCGACGATTGTTCGAAGTCGACTACGTGCCGCACGCATGGCCGCTGGCGCTGGGTGTGGCTGCGGCGTGGACGGCCTTGGGCATTGGGGTGTGGCTCGTATTGCGCGGCATCGTCAGCGCCTCACCGACTCGCCTGTTTCGCCATCTGTGAGCCCGAGGTAGGTGCCAACCACCAACCCCCGCCCCCACGTAGGAGGGCGAGGATTTGCGGTCAACCACTTGGGCTCTCAGTCTTTCCAGGTGAGGATTACGCGCGTGGGCGCACCCTTTTTCACTTGCACGACCTGCTGTTTGCGTACCGTGTCGCGGGTGGCCTCGACGCGATAGGTGCCGGCGGGCAGCCGTGCGTAGACCAGCGGTCCGGTGTGCTCCAGGTTCAGCACGGTCTTGCCGGCCTGGTTGCGGATCCTGACGTTGACGTCAGCAAAATAGGCGCCGTCCCTCGCGCGCGCAAACTCGAGCCGCAGGTTGTACTTGCCCGCCTGGGCCTGCATCTCGGCTCGCTCGGTGAGACCGACGCCGCCGCTCAGATGGGGTACGCCAGCCGCCAACGTCAGAGTCGGCGCCACGGCGAGGGCGCTCATAAACAGACCGCTTGCGAGAACACGAGTCAGTTTGGACGATTTCATTCTTAATCTCCTCATCAAAGAGCGCCTTTGGCAGACTGCCGATCGCCTCGGGCGCCCGGATTAACTGGACCAACAAAGCTCTTTTCTCACGCAACTGAATATGGGACGGGGTTCACGGTGTTTCAAGGCAAACCGGCCATGGCAAGGTTCGTGAGCCGTGAACGGAGCTGGCCGCGGCGCTGGGGGTACCTCACGAGTGCCGTGTTGACGGTGCAGCTGCTGGGCTGTGTCAGCGTCCATGTTCACAACGACGACCACGCGCGTCGCCACGGCTTCGAGCGTGTCGAAGTGCGGGGTGAGGGCTTCGCGCATGTGGCTTACGTCAAGATGGCCGGGACGGGCGATGTGTGGCATGTGTACCTGGAGGGTGACGGGTTACCCTGGACTGCGCGGGTGTTTATCAGCCCGGACCCCGCCGTGCGTGAGCCACTCATGCTCCAGCGGATGACCGAGGACCCGGCGCCGGTCATCTACTTGGGCAGACCGTGCTACCACGGCACGGAACAGGCCGAAGGCTGTGAGCCGTGGGTCTGGACCAGCGGGCGACATGCTGAGGCCGTCGTGGCAAGCCAGGTCGCGGCGCTGCGCCGCTTGATCGCGCGCTACGCGATCCGGCAGGTTTCGCTGATCGGCCATAGCGGCGGAGGCGCGTTCGCCATGCTGATGGCGCCGCGCGAGCTCCCCGTCGTGGCCGTGATGACCGTTGCCGGCAATCTCGACCTCGCCGCCTGGACGCGCCTGCATGACTACTCACCCCTGACCGGTTCGCTCGATCCAGCAGCGGAGCCGCCGTTGCCAACTCACATTGCCCAGCTGCATTTCGCGGGTGCCGGGGATGAGAACGTACCCCCTCGGCTGGTCGCGCCCGTGGTTCAGCGGCAGTCCTGCGCCCAATGGACCGTGTTCGACGGCGTGACGCACGTGGATGGCTGGGCTGCCCATTGGCCCGCGATGCTCGCGGCGTTACGCAGGGCAGAAGCTCAGGGAGGCTGTGCAAGCCGGTGAGGCGAGGTCAAGTGTGGCTGGCACGAAGTGCCGCGATCATCCCATGCGCGCTCAATCGAAACGCAGGATGGGCTCCGATTTTTCGTAGACTTGGGTAATCCGGGTGCCGTCCCAGACGTAAACGAGATGTGGCCCTTGTGTAGGCAGCGTGACGGCCGGGGGGCGGAAGGCGGCGACACAGCGACCACCTTCATGACGCACGCTGCGGTAGTAAAGCCCCCAGGAGCCCGTGGCGCGCAATGCCTTGCCAAACGCCTGGGCAACCGGGTGATCGCGCGGATCCGGCGCGGGGTCATGCAAACTGGCGTAACGCGCCGGGCGCAGGTCATGCAAAGGCTGCTGCACGTGCCCCACCCATGCGCGCAGGGAGAATTCCGTGGCGCTCAGCGCGGCAAGGCGGGCGACGCGTTCCCGATGGTGGACGGTTTCCCGGATTGCGGTTTCCAGACTAAAACCAGCGTAGTAGACGCCGTAGCTGCCGTCGCTGAAGCGGGATGGCCAGCCAATGTGGGTGAACGGGGCCATGACGATGCTCGCACCGGGACCGGTGACGCGGTCGGCTTCGGCGACGCGCCGCAAGTCGCCGGTTTCCTCGAGCAGCCGCGGGTTGGTTCGCGCCTCGAGTTCCCACACGGCCCCAAGCAGCTCTGGCGGGACGTGACGCTCGAAGAAATCGATCGGTGGATAGCGCGTGGCGATGATGCGGTAGTGCTTGCCGCGAGGTTGGACCACGCCGGGCGGCGGCAGTGTGGCCGAATCGGACATCCCGACGTTTCAGCCGCGCGCGGCGTCAAGATAGCGGCGCACGTCCGCCAGCGCGATGAGCGAGCCGCTGGCGAGATGCTCGAGCGGCGAGCGGCCCTGGAACAAGGGTTCCTGGTTGGGGTGGTTCAACCACTCGCGTGCCGCCTGAGCCGGAAACAGGATGTGCAGTGCCTTGTAGATGCCAAGCACGTAGCTGATGCGGTCCAGCGTATCGCGCGAAAGCTGGCCGGTCTTGGTCTTTTTCCACTTGAAAAACGTGGAGCGGCCGGGCTCACCCAGCAGGGCGCGCTGCTGTTCGGCATCGAGCCCCCACTCCTCAGCAATGGAGAAGAACGCGGTGAGACCCGCGGCAGCAAGCTGCGCTTCGGTGTTGCGCGGCGACTGGGCAACTTCGTACACGGCCCGGTGATCGGCGACTTGCAGGGTCATACATCTTTGTCCCGAAACATACTTTGTATGCAATTTAGTTCAAAACTGAACTCAAGTCGCCGTCCTGTCAAGTAACCCGTGCGTAAACACTTTGTTGACGGAGCAGGTCATGCCAGCGTCATGTGGACCCGGAATCCATCTCAAATCCCCAGCACCCAGGCCAGCGACGCCCGCCATCTTGCAGGATGAGGTGACGGATGTTCGCGACGACGAGGCTGCCATCACCTGCGCGGCATGCGGTCAGCGGGTCACCTCGCCGCGCTCGCGGACCTCGGTATCGGGTGCGCACGCGCATTCATTCATGAACCCGCATGGCCTGAGTTTCCACATTGGCTGCTATCGTGAGGCGCCGGGGGTGTGTCCCGTCGGCGTCTGGACGAACGAGCACACCTGGTTTTCGGGTTACGCCTGGCGCGTCGTGCTGTGCACAGGCTGCGGGGCACACCTCGGCTGGGTCTACCAGCGCGAGGGTGCGGACCGGTTCTACGGGCTGATTGTGGGCCGCTTGCGGCAGGGGTAGGGCGGGTGGGGTGCCCGCCCGGTACAGCTAGTTGTTGAGGGCGGCGTCCAGCTTTCCCTTGAGGAACGCGACGATCCCCTCGATCGGGAGATTTTGCGATTCGGTGTCGCGGCGGCCACGGTATTCGATCTCGCCGGAATCCAGCCCGCGCTCGGAGAACACCAGCCGGTGCGGGATGCCGAGCAGTTCGAGGTCAGCAAACATCACGCCGGGACGCGCACCGCGATCGTCGAGGATCACCGAGATGTCGGCAGCCTTGAGCCTTGCGTAGAGCTGCTCGACCGCTTCGCGCAGGCGCTGCGACTTGTGCAGGTTGATCGGTGCGATGGCCACGGTGAACGGTGCGATGGCCTCGGGCCAGATGATCCCGTTGGCGTCGTGATTTTGCTCGATCGCTGCGGCGACCACGCGCGAGACGCCGATCCCATAGCAGCCCATGGTGAGCGTGACGGCCTTGCCGTTTTCGTCGAGCACCTGGGTCTTCATCGCCTCGCTGTACCGCTTGCCGAGCTGGAAGATGTGCCCGACTTCGATGCCGCGCGCGATGCCAAGACTGCCCTTGCCATCCGGGCTCGGGTCGCCGGGCACGACGTTGCGCAGATCCGCGCCCAGCGGGGCGGGGAAGTCGCGACCCCAGTTTGCGCCTGTGTAATGGAAGCCCTCCTCGTTGGCGCCGCACACGAAATCGGACAGGGCGAGCGCGGCGTAGTCGGCGTAGACGGGTACACTCAGCCCGATCGGACCCAGCGAGCCGGGTTTGCAGCCGACCGCGGCGAGCACTTCGGCCTCACCGGCCATTTGCAGCGGCTCGGCAACCTCGGCGAGCTTGGCGGCCTTGATCGCGTTGAGTTCATGATCGCCGCGCAGCACGATCGCGACCACGGTGTGCGGTTCGCGCCCACGCACGAACAGGGTCTTCAGACACTGCTGCGGAGTGACGCCGAGGAAGGCGGCCACCTCCGCGATGCTCTCCTTACCGAGGGTAGACACCTTGGTCAGCGCCTGCGTGGGCGGGGCGGGCGGCGGGCAGGGCAGGGTCTCCGCGAGTTCGACGTTGGCTGCGTAGTCGCTCGCATCCGAAAAGGCGATCGCGTCCTCACCGGAGTCCGCAAGCACGTGAAATTCGTGCGAGGCGCTGCCGCCGATGGCGCCCGTGTCGGCGCGCACCGCGCGAAACTTGAGCCCGAGCCGCGTGAAGATGCGGCTGTAGGTCTTGTACATTAGGTCGTAGGTCTGCTGGAGCGAGGCCTGATCCATGTGGAAGGAATAAGCGTCTTTCATCAGGAACTCGCGCGCGCGCATCACGCCGAAGCGGGGCCGGATTTCGTCGCGGAACTTGATCTGGATCTGGTAGAGGTTGATCGGCAGGTCCTTGTAGCTGCGGATCTCGCGGCGCGCGATGTCGGTGATGACCTCCTCGTGCGTCGGTCCGTAACAGAATTCACGGTCGTGGCGGTCGTGGATGCGCAGCAGTTCCGGGCCATATTTCTCCCAGCGGCCGGATTCCTGCCACAGCTCGGCGGGTTGCACGGTGGGCATCAACAGTTCGATCGCACCGCTGCGGTCCATCTCCTCGCGCACCACGCGCTCGACGTTGCGCAGCACGCGCAGGCCCCACGGCATCCACGTATACAGGCCGGCGGCGAGCTTGCGGATCAGGCCGGCGCGCAGCATGAGCTGGTGGCTGATGACCTCGGCGTCGGAGGGGGTTTCCTTCAGGGTGCTCAGGGGGAACTGCGAAATGCGCATGCGTTGCGGGCTCCAGGCGGTTTCCGGATGGCAGTGTCGAACGGGTCTCGGCGCGTGTGGATACACCGCGCCGTTCCGGGGGCGGCTAGCTTATGCTCAAAAAGTGCCCGAATTCCATCCCCACAGGCCAGCCTCGGCTCGGGAGAACTCGATGTAGGTTCGCTGGGGCACGATGCCGAAGTGGCGCTCCACCAGGCGGCACAAGGTGGCGGAATAGCGCCCGGCCTCCGCTTCGGGCAGGCCGATACTTTTCAGTTCAAGGTAGGCGCACGGCTCCGAAGTGCCGGCGAAGATCAGGAGCGGCTCTTGCATGAAGCGCACCATCACGTAGCGCTCCGGTTTGCCCAACATCTGCGCGACGGCGCGCGAAAAATCCCGCAGCACCTCATCGGTGGCCGCCGGGTTCGCTGGGGCGTGATTGGTCGAGATGGACAGGACAGGCATGGCGGAACCTACTCGGGATCGCAGTAATCCTTGATCATTTGCCGCTGGCGTTCGATGTTCTGCAGGCGCTCGTCCTCACCGATCACGCGGTAGGTTTCACCATCCTTGACGCGGATGCGGCGGTTCGTTTCCAGCACCGAGAGGTTTTCCTGAGCGCGCCTGCAGTTCTCCTGGCGGATCCGGGCCGTTTCATCCGCATCAGCGGCGGGTGACTTGCCGCTTGCATCTGCTGGTCCAGTCCCGCTCGCTGCCGGTGCGGACGCCGTTGGCGGCGCGGGCGCACGCGGTTTCGGAACGTTGACCTCTTGCGCGGATTTGCCGCTCGGCGGCAATTGCGTGTAGTGCGTCACACCGTGTTCGTCGACCCATTTGTACGGTGCCGCCATCACCAGCAGCGGTGCGCAGGCGAGCAGGGCGAGCGCCACGCGGCGAAGGGGTTTCGTGTGCATGCAATTCAAGTGTCATCAACCATTTGGACTTTGTTTATTCTATGCGAACGGGCATCTGTTGCGCACAGTCCGGGGGCGCGGCCACAGTTAGTTGCAATCAGTATATTAGCGATCGCTAATATTCTCTGTTATGCTTAGGAAAAATTTTTCGATGGAGCTAAGTTTCATGAGACATTTCATTGTGTTAGCGGGCCTTTTGGGGCTCTCCGCGAGTGCCTGGGCCGAAGCCACGCTGCCGTTTTCCACGGCTGCCGTGGTGCGCGAGGTGGTGCCGCAGGAGCGGGTGCTCGATGGGAGTGTCGAAGCTGTGAACCAGACCACAGTTTCGGCGCAGACCTCCGGCGAGGTGGCCGAGATCCTGTACGACGTGGATGATTTCGTCAAAAAGGACGCGGTCATCATCAAGCTCAAAGGGGTCAAGCAGCAGGCCAGTGCCGCGGAGGCGCGGGCGGCGCTCGCCGAGGCGGAGGCGCGACTCAAGCAGGCCGAACAGGAGCATGACCGCATCAAGGAGATCTACGAGAAAAAGCTGGTCGCCAAGTCGCAGCTCGATGCGGCGGTCGCCGAACTCAACGCCGCCAGGGCCCGCGTGCAGTCTGCGCGTGCCTCGATCACAAAGGCATCCGAGCAACTCGAAAACACTTTGGTACGCGCTCCCTACAGCGGCATCGTCACCGAACGCTTCGTGGAGGTCGGCGAATTCGTCAACGTCGGCCAGAAGCTCATGAGTGGGGTGTCGCTGGAGAAGCTGCGCATCGAGGTCGAGGTGCCGCAGTCGCTGATCAAGCAGATCCGCAAATACAAGAAGGCGCGCGTGCTCACCGACGGGGATGGCGTCGCCAGTGTGCCGGTCTCGGGCCTGACGATCTTTCCGTACGCCGATCCCAACACCAACAGCTTCAAGGTGCGCGTGAACCTGAGCAAGGACAGCGAAAGCCTGTTCCCGGGCATGTTCGCGAAGGTGGCCTTTACCACGGGCGAACAGGCGCAACTGGTGGTGCCGGACCGGGCGGTGGCCTACCGCAGCGAGGTCACAGGTGTGTACGTGGTGGAAGGCAATAATCAGGTCCGCTTCCGCCAGGTGCGTCTCGGCCAGAAGACCGCGGACGGACGCGTGGTGATCCTCGCGGGCCTGCAGGAAAACGAGCAGGTGGCGCTCGACCCGATCGCCGCCGGTATCTACCTGAAGCGCCAGTTCGCTGCTGCTGAGGAGAAGCATTGATGAGCGCGTCGCGGATGGGTATTTCCGGGCGCATCACGCAGAAGTTCCAGAACAACGCGATCACGCCGCTGCTGGCGCTGGTCGGGCTGCTGCTGGGGCTGTTCGCCGTGCTGGTGACGCCGCGTGAGGAAGAACCGCAGATCGACGTGACCTTCGCCAATATCTTTGTGCCGTTTCCGGGCGCCTCGGCCGACGAGGTGGAAAACCTGGTGAGCGGACCGGCGGAGCAGGTGCTCTCCGAGATTACGGGCATCGAGCACGTCTATTCCTCGTCCTACCCGGGCCTGTCGGTGCTGACGGTGCAATACAAGGTGGGTGAGGACAACACCCAGGCGCTGGTGCGTCTGTATAACAAGATTGCCTCGAACCAGGACTGGCTGCCGCGCAACCTCGGCGTGCAGCAACCGCTGATCAAACCCAAGGGTATTGATGACGTGCCCATCGTGACGGCGACGCTGTGGACCGAGGATCCCGAGCGCGGCGCCCACGAGCTACTGCACGTGGCGCACGCACTGGAGGCCGAGCTCAAGCGCGTACCCGGCACTCGCGACATCTACACCCTCGGTGGGCCGGAGACCGTGGTTAGCGTGCGCCTCGATCCGGTCAAGCTGGCGGGCTACGGTATCTCGCTGAATGACCTGCGTTTCGCGCTGCTGGCGGCCAACGCCTCGCGCGATGCCGTGACGATGGTCGCAGACAACGAGGAGATTCAGGTGCAGGCCGGTGCCTTCATGACCACGCCTGAGGAAATCGGCGGGCTGGTCGTCGGTGTGATGAACGGCAAGCCGGTCTACCTCAGTGATGTCGCCGAGGTGCGCTACGGTCCCGACCAGCCTGAGCGGTATGTGACCTTCAGCCAAAAGGGCGTGGTCAGCGGCGCACCCGCGGTGACCATCGCCATTGCCAAGAAGCCCGGCGAAAATGCCGTCGAGATCGCTGATCAATTGATCAAGCGCTTCGAGCAACTCAAAGGCATCTTCATCCCCGAGGGCGTCAACGTCGAGATCACCCGCAACTATGGCGAAACGGCCGACGCGAAGGCCAAGAAGCTCATCCAGAAGCTACTGTTTGCCACGCTGTCGGTCGTGGTGCTCGTGTGGCTCGCGATGGGTTGGCGTGAGGCGCTCATTGTCGGCGTGGCGATCGTCATCACGCTGCTCATTACGCTGTTCGCCTCGTGGGCGTGGGGGTTCACGCTCAACCGCGTGTCACTGTTCGCGTTGATCTTTTCCATTGGCATTCTCGTGGACGACGCGATCGTGGTGGTGGAGAACATCCACCGGCACATGCTGATGGGCGGCCGCAAGCTGCTTGAGGCGATCCCGATCGCGGTCGACGAGGTCGGTGGCCCGACGATCCTAGCAACCTTCACCGTGATCGCGGCGCTGCTGCCAATGGCTTTCGTCACCGGCCTGATGGGGCCGTATATGAGTCCAATCCCCATCAACGCCAGCATGGGTATGCTCATCTCGCTGGCAGTCGCCTACGTCGTGACGCCGTGGCTGACTTACAAGGTGCTGAAGAATGTCGACTTCAGCCACCCCCAAGGTGAGGCCGTTCCGCAGTGGCTGGCCAACCTGTTCGGCAAGGTCATGACACCGTTTTTGCGCGGCCGGGAAGGCCGGAGTAACCGCCACAAGCTGTATCTGGCCGTGATCGTGCTGATCGCCCTGTCGGTATCGCTCGCGGTGGTCAAGCTCGTCGTGCTGAAGATGCTGCCGTTCGACAACAAGTCCGAGTTCCAGGTGGTCGTGGACATGCCGGAAGGCACCAGTGTCGAGCAGACTAAGGCTGTGCTGGACCGGCTCGCCGCGCATCTTGAGACCGTGCCGGAGGTCGCCAACCTGCAGGTCTATGCGGGCACTGCCGCGCCGATCAATTTCAACGGTCTGGTGCGCCAGTACTACCTGCGCAAGGGCGCGAACATGGGCGACATCCAGGTCAACCTGGTGGACAAGCACCACCGCACGCGCAAGAGCCATGACATTGCGCTCGATGTGCGCGGTCCGCTGCAGGAGATCGGCAAGCCCTTCGGTGCCAACGTGAAGGTCGTCGAGGTGCCGCCGGGGCCGCCCGTGCTCTCTCCGATCGTCGCGGAGATCTACGGGCTCGACTACAACGGGCAGATCGACGTGGCCAAACAGGTGCGGCAGGTCTTCGAGAAGACCCCGGACATCACCGATGTCGATGACAGCGTCGAAGCTCCCGCGCCGCGCTACGTGCTGCACGTGGACCGGCAGAAGGCCGCGCTGCTCGGCCTGTCGCAGCAGGACGTCGCGCAGACCATCAGCGCCGTGCTGGGCGGAGAGGACGTGACTTTCATCCACGGTTCGAACGTTAAGTACGCCGTGCCGGTGCGGCTTGAGTTCAAGACGGAGGACAAGGCCGACATCGACCGCGTGCTCGACACCAAGATCCGCAGTCAGAGTGGGCAGCTCGTGCCCATGTCGGAAATCGTCCGGGTGGACCACGACACCCGTGAGCGTGCGATCCATCACAAGGACCTGCTGCCCGTGGTCTACGTCATGGGCGATATGGTGGGTGAGCTCGATAGCCCGTTGTACGGTATGTTCGAGATTTCAGGACAGCTACGCGACATGGAGATTGGCAAGGTCGGCAAGCTCGATCAATTCTTCACGCGCCAGCCGGACAATCCTTACCTCTACAGCCTGAAGTGGGACGGGGAATGGCAGGTGACCTACGAGACCTTCCGCGACATGGGCATTGCCTATGCGGTGGGTATGGTCCTGATCTACCTGCTCGTGGTCGCGCAATTCCGCTCCTACGCCGTGCCGCTCGTCATCATGGCGCCCATCCCGCTGACCATCATCGGCGTGATGCCCGGCCATGCGCTCCTCGGCGCGAAGTTCACCGCCACCTCGATGATCGGCATGATCGCGCTGGCTGGGATCATCGTGCGTAACTCCATTTTGCTCGTGGACTTCATCAACGAGCAGGTGCGCGCAGGCATGGATCTGCAACAGGCCGTCATCCAGGCCGGGGCCGTGCGCTCGAAGCCGATCGTGCTGACAGGGGTTGCCGCCATGCTCGGCGCGTTCTTCATCCTCGATGACCCGATCTTCAGCGGGCTGGCCATCTCGCTGATCTTCGGCCTGTTCGTCTCGACGCTGCTGACGTTGGTGGTGATCCCCGTGCTCTATTACGCCTACGTCAACAAGCGGGTGGACAAGGTCATCCTGAGGGATCAGGCTGCGGCGTGAGTTCGCCTGCGACGCGGCCCGGCGCGTCCGGGCCGCCTCTCCCACACCGAGTGTGGCAGGCGGGGTTTCGGGCTAGAATGCCCGGCCTGACTTTCTGATTGCACGAGTCCCCACGCCGTATGACCGCGAATGCTGAGCACCTGGTCTGGATCGATCTGGAAATGACCGGGCTCGACCCGCAAACGGACGTGATCATCGAGATCGCGACACTGGTCACGGACAAAGAGCTCAACCCCCTCGCGGAAGGTCCGGTTCTGGCGATCCACCAGGACGAGGCCGCGCTCGCGCGCATGGATGAGTGGAACCGCAAGACGCATGGTGCATCGGGGCTGCTCGAGCGCGTGCGGGCCAGTGACGTTGGCGTTCAGGAGGCCGAGGCGCGAACACTCGAGTTCCTGCGGCAGTGGGTACCGGAGCGCGCCTCACCCATGTGCGGCAATAGCATTTGTCAGGATCGGCGTTTCCTTGCGCGCTACATGCCGCGGCTGGAGGCCTTTTTCCACTATCGCAATCTCGACGTGAGCACGCTCAAAGAGCTCGCGCGCCGCTGGCAGCCCGAGGTCGTCAAGGCCGTCAAGAAGCAGTCCCGGCATCTTGCGCTCGACGATATTCGCGAGTCGATTGCCGAGCTACAGCATTACCGCGAAACGCTGTTCCGCACGCCGGCCTCCCGCACCTGAGCCTGAGGCATCCGCTCGGCCTCGCCAACGAGGGCATCGATGACTTTCACGACCTCCGGATCGTCCCAGGCAATCGCGCTGTTGACCGAGTAACGGATACGGCCATCGGCGTCGATGAGGAATGACGAGGGAAATGCGAACACCCTCCACAGGGCCGCCACTTGAGCATCGAGGTCGAGCAGGACGGGGAATTCCACGAGGATGCGACGCTGGAAGGCCCGGATGTCGGCAGCCGTCTCGCGGAAGTTGATGGAGATGATCTGAAAACGCTCCGGCGGGTAGTTTTTCGCCAGCCGGTTCATGGAGGGGATCTCCTCGACGCAGGGCGGACACCAGCTTGCCCAGAAGTTTACCAGCAACACCGCGCCTCGGTGCTCGGCGAGCACCCAGTTCTTGCCGTCGAGGTCAGCAAGCTCGAAACCCGGGGCAGGCCGGGGCGGATTCCAGGCGACCAGACCGCGTGTCTCCGCGGTCTTGCGCGCCGCACGTTCCTCGGGGAGGGGCAATGCGGCCGTGGGTTTCGGGCTCATGCGCAGCAGGCGCCGGGCGCCTTCCAGATGTGCGGGCAAGCGCTCGATCCAGCGCTGGGCGCTCGCGGGTTCCGGCTCGTCATCGTGGTGCATGAAGTACCAGTCGCGCACGCCCGGTTGCAGCCAGACATAGGCCGGACTGCCGGCGCCAAGCAGTGCCGCCTGCACGTCGGCGAGCATGCCGCGCATCTGCCCGCGCTCGGGCTGGAAGATGAAAACGGGGTAGTTAGTCGCCGCCACGATCGGTTCCAGTGGCGCTTCGTCGCCTGCGACAGGGGTAAACGCGTGCAGGGTGGGGAAGAACAGGATCGCGCCATCGACGCGCGACAGGTCGCCCGCCCGGCTTTGCCAGTCGCGCAACCCCTTGAGGACGGGGATGGCCATCTGCCCCCCGGCCACGAGCACGACCCGCTTGCGCGTGCGCTCGAGCGCGGCGTCGATCAGCGCGCGCACATGCGCAGCATCGAGCTGGCGCACATTGTCGGCCGTGCGCGGCAGGAACAGCGATTCGAGCAGATCGACCAGCCAGATTTCCGATCCCCGCTCGCGCAGGCGTTCCAGGGTGCGCTGAAAGCTCGGCCGCGCCCCGGTGCGGTAGGACTCCGTAAACCACAGGATGAGCTCATCACCTTGGGCGGGTAACTGACGCACCGTGAGCCGCTCGCCGGCCACACTTTCGACCTCGAATTCGCCTGCGGCGAGTGGACCGCTCGAGAGGATGAAGACAAGCCACGCCAGCGCCAAAAAGAGTCCGTGGCGCGGTTGGCCCCGTTCACCCCGTGTTGCACCCTCGCGTTGCACGGCACGACCCGTCACCGGTCTCCGCGAGCCTTGCGTAAGCCGTTCCGAGCGACCTCCGTCGGGGCCTGCGCCGCGCCGTGCGGATTCGCGCAGGGCAACTTCGCGTGCTTCACGCCGCTCGCTCATGGAATTGGCGATTCCCTATACTGGATGGCATTGGGTGAGGTCATTTGAAACGGAGCGTGCTGTGTCCATGCAAAAGGTACTGTTGCTGGCCGGAGGCGTGCTGATCGTGCTCGGGCTGCTCTGGCCGTGGCTCGCAAAGTTGCCGCTGGGCCGCCTGCCGGGGGATATCGTAATCGAGCGGCCAGGATTCAGCTTCTTTTTCCCCCTGACCACGGCGATTATCATCAGTGTGGTGATCTCCGTCATTTTGTGGATCCTGCGCAGATGATGGGCCGCTCGAGGTCCACCTGAGCCACCTGTGTGAAGCCCCAACGTCCGTTGTTGCCCGAGCAAGGAGTCACTGGATGTTCGCAACCGATTCCCTCCTCGACCGTCCCGCCAGCGAGGCGATCGCGCAGCTCCTCGAAGCGCAGCTCGACGTGGCGCGGGCGTGCGTGGCCAAGCTCAAGCACGGTGAGGACCCGGAGGCGCTGCACGACTTTCGTGTCGCCTTACGCCGCTTCCGCAGCATCGCCTCGATGTTCCCCGAGTACGGCCGTCGCTTGGTGGGGCGCAAGCGGCTCAAGGCGCTCAAGCGTCTGGCGCGAGGGACGAACGAAGCGCGTGATGCCGAGGTGCGACTGCACTGGATCGAGGGCAACGAGGCAATCATTCCTGATGATGCCGACTTCCATACGGGCTACGTGACGTTGCACGATGCCTTCGCGGCCGAGTATCAGGAGCTTGCCGCCGCCCTGCGCAAGCCATTGAGGCGTCGTTTCAAGCAACTGCGCGAGCGGATGCTCTCCCGCATGAAAAAGGCTCGCCGGATGGAGTCCCCCCGTTTCGGCGAGCTGCTCGCCACGGCCAGCGAGGCGCTCACCGAGGCGTTCCGTGACCAGCTTTCGCGACTGCGCGGGGAGCGCGACGGCGCGGCGGTGCACCGTGCGCGCATCCTGGCCAAACGGATGCGTTACCTGCTCGAGCCGGTGACGGGTGAAGTCGGCGCAGCCGCGCGTGCCGTCGGCTTGCTGAAGGATTTGCAGACCGAACTCGGCGACCTGCACGATGCACTGCTGCGCAAAGAGGAAATGCTCGAGACGAGCCGTCGGACGGGATCGCTGATCTACCACGGCTTGATGGTGGAGATCCTGGAGCATGGTCAGGCGTTGCAGGATCTCGACACCCGGATCATACGTCCGTCGCTAAAGGGGGTGCTGTGCATCGCGGACCATCTGCGCGAGCAGGTGGAAGCCGGTTTCGAGCAGCTTGCGCGCAAACTCGATGCGGATTATGTCGAGCGGCTGCTTGGTGAGTTAGAACAGGTGCCGGTTGAGCTGCGGGCCCTGTTGCCGCCGGATCCGGGCGCTGACGCCGACCCTCCGCCACCGCAACCCGAGACGGCAGCGACGCCCGAGCCCATGCAGGCCGCCTGAGCTGAGTTGCCATGCGGCTCGATGTGCTGCTCACCCACAAGCGCAACAACCAGTTGCAGACGGCACTCATGCTCGCAGGCATTTCCGGAACGCTCGCGCTGGTGGGGTGGTCTTTTGGCGGTTTGCCGCTGATGTTCGGTTTGCTCGCCGCGGGCGGACTCATCGTGTGGCTGACGCCCAAACTGGCTCCGGCCGTCGTCCTGCGTATGTACAAGGCCGTCCCGCTGGGACTCAGCAATGCCCCAGGGTTGATCGCTGTCGTTGAAGAACTCGCGGCACGTGCCGGCCTCGAGCAGGTTCCCAAGCTCTACTACGTCCCGAGCGCGGTCTTGAACGCCTTTGCGGTCGGCGATCGCGACCATGCGGCGATCGCCGTGACCGATGGGCTGCTGCGCAGCCTCGACGATCGGGAGCTTACTGGCGTGCTGGCCCACGAAATGACCCATATCCGCAACAATGACCTGCAGGTGATGGCGCTCGCGGATGCCCTCTCACGGTTGACGCACAGCTTCTCGTTGGTGGGCCAGCTCATGGTGCTCATCAACCTCCCCATCCTGCTCGCCGGTGGGCAGACGATCTCGTGGGTGGGCATGCTGCTTCTGGTCTTCGCACCGCAGATCACCGCGCTGATGCAGCTCGGGCTGTCCCGGGCGCGCGAGTACGACGCGGATCTGGGTGCCGTGGAGCTGACGGGCGATCCGCGCGGACTCGCCTCGGCGCTTAGCAAGCTGGAATACCACTCGGCCGGGCTGTTCGAGCGCGTGTTCATGCCGGGGCGCCGAAACCCCGACCCCTCGCTGTTGCGCACGCACCCCCGTACCGAGGACCGTATCGCACGGCTGCTGGCACTTGAGAGTCGCCCGGCGGTGGCCGCCCGGAGGGCTTACCTCGCTGAGGATGAGCCCCTCGATCTGGAGGAGCTCGTGCGCGTGTTGGGCGGCGCGCCGCCGCGTCCCCGTCGCCACTTCAACGGCCTGTGGTACTGACCCCGATGCTGCCTGTGGACCGGTGCGTGGAGGGTGGGCCACTCCGGCTTCTCCGGAACCAGGCGTATGGGGTACAGCGAGTGGCTTGCGGCGCGACACCGCGGATAGCGGGCTGGTGCAGGCACAGGCATACCTGCCGCACGGTGCCCTCTGGCCAGATTGTCTGACGCATCGTCGATGGCCCAACCGTTCAATGCTATCCGTTTCTCGCGCCGTTACTTGCGCTTTCTGCCGGAGGCCCGGCGGCTCGAACTGTTTCCGCCATTCTGGTGGATGGGCGTCAAGGTACTGGAGCTGTCGCCGGATTGGGGCAGGGTGAGGTTGCGTCTGCCACTGAACTGGCGGTCTCGCAATCTCGGCGGGGCGATGTTTGGGGGTTACCAGGCTTCGCTCGCGGACCCGATCGCTGCGCTGGCCTGCGCGCGGCGCTTCGCCGGGTATGACGTGTGGACGCGCAAGCTGACGCTGGATTTCCGTAGGCCCGGAACGGCCGACCTCGAGCTGCGCTTCGAGTTCCCGCCGACACTCGATGAGCGCATCGCGGAGGACTTACGCGAGCGGCACCGCAGCGATCCGCAGTTCGAGTACGGCTTCTATCTGCCGGACGGCACGCAGTGCACCGTAATTCACTGCACGGTAGCCATCCGCGAGCGAGGGTACGGCAGGCGGTTTGGTGTCGGCAGCGCGAGCTAGCCGTCCCAGCGCTCCAGCACCAGCGCGGCGTTGGTTCCGCCGAAGCCGAAGCTGTTCGAGAGTATGCGCTTGAGATTCACGCCGTCACGGCGGCTCAGCACGATGGGGATGCCGGACGCCGCGGGGTCGAGTTCGTCGATGTTTGCCGATGCGGCGATGAAGCCATGCTGCTGCATCAGCAGGCAGTAGATGGCCTCTTGCACGCCAGCCGCCCCGAGCGAGTGCCCGGACAGCGACTTGGTGGAGCTGATCGGCGGGATCTCCTCGCCAAAGGTCTCGCGGATGGCGTTAAGCTCCGCAAGGTCCCCAACCGGCGTGCTCGTGCCGTGGGTGTTGATGTAGTCGATCGGGCCATTGATCGTCGAGAGCGCAAGCCGCATGCAGCGCACCGCCCCCTCGCCGGAGGGCGCGACCATGTCGTACCCGTCGGATGTCGCGCCGTAACCGACCACCTCGGCGTAGATGCGCGCGCCCCGCGCTCGCGCGTGCTCCAGTTCCTCAAGCACGACCATGCCGCCACCGCCGGCGATGACGAAGCCGTCCCGTTTGGCGTCGTAGGCCCGCGATGCCTTTGTCGGGGTCTCGTTGTACTGGCTGGAGAGTGCGCCCATCGCGTCGAACAACGACGTCAGCGCCCAGTGCACTTCCTCGCCGCCGCCGGCGAAGACGATGTCCTGCTTGCCCCACTGGATCTGCTCGACCCCCGAGCCGATGCAATGCGCGCTGGTCGCGCAGGCCGAGGAGATCGAAAAGTTCACGCCCTTGATTTCGAAGGGCGTCGCCAGACAGGCCGAAACGGTACTGCCCATGGTCTGGGTGACACGGTAGGGGCCGACGCGGCGCACGCCCTTGCTGCGGAGGATATCCGCTGCCTCGACCTGACTCGAGGCAGCGGCACCCCCGGAGCCGGCGATGATCCCGGTGCGCGGATTGGAGACGTCGCTATGCTCCAAACCCGAATCGGCGATGGCCTGCTGCATGGCGAGGAAGGCGTAACCGGCCGCGTGGCCCATGAAGCGTAGCTGCTTGCGGTCGATGTGCTGGGTGAGGTCGATGTTCGGCACGCCCGCTACCTGGCTGCGCAGCCCCATTTCCCGGTAATCGGGCTGGAAGCTGATGCCTGACCGACCCTCGATCAGCGACGCGGTGACACTGTCCTTGTCGTTACCCAGACAAGAAACGATGCCAATACCCGTAATCACTACCCGTCTCATGACGCCTCAACCACTCCGTCTAAGGGAACGCTAATCAGCCCGTTGGATGGATGAGCGGCTGCGCCCGCCCATCGGCCTGCATGATGTCCTGATAGGGAACGCCACGCCATGCGGGCTTGATCCCCGGCGTTCGCTCGGCAGGCCAACGGTGCGCCGTCCACATCCGCCCAGGTCGGATTCACGAACCCCACGCTCGCTAGATTCATCCGCGGCCTGTCGCGGCATGGCCGCACGATGACGGCGAGCGTCAGCAGCAGCCGGTCATGCGCGTTCATGTTCGTTGCCGGAACCCGAGGCATTCTTCATTCTTCGTTTGCGGCGCGTAACTAGAAATCTGCCGTCGAGGTGAACAACCCGACTTTCAGGTCGGTGGCCGTGTAGATTTCCCTGCCATCGACGGAAACCGAACCATCAGCGATGCCCATGACCAATTTGCGCTGAATGACACGCTTGAGGTCCAGCCGATAGGTCACCTTGTGCGCCGTTGGCAGAATCTGGCCAAAAAATTTCACTTCGCCCGCCCCGAGCGCGCGGCCTCGCCCCGGGTTGCCCAACCAGCCAAGGAAGAACCCCACGAGCTGCCACAGCGCGTCGAGGCCAAGACAACCCGGCATGACAGGGTCCCCCCGGAAGTGGCACTCGAAAAACCAGAGGTCTGGATGGATGTCGAGCTCTGCTGTGATCTCGCCCTTGCCATACTTGCCACCCGTGTCGGAAATCAGGGTGATGCGGTCCATCATCAGCATGTTGGGCAGCGGTAGCTGCGCATTGCCGGGGCCAAACATCTCGCCCATCGCGCACTGAATGAGTTCTTCTCGTGTAAAGGCGTTGGGTCGAGTCATCAGGGCGCGCTTCCGCTCGTTTCAATCGAATAGCACACTTTATTACATCCCAGGCAAAATCTCTAACGGTTGGCATGGGCCCAACGCCGCGATGCGCGGCACGTTGCGCCTCGGCGCGCCGTGCCGGAACGAAATCACGCGGCTTTGGAACGCTGCGGCCTTTGTGGTATAAAACGCGCGCCCCGCAAACGGGGCAAATCCGCACCCGCGGCCATACGCTCCACTGGGTGCCATCCGCAGCGATGGTGGTGTGAGCGGGACGCGGGGAGGCATCAACCCAGACACATTGGAGATTCTTGATTCATGGCAACCGTTACCATGCGCCAGATGCTTGAGGCTGGCGTGCACTTCGGACACCAGACGCGCTACTGGAACCCAAAGATGCGCGAGTACATCTTTGGCGAGCGCAACAAGATCCACATCATCAACCTCGAGAAGTCGTTGCCGATGTTCGAGGATGCGCTGAACTTCATGGGGCGCTTGGCCTCGAAGAACGGCAAGATCCTGATGGTGGGCACAAAGCGTTCGGCGCGTGACGTCATCAAGGAGGAGGCGACCCGCTGTGGCATGCCGTACGTCAATCAGCGCTGGCTGGGCGGAATGCTTACCAACTTCCGCACGATCCGCGCATCGATCAAGCGCCTGAAGGACCTCGAGACCATGCAGTCGGACGGCACCTTCGCCCGTCTCACCAAGAAAGAGGCGCTGATGCGTCAGCGCGAGCTGGAAAAGCTCGAAAAAAGCATCGGCGGCATCAAGGAGATGCGTGGCCTGCCGGACGCGATGTTTGTCATCGACGTCGGCTACGAGAAGATCGCGGTTAGCGAGGCCAACAAGCTGGGCATCCCCGTGGTGGCCGTGGTGGATTCGAACAACTCCCCGGACGGCGTCGATTACGTCATCCCGGGCAACGATGACGCCATGCGCGCCATTCAGCTTTACGTCACCGCTGCTGCGGATGCGATCCTCGAGGGCAAGAGCGTTGCCGCCACGACGGCTGGCACCGCTGACGAGTTCGTCGAGGTTGACGAAGGCGCCGCGCAGGCAGGGTGATCCGCCGGGTGGGGCGCGGCCAGTTGGTCGTGCCGCACGCCGGGCCACAACATGAAGTTCAAGCGCCGGTCGTCCGAGGCGGCCGGTGTCCCACAGCTCAGCGGGTCCCGGGCGGTTTGTCGGCGTGGGCGCGGGGCTGGCATGACGAATGACAGGAGCAACACAGCATGCAGATTTCAGCGGCAATGGTTAAGGAACTCCGCGAGCGGACTGGCGCGGGGATGATGGAGTGCAAGAAGGCGCTGGCCGAAAGCAACGGCGACATGGAGGCGGCGATCGAGGCGATGCGCAAGTCGGGCGCTGCGAAGGCCGTCAAGAAGGCGGGGCGGATTGCCGCGGATGGTCAGGTGGTCATCGCGATTTCGCCGGACGCCAAACGCGCTTCGATCATCGAGATAAACTGCGAAACCGATTTCGTGGCGAAGGATGAAAACTTCAACGGCTTCGCCCAGAGCGTCGTCGCGAAGGCCTTGGCGGTCGGCGCGAACGACGTCGAAGCCCTCGCCAACGAAACGCTCGATAGCGGCGAGACGATAGCCGCCACCCGTGAGCAGCTCGTGGCGAAAATCGGCGAGAACATTCAGCTGCGCCGCGTCGAAACGCTCACCTCGGCTACGGGCACGTTCGCTGCGTACCGTCACGGCACTCGGATTGGTGTGCTGGTGGAGATGGAAGGCGGCAACGAGGCGCTCGCACGTGACATCGCAATGCACATCGCGGCGAGCCGTCCGGTGTGTGTGGATGAGGGCAGTGTGTCGGCCGAGCTGCTGGAGAAAGAGAAGGAGCTGTTCCGCGCACAGGCCGCCGAATCCGGCAAACCTGCCGACGTCGTCGAGAAGATGATCTCCGGCCGGATCAAGAAATATCTCGGCGAGATCACGCTGCTTGGTCAGCCCTTCGTCAAGGACACGGAGAAATCCGTCGGCAAGCTTCTCCAGGAAAGTGGCGCCAAAGTGTTGCGTTTCGTGCGCTACGAGGTCGGCGAGGGCATCGAGAAGCGCCAGGAGAACTTTGCCGAGGAGGTCATGGCCCAGGCACGCGGCCACTAGGGTCGCGCGAGCTCCGTTCAGAGGGATGCCTTCACGGCGTCCCATCGTTCTCTCCGCAACCGGTAGCTGACACAGGCCGCATACATGGAAGACAAGCCCGCTCCCCGTTATCGCAGAATCCTGCTCAAGCTGAGTGGCGAAGCCCTGATGGGCGATCTCGACTACGGCATCGATCCGAAGATGATCGGCCGCCTTGCCCGCGAGATCGCCGAGATCAGCAAGGGAGGCGTGCAGGTGGCCGTGGTCATCGGCGGCGGCAACATCTTTCGAGGCGCGGGGCTGGCAGAAGCCGGCATGGACCGTGTCGCCGCGGACCACATGGGGATGCTGGCGACGGTGATCAACTCGCTGTCGCTGCAGGACGCCATCGAGCGGCTCGGCGTGTACTGCCGGGTGATGTCGGCCATCCAGATCCATCAGGTTTGCGAGGACTACATCCGCCGGCGGGCGGTACGCCACCTCGAAAAGGGGCGCGTGGTGATCTTCGCAGCAGGTACCGGCAATCCCTACTTCACGACGGATTCTGCGGCGTCGCTGCGTGCGAGCGAAATCAACGCCGACCTGATGCTCAAGGCCACCAAGGTCGATGGGGTGTATGACTCGGATCCCGTCAAACACCCAGAGGCGAAGCGCTATGACCGCCTCACCTACGACGAGGCGCTGGCGCGCAAGCTCGGCGTGATGGATGCCACGGCGTTGGTCATGTGCCGGGACAACCGCATTCCGCTGCGCATCTTCAATATCTACCGCGAAGGCGACCTTGCTAAGATCATGGCTGGCGCTGAAATCGGCACCCTGGTCGAAAGAGGTTGAGTTCCATGATCAATGACATTCTCAAGGACGCTGGCGATCGGATGAAAAAGAGCGTGGAAGCGCTCAAGCACGAGTTGGCGAAAATACGCACCGGGCGGGCGCACGCGAGCCTGCTCGACCACATCACTGTCGAGTACTACGGCTCACCGATGCCGATCAAGCAGGTCGCCAACATCTCGGTGGAGGACGCGCGCACCATCACGGTCGTGCCTTGGGAAAAGAACATGGTGAAGGCGGTTGAAAAGGCGATCATGGCCTCCGATCTTGGCCTCAACCCGAACACCGCGGGCACGGTGATTCGCGTGCCGATGCCGCCGCTGACGGAAGAACGCCGCAGGGATCTGGTGAAGGTCGTGCGGCACGAAGTAGAAAGCGCCCGGGTTGCCGTGCGTAACATCCGCCGCGATGCCATCGCCGACCTCAAGGAACTCCAAAAGGAGAAAGAGATCTCCGAGGACGACGAGCGTCGGGGCGCCGAAAACGTGCAAAAACTCACGGATCAGACGATCGCGGAAATGGATGCCATCCTCGCCGAGAAAGAAAAGGAGCTGATGGAAGTCTGAGGTTCCAGACGCGCGAGGTTACGGGCTTGTCGAACCCCATGGTTCCGCGCCATGTCGCCATCGTGATGGATGGCAACGGAAGGTGGGCGCGGGCACGCCACCTGCCGCGCACCGCGGGCCATAAGCAGGGTGTGGACACGACGCGCCGGGTCGTCGAGCAATGCGCCAAGCGCGGTGTCGAGGTGCTCACGGTGTTCGCCTTTAGCAGCGAGAACTGGCGTCGTCCAGCCGCGGAGGTCTCCGCCCTTATGGAGCTGTTCTTCAGCGCGTTGCGCCGTGAGGCAAAGCGGCTTGCGGAGAACAACATCCGTCTGCGCATCATCGGCGATGTCGCGGGGTTGCCTGAGAAGCTGCAGGAAGAAATCCGGCGGGTCGAGCAGGTAACCGCGGGGTCGACCGGGATGCTGCTCCAGGTCGCTGCCAATTACGGCGGGCGTATGGACATCGTGGGTGCGGCCCGTGCGCTCGCCGACGCAGTACGCCGTGGGGAGTTGGCGTTGCCGGACATCGACGAGCAGCGTATCGCTGATCACCTGAGTACAGCGGGGTTGCCGGAGCCCGACCTATTCATTCGCACCGGTGGGGAAAAGCGCATCAGCAATTTCTTGCTCTGGCAGTTGGCCTACACGGAGCTCTACTTCACCGACCAACTGTGGCCAGATTTCGACGAAACCTCGCTCGAGGCCGCCTTCGCCGTGTACGCCAGCCGGGAGCGCCGCTTCGGGCGTACCAGTGAGCAGGTGGCGCAGCGTGCGTGATCGTCTCTTGGCACTTGTGGGACGCGAGCATCCCGGGAGTTCGGGGGTGGTGGTCGTGGATTGTGGAAAACGAACCACAGGGGTCAGGGCCTGATGAGTCCCGTCTTGCTGCAGCGTCTCGTGTCCGGATTGTCGCTCGCTGCCATCATGCTCGGTGTGATAACGCTCTGCGGCACCGAGTGGGTCGCGGTGCTGTTCGCGCTGTTGTTCCTGCTCGGCAGCTGGGAGTGGGCGCGCTTGACCTCGATCGCGAGTACAACCGGTCGAACGCTCTATGTCGGTGGCGTCGCGGTCCTGCTGGTCCTCGCCTGGCTATTGCGCGACAGCGATTGGGCGCGTTGGTGGCTCGTGTTGGCCGTGGTGTGCTGGTTCGGTGCCGTCATCCTGCTGTCGGGCTACCATCGCCGGAGTGAGCAAAGGCCGCGCTGGCAAATGCCACTGAGCCTCATCGGTACGGTGTTCATCAGTGCAGCCTGGCTTGCGGTGGTCAAGCTGCACGAGATGAGCTACCTGTGGTTGCTGTACGTCCTGGTGCTGATCGCCATCGCGGATTCCTTTGCCTACTTCTTTGGCAAGCGGTTCGGGCGCCACAAGCTTGTGCCGGAGATCAGTCCAGGCAAGACCCGCGAGGGGCTGTGGGGCGGGCTGGGCGGAGTTGTCGTCTTCGCCGCCATTGTTGCCGTCGCTGCCGGGATGCCCGGGGTTCAGAGTGTGTCCTTCGTGTTGCTAAGCCTGCTGGCGGGCTTGGTTTCGGTCGAGGGTGATCTCTTCGAGAGCGTGCTCAAGCGGGAAGCGGGCGTGAAGGACAGCGGTTCCATCCTGCCCGGTCACGGCGGCATCCTCGACCGCTTCGATAGCCACATCGCCGCGGCGCCGGTGTTCCTGCTGGGTCTGCAGTGGATATCCTCGTGAGCGAAGCGCCTGCGGGTGCCGTCTTCGACAGCACCGACAGTGGTCATGCGCGTGTCGACCCCAGCCGAACGGGTCGCTTGACGCCCTGCGGGGTTCACGCGAAGGCCACGTCATGACCGTGCCGGGTGTCACTTCCACCCGGGCCGCTCGCTGCGAGTCGTCGCGACATACCTCGCGTGCTGCACCCTCGCGGGTGTTCATCAGGCAGTCTGCCGCAGGTCGCACCCGCAGCGCTTCCGCCACGCGCGGCGAGGGTACAGTGCGTGGGCACCTCCTACCTGGGGTCCTCGGATGATCAACGTCACCATTCTCGGCGCGACGGGCACCATCGGTGTGAACACGTTGGATGTGGTCGCGCGCAATCCCGAGCGCTACCGCGTGTTTGCCCTCACGGCCCATCGCAATGTGGAGCGGCTCGTCGACCAATGCCAGCAGTTCCGTCCCCGGTTTGCCGTGGTGCCGGACGCCGGGCGTGCCGCTGAACTGGCTGAGCGGCTGCGGGGCCTCGGGCTGACGACACTGGTGCTCAGCGGAACGCAGGGGTTGGTGGATGTCGCCACCGACAGCGAGGTCGATCATGTGATGGCCGGCATCGTCGGCGCCGCGGGCTTGCTGCCCACGCTCGCCGCGGCCCGGGCTGGCAAGCGGGTGCTGCTTGCCAACAAGGAGGCCCTGGTGATGTCCGGCGCGCTGTTCATGCGGGCCGTGGGCGAGGCGGGTGCCGAGCTGCTGCCGATCGACAGCGAGCACAACGCCATCTTTCAGTGCATGCCGCACCGCGCTTGGGAGGGCGACCTGCGCGCCAGTGGCATCACCCGCATCTGGCTTACCGCCTCCGGGGGGCCCTTCCGGACCTTGCCGATCGAGGCACTCGGCACGGTGACACCGGCACAGGCCTGCGCGCATCCCAACTGGGTGATGGGGCGCAAGATTTCGGTCGATTCCGCCACCATGATGAACAAAGGCCTGGAGATCATCGAGGCTTGCTGGCTGTTCAACACCCCTTCGGATACAGTGGAGGTCGTGATACACCCGCAGAGCGTGATCCATTCCATGGTCGCCTACGCAGATGGTTCCGTGCTGGCCCAGATGGGTAACCCCGACATGCGCACGCCGATCGCGCATGCTATGGCCTGGCCGGAGCGGATCGACGCCGGTGTGACCCCCCTGAATCCCTTCGAGGTTGCGCGGCTGGATTTCGAGCCGCCCGACCCCAGGCGCTTTCCCTGCCTGAGGCTCGCACGTGCGGCATTGGACGCGGGCGGTACGGCTACCGCGACCCTTAACGCGGCCAACGAGGAAGCAGTCGAGGCCTTCCTCGATGAACGCATCCCGTTTCTGGCGATCCCCGCCGTGATCGAGCATTGCCTGGAGCACCTGCCGGGCGAGCCGGCCGAGTCGCTGGAGCAAATTCTCGCCGTCGATGCGCAAAGCCGCGCGATCGCCCGCGAGTTCATCGCAGCGCGCGGTACCCGCAGGACTCAGGCATGAGCGTTCTGACCAGCGTCGCGGCATTTGTCGTCGCAATTGGCATCCTCGTCGCAGTGCACGAGTTTGGGCACTTCTGGGTGGCGCGCAAGCTCGGGGTCAAGGTGCTGCGCTTCTCGATCGGATTCGGAAACGTCATCTGGCGCAAGCAGTCGGCCACAGACGAGACCGAGTACGTCATCTCGGCGATCCCCCTCGGCGGATACGTCAAGATGCTCGACGAACGCGAGGGCGAGGTCGCGCCCGCTGAACTGCATCGCGCGTTCAACCGACAGCCGGTCCGCAACCGGTTTGCGATCGTCGCCGCGGGGCCCATCTTCAACTTTCTGTTTGCCATCGTGGCCTACGCCGTCATGTTCATGGTCGGCGTGAGTGGCACGCAGCCGGTCATCGGTACGGTCGATCCGGCGTCGCTCGCGGCAAAGGCCGGTATCGCGCCTGGCTGGGAGATCGTGGCCATCGATGGCCACGAGACCGCGACCTGGGAGGCGGTTACGCTGCGCATGGTCGATCTGGCGCTGAAGCGTGACACCGTGCAGCTCCAGCTGCGCGATGCAGGCGGGGCGATCGAGGAGCGCTACCTCGACCTCGCCGAGGGCAACGCGTTGCTCGACGAGGGAGATCTGCTGCGCAAACTCGGCATCACCCCGAGGAAGCCGCGTGTGCCCGCCGTGTTTGGTGAACTGGTCGCCAATGGCCCAGCGGCCCGAGCAGGGCTGGCTGCGGGTGACCGCGTGGTCGAGATCGACGGCAAGGCGGTGGCTCAGTGGCAGGACGTTGTCGACGCGGTGCAGATGCGGCCTGGCCAGCCGGTGAACATGGTCATCGAGCGTGGCGGGCAACCGCGCGAGGTCGTCGTGGTTGCCGACAGCGTCGCTCAAGGGGACCGGACGATCGGTCGCATCGGAGCCCGACCCCATGTCGACCAGGCGGAGCTCGCGGCCATGCGGGTCGAGGTGCGCTACGGGCCGTTCGAAGCGCTCGTCAAGGGTGTGGAGCGGACTTGGGAGATGTCCGCGCTCACCCTGCGGATGCTGTGGAAGATGCTGATGGGCGAGGCCTCGGTCAAGAACATCAGCGGGCCGTTGACCATCGCGGAATTCGCCGGGGTGTCCGCATTGATCGGCGTGTCGGCTTTTCTAGGGTTTCTTGGGCTCGTGAGCGTCAGCCTTGGCGTGCTCAACCTTGTGCCCGTTCCGGTCTTGGACGGCGGTCATTTGTTGTTCTATCTGATCGAGTGGGTCAAGGGCAAGCCGCTGTCCGAGCGCGCCGAAGCTTTGGGTCAGAAGGTCGGTCTTGCTATATTAGGCGCCTTGATGATTCTGGCCTTTTATAACGACATCACAAGGTTGCTGAGTTAATGGAGACCTCCAACGATCCCTTGCGAGGGCGTGATCCTTCGTCGGTCGCTGCTTGGGTGATGAAAACGCCGCCAGCACCCTGGCGGTATCCGGGTGGATCGGGCCGTCGGGCGATGACCACTCGAGCCGATCGATAGGGGGCGGGTGATGAATCCTCGTTTCTGGACGGCGTTGACGCTGTTCGCCTCGTTGCCCGCGTTGACTGCCGCCGCAGATCGCGAGTTCATCGTGCGGGACATTCAGGTAATCGGCCTGGAGCGAATCTCCACAGGTGCAGTTTTCTCCAATATACCCGTGGACGTCGGTGGGCGCTTTGATCCGCGTCGCACTGATGAGGTCGTGCGGGCGCTCTACCGCAGTGGGTTGTTTGAAGACGTGGCCGTGGGCGTCGATCGCGATGTGCTCGTGATTCGGGTCAAGGAGCGCCCGGCGATCGCCGACATCACCTTCGAGGGTAACGAGGACATCGAGACCGAAAAGCTGCAGGATGCGCTCAAGGCCGCCGGCATTGCCAAGGGGCGGGTCTTCAATCGATCCGTCCTCGAGGACCTGGAGCGTGAGCTGCGGCAGCAGTATTTCGCGCGTGGCAAATACAACGTCAAGATCGACACGACGGTCGAGCCGCTGGAAAACAACCGGGTCGATATCGACATCAAGATTGCTGAAGGCGTGGTGTCGAAAATCAAGCAGGTCAACGTCGTCGGTAATCAGTCCTTCACGGATGAGCAGGTCACCAAGGACTTTCAGTCCGGCGTGCCGAGCTGGTGGGCGTTCTGGAGCAGCGCCGACGACTATTCCAAGCAAAAGCTCGTCGGTGATCTGGAAACCCTGCGTTCGTTTTACCTCGACAAGGGTTATCTGAACTTCAACATCGATTCGACGCAGGTCACGATCACACCGGACAAGCGCGATATCTACATCGACATCAATCTGACCGAGGGCAAGAAATACACCGTCAGCAACGTCAAGCTGAGCGGGGATTTGATCGTGCCCGAGGATCAGCTCAAGCCGCTGGTCAAGGTTGCGGCGGGCGACACGTTTTCGCGCGCGCGTGTCGTGGAGACGGTCAATGCCATCCGGGACCGGCTGGGCGAGGACGGCTACGCCTTCGCGAAGGTCGACGTCGTGCCGGAAGTCAACGAGGAAAAGAGCGCGGTGGCCCTGAATCTGGTGCTCGATCCCGGGCGCAGGGTCTATGTGCGGCGGATCAATTTCTCCGGCAACGCCAAGACGATCGATGAGGTGTTCCGGCGCGAAATGCGTCAGCTCGAAGGGGCGTGGTATTCAACTAAGGATGTCAACCGTTCCAAAACCCGTATCCAGCGTTTGCCGTTCGTGGAGAACGTGACCCTCGAGCAAAAGCGCGTGCCGGGCCAGGAAGACCAGGTCGATCTCGACATCACGGTGACCGAGCGGTTTTCCGGTTCCTTTTCGGTGGGTGCGGGGTACTCGCAGAACCAGGGCTTCCTATTCAACATGTCGCTTCACCAGGACAACGCCTTCGGCAGCGGCAAGCGGCTCGCGCTCGACTTCAACAACAGCCAGGTGACGCGCATCTACAGCGTTACCTACACCAACCCGTACTACACGGTGGATGGCATCAGCCGCGGCTTCAACGCCTTCTATCGCACCACCGATGCCGCTGAGGCGAACATCTCCGCGTACATCGCCGATCGGTGGGGGCTCTCCGTGCGCTACGGCATCCCGCTGACCGAGTTCGATGCGTTCAACTTCAGCCTCGGCTACGAAAACACCGAGATCAAGACGACCTCGCGCACACCGCGGGAGATCCACGATTTCCTCGATGCGAACGGCAACCGATATGGCGAATATGTGCTCAACGCGAGTCTCGTCCACGACACGCGTGACCGCACCGTATTCGCCAATCAGGGTAACCTGCAGCGTCTGCAGCTTGAGTCGTCTCTGCCAGGTAGCGACCTCGACTACTACAAGCTGAGCTACCGCAACCAGTTCCTGGTGCCCATCACCAAGCGCTTCGTGTTCTCGGTGATGGGTGATGTGGCTTACGGTGACAGCTACGGCGACACGAGCGACCTGCCGTTTTTCGAGAAGTACTACGCCGGCGGCATCAACTCCGTGCGCGGCTACCGCTCTAATAGCCTCGGTCCACGCAGCTCCACCGATGATCCATTCGGCGGTAACTTCCGCACGCTGGCCAACATGGAGCTGCTGTTCCCCGCGCCATTCGCCCCCGACAACCCATCCGTGCGTATGGGCGCGTTCGTCGACGCCGGTAACGTATACCGGGTCTCCGACGACTTCGAATCGCGCGACCTGCGGACTTCCGCAGGCCTCTCGTTCGAGTGGCTATCGCCGATCGGTCCGCTGGTATTCAGTTACGCCGTACCCCTCAATGACAAGCCGGGCGATGAAAAACAGGAATTCCAGTTCAGCATCGGCGCGCAGTTTTGATCGACCTTCCACCACGATAGATGAGTAACGCCTCCTTGAATAAAAGACTCTTTGCCCTTTGCCTTTCTTTGGTTGCTTTCGTGTTTGCACCGGCCGCTGCGATGGCTGATTCGCGCATCGCCGCGGTCAATATCAACAAGCTCATGGAGGAGGCCCCGCAAGCGAAGTCCGCGAGCGAGGCCATCAAGAACAAGTTTGCCGGCCGCGAGCGCGAGCTGATCGCCGAGCGTGATGCGATCCGCAAGCTAGAGGAGCAGTACAACCGCGACAAGGACGTGGTTTCCAAGTCCGAGCGCGAGAAGCTCGAGCAGGACGTGCGCGAAAAGCTCCGCGAGTTCAAGCGCAAGTCCGACAGCTTCACTGAGGATTTCACGCTGGCCCGTAACGAGGCGCTGAACAAGCTGCAATCCGATGTCTACAAGGCCATCGTGGATGTTGCCGAAAAGGAAAATTTCGACCTCGTGGTGAGCGAGAGCGTGCTCTACGCGAGCAAGCGCGTGGATGTCACCGACAAGGTGCTGGCCCGTCTCAAGGAACAGTACGGTAGCAAGTAGTCCCCATGCCGATGCGTGCTGCGGAGCTGGCTAGGGCACTGGGCCTCGCCGTGCAGGGTGACGGGGATGTGATCGTCGAGCGCGTCGCAAACCTCGCCCGCGCGGGTGAAGGCGACCTCGCTTTCGTCAGCAATCCGCAGTACCTGCCTCAGCTCGCGACCACGCGCGCATCGGCGGTCATTCTCAGCGCGCGCCACGCCGACCAGTGCCCGGTGACCGCGCTGCTGGCGGATGACCCGTATGTCGCCTACGCGCGCGCGGCTCAATTGCTCCATCCGCCTGCCAAGCCTGCGCCTGGCGTGCATCCGAGCGCGGTGGTCGGCCCGGACTGCGAGATCCCGGTGAGTGTCGCCATTGGACCCTGCGCCGTGCTCGGTCAGCGCGTGCGGCTGGGCGAGGGGGTCGTCATCGGCGCACACTGCGTGATCGAGGATGATGTCAGCATCGGCGCCGACACCTGCCTCAAGCCGCGGGTGACCCTCTACGGGGGGGTTACGATCGGCGCGCGTTGCCTGATCCACTCGGGTGCGGTCATCGGTGCCGACGGCTTCGGCTTTGCCAACGAGCGGGGCGTCTGGGTCAAAATCCCCCAGGTGGGCAGCGTGCGTATCGGCGACGATGTGGAGATCGGGGCCAACACGACCATCGATCGCGGCGCGATCGACGACACGGTAATCGAGGACGGCGTCAAGCTCGACAACATGATCCAGATCGCACACAACGTGCGCGTCGGTGCCCACACGGCGATGGCCGGCTGTACCGGGGTGGCCGGCAGTGCGGTCATAGGCCGACATTGCGCCATCGGGGGTGGCGTGGGCATCACGGGTCACATCGAAGTGGCCGATCATGCGATAATTACCGGGATGTCGTTCGTTTCCCAGTCGATCAAGCAGCCCGGCAGCTATTCATCGGGGCTGCCGTTGCTGGAGACCTCGCAGTGGCGTCGCAGCTTCATCCGCATCCGCCAGCTCGACGAACTCGCCAGGCAGGTCAGGAAAATCGAAAAGAAACTTCAGGATTGAGCCATCCCATGACCGATGAAGTCTCGCAGATCAACGTCATTACGCCGATGGACATTCAGGAGGTGTTGAGCCTTCTGCCACACCGTTACCCCCTGTTGCTGATTGACCGGGTCGTGGAGTTCAAGCCGGGCGAATCGCTCACGGCACTGAAGAACGTGACGTTCAACGAGCCCTTTTTTCAAGGCCATTTTCCGGGTCACCCCATCATGCCCGGCGTACTGATCATGGAGGCGCTGGCGCAGGCCTCAGGACTCTACGAGTTCGCCAGCCGCAAGGCACTCAACCAGCCGCGGGATTTCCTCTATCTGTTCGTGGCCATCGATAATGCGCGTTTCCGCCGTCCCGTGGTGCCGGGAGATCAGCTCGTCCTGCGCATCGAGCCGATCTCCAAGAAGCGCAACATGCTCAAAGTCAACGCCGTGGCCACCGTGGACGGTAAGGTCGTCGCCACCGCCGAGCTGATGTGCGCGCAGCAGGAGATTGCCCATTGATCGACCCGCGGGCCATTGTCGATCCTCGCGCCGAAATCGCGGATGACGTCGAGATCGGGCCGTACTCGATCATCGGGCCCGACGTTAAAGTGGAGTCGGGCACTTGGATCGGGCCGCACGTGGTCATCAAGGGGCCGACGCGCATCGGTCGCGACAATAAGATCTTCCAGTTTGCTTCGCTCGGCGAGGCCCCGCAGGACCTTAAGTACAACGGCGAACCCACAGAGCTGATCCTCGGTGAGCGCAACACGGTGCGCGAGTACTGCACCTTCAACCGGGGCACCGTTGGCGGTCATGGCAAGACGGTCATCGGCAGTGACAACCTGTTCATGGCTTACGTGCACGTCGCGCACGACTGCGTGATCGGCAACCGGGTCGTGTTCGCCAACGCCGCCTCGCTCGCAGGCCACGTCACCATCGGTGATCAGGTGATCCTGGGCGGCTTCACCCTCGTGCACCAGTTCAGCACCATCGGCGCGCACGCCTTCACCGGCATGGGTACCGCACTGAACCGCGACCTGCCGCCTTACTGCATGGCCTCGGGCAACTACGCCCGGGCGGTTGGCATCAACAAAGAGGGGCTCAAGCGTCGAGGCTTCAGCCCGGAGTGCATTCGCGCGCTGGGCCAGGCATTCAAGCTGCTCATCCGCGGCGCGGACCGCGAAAAGGCGTTTGAGGACGTGAAGCCCCTGGCCGAGACGTTTCCCGAAGTTCAACTGTTCGCCGACTTCGTGCGCGACAGCAAACGCGGCGTGGTGCGCTGAGGGCTACTCGTCGGTCTCATCCTCGTGAGCCCGTTCCGTCGCCGACCTTGCGCTATGTCAATGCGGTCGGGGCTGTGTTGCGGACACTATATCGCGCTCCCGTCACCCGTGTCTCATCCCTGAGCGTGCGTAGATCGAGCGGTTTTCTCCTTGCCGGCGGCGTGGCCCTGGCACTGATTGCAATGACCACCCTGGACGCGGCGCGGCAGCGGGCGGGCGCGCAGGCGCGGCTGGCCGAGGGGGCCAGGCTGGTGTCCGCGCTAGGGCTGACTGATCTCGCCCTGTTCACGGAGGCCCGCTACACGCGGCACTGGACTCAGGCGGATCTGCACAGCGCGTTTCAGGACCACCCCAGTGCACTCGAACATTTCCCGAGTGGCTCCCTGGTCGCGCCGTCGTGGGGGCGGGAGGCGGGGCTATGAGCAGGGGATGGTGCCGACAGGCGTATCTCATCGATTTCACGCTCGCTTCGCTCTCGCGGCGACCCGGCAAGAACGCCGGGTTGGTCGTGGTCTACACGCTGATCGTGTTCCTGCTGGCGTCGGTGATGCTGTTTTCCCACGCGCTTCGGCGCGAGGCGGCACTGCTGCTGGCGGACTCGCCGCAGTTGATCGTGCAGCGCGTCGTGGCCGGCCGGCATGATTTCATCCCGGCGGAGTACCTGGAGCGCATCGGCGAACTGCGCGGGGTTGCGTCGCGCCGGGGGCGACTGTGGGGCTATTTCTACGACCCGGCGGTGCGCGCCAACTACACGCTGATGGCAACCGAGGCGCACGGCCTCGTCCCGTCCGAGATCCTCATCGGCGCGACGATCGCTCGCACACGGGGGCTTGCCGCGGGGGATTTCCTCACGCTGCGCGACGCTGAGGGTCAACCCTTCGCGCTGCGCGTGCGCGGGGTGCTCGATGCGGACACTGAATTGCTCTCGGCTGATCTGGTCCTGCTCACGGAAGCGGACTGGCGGCGTTTTTTCGGCGTCGCGCAGGGTGTGTTCACGGATCTCGTGCTCGAGGTGCGCAACGCGGCGGAGGTGCGCAAGGTCGCGGAGAAAGTCACGCTGCTGCTGCCGGACACGCGGCCGATACTGCGCGAGGAGGTGCTGCGCACCTACGATGCGATCTTCGGCTGGCGGCAGGGCGTGGTGTTCGTGCTGCTGTTGGGGGCGGTGCTGGCCTTCGTGATCTTCGCCTGGGACAAGGCCTCTGGCCTGTCCGCCGAGGAGCGGCGCGAAATCGGCATCCTCAAGGCGATCGGCTGGGAGACCTCGGACGTCATCCACATGAAGTTCTGGGAGGGGGCGATCATCTCGCTCACGGCCTTCGCTCTCGGGTACCTCGGCGCGTACGTGCACGTGTTCTATGGTTCGGCGGCGCTGTTCGAGCCGGTACTCAAGGGTTGGGCGGTGCTCTACCCGGCGTTCCGACCGCTGCCCGAGATCGACGGCCTGCAGGTGGCAACGCTGTTCTTCTTCACTGTGTTTCCGTACACGGTGGCCACGATCGTGCCGATCTGGCAGGTGGCGGTCACCGATCCCGATGCCGTCATGCGATGATCGAGCTCTCCGCCGTCAACAAGGTGTTCAACCAGGGGCGGCCCAATGAGTTTCGGGCCATCCGGGACGTGTCGCTGCGGCTCGACGGGGAGCGCGTGGTCGTGTTCAAGGGCCCGAGCGGCTCGGGCAAGACCACGCTGCTGTCGTTGATCGGCTGTCTGGCGCGACCGACTTCGGGACGCATCACGCTAGACGGCGAGCCCCTGTCCGGGCTGCCCGAGCGGTTCATGACCGAGGTGCGCCGGCGCACCTTTGGCTTTGTGTTCCAGCAGTTCAACCTGATCCGGGGCCTGTCGGTGCTGGAGAACGTCATGCTGCCAGCCTATCCGCTGGGGCGTGATCATGGGGCGCTGAAGGCCGCGGCGCACGAGCGGCTGCGTCAGTTCGACCTCGACCACAAAGCCGCGGCGCGCGTCGAATGGCTATCCGGCGGTGAGGCGCAGCGTGTGGCGATCTGCCGCGCGCTGATCAACGAGCCGCGCATCCTGATCGCCGATGAGCCCACCGCCAACCTCGACAGCCGCTTGTCGCAGGCGTTCATGGATCACGTCGCCACGCTCGCCGCAGGCGGTGTCACCGTGCTGCTCAGCAGCCATGACCCCTTGGTGTTCGAATCCCCCGTGGTCGAGCGGGTCGTCGAGATGCGCGACGGGCAGGTGGTGTCCGCATGATCAGTCCGTCGGTGATGGCGCTGCAAGGCGCTTCGTTCACGCTGGCGGCATTGATGGTCGGCGCCGCGGCATTCGGTGTGCGCATCCTGCGGCATTGGGACATCACGAGTGGCAGCGAGCGGCAACTGCGGCTCGAACGTCAGACCTACCTGATCTCGACCGTCGTGGCCTACAGCTTCATGGCGGAGATCCTCGCGCTGCTCCTGTTCGTCTACACGGCCGAGCAGCTCTCGAGCCAGTTCGTCGGCGCGATGTGCGCCACCGGGGTCCTGAACGTCAATGGCTTCGGCTGGCCGACCTTGTGGGCAAAGATGGCCGTGGGATTCGCCGGTTTCGCGTGGCTCACCCTCGATGCGCTGGACCAGCGCGCGCCGGACTACCCACTCGTGAGGCGGAAGTACGCGCTGCTGATTGCGATCGCCCCGCTGGTCGTGCTGGAGGCCGGGTCGCAGGCAGCGTTCTTCGCCGGACTCAAGCCCGATGTCATCACCTCCTGCTGTGGCGCGTTGTTCACCCCGGAGGGACGAGGCGTGGCCGCGGAAGTCGCTGCAGTACCGCCCCGTTACGCAGCGATCCTATTCTATGCGAGCGGTGCCGCGCTCGCCGCGACGGGGGGTTACTTTCTGTGGCGGGCGAGGGGCGCGCGGCTGTTTGCGCTGGTGGGGGTGTCGACGTTCCTGATCGCGGTCGTGGCCATCGTCTCGTTCATCGCGCTGTACGTCTATGAGCACCCGCACCATCACTGCCCGTTCTGCTTGCTCAAGGCTGGCCACGGGTACGTGGGCTACGCGCTCTACCTGCCGCTGTTTACGGCCACGGCGTTTGCGCTAGGCACGGGGCTGGTCGCACCCTGGCGACGCATCCCGACACTCGCCGAGGCGGCCCCGCGGCTGGCGCGGCACTACGCGTGGCTGGCATTAGCTGCCTTTACCGTGTTCTTCGCGGTGGCCACACTCGCCGTGCTGCGGTCGAACCTGACGATGGAGGGCGTTTGGTGGTAATGCGGAGTCCACTGCGCGGCAAGGCGCGGGCAATGAAGGCATCACAGGGCGGTGACTGCGCCGGTCGGTTTCGGGTGCCTGTGTTTCAAATTCTCGCGCACCAGGCGCTTGGCAGTCGATCGCCGTTGCGTGCTTGGAAGCTGACCTCAGCGCTGCTCCTCGTGGCGCTTGTCACCGCGTGCTCGGGCAAGCCCCCGGCGCTGGCCCCGGGCGAGCCGGTGCCCGGCTTCGCGTTGATGTCGCTCTCCGGCGAAACCCTGCGTTTGCCGGAGGATGTGTCAGGCCGGGTGGTCGCCGTGCGCTTCTGGGCCGACTGGTGTCCGTTCTGCAAGTCGGAGATGCAGGCACTGGAGCCGGTTTACCAGCGCCTGAAGGAGGAGGGGCTCGTGATCCTGGCCATCAACGTCCGCCAGGACCGTGAGACCGCCGCGGCGTTCATCGCGAGGCTCGGTACGAGCTACCCGGTGTTGCTGGATACGGAGGGCGAAGTTGCGCGCCAGTATGGCGTCCTCGGCTTGCCGACGACCTTCATCGTGGACCAGCAGGGACGGCTGTCGTCGCGCATCATCGGCGAGTCCACGCCCGAGGTGTTCGAGCGCGCGGTGCGCGGGGCGCTGTGAGCGACGAGTTCGGCTACGCGCTCGCGTTTCTCACTGGCCTGGCCGGGGCGCTGCACTGCCTGGGGATGTGCAGCGGGCTCGCGGCCGGGTTCGGCGCGCTCTGCGGTGTGCGGCCGTCCCTCGCGGTGCCGGCGCTCTATCACGCCGTGCGCCTCGGGGTCTACACGGTACTCGGCGCGGTCGGTGCGGCGCTCGGCAGCGCCCTGGTGCAGACCGGCCTGTTCGGCAAAGGGCAGGGGGTGTTGATGATCCTGGCCGGCATCGCCGTGATCTCGATTGGCGTTCATTTGGGGCTTGGGGGAGGGGCCGCGCAACCTGCCTGCAACGTGTCGGTCAAGCCCTTGCGCCGTCATGTCGGAGTTCCCCGTCACCGACTCGTCGCCTCCGCCCTCGGCGGCCTGATCAACGGCCTGGTGCCGTGCAGCCTGGTGTTTTCCGTCGCGCTCAAGGCCACGGCGACGGCAGATCCTGCGCGGGGTGCGCTGCTGATGGTGATCTTCGGGCTCGGCACGCTGCCGGCCATGTTTGCCGTCTCGGCGCTCGCCTCGCTGCTCGGCACACGGCTGCGGGGATGCTGGCCGCGCCGTCTGCTCGGGCTCACGGTCGTGATTCTCGGTGTGTGGACGCTGTACGAGGGCTGGGTGTTTTTTGACGTGATGCGCGGGCTGGCGGGCTAATGGGGTGCGGCAATCTGTCGCATGTTTGTCTCGGGTCGCTGGGCGTATCCTAGTTCAAAGTCGCCTTGCGGCTTTCATAATCCAAGTTAAATCAAAGCCATGGAGACACCACATGAGCGATGTCGACACCCGCCGCCGTAAAGTCGTCAAGGTCCTCGCATCCCTTGGCGCGGTCAGCGCAGTTGGTTTGCGGCCGGTTGCTGCCGCGCCGACAGCAGCGCGTTGCGACACCGACGGTACGCCGCTGCAGTTCGTCCCCAAGACGACTGCCGATGCCTCACCGCTCGAAAACGAGCTGCAAAAGTACCCGAAGTGCCCTTACTGCGGCATGGACCGCAAGCAGTGGAACCATAGCCGCCACCTCGTGCAGTATGAGGACGATCTGGTCGACGGCACTTGCTCGATCCACTGTCTGGCGTTGAGCCTGGCGCTGAACATCGACCGCGGTCCGAAAGCGATCTACGCAGCCGATTTCGGCTCGAGCGACGAGGTCAAGCCGCTGGTGCCGGTGGATGCCGCGACCTACCTGATCGGCTCGAAGCTCAAGGGTACGATGACGGCCGTGAGCAAGATGGCGTTCTCCTCTGCTGACGCAGCGAAAAAGTCGCAGGCCGAACACGGCGGTGAACTGGGCGACTTCGACAAGGCCCTGCGTGCCGCCTACACCAGCATGGCCGACGACACGTTGCGTATCCGCAAGATGCGTGCCGAGCGGCGCGCCAAAGCGATGCAGCAGTGATCGGCGCGGGTGTCTGGACGCGACGCCTGGGGCTTGCAGCGGTGTGGCTCTGTCTGGTTGCCGCGCCGTTGCGCTCTCACGCTGAGTCGCTGCAACTGCCCGCACCGGGGCCAAAGGACACCTGCCCGGTGTGCGGCATGTTCGTATCCAAGTACCCGCAGTGGATCGCGACCGTGCTGTATCGAGACGGGCATGCGCACCACTTCGACGGGGCCAAGGACCTGTTCAAGTATCTGCAGGACCTCGCAAAATGGGCCCCGGGCCGCCGCCGTGAGGACATTCAGGCGATCGGGGTCACCGAGTACTACGGCTTGAGTCGCATCCGCGCCCAAGACGCCTGGTTTGTCATCGGTTCCGACGTGCTGGGGCCGATGGGGCACGAACTCGTGCCGCTCGCGTCCCAGGCCGAGGCCGAGGAGTTCGTGCGCGACCATCAAGGCAAGCGCATCCTGCGCTTCGACGCCGTGACCCCCGAACTCATCAAGCGTCTGGACGAAGGACGTTTCGACGGCATCTAGCCGCGCCTGGCGCATCGCTCGGCGCCGGGTTTGCCCATGGGTTGAGCATCATCGTTGCCGGTCGGCTGGAGCTGCCCTACCATTCTGGGCCGCGCAGAGGTCGCAGCGCGGGTATCGCTGCGGTCTGCGGTTTCTCCAAGTAGGACCACTGCCGTGGTAGGTACACTATTCCAATACCGTTCGATCCTCGACCACGGGCGTCGCCGTGACGATGCCGGTCGTTGATTCAACCCATAGCCCAGGAGCCCTCGATGTATACATTCGAAGTCACGCTCAGCATGCCGTTTGACGACGCCGTCGCCCGCGTCACGGCGGCACTCATGGAACACAAGATGGGTGTTGTGAGCGACATACCGGTGTCGGACATCGTGAAGAACAAACTCGGTACCGCGATCCGCCCCTACCGCATCCTCGGCGCCTGTCAGCCTGCGCTCGCCCTGAGGGTGATCGAATCGGACCCCAACGGCGGCACGCTCCTGCCTTGTAACGTCGCGCTGCAGGAGGTGGCCGATGATCAGGTCGTCGTGCGTTTCATGGACCCCATCTCCGTGCTGCGTCTCTCCGACGCCGCAGAGGTCGCCGACGTCGGCCGTGAGGCCGCTGCCCTGTTGCGGCGGGTTGCCGACAGCCTCGCCTGACGGTTCGGGCCTGACGGCGCTTTTCTGAGGCGAGGGGTACGCCGCCCGCCGCAAGTGATGCGAGCGCCGGATCGGGTGAGGCAGCCGGGGCCGCTCACTCAAGGAAACACCGATTGAATCCCCTCGCCCTCAGGGAGAGGGGCAGGGGTGAGGGAGACGTTACGGCGATTCAGCAGGTGACCCTCTCCCCCGCAAGCGGGGGAGAGGGAATGAAGATATCAGTGTCTCCTTAGGCAATCGACGGCGTAGGCGGGCCCTAGTGACGCGGCGCTCAATCGAGCCGCGTTGGCTTCAGGCCGACTGGGATGCCTCGCTGGCGATCGCGCCGTGCAGCCGGCGCTCTAGCTCACCGTGGTCCAGGATGAAGCATTTGACGCCCGCCGCGAGCACGTACTGGGCGATCAGGTCGCAAGACTTATACGGCGCCTGAGGTCGGATGTCTGACTCACCTAGGCGCACGGGGTGCGGTATGCCCTGAATCTCTATCGCGAAGCTGTCCAGGCCGCGCAGGTTGAGCAGGCCGTTGAGCACGGCAACGCGCCGGGTGCGTACCTGGGTCTGCTCTGGCAGCAGATCACAGAAACGCTCCAGTGACACCAGTGGTACCTCGCGATCGCGCCACACCAGCAGCCCCCGAATCCAGTCCGGTACGCTTTGCAGGGGGCGCACTTCCGGCATCGACACGACCTCGACCAAAGCGCTCTGCGGCACCAGTAGATTTTGCAGCCGCATCGGAACGATCAGCGATTGAATCTTTACTTTAGCGTGCTGCGTTTCCATGTGCCTGCTGTCCGACTTCCTTGAAAACGGCCTGGATGTTTTCGATCAACACCTGATCCTGGTACGGCTTGCCGAGGAACCGATTCACACCGAGCTCGAGCGCCCGATCACGGTGCTTTTTGCCCGTGCGCGAGGTAATCATGATGATCGGCAACTCACGGTTGGTGTCCATGCTGCGAATGTGCGCAGCAAGCTCGTAGCCGTCCATGCGCGGCATCTCGATATCGAGCAGCATCATATCGGGCCGCACTTCCTGCAACTGCGCGATGGCGTCCATGCCGTCCTTTGCGGTGATCACGTTGAAATTGTGCCGCTCGAGCATGCGTGCCGTGACCTTGCGGATGGTGATCGAGTCGTCGACCACCATGATCGTTGGGCGTTCTGTCCCAACCGAGGATTCCTTGCGCACCGGTGCCGGCGCCCAGGACGCCTCGCCAGCGACTGAACGCAGCAGGCCCAGCATGTCGAGGATGAGCACAACGCGCCCATCGCCGAGGATGGTCGCGCCGGAGATCCCCTTGACCGACTGGAACAGGGCGCCGATTGACTTCACGACAATCTCGCGGTTGCCGATCAATTGATCGACGACGAATCCCACCGCCCTGTCGTGAGTGCGTGCGAGCAGCACGGGCATGGTGCGTTCGAAGTGAGGCACCGGGTGATGCGCGTCGCGCTCCAGCACCGCTGAAAGCAGCTTGAGCTGGTAGCTGGCGCCTGCATACTCGATGCCGGGATCGCGGTGCGCGAATTTGTCATTCAGGACCTTGGCCGGGATCTGCACCACGCTGTCGATGGCGGTCAGGGGTACCGCGAAGAGCTCGGTGCCGACTGTGATCAGCAGGGCCTGGTTGATCGCGAGCGTGAACGGCAAGTGGATCCGGAAGCGGGTGCCCTGACCGGGTGTCGACTGGATATCGAGCACACCGTTAAGGCGCCGCACCTGCTCCTGAACCACGTCCATACCGACGCCGCGACCCGAGAGCTGGCTCACGCGTTCCGCTGTGCTAAAGCCAGGTTGGAGGATCAGTTCCATGACCTCGGCGTCGGTCAACTCACGCGAACCGTCGATCAGGCAGACCGCCATCGCCTTGCGCCGGACGGCATCGAGGTTGATTCCAGCACCGTCATCCGAGACCGCGATGACGACCTCCGGGCCTTCGCGCGCAATCCTCACCTGGATGCGGCCGATGCGTGGCTTGCCCGCCTGCGTCCGGTGTTCCGGCAGCTCGATGCCGTGCGCGACCGCATTGCGCAGCATGTGCTCGAGCGGCACCATGATGCCCTCCAGCATCTTGCGGTCGAGCGGCTGCTGTTCGCCGCTGACGTGGAGCTCCACCTCCTTGCCCAGCTCCAAGGCAGCGCGTCGGACCACCCGCCGCAGCCGCGGGACCATGACCCTGAACTCCGACATGCGGGTCTGCAGGAGGCTCTCCTGAAGATCTCCGCTGACGCGGCTCTGCTGGCGAAGCAGGGATTCGAGCGCGCGAATCTGTTCCGAGAGGATCTGGTGGAGATTGACCAGGTCGTTGGAACTCTCCGCCAGACCGCGGGCGAGCTGTTGCATGGTCGAATAGCGGTCCAGCTCCAGCGGATCGAACTTGTCGTAGACCGAGCTTTCGTCCGGGTCGATCTTTGCATCGTAGCGATGCACGATCTGTGCTTCGGTCTCCACCTCGAGACGGCGCAACTGGGCCCCAAGCCGCTTGATGGTCTGGTCGAGTTCCTGCAGGTTGAACGCGAAACCGCCGACCTGCTGCTCCAGCCGCGACTGAAATACGTTCACTTCGCCGACGTTGTCGACCATCTTGTCGAGCAAGTCGGCGCGAATCTTGACGACATCCCGGGCCGCTGCGACCTCCGCAGCGACCGCTTCGCCCGGCGCGGTATCCGCTTCGTGCTCGGTTTCGGGGGATGGGGTTGTGGCCGGTTCGGTCGGTGCAGCAACCGTCATCGTCCTTACCGGATCGGCTGCTGCCACAGGGCTTTCCACCTGCGCCATGATGCCGGCGAGCGTCTTTGCGGAGATATTTTCGCCCCGTCGCACGCGGGCCAACTGTTCCATGAGCGGCTGGTTGTTGGCCACGGGCTTGTGGGCCTGGATGAGCGCGGCCATCTGGTTGATCTGGTCGAGACCGGTGTGGATCAGGTCGAACAGCTCGCGGTCAGGATTGAGTTGGCCCTCCACGACGTCGAGGAGGACATTCTCCAGTGCGTGGCTGAGGTCCCCAAGCACCTGAATCCCCGCCATCCGGGCGCCGCCTTTGAGGGTGTGCAACTCACGGCGCAGTTCGGCCAGCGGCCCAGCATCACTCGGGTTCGACTGCCAGCGCGCCATGATGTTGTCGCAGCTGTCGAGGATCTCACGGCATTCCTCGAGGAACACCTCGACAAGCTCGGCCGATTGCTCACCCGCGCCGTCCTCCTGCCAGGTCTTGGCGGGCTCGCTCGACCCGCCTCGCGGCGTGAGCCCGGAGGACATAGCTTCGTCCGCGGCGGGTGACGCCTGCGGTGCATCGTTTGACCCAGGGGCGTCGATGGTGGCCGCCAGCGCGTCGTTTGCGACCTCGGGTGATTGAGCTGAGTCCTGTGCCTCCAGTTCGACCGCCGCCACGGGCACGTCCAGGCTGGGGCTCTGTGCGAGAGCCTCGGCGGCTTCGTGGGCACGCCACTGCAAGGTGGGGTCCTGGGGAACCGGTGTTGACGCCTGAAGCGCGGCGATCACGTGCTCCACGTAACCCGCAAAGTCCAGCAGCAACGTCACCTCGTCTGCGTCCAGCACCAGCGCGTGCCGGTATTTCAGCGTCAACAGGCGCTCGAGATCCTTCGCGGTCTCGTAGATCTCCGGCAACGCGGCGGTTCGGGCCGCGCCGTTGAGCGTGTGCGCAGCACGCAGCAGCGGTTCATCGACGAGCGCTGGCCCCATCTCGCAGCGGGCACACGCCTTGCGGATTTGCGAGATGTGCTCGAGCGCCTCAGCGGCAAAGATATCCAGCAAAGCCGTATCATGCGGCTTCGCGGTCTCCTCGATCACGCCCGCCACATCTTGGGCGGAGGCGAGGATGACCGCCTCATCGCCTGCGAGCACGGCCTCGGACTCGGTCGATTCGGGTGCCACGACACTGTCGCTCGGCTGATCCACCGTAGTTGCCGACGCCTGGACGGCATGCGCATCGGGCTCGTCCGCCGGCTTGGTAGGTTCGCTGCGGGCGGCCTCCTCGCTGGGGACAGCGGTCTCGCCGGACAGCGGACTCGGGACGATGGCGGGTAGCACCGTAGCAGATCCAGCGAGCTCCTCGTCGCGCGCGCGTTCCAAAGTCTCGGAGACGGCGGCGTCGGCCGGTTCGGTCAACGTCTCCGGAGGCTCCGCAGGATGGTCGAGCGTGCCGGCCGATTCGGCGTTCGGATTTTCGACCGTGTCGATGCGCGCCAGGTGTGAAATGACGGCGGCGTTCGGGCGCTCGCGGGCGAGCAACTGGTCACGCAGCACGGGGAGCAGGGCAATACCCGACTGCACGTACGCGATCAGGGCTGGAGTGACGGGGATCGAGCCGTCCATCGCCCCGTTCAACAGGTGCTCGTGATTCCAGGCGAACTCCCCGATGACCTGGGCGCCGATCAGGCGCGAGCTTCCCTTGATCGTGTGGAATGCGCGGCGGATCTGGGTCAGTGCCTCACGTTCGGCTGGGTTGTCCGCCCACGTGCCGATGGCCGCGTTCAACCGCTGGATTTCCTCGCCCAGTTCCTCGGCAAAAATGTCCAGGAACTCGGGGTCGGCATCGCTGGTCAGCACCTCCAGTCCCGCGAAGGGATCGGTTTGCGCCGGGAGGTCTGCTGGCTGCGCTTCGCCGCCCCCCCTCATTGACAGTGCCGGGCTGCCCGCTGGAACCCCCTCAGGGGCCATCTGCGGTTCGGGAACGACGGCTGCCTCCGCGTCGACCGTCGGCTTTGCGTTCGTCTCGTCGAATGCGAGCGCGCGCATCAGGGAGGTATCCCACAGATCGCCCTCGAACTGGTCGTCAGCCGCAATCTGCTCATGGTCGAGGCCGCTGGCGCTGGCATCCAGCCCGATCAGGGTCGCGTTGATACCGAGATCGGTCAGCGGTTCGTCGAACTCCTCGGTCAGGTCAATGATCTCCGTGCCCGACAGGAGGTCCTCGTCTGCCCGCAGTGCGTCGTCGAGCGCAGGCTCGAGCAGCATCGCCTCTTCAATCGCCGCCGCGTCCTCCGCAACGGACGTCTGCTCGACGAGCTCGTCGAGCTGCCGCTCAAGGGCGTGCAGGGCAAGTCGTCCTGAATCAAGATAAGGCGGATGCGGTTCGCCACTGACCTCGATCGATTCGAGGTACAGCTCGATGCTCGCCACCACGTCGGCCATGCGTTCCACGGCAGAGGTGGCTGGCAAACGTTCGTGGGTTGCGATGCGCTGCATGGCGGGGGCAAAGTCGCGCACCAGTGAGGCACACTGGTCGAGTTCGAGTACCTGCAACGCGCCCTGCATGCGCTGGAGCGACCCTTCGATGGGTGCGAGCGCGAGCCGGTCGCTCGCCTCAGACTTGACGTAGGTGGCGATCGCAGTCTTGCACTGCTCGAGTTCGGTGAGCGTCTCGCGAATGGCGACGGCGCGTGTCTTGGCGTATTCGATGTCGCGGAGCTTGTCCTGACCGGCGGCATCGCTGTCACTATCCTCGAGCGTGACCAGCATGTCGCGCGCGCCCACGCCGTAAGAGGCCATGCTGGCCTCGACTTCGAGCAGCGTCTTGGCGAGGGCTTCGGACTGCGCTTCGTCGGGAATTTGCCGATCGTCCAGCGTGCGCTCCAGCTCTTCGAAGCGCGCGTGCACCGCCTCGCGCAGCTCAGACAGGCCCAACATGCCAAGCGTCTCGGCCAGTCGGCGCAGCGACGGTAAGACCGGGATGAGCAGGTCGATGGTCTTACGCTCGGCCAGCCCGAAGATTTCGAGCTGGTCCTTGAGGTCCTGGACGTCCTCGCAAACCGCCTTGGCCACGGAGCGGAACAGGGCGTTGTTTTGTCCGCTCACGCTGATGCGAGCGGCAGAGAGCGCTTCGGGACTTGGCAGGTCGCCATCCAGAAAATAGGCCTCGCGCACGGCATCGACGACCGGATTGCCAGGTTCGGCAATGGCCACGTAGTACAGAAGGCTTCGCACCAGCTCGATGGGAATCAGCGGCGCGAAGCGCTGTTCGCCCATCTCGAACAAGAGCTTGATTTGACGGTCGATCTTGCCGAGCACGAGCTTGATGGCCGCGGAAGGCGCGAGCACCCTCGAGTGCAGCGCCTCGAGTATCGCCTCGGATACCCACCACAGGCGCTTGCTTGCGCGGAAGTGCGAGGCGTGCCGCAGGCGCTGACACACCAAGGCCATCTTTTTGAGGTTCGACTGGACGTTCTTGTTGCGGTACCAGCCGAGCAGGCCGAGCTGGAATACATGCCGCGTGAGGTGTGCGAGGCCCTGCAGGTCCTCGTGAGTCAGTGGACGGGTTTCCGCTACGTCCGATCCCTGGTCCAGATTCGAGATTTTCACGATGTTGTCGGAGATCAGCTCCTCGTCGCGTGCTGCGCGTAGGTCATTGAGGATGGACACGAGCACAAGCGGGATGTCCTCACGTCCGGACTGAATGTATTCGAGGTAATCCGGCAACTGGATGAGCGCACGCACCACGAGCTTGCAGGCTTCGACAGGCCGCCGCACGCGATTGTCGGCGACTTGCCGGATCAGGGCGAGGCACTCCTGAGCGAGCATGGCCGCGCCGCTGAGCTCGGCAACTTCCAACGTGCCGAGCACGTCCTTGATTTGCGGCAGTGCACGGTGGAGGTGCTGTACCTGCGCAGTGTCGTCGAGGTAATTCAACACGGCCGCGCGCGCTGCCTCGAGGGAGCGGTCGATCTCCCGCTTGACCCACGTGAGCGAATTGAAGCGATGCCTGATTTGCGAGTCCATGGATTCCTCTAACACTAAGCCTGCCTGACATCCCTGTCCGGACCGCCGGTCACACTCCGACCGCTACGCCACCGGCCTGGTTCGCGACAGATTCGCGCGCTGCGTTCATGTCGTCGGCGAGCGCAGGGGTGTCGGGCAGCTTGAAGCCCTCCACCGACTTTCTGAGATCGGACGCCTGATTGACGAGCTCCGCCAGGGCGACTGCGGTCTCGTTGGTCGCGTTCACGGTCTGCTTCGTGATTTCCTGGATCGAACCCATCGCCTCGGCGACAACACCGGAGACGATCGCCTGCTCGCGCGCCTCCTCGGAGATGTTGCGGATCAGATCGGCCAGTTTGTGCGATACCTTTTCGATTTCGCTGAGCGCCTTGCCGGCGTCTTCGGCCTGATGGGCGCCGGTGACGACGTTGGCCGTACTCTTTTCCATGGAACTGATGGCCTCATGCGTATCCGCCTGAATAGTCTTGACCAGCACCTCGATTTGCTTACTCGAGTTGGCGGCCCGCTCCGCCAGTCGTTGCACCTCGTCGGCGACGACAGCGAATCCCCGTCCGCCTTCACCGGCGGAGGAGGCCTGGATGGCGGCGTTGAGTGCGAGGATGTTCGTCTGGTCAGCGATGTCGGTGATCATGCCGACGATCTCGCCAATCTGCTGCGAGCTCTCACCCAGGCGCTTGATGCGCTTGGAAGTGTCCTGAATGTGCTCACGGATCTTGTCCATGCCCTCGATGGTGCGGTGCACGGTGTCCACGCCGCGTTGCGAGATGACCAGCGACTGCTCGGCAACCTTCGCTGAGAGTTCGGCGCTATTGGAAACCCGCTCGATCGAGTGCGTGAGGTCATTGATCGAGTCGGTGGCTGAGGCGATCTTGCGCGCCTGTTTCTTACTCGCCTCAGCGAGCTGGATGGAGGTTCGCCGCGTGCGCTCGGCGCGCTCGGAGACCCGGTTGGCTGATTCGTTGATGGTCGTGACCAGCGTGCGCAGCGCGTCCACGGCGTAGTTCACGGAGTCGGCAATCGCGCCCGTGATGTCCTCGGTCACCGTCGCGTTCACGGTCAGGTCGCCATCAGCGAGTGTGGCCATTTCATCGAGCAACTTGAGGATGGCTGCCTGGTTGCGGTCGTTGGACGCCTTGGACTGCTGCAGCTGCGTGCGTGTGGCGCGCAGCACCCCATGTGCCATGGCCAGGAAGCTCAACAGGGCGAGCAGCGCAAGGATGAGGCCGGCGTTCGACCAGAGCGCCGCGCTGCGGTTGTGTTCCTGGATGGCGGCTTCAAGCCGGGTGGTACCGTCGAACAGCGCGCGCCCCTCGCCTTCGACCGACACGGCAGCCTGACGGACGCTGTAGAGCTGCGGGGCGATCTCCACCAAATTGCTGGCCCGGTCGGCGACGTCCCCGAAATCGGACACGATCGCGGCGAGGGCACCCTGCGCGGCGGGCGTTGCGACCCGGTCCACGCCGAGCGCGGGATTGCCGCTGCGCATGGCGTCCACGACCTGGCTGAAGACGGAGACGTCCTTGTTGAGCTGGTCGGCCGCGTTGATCGCGGAGGCGTCCCCCACCAGGAGGCTGGTCAGGTTGTTCTCGATACGCTGCGCGAGCATGAGCTGGCGCGTGGCCATGTAGATCTGGTTGGTGCCAGCGCGGGCATCGCGCAGGATCTCGACGATTCTTGCGGAGGCATCCAGCAACGCGGGGAGTTTGGACTTGACGACGTCCACCGCCTGCTTGGTGCGAGTGATGACGCCGCGGCTGGCGAGGATGGCGTTGAGCTGCCGGTCTAAGCGCTCCCACTGGCCTACGATCTGGTCGAGTTCGGGTTTGAGCTCGGGGGACAGGGCAGGTACGCCCGCCTCGGCATCGCCGATGCACAGGCGGTTGAGGTTTTGCTGAAACTCCTCACGCAGCTGCTTTAGCAGCAGGAAGGCGGTGTCGCCGCCCTGCGAGGCAGCCAGTGATTGCGTGGTCAAGCGTTGCGAGAGCAGGCGCAGGGCGGCGGCAGCCTCACCGTGGCTGCGGCCCGTGTTACCCAGTTTTGCCGCCTGATAGAAGGACACGCCCATCAGCACGATGAACAGGAGGACCAGGCTTCCCCACAGGCCAACCGGCCGGCTGATGCTGGCTGCCTGCCGGGATTTGGAGGGTTTCAAACCGAGCGCTTTCATCTGTCAGATACCTGTGTGTTGGGCCCTTCATTGCGCAGGTGCACCGGCTCAGCGGGCGGTGTCGTTGAAGCCCGGGTGACTGAGGAGCCGGTTGAGATCGAATACGGCAAAGTGCTCTCCGTAGCGCTTGTAGGAGGTCGCGACGAACGGCGCGACCTGGGTCGAGATCTCCGGCAGGGCCTGCAGTTCATCACCCGGCCAGTAGTGCTTCATGCCGAACACTTCGTTAACCAGAAGCCCATACTTTTGGTTACCGTCTGTGGCGACCAGAAGCCGCCAGGCCGAGTCCGACCCTGTGAGTGGCTCCCCGGTCAGGAACGCCTGCAGATCCACGACCGGCACCAGTACGCCGTGCAGGTTGGCAATGCCAAGCAGCCACGGTTTGACGCCGGGTACACGCACCACCTCGGGTGGCGGGAGGATCTCGGCGAGGGTGGGCATCGGGGCCAGCAGGCGGTCGGAGCCGACGCGAAACAGTACGCCGATCCACTCCTCCTGCGCGGGTCCGTTACCGTCCGCGCTGGCTCGTTGCGCCCGGTATTGCCGGTCGATCTCCGCAAGGAGCGCAAAGGGGTCGGTGCTGGCTTCCGAGTGCATCATTTGCCGCCGCCCAACAGGTCACCGATGCAGCCGAGCAGCTGTCGCTCGCTCGGCGGTTTGACGAGGTAGGCGCGCGCGCCCTGACGCTTGGCCCAGAGCATGTCCGACTCGCCGTCCTTCGTGGTGACCATGACCACCGGGATGTTGCGAGTCGATTCGGTTCGGCTCAGCTCGCGGGTAGCCTGAAAGCCGTTCAGCTCGGGCATCACCACGTCCATGAGGATCAGGTCCGGGCTGATACGCTTGGCCAGCTGCAAGCCCTCCGAGCCGTTGTTGGCAACGGTCACGGTGTGGCCGTTTTTCTCCAGGATCTTGCGGAATGCGTGCCGGTCGGTCGCAGAGTCATCGACGACGAGGATGTGCGCCACGGGGAGTCTCCAGGTCCTTTTGCTGCCGATGATGCCTTACTGGACGTGCTGGCGGATCGCGCCCAGCAGGTCGTCCCGGGTGAATGGTTTGGTCAGGTACTGTTCGGAGCCCACGACACGACCCTTTGCCTTGTCGAATATGCCGTCCTTGCTCGAGAGCATGATCACCGGTGTCTGCTTGAAGCGCTTGTTGTGCTTGATCAGCGCGCAGGTTTGATAGCCGTCCAGGCGCGGCATTAGAATGTCCACGAAGATGATGTTCGGTTCGTGCTCGGCGATCTTCGAAAGTGCATCGTACCCGTCGACCGCGGTAATGACCTCATAGCCGTGATTCTTCAACAGCGCCTCCGCCGTTTTACGGATGGTTTTGCTGTCGTCGATCACCATCACCCTGAGTGCGCTACCCAACGATGGATGCTTTTCAGCCACCGACATCTTGCCTCCCGTGTGCGTCTGCTGCGCGTCGATTTCGGCACTCGAATCTAGCGCATGACGAAAAATCCCAGCAACCGCGGATGTCCAAATCTTCAATCCAGTTATCGTTTTGTCCGGAAGCCCCGCAACGCATGGCCTCCCCGGCCTGCTGAGGGGGTCGGAACGAACGTTTGCTCTCGGTGAATTCTGGCATGGATATCGACATCGGGTTTGTGATGGATCCCATAGAATCCATCAACCCCAAAAAGGACAGCACGCTCGCGATGATGCTGGCTGCGGCGCGCCGCGGTTGGACCGTCTGGTACCTGCAGCCCGCTGATATCTACCTGCGGGGTGGTCGGGTCATGGGGCGCATGGCCCCCGCGCGCGCGTTCAACGACCCGCAGCACTGGTTCGAGCTGGACGCGGCGCGTGACCAGCCGCTCAGTGCTTTGAGTGCGCTGGTCATGCGCAAGGATCCACCCTTCGACATGGAGTACATCTACAGTACCTACTTGCTCGAGCAGGCGCAGCGCGAGGGTCTGCGGGTGTACAACGATCCGCGGAGTCTGCGCGATCTCAACGAGAAGTTTGCCACGGCCCTGTTTCCGCAATGCGCCCCGCCCACGGTCGTGGGGCGTCGCCGGGAGGTGTTTCTCGAGTTTCTGCGGGAGCATGGCCGTATTGTCGTCAAGCCGCTCGACTCGATGGGCGGGGCGTCGATCTTTCGCATCGACCAGGGTGATCCGAACACCAATGTGATCCTCGAGACGTTGTTGAAGGGTGGGCGGCAGACGGCCATCGCCCAGCGTTTCCTGCCGGAGTACGTCGAAGGCGACAAGCGGATCCTGCTGGTCGACGGTGAGCCGGTCGACTACGCCCTTGCGCGGATTCCGGCGCCGGGAGAAAGTCGCGCCAATCTTGCGGCTGGCGGCACGGGGCGCGGTCAGCCACTCAGCGAGCGCGACCGCTGGATCTGCGCCGAGCTGGGGCCGGAGCTGCGCCGCCGGGGGCTGATGTTCGTTGGCATCGACGTGATCGGTGACTACCTCACCGAGGTCAACATCACCAGCCCAACCGGCATTCGCGAACTGGACGCCCAGTTCGGCCTCGATATCGCGGGCCAGCTGATGGATCGAATCGCTGTCGATCTTGTCTGAGGAGGGCGCGGTCAATCGGTCGTGTCGCGGCGCCCTTGAGCAATCCGCTGCATGGCTGAGCGGGCGCATGCGTTTTTGGGTTGGCGTTCGTGGTTTGATCGTGCGAAGAGGGTAGAATGTCACGATTTCGCGCACGAGTGGGTACCGTCTCGACATGGCAGCAGTGATCGCAAGCCCGCAGGTGACACCGACCGACCGCTTTGGTCTGACGTTGTTCGTCGCGACCATGCTCCACGGCCTGATCATCCTCGGGGTGTCCTTCAGTCTCCAGTTCGGCAAGGGTGACGCGATCCGCAACGCGCTGGACGTCGTGTTGGTCAATACGGTCAGTCAGGAGGCGCCGAAGGACGCCAAGCGCATCGCGCAGTTCAACCAGCAGCAGAGCGGCAGCGCCGAGGCGGACGGCCGCCCTGCGGAAATGCTCTCCTCGCCCATGCCGAGTGTCGCCGAGGGTGAGGCCCCAGTCCCCAACGAGGAACGTCACCAGCGCCCCCGGGAGGTGCGCGAGCAGCAGACGCTGGACGCGACGCGTTCCAAGGTGCAGGTCCAGCCGCAGACCAAGACCGAGCGGGAGCATCGGTCGGACCGCCTCACGCCGGAGGAGATCTCAAGGCGCGACATCGAAATTGCCCGGCTCGCGGCGGAAGTCGATCTGGCCTCCCAGCGCTATGCCAAGCGGCCCAAGATCCATTTCATCGACGCCCTATCGGCCAAGAGCGCGGTCGAGGCACGCTACATCGACTATTGGGTCAAGCGCGTCGAGAGCATTGGTAACTTGAACTACCCGGAGGATGCGCGCCGCGAGGGGATCAGCGGGAAACTTATCCTCAACGTGCTGCTCGACAACACGGGCGCCGTGTTGAAGGTGCACGTGGCCTTGTCCTCCGGCAGCCGGGTTTTGGACGAAGCGGCCATCAGCATCGTCAAGATGTCCTCGCCGTTCCCGCCTTTCCCAAAGGAAATGCGGGCGCAGTATGATCAACTGATGGTGACGCGAACTTGGGTATTCCGCAGCGATGGCGTTTGAGCGCACTCGCCGACTGATCAAACCCTCAGCGCAGCCGGTGGACGGGCGCCCCCATGTTGCAGGGTTGCGCCCGGGTTGGCCGTGCGCTGGCCGGCCATCTGCGGACGCAGCGGCGTCAGCGATCGCCGGAACTCCAGATCCCGTATCCTTCCACGCGGGTGCACAGGCTGCATGGGCATGAATCTCGGAAATCAGTTTCTCATTGCCATGCCGGGGCTGGCGGACCCGAATTTTGCGGGAACCCTCACGCTGGTCTGTGAGCATAACGAACAGGGGGCGCTTGGCTTCATTGTGAACCGGCCGACCGAGATCCGGGCGGCCGATGTGTTCAGCCAGTACACGGAGTTGACGGAGGGCAACCCCTTCGTGCAGTCGGCCGTGCTCTACGCAGGCGGCCCGGTTGATCCCGAGAGGGGGTTTGTGTTGCACAGCGCGGAACGCCAATGGGATGCCACCTTGCGTGTCAGCGACTCGATCAGCGTTACGGCATCCAACGATATTCTGACAGCGATTGCGCGGGGCGAAGGGCCCGAGCGGTTCCTGATTCTGCTGGGCTACGCGGGCTGGGGGCCCGGTCAGCTGGAGGAGGAGATTTCCGCCAACGCGTGGTTGACCACCGAGGCGGACCCTGCGATCGTCTTCGACCTGCCGCCCGAACAGCGCTGGCACGCTGCCGCGCGAGCCCTCGGCATCGAGTTGAACCTCATCAACCCGCAGGCTGGTCATGCCTGAGTTAGCCGCTCAGTCCGCGCTCGTGCTCGACTATGGCGCAAAGCGCATCGGCGCGGCGCTGGCGCTCAGGGTCACGCATACCGCCACGCCGCTCGCCACGCTGACCAACGACGGTGCGGTCTGGACTCAGCTCGACCGGCTGGTGAAGGAGTACGCCCCGCAGGCGATTGTGCTCGGGATGCCGACCCACAATCGAGAGACGCCCCATCCGCTGGTCACCAGGATCGAACGCTTTGGGGCAGAGGTAGGGCGGCGATACGGCCTCGACGTGCGCTTCGTCAACGAGGCGCTCTCCTCGTACGAGGCCAACGAGCGGCTCAAGCAGCAACGGCAACTTGGCCGTCGGCGCAAGGTTGAAAAAGGCGAGCTCGACCAACAGGCCGCTGCCATCCTGGCGGAAAGCTGGCTGGATAATCCATGAACGATACGAATTCCATCGACGAGCTGCTCGAAGGCATGGCCGCCGAGCTACGCGACTTGATCACTGCCCGCGGCCTCAAGCATCCGGCCATGGTGGGCATTCACACGGGCGGGGTGTGGGTGGCCGAACGGCTGCACCGACTGCTTGGGTTGAGCCAGCCCTTGGGGACGCTCGATATCAGCTTCTACCGCGATGACTTCACGCGCAAAGGGTTGAACCCGCTGGTGCGCCCCTCGCATTTGCCGTTCAACGTCGATGAACAGAACATCCTGCTCGTGGACGACGTGTTGCACACGGGTCGCACGGTGCGCGCGGCCATGAATGAGATCTTCGACTACGGTCGCCCCGCGAGTATTCACCTGGTGGTCCTGGCCGAGCGGCCTGGCCGTGAACTGCCGATCGAGCCTGTAGTGTGCGGTCGCCATTTCGAGCTCGCCCCCGGCCAGCACATCAAGCTGAGCGGCCCTGATCCCCTGCACCTGGAAGTGCTCTCGCCATGAAAGGACCTTACATGCCGCTGCCTGGCCCGCTGCCGGCGGCGCTGCAGCTCACTCCGGACGGACGGCTGCGGCATTTCCTGACCATTGAAGGGCTGTCGGCAGCGCTGCTCGAGGAGATTCTGAGTGTCTCCGAATCGTTTACGAGCATCACGGCACAACCGGTCAAGAAGGTGCCCCTGCTGCGCGGCAAGACGATCTTCAATCTGTTTTTCGAAGCCAGCACACGCACCCGTACGACCTTCGAGCTGGCGGCCAAGCGCCTGTCGGCGGACGTGATGAACATGAACATCAGCACCTCGGCCACGACCAAGGGGGAGAGTCTGCTCGACACCCTGCGCAACCTCGAGGCGATGCACAGCGATATGTTCATCGTGCGGCATTCGGAGAGCGGTGCGGCCCAGCTCATCGCCCGCCACGTCGCCCCCCACATCAGCGTCATCAATGCGGGCGACGGCCGCCATGCGCACCCCACCCAGGCGATGCTCGATGTGTTCACCATCCGGCGCCGCAAGGGTGACCTGAAGCAGCTGACGGTGGCCATCGTGGGAGACATCCTCCACTCGCGGGTGGCGCGCTCGCAAATCCAGGCCCTCAACACGCTCGGCGTCGGCGAGCTGCGCGTGATCGCACCGAAGACCCTGCTGCCCGCGGAGGTCGAGGCGCTCGGGGTCAAGGTTTTTCACTCGCTGCAGACGGGGCTGCGGGATGTCGATGTCGTAATCATGCTGCGGTTGCAAAAGGAACGCATGAGCGTTGCGCTGATCCCGAGCGAGAATGAGTACTACCGCCTGTATGGACTGACCACCGAGCGGCTGGCCTACGCCAAGCCGGATGCGATCGTTATGCACCCAGGGCCGGCGAACCGCGGCGTCGAGATCGCCTCGGAGGTGGCCGACGGCCCGCAGTCGGTCATCCTCGAGCAGGTCAGCAACGGTCTGGCCGTGCGCATGGCCGTCATGTCGATGTGTCTCGGCGCACAACCAGGGGCAGGCCGATGAGGATCGCCATCGAAAACGGTCACCTGGTCGATCCGGCCAACGGCATCGATCGCGTCTGCTCGCTCTACATCGACGACGATCGGGTGGTCGGTGTGGGTGCTGCGCCCCCTGCCTTCATCGCCAACCGCATCATCGATGCCCGCGATCGGCTCGTGATGCCGGGCATCGTCGATCTGTCGGCCCGGCTGGGCGAGCCAGGGTTCGAGTACAAGGGCGACATCGACAGTGAGTCCGCCGCTGCTGTGAGCGCGGGCATCACTACGCTCTGTACGCCACCTGACACCTCGCCAGCCATCGACACGGCGGCTGGCATCGAGTTCATCGAACGGCGTCGCGAGAGTGTGGATCTCGCACGGATCTACGTCTACGGCGCGATCACCGAACGACTGGAGGGGCGCCAGCTTACCGAGATGGCGAGTCTCAAGGCCGCCGGGTGTATCGCTGTCACCAACGTCAACCGCCCGTTCGCCAACGCGCGTGTGGCCCGGCAGGCGTTGGAGTACGCGGCGAGCCATGAGCTCACCGTGCTCATCTATCCCGAGGACGCCTCACTCGCCGATGGCGGTTGCGCGCACGAGGGCGCCGTGGCGACCCAGCTTGGTCTGCCATTCATACCGGAGGCGGCGGAAACCTCAGCGATCGGTTTTTACCTGCCGTTGATCGAGAAGGCTGGGGTGCGTGCGCATTTCTGCCGACTCTCGTCGGCGAAGGGAATGAACATGGTGCGTCGCGCTCGGCATGACGGTCTGCCCGTGACTGCGGATGTGTGCGCACACCAGTTATTCCTGACGGAAGACGACATCGCGGACTTCAACTCGCTTTGCCACACCCGCCCACCGCTGCGCAGCGCGCGGGACCGCAGCGGACTGCGCCGCGGACTTGCCGAACATGGGTTGGATGCGATCTGCTCGGATCACCAGCCGCATGAGCTGGATGCGAAACTAGCGCCGTTTCAGGCGACCGAGCCCGGCATCTCCGCGCTCGAGACGTTGTTGCCGTTGACCTTGCGGTTGGTGGAGGAGGGCGTCCTCACGTTGGCCCAGGCGGTGGCGCTCATCACCACGCGGCCGGCCTCGATCCTAGGGTTGCCGCTCGGTCGGCTAGGCGTCGGTGATCTGGCGGATGTGTGTATCGTCGATCCGGCTGCTGAGTGGGTGTGCGACCCGCAGCGCTTTGCGAGCAAGGGCAAGAACTCACCGTTCGGCGGCTGGGTGTTCCGTGGCCGGGTGACGCATACCTTCGTGGGAGGGCGCCTGGTTTACGAGCTGTGACCGGGATTCGCTCAGGCGGGCGTCTGGCGGGCGCGCGCTCGTGCCTTGAGAAAGCTGTCGAAGTCACTGAGTACACCTGGGTCCGCCGGTCGGCTCGTTGCTGGGGCCTCGCCGCCCTGCGTACTTTCGGCGGAGCCGGTGGCCCCTGGCGCTGGGTCGCCAGATTCGCGGGTTTCCACCCCGCCACCGAAATTGATCCGCCACTCCAGGTTGTTGCGTGAGTCCGCGTTGGCGAGCGCCTCCTCGCGGCTGATCTCGCCCTGTTCATAGAGTCGCACCAGGGATTGGTCGAACGTCTGCATCCCCACAGCATCGCCCTTCTCCATGATGTCCTTGATCTCGTGCACCTTCCCCTGGCGAATGAGTTCGGCGATGAAGGGTGTGTTGATCAGGACTTCGACGGCTGGGATTCGCGGTGCCTTCAGCCCGCGCAACAGGCGCTGCGAGACGATCGCGCGCAGGTTGAGCGACAGGTCCATGAGGATACGGTTGCGGGTGTCGGTCGGAAACAGATTGATGATGCGGTCCAACGCCTGGTTGGCGTTGACCGCGTGCAGCGTGGACAGCACCAGGTGCCCGGTGTCGGCAAATTTGAGCGCCGCCTGCATGGTGGATTCCTCGCGGATCTCCCCGATCATGATGACGTCGGGGGACTCGCGCATCGCTTCGCGCAGGGCGTTGTCGTAGCTCAGCGTGTCGATGCCGACCTCGCGCTGGCCGACAATGGATTTTTTGTGGGTGTGGGTGAACTCGATCGGGTCCTCGACGGTGAGGATGTGCCCGTAGGCCGTCTGGTTTCGATAGTTGATCATCGAGGCCAGCGTTGTGGACTTGCCCATGCCGGTTGATCCGACGACCAGCACCAGACCCTGCCGGGCCATCACGAGCTCCTTCAGTACGGGCGGCATGCGCAGCGCGTCGAGCTCAGGAATGGCGCTGCTGATGTAGCGCACCACCATCGAGACCTCACCGCGCTGCAGGTAGACGTTGATACGGAAACGCCCGATGCGCGACACCGAGGTCGCGAAGTTCATCTCCAGATTGCGCTCGAAATCGGCACGCTGCTGGGGCGTCATCAACTCGTAGGCCAGGTGCCGCACGACACCGGGCATCAGCGGCTTGTCCCCGAACGGGCGAACCTCGCCCTGAAGCTTGATACAGGGGGGCGCCCCGGTGGTCAAAAAGATGTCTGAGCCTCCCTGCGCCGCCATGTAACGCAGGTAGCTCTCGATCAGGGGTGGCTTCTGGTCCGTCATGCCGGTCTTCTTATTGTTCCTTTGGTTGCGCCGCGTCGGGCTCTCAACGCATCAGCTTCTGATCGTCGCGCGAGCCCTGAAGTACCAGACCCTCCGCCTTGTCCAGGTGCGCCTCGCGGTGCACCCTCTTGCTTTCGAGCTTGATGCGCAGGCGCAAGTTGTTGACCGAATCCGCGTGGCGGAGCGCTTCCTGGAAACTGATGAGCCCGCGTTCGAAGAGGTCGAACAGCGCTTGATCGAAGGTCTGCATCCCCTGTTCCGCTGAGTTGTGTATCAACTCCTTCATCTCCGCGATGCGGCCCTTGAGAATGAGGTCCGACATCAAGGGGGTATTGAGCAGGATCTCGACCGCGGGTACCCGTTTTTGTTGATCGATGCCACGCACCAGACGCTGTGAAAGCACGGCGCGCAGGTTCAGCGACAGGTCCATCTGCACCTGCTGGCGCCGCTCCTCGGGGAAGAAGTTGAGCACCCGCTCCAACGCCTGGTTGGCGTTGTTGGCGTGCACGGTGGACATGCACAGGTGGCCGGTCTCGGCAAACGTGATGGCATAGTCCATGGTGGCGCGGTCGCGGATCTCCCCGAGTACGATGACGTCCGGCGCCTGACGCAGCGCGTTTTTCAACGCCGTTTCGTAGGACTCGGTATCGATGCCGACCTCCCGCTGGGTCACGATGCACTGGTCGTGCTCATGCACGAACTCGATCGGGTCCTCAATCGTAATGATGTGGCCGCGGGTGTTTCGATTGCGGTAGCCGAGCATGGCAGCGAGCGTGCTCGACTTACCGGACCCGGTCGCGCCGACCACGAGTACCAGCCCGCGCCGCGTGAGCGCGATCTCGCGCAGCGAACTGGGCAGGTTGAGTTCCTCGAACGAGGGAATGCGGTCGTTAATGCGGCGCAGCACCATGGCATAGGTGCCGCGCTGCATGAGGGCACTCACGCGAAAGCGCGCCACGCCGGGCACGGAGATGGAGAACCCGGTCTCCTGATGGCGCTCGAACTCGCCGAGCTGCCGGTCGTTCATCAGGGCCCGCACCAGCATCTGTGTGTGCGCGGGGGTCAACGTCTGCTGGGTCAGCGACTGCATCAGGTTGTTGACCTTGACGCTGGGTGGTGCACCTGCCGTGATGAACAGGTCGGAGCCGTTCAACTCGACCATTGAGCGCAGCAGCTCGTGGATGAACTCGATGGCCTTACTGCGATCCATCTTGCCGTGTTCCCGTGGTTGAGGTCGTTGCCAGGTGCGCACCGTCGGCGCGGTGCGCCCTCGACGCCATGGCGTGCGCTGCCGAATCGTATCGCGTGAGCACTGGCCCCGATGGCCTCGTTACTGTGGAGTGCCTCACTCGCACCGCATCGTAACGGCTCATGGGATGCGCAACGGTCTACAGCGACTCGGGGTTCACGGCGCGCAGCCGCGCTTCCTCGCGCGTCACCACGCCCTTGCTGAGCAGCGCCTTGAGGCTCTGGTCGAGCGTCTGCATCCCTTCTTTTTGGCCGGTCTGGATGGCGGAGTACATCTGCGCGACCTTGCCTTCACGAATCAGGTTGCGGATGGCCGGCGTGCCGATCATGATCTCGTGGGCGGCAACCCGGCCGCCACCCACCTTTTTCAGCAGCGTTTGCGAAATGACCGCGCGCAGCGATTCTGACAGCATCGCGCGCACCATGTCCTTTTCCTCTGCGGGGAACACGTCCACGATCCGGTCGATGGTTTTCGCGGCCGAGGTCGTGTGCAGGGTGCCGAAGACCAGGTGGCCGGTTTCTGCGGCGGTGAGTGCCAGCCGGATCGTCTCGAGGTCGCGCATCTCACCCACGAGGATGGTGTCGGGGTCCTCACGCAGAGCGGAGCGCAGGGCCTCATTGAAGCCGTGCGTGTCGCGGTGCACCTCGCGTTGGTTGACTAGGCACTTTTTCGATTCGTGAACGAATTCGATGGGGTCTTCGATGGTGAGGATGTGACCGAAGTCGTTCTCATTTTTGTAGTTGACCATCGCGGCCAGGGTGGTGGACTTGCCCGAACCGGTCGGGCCGGTGACCAGCACGAGGCCGCGCGGGTAGGAAGAGATTTTCTTGAACACCTCGGGTGCGTCGAGTTGCTCGAGTGTGAGTACGGTCGACGGAATGGTGCGGAACACCGCGCCGGGGCCGCGGTCGTGGGTGAAGGCGTTGACGCGAAAGCGCGCGAGACCTTTGATCTCAAAAGAAAAATCGGTCTCCAGGAATTCCTCGTAATCCTTGCGCTGCTTGTCCGACATGATGTCGTAAACCATCGCATGCACGTCCTTATTAGACAGCGACGGCACGTTCAGTCGCCGGATGTCGCCGTCGATGCGCACCATGGGCGGCAGGCCGGCGGAGAGGTGCACGTCGGATGCCCCGTTTTTGACACCGAAGGCGAGAAGCTGCGTAATATCCATATTCTACCGAAGCGTTGCGGCCTGTTGCTCACAGCGAGCCAACGGGCGGGTTGATATTGAACGTTTTACAACAGACCCCAGCAAGTTGTACACGACACGAGTCACATGACATCGGATGACCTTTGCGGCCGTTTGGAGCGGGTGCGCTCGGAAATCGAACGTTGCTCACAGACGGCCGGCAGGGCGGTCGGGTCGGTGACGCTACTCGCCGTGAGCAAGACACACCCCGTGGAGGCCATCCGCGCGCTGCACGCCTGCGGACAGCGGGCCTTTGGCGAGAGTTATGCACAGGAGCTCGCGGCAAAGTCGCAGGCGCTTGCGGACTTGTCGATCGAATGGCACTTCATCGGGCCGATCCAGGCCAACAAGACTCGGATCGTCAGTGCCCATGCCGCGTGGGCGCACGGGGTCGATCGTCTGCACATCGCCGAGCGGCTGGCTGCGCAACGTCCCGCGCATCTGCCCCCGTTGCAGGTGTGCATCCAGGTCAACGTGGACGCTGAGCTCACCAAGTCCGGTGTCGGCTGGGACGAGTTGCACGGGCTCGCGACCGCGGTCGCGCGGCTCGACCCGGCGCGCCTGCGATTGCGTGGCCTGATGTGCATCCCGCGCGAACGGGTGGATCCGCGCGCGCAACGGGAGCCCTTTGCGCGCCTGCGGCAGGCGTTCGCGCAGCTCAATGCGGCCGGGTTTGCGCTCGACACGCTGTCGATGGGGATGTCGCACGACTTTGCCGCCGCCATCGCCGAGTGCGCGACGATCGTGCGCGTCGGCACAGCGATTTTTGGACCCAGACACTGATTCTTCATGCTCGGCCGCGTAAAATGACCCAGTTCACGGAATCCCTTCGTATCCCCATGCAGACACCAGCTATCGGATTCATTGGCGGCGGCAATATGGCGCGCTGCCTGATCGGTGGCATGCTCAGCAACAGCTGGCCGGCCGCTACGCTGCACGTGGCTGACCCGCTGCCGGAGCAGTGTGACCTGATCCATGCCCTCGATCCGGCGGTGCACTGCTCGCGCGATAACCGGGCCGTTGTCGAGGCGGCCGAGGTGCTGGTGCTCGCGGTCAAGCCCCAGGTCATGCAGTCGGTGGCGCGCGAGATCGCCCCGGTGGTGCAGGTGCGGCGGCCTTTGGTGATCTCCATTGCCGCGGGCATCCGCAGCGCGGACCTCGCTCGCTGGCTGGGGGGCGACCTGCCGTTGGTGCGCTGCATGCCAAACACCCCCGCGTTGGTGCAGACGGGCGCTACGGCGCTATTCGCGAATGCCGTGGCTTCCGCCGAGCACCGTGCGCTCGCCGAGCGGATGATGCGCTCGGTGGGCATCACGCTGTGGGTTGACGATGAGGCGCAGATGGATGCCGTCACCGCGCTGTCGGGCAGTGGGCCGGCGTATGTGTTCCTCGTGATCGAAGCCATGCAGGAGGCGGGCGAGCGCCTAGGGCTGCCCGCGCAGACGGCGCGTCTGCTCGCGCTGCAGACGGTGTTTGGCGCGGCCAAGCTCGCGCTTGAGAGTGACGATCCGGCTGACGTATTGCGCGCCCGGGTGACCTCGAAGGGGGGTACTACCGAGCGTGCACTGCAGGTGTTCGAAGAAGGGGGCTTGCGCACCCTGTTCGGTCGGGCGATGGGGGCGGCGGCCGACCGAGCGGCAGAATTGGCAGAGCAACTGGGAAGTGACTCCGTATGAGCGTCTTGTCCGACATCGCGTTCTTTCTCATCGACACGCTGTTTACGCTGTATATCGCGCTGGTGATGATCCGGACGCTGCTGGGCGCCTCGCGGGCCGACTTTTACAACCCTTTCTCGCAGTTCGTCGTGTCGGCGACGAACCCCGTGCTCCGGCCACTGCGACGCATCATTCAGCCCATCGGGCGCATCGATACCGCGGCGATCGTCGTGATGCTGGGCTTGAAGCTCGTCCAGCTCGCGCTGCTGCTGTTCATCGAGGGGCAGTCTCCGCAGTTCCTGTGGCTGCTCACCTTCTCCGTGCTCCAGCTGCTTGAGCTGCTGATCTACATCTACATGTTCTCGATCATCGCCGAGGCGGTGCTGAGCTGGATCAACCCCGCGGGGGTTTACGGGGGAGAAAACCCGCTCTACTCGATCCTGCACAGCGTCAATATGCCCGTGATCTACCCGCTGTCGCAGGTCGTGCCGCGTATCGGCATGGTTGACATCACGCCGCTGGTGGCCATCCTGCTCCTCAATATCGCGTTGATCGTGATTCGCGCGTTTTACTGAATGACTGGCTGGTACCGGTGGGACGGCGAAGACCTGCGGCTGAGTGTCCGAGTCGCACCGCGCAGCGGGCGTGACGAATTCGGCGAGGTGCTCGACGGCCGCATCAAGCTGCGCATCACGGCCGCGCCCGTCGACGGCCAGGCCAATGCCCACCTGGTGAGGTTCCTCGCAAAGCACTTCCGCGTGCCCATGAGCCAGGTGGTGCTGGTGAGCGGTGAAACCAGCCGGGATAAGTCCTTTCGTATCGCGCGGCCGCGGCAGCTCCCGGCCAGCATCGCCAGACCCGCCTGAGGGCGGAGCAGCCGCCTCGCCTGAACGGGCCGCACGGACCCGTTAGCCACGCTGATAAGGCCCCGTTATCGTCGAATAAGCAAAAAGAATTTCCCCAGCAGGCGGTGTTCCGGGACACTTTGCGATCCGTTCGGTAGATTCGAATTTTCTCATATTCTGATGAGCGCCCGACCCGACTCCAGCGCGGCAAGCCGCGAGGTGAAAACCACCACCTGCTACATGTGTGCCTGTCGCTGCGGCATCCGCGTGACCCTGGAAAACAACGAGGTGCGCTACATCCAGGGCAACCCGGATCACCCGCTGAACCAGGGCGTCCTGTGCGCCAAGGGCGCCTCGGGGATCATGAAGCAATATTCCCCGGCGCGGCTCACCCGGCCGCTGCGCCGCAAGCCCGGCAGCGAGCGTGGAGCGGGGGAGTTCGAGGCCATCACTTGGGATGAGGCCTTCGCGATGCTGGCCGAACGCCTCGGCAAGATCCGCACGACTGACCCCAAGCGCTTCGCGCTGTTCACGGGCCGTGACCAGATGCAGGCACTCACCGGTCTGTTCGCCAAGCAGTTCGGCACGCCGAATTATGCGGCGCATGGCGGCTTCTGCTCCGTGAACATGGCCGCCGGACTCATCTACACGATTGGCGGGTCCTTCTGGGAGTTCGGCGGGCCGGATCTCGATCGGGCCAAGCTGTTCATCATGTTTGGCACGGCGGAGGATCACCACTCCAACCCGCTGAAAATCGCCATCTCCAAGTTCAAGCGCAAGGGCGGGCGTTTCGTTTCGATCAATCCGGTGCGCACGGGGTACTCAGCGATCGCCGACGAATGGGTGCCGATCAAGCCAGGTACGGACGGCGCGCTGCTGCTCGCGCTGATTCACGAAATCATCCGGCTGGGTCTGTACGATCGCGACTTCCTGGTGCAGTACACCAATGCCCCGGAGTTGGTGAACATGGACCCGCGCTCGAGTGAGTACGGCATGTTCCTGCGCTTCGAGGTGCCGCCCGAGGAGGGCTGCTTCGATCCGCAGAACAAGCTGTGGTGGGACCGCGAGCTCAACAAGCCGATCTCTACCCACACCGAGGGGGCCGACCCGTACCTGCTCGGCGAGTTTCGCTGGGAGGACGGCACGCCGGTGAAACCCGCCTTCCAGCTCTTGAAGGAGCGAGTCGAGCAGTACACGCCGGAGTGGGCGGCCGGAATCACGGGCATCCCCGCTGCCACGATCCGGCGCCTCGCCCACGAGATGGGGGTCACCGCCCGCGACCAGCAGATCGAACTGCCGATCCCCTGGATCGACGCCTGGGGCAAGGAGCACGACACGGTGCTCGGCAATCCGGTGGCGTTCCATGCCATGCGGGGGCTAGCGGCGCACTCCAACGGTTTCCACACCATCCGCGCGCTCGGCATCCTGATGACCTTGCTCGGCACCATCGACCGCCCGGGTGGGTTTCGCCACAAGGCGCCGTTCCCGCGCCCCATCCCGCCGTGCCCGAAGCCACCGAAGAGCGAGGCCGACGTCGCCCCGGATACGGTGCTCAACGGCATGCCGCTCGGCTGGCCCGCCGACCCGGATGATCTGTTCGTCGACGAGCGGGGCGAGCCTCTGCGCATCGACAAGGCATTTTCCTGGGAGTACCCGCTGTCCGTGCATGGCCTCATGCACAACGCCATCACCAACGCCTGGCGCGGCGACCCCTACAAGATCGACACGCTGCTGCTGTTCATGGCGAACATGGCCTGGAACTCGTCGATGAACACCGCGCGTGTGCGCGAAATGCTCACCGACAAGGACGAGCGCGGCGAGTACAAGATCCCGTTCCTCGTCGTCAGCGATGCCTTCCAGTCGGAGACGGTTGCGTTTGCCGACTTGGTCTTGCCCGACACGACCTACCTCGAGCGCTACGACGCCATGTCGCTGCTCGACCGGCCGATTTCCGAGTTCGATGGCCCGGTTGACTCCGTGCGCATCCCGGTTCTGCCGCCCACCGGCGAGTGCAAGCCGTTTCAGGAGGTGCTGATCGAGCTGGGCTCGCGGCTCAAGCTGCCAGCATTCACGCACGCCGACGGCACGCGCAAGTTTCGCGACTATCGCGACTTCATCGTCAACTACGAGACCGCCCCGGGCTCCGGCATTGGCTTTCTCGCCGGGTGGCGCGGCAAGGGGGGCGAGAAGTTCCTGCGCGGCGAGCCGAACCCGCGCCAGTGGGAGATGTACGCGAAAAACAACTGTGTCTTCCACTACGAGTTGCCGAAGTCATTCCAGTACATGCGCAACTGGAACCAAGGCTACCTGCAGTGGGCGCAGGATCACGGCATGACCCGCTACGCCGAGCCGATCAACATCCACATCTATTCCGAGGTGCTGCAGAAGTTCCGCCTCGCCGCGGAGGGTAGGTCCTTCGGGCGCCAGCCGCCGGAGCGCCTTCGCCACCGCATCCGCACGTATTTCGATCCCCTGCCGTTCTACCACGAGCCGCTCGAGGCGCAGCGCGTGGACACGCAGAGATACCCGCTCAATGCGCTGACCCAGCGGCCCATGGCGATGTACCACTCGTGGGACTCGCAAAACGCCTGGTTGCGCCAGATCCACACCCATAACTACCTGTTCGTGAACCCCCTGCTCGGCAAGGCCAACGGCTTCGGTGACGGCGATTGGGTCTGGGTGGAGTCGCCCTGGGGCAAGGTGCGTTGCATGTGCCGCTTCAGTGAGGCGGTGGAGCCCGGCACGGTTTGGACGTGGAACGCCATCGGCAAGGCGGCCGGTGCCTGGGGCCTGGATCCCTCTGCCAATGAGTCGCAAAAAGGCTTCCTGCTCAACCACGTCATCAGCGAGGAGCTGCCGCCCGGCGAGGAGGGAACGGTCATCTCGAACTCCGACCCCGTTACCGGTCAGGCCGGGTGGTACGACGTGCGGGTGCGCGTCTACAAGGCCGCTGACGACGAGCCACGGCAGAGCTGGCCGCAGTTTAAACCGCTCGAGCCATTCCCCGGCATGGTGTCGCGCAAGCCCCGCTGGCTTGCCTACGTCGCCGGAAAATTCACCCGGAGGTCGTCATGACCCAGCTTGCCCTCGTCATCGACCTGAACGTCTGCGTCGGCTGCCACGCCTGCGTGACGAGCTGCAAGGAGTGGAACACCTCCGGCGTCGCGGGGCCGATGACCGACCACAACCCTTACGGCGCGGACCCGACCGGCACCTTTTTCAACCGCGTGCAGACCTTCGAGATCGGCCAGTTCCCGAACACCGAGACGGTGCACTTTCCCAAGAGCTGCCTGCACTGTGAGGATCCGCCGTGTGTTCCGGTCTGCCCCACGGGGGCGAGTTACAAGCGCGCCGAGGATGGCATCGTGCTCGTCGATTACGACAAGTGCATCGGCTGCAAATATTGCTCCTGGGCCTGCCCCTACGGCGTGCGCGAGCTCGACGAGCAGCAAAAGGTCATGAAGAAGTGCACGCTGTGCGTCGACCGCATCTACGACCCCACACTCCCGGAGCGGGAGCGCAAGCCCGCCTGTGTCATGGCCTGCCCGACCAGCGCGCGGCTATTTGGCGACGTGCACGACCCCGACTCCGAGGTCTCGCGCGCGATCCGCGAGCGTGGCGGCTACCAGCTCATGCCGGAGTGGGGCACCAACCCCGCCAACCACTACCTGCCGCGGCGTAAGACCGCCATCGACATCCGTGAGGACGAACTGGTGCGCGCCGACAACCCGTTGAAGAAGGAAGATCTGCGCAAGCCGCGCGTCAGCGACCGCCCCACGCTCGACGACGTGGCCTGGTGAGGCCTTTTCGACATCAGGAACGACCATGCATCCAGCCTTTTCCGTCATCTTTCTCACCACCCTGATCGGCGCCGGGCAGGGCCTGTTTCTCGCCCTGTTCACCGCGCAGATCTACGCCTGGATCGGACTGCTGCCCGAGCCGTCCGGCCCCGCGTTCTACGCCCCGGGCGGGTTGATCGCGCTGGCGCTGCTCATCGCCGGACTGGTGGCCTCGTTCTTCCATCTAGGACACCCCGAGCGGGCCTGGCGGGCCGTCACGCAGTGGCGCACCTCGTGGCTTTCGCGCGAGGTGATCGTGTTGCCGATCACGATGTTCCTGATCTTTGTCTACGCCGTCGTGCACTACTACGAGCTGACGGGCACGCTGTTCACCCTCCCCGGCGGCAAGCCGGTGGACTTGAGCCTGATCGTCGGCGTGCTCGCCACCTTGGCCGTATTCGGCCTGTATCTCTGCACTGCGATGATCTACGCGAGCCTCAAGTTCCTCCCGGAGTGGCATAGCGCGCTCACCGTCATCAACTACCTGCTGCTCGGCGGAGCGTCTGGATTCACGCTGGCCGCCGCGCTGAGCGGTACGGCGGGCCATGCGCTGACCGGCTTCTTCGTCGGCTGGGCGATCGTGATCACGGCGCTGGCACTCGTGTTCCGCTGGGCCGCGCTGATACGCAACCGTCGCTTGCGTTACAAGTCGAGCCTGCGCAGCGCAATCGGCGTGCGCCACCCGCGCATCCAGCAAAAGGCGCAAGGTTTCATGGGCGGCTCGTTCAACACCCGTGAGTTCTTCCACGGCAAGTCGGCCCTGTTCGTGCGCAACATGCGCTGGATCTTCCTGACGTTGACCTTCGCGGTGCCGCTTGCGCTGCTCGTCGCGGCCTACTTCTCCCAGCACGGCGATGTCCTGCCGCTGGCGGCGTTTGTCGTTCAGTACCTCGGCCTGATCGCAGAGCGCTGGTACTTCTTCGCCGAGGCGAATCACCCACAGAATCTCTACTACCAGTCGATTGCCTGACCGCAATCGGCTTTGGCGAACCACGGGATCCCGATGCCTCGCGATTCGGGGCGACACGCTGCGCCCCGGGATCGCCGACCACAGTTCGCCGTACTACCCCGCGTTGCTGAGCGTGTTGCTGGGGTGAACCACCGCCCCAGAGGCCGCGCCTCCGCTTCGCGCGGCAGCACACGGCTGATGTCTCGGTAATTCAACAGCGTAACGTTATCCGTATTCCCAACTCCAACTAACCGAGGCGCGCACGCCACCAACGAGCCTGACATAATTGAATCGGTTCACAGTCGCCGCCGCGCCGATGCTCTAACATGTGGGCTTCCGGGCGGCGAGGACGCCGCGTGTTACACCCGTTGAGAACAGGGCGATCATGGGACTCTCGAAGAAATTCCTTCTCGTGACCTTCGGACTTGCCGTGGCGATGTTGACCGGCGGGTCGGACGCGCTCGCGGCGCGTGGGAACAGCGGTGGCTCTGGCGCGAGCAACCCGCTGCAAAGCGTGGTGAATCTGCAGCGATCGAGCCTGCTCGTGCTGGACGATCAGGGTAAGGAGCGGTACGTGCTGCGACCCGATCAGCCGATGGTGCCCGCCTCGACGCTGAAAATCCTGACAGCGCTGCTCGCCATCGAGCACTGGGGGCTCGACTATCGCTTCCAGACCGATTTCTACCTCGACAAGAAACGTCAGCTCTGGGTCAAGGGCTACGGTGACCCGTTTCTGATCTCCGAGGAAATCGACCTCATCGCCGCGCAGCTTAAGAAGGCCGGCGTGAAGTCGATCAACGGCATCGGCCTCGACACCTCGTACTTCGCCAAAAACATCACCATCGACGGCAAGGCCAACACGACCAGCCCCTACGATGCCCCGGTCTCGACCATTGCGGCCAACTTCAACACCGCCACGTTCGTGAAGAGCGAGAAGACCGGCCTGAAGCCCGCGGAGCCGCAGACGCCGGTCACGCCCGTCGTCGCCGAGCTCGCTGCCGACCTCCCGGACGGGGAGTACCGGGTCAACCTCATGGAGCCCGAGCGGGGCCCGCGCTATTTCGCAGAAATCCTCCAGGCCAAGCTGCTTGCCAAGGGTGTGGCCGTAAGCCCCACCATCGTCGAAGGGGTCGTGCCGCGCGGGAGTCGCAAGATCTATCGGCACTTCAACAGCCATCGGCTGAGCGAGGTGCTCACCGCGATGCTCAAAGTGTCCAACAACTTCATCGCCAACCAGTTGTTCTTGATGATGGGGGCACAGACCATGGGCGCGCCGACCAACCTGGCGAAGTCCCAGACCTACGCGCTCAAGCGGGTCAAGGAGCTGTTCGGGTGGGAAAAATTCGATATCGCCGAGGGTTCCGGCCTGTCGCGCCGTAACCAGATGTCGGCGCGGCAGCTCGTCGAGTTGCTGCAGAAGTTCAAGCCCTACCGGCACCTGCTGCCCTCCTCGCACCCGTCCATCCACGCCAAGACGGGCACCTTGCGCGATGTGAGCTGTTACGCGGGCTACATCGAGTCGGGCAAGGACTGGGCGCCGTTTGCCCTGCTGATCAACCAGCCGGTCGAAAACAACCTCCGCTACCGTTTGGCGCAGTACCTCGCCAACTAATCGCCGTGGCCAACGGGCGGGCGCTGTGTGCCCGTCCGGTCTGGGTTGCGTAGCCCCCGCCTCGACTCTGCGCCAGACTGCGGCGTGGCGTCCAGGCGCTCCGCCGGGTTGCCCATGCCGAGCGGCGCATCGACGCCCTCGGTCACGAGCCGCACTCCCACCGAGTGACACAAATCATCGGCCCTTCGCGGGCCCGCCCAACGCCGCGTTCATTCAGGTTTCCCACTACAAGTTTTTGCCGTCGAACGGCTGTATCCGCAGCGCCGAGAGATCCACGTCCTCGAGACAGCGGACGTTGACCGCTGCCATCTTCCCGCCTTTGGGATTGGTGCCCTCGCCCAAGGGCGCACAGCCGCACTTCGCGCAGAAGTGATGCTGGATGGTGTGCGGGGTGAAGGTGTACGTCGCCAGCGCGGGCTCGGGCGTCAGCAACCGAAGGCGCGACCGCGGCACGAACCAGTGCAGGGCGCCGCGTCTTCGGCATAGTAAGCAGTTGCAGTCGATGACCGTCGTGAGCTCGCCCTCGACTTCAAAGGCGATGTTTCCGCAGTGACAGCTGCCGGAGTAAAGCATGTGGGGGTCCTCGGGTGTTTAAGGGTAGATGGGCAAACGTCGATCACCCGACGCGCTCTTTTCGGGGGGGCTCGGCGTGGTGCGGCGATGAGTTGATCGCTCACTGCTGATAGTCGACCAGCCCCTTAGGGTCAAGCGCGCCAGCAGGATGGGCTGTGAGGGGCTATGCTCTGCGACACAACCAGGTCGCAAGGTGTTCCGCATGACTTTCAGGGATCGGGTTCTGCAGGCTCCACGACCCGCGAGTGTCCGCCGGGATGTCGAGTTGCCGCGTCGGCAACGCTATTTCCCCTCGCCTGCGGACTGGCGGGATGAGGTGCTGTACTTCCTACTGGTCGACCGTTTCAGTGATGAAGCGGAGCGTCCGCTGCTCAACCGCGCAAACCTCGCCGCAGCGCGCCCCGCCTCGGGTGGCGTGCCCTGGCGCTGGGACCGCTGGGCTGTCTCGGGTGGCGAGCGTTGGCAGGGTGGCACGCTGCGCGGTGTGCGCTCGCGGCTCGGCTACCTCAAGGACTTGGGCGTGACGGCGATCTGGCTGAGCCCGGTGTTCCGCCAGCGGGGCCATCTCGACACCTACCACGGCTATGGCATTCAGGACTTCCTCGACGTCGATCCGCACTTCGGCGACCGCGCCGATCTAGTCGATCTCGTCGATGCCGCGCACGCCGAGGGGTTGCGCATCATCCTGGACATCATCTTCAACCATTCCGGCGCGAACTGGGCGTACCCCGGCGGTGTTTACGAACCGCCCTATCTCCCGCCGCCGCAGCGCTATGCGTTTGGGCATTGGCTCGGCGCCGACGGTCAACCCATTGCATCGCCCGCCGATCGCGACGAGGGGGTGTGGCCGACGGAGTTGCAGGATGCGGACTGCTACACCCGCGCCGGCAGCGGTAGCCTCGGCGCGGGCGACATCGGCGATGCCGAGGCCGAGCACAAGCGCAGCGACTTCCTGAGCCTGCGCGACTTCCACCTCGGCGCAGGCGAGGTGTTGTCCGACCTCGCCCGCTGCTACAAGTACTGGATCGCGCTCACCGACTGCGACGGCTTTCGCATCGACACGCTCAAGCACGTCTCCTTCGAGGAGGCGCGCAACTTCTGTGGCGCGATCAAGGAGTTCGCGAACAACCTGGGCAAGCGTGATTTCTTCCTCGTCGGCGAGATTGCCGGAGGCGACTACGCGGAGGACCGCTACCTCGACGTGCTCGATCGCAACCTGAACGCCGCGCTCGATATCGGCGAGATGCGCCTTGCGCTCAATGGCCTCGCCAAGGGCCTGGAGCATCCACTCGCGTACTTTACCGGGTTTGACCCCGGCGCGGCGCACATGGGTTCGCACCGCAACCTGGGCGACAAGCACGTATCGATCCTCGACGATCACGACCATGTGTTTGGCGAGAAGCTGCGGTTTTCCAGTGATGCGGCCACCGAGCACCAGGTGGTGGCCGGCGTCGCGCTGCAGCTGTTGACCCTCGGCATCCCCTGCATCTACTACGGCACCGAGCAGGCCTTGGCGGGCCCTGAGGCGAGAGAGCGCCGCTGGCTGCCGCGCTGGAAGGCCGACGACCGCTACCTGCGCGAGGCCATGTTCGGGCCGGAGCACCCGCGGCGTGCTGGCCGTGCCGGGTTGCCCGATGCGCCGTCTCCCTTGGACACCAACTTACCGGGCTTCGGGCCGTTTGGCACGGCGGGGCGTCACTGCTTTGATTCCGCACATCCCGCCTACCGCCGCATCGCGGCGCTCACCGCGCTGCGGCGAACTTATCCGGTGCTACGGTACGGGCGCCAGTATGTCCGACCCGTGCGCTTCCTCGGCCGACCGTTTGCCGTCGACGGCCCGGGCGAGCTGCTCGCGTGGTCGCGCATCCTGGACGATGAGGAGTTGTTGTGCGTGCTCAACCCGCACGGCACGGGGGCGCGGGGCGCTGAGATCGTCGTCGATGCGCGGCTCAGCGCGCCTCGCGGGGCGATGACGGTGGTACTGAACACGGCAGACCTCGCCGATGCGGGCGCCGCGGGTAGGAATTTTCCCGTTGGCTCGCGCGTCGATATCCTGCGAGACGCCGATGGGACTGCCTACGTTCGCATCCACGGCGTGCCTCCCTCCGAGGTGCTGGTCCTGGCCAGTCACCCGGAATGACCCCCCAACCTGCCCCCAAAAAACGAGTACACCGATGAAATCTGCACGCTTCGTTCTCCCCGCCGCGTTGGGTCTGGTTGCCGCCCCGCTGGACGCTGCCGAACTGCCGGTGGTCGTCAAGATTCCTCGCCTAACCCTCGAGGCCGCGCAAAAGATCGCCCAGGGCGCGGTCGACGCGTGCCGCAAGCAAGGCATACAGATCGGTGTCACCGTCGTGGATCGCAGCGGAGATGCAATGGTCGTTCTGCGCGATACGCTGGCGCCGAGGATCACCCTGGAGGTCAGCCGCCAGAAGGCCTTCACCGCGGTCAATTTCAACGCGCCGCTCTCCAGCATGGAAAACCGTTTCACCACGCCGTTTTCCGTTGGCAAGGTCGATGGGCTCGTGTTCTCGGCGGGCGGCTTGCCCATCGAGGCCGCAGGCAACATCGTCGGGGCCGTCGGCGTGTCTGGCGCATCCACCGGGACGCAGGACGAGGCCTGTGCGAAGGACGGCATCAAGGCCATTCAGTTCGAGCTCGAGAGCGCGAGCTGATGCGCCGCGCCGGCGGCATTCTGGGGAGCCGCTGAAGCAGGGACCGGCCCGCGGTTTACCCAGCGCGTCCGCACGGACGCGCTTGCGCAGCCGGTCGCGTGTGCGTTTAATCACCGTCTCACTCTCGCAAGCCCGGGACCGTCTATCGTGCATAGCGTCCAACTCACCGCAGTGGTTTCGCTGCGTCCGCCGTCGGTAGAGCGAATCCTCAATTGGCCAGCGGTCGTAGCGCTGCAGGCGCAGCACGGTCGCCAGCCGGTGCTGACGGCGATACGCCGGCAGCTCGACGAGGACCGCGAGCGTCTGCGCACAGGCAGCGCGCCCGTAGACCTGTTTGACGAATCCGCCTTTGCCGCGCGCCTTGCTGACGCCCTCGCGGCGCAGTCGCGGACCCGGCTGCGTCGCGTCTTCAACCTCACCGGCACCGTCCTGCACACGAACCTGGGTCGCGCGCCATTGCCGGAGTCCGCGGTGGAGGCGCTCGCCGTGGCTGCGCGCAACCCCTGTGCGCTGGAGTTCGATCTGGACGGTGGCGGGCGCGGCGATCGGGATGACGTGGTGAATGAACTCCTCTGCGAACTCACCGGCGCAGAGGCGGCGACGGTGGTCAACAACAACGCGGCTGCCGTGTTTCTCCTCCTCAACACGCTGGCGGCGCGCCGGGAAGTCATCGTCTCCCGCGGCGAGCTGGTGGAGATCGGTGGCGCCTTCCGGGTGCCGGACATCATGAGCCGGGCGGGGGCAAAACTGCGTGAGGTGGGTACGACGAACCGCACGCACCTGCGCGATTTCGCGAGCGCGCTCGGCCCGCGCACGGCGCTGGTGATGAAGGTCCACACCAGCAACTACGCGATCGAGGGGTTCACGGCCTGCGTGCCCGAGGCGGAGCTCGCCTCGCTGGCGCACGCCAACGGTCTGCCGTTCGTCGTCGACCTGGGCAGTGGCACGCTGGTGGACCTGACCCGCTGGGGGCTGCCGCACGAGCCGACGCCGCAGGCGTCGATCGCGGCGGGCGCGGACCTGGTGAGCTTCAGCGGTGACAAGCTGCTCGGCGGTCCGCAGGCCGGGATCCTCGTCGGGCGCGCCGATCTGATCCAAAGGCTCAAGCGCAACCCGCTCAAGCGCGCTCTGCGGGTTGGCAAACTGACGCTCGCCGCGCTCGAAGCGGTGCTGCGGTTGTACCGCGATCCTGACCGGCTGCCGGAGCGGCTGACCGCGCTCGCCCTGCTCACGCGCCCCGAGGCGGAGATTCGCCAGCAGTCCGAGCGGCTGCTGCCGGCATTGCGCGATGCGCTGGCGGCCTGGCCGGTCAAGGTCAGTGCGGAGCCTGCCGCCTCCCAGATCGGCAGCGGCTCCCTGCCCATCGACCGGTTGCCGAGCTACGCGCTGGTAGTGCGCACCGCAGCGCGCAAGGGCCGCACGCTGCACGCGCTTGAATCAGCCCTGCGCACACTGCCCGTGCCGGTCATCGGGCGCATTGCCGAGGGGGCGTTGCGGCTCGATCTGCGCTGCCTGCCGGTTGCCGCGGAGCCGGAGTTCACCGCACAGCTTACGGTGCTGGGGCGCTCCGCATGATCATCGGCACGGCCGGCCACGTCGACCACGGCAAGACCCTGCTGGTGCGCGCAATCACTGGCGTGGACACCGACCGTCTCCCCGAGGAGAAGGCGCGTGGCATGTCGATCGAGCTGGGCTATGCCTATCAGCCGCTGCCGGATGGGGGCGTGCTTGGCTTCATCGACGTGCCGGGGCATGAGCGTTTCATCCGCACGATGCTCGCGGGGGCCGCCGGGATCGACTTCTCGCTGCTGGTGGTTGCGGCCGACGACGGCGTGATGCCGCAGACGCGCGAGCACCTCGCGATACTGGACCTACTCGGGGTGGCCCGCGGCGCCGTGGCCCTGACCAAGATCGACCGCGTCGATGCGCAGCGGCTCGAGGGCGCACAACGGGAAGTCATCGCACACCTCGCGACGACTGCGTTGCGCGGGGCACCGCTGTTTCCCGTGTCCGCGCTGACTGGCGAGGGCATCGATGCCCTGCGGGCGCACCTCCATGCCGAGGCTGCGCGGTCGGTGCCACGCGCTGCGCATGGCGGTTTCCGGCTAGCGGTGGATCGCAGCTTCACGCTCCCGGGTACGGGCACGGTGGTGACAGGCACGGTGTTTTCTGGCGCTGTGCGGGTGGGTGATGACGCGATCGTGACGCCGTCGGGGCGGGTGGTGCGCGTGCGCGGGCTGCACGCGCAGAATCAGCCAGCGCCGGTCGGGCGTGCTGGCGAGCGCTGCGCGCTGAATCTGGCGGGCGTGGACAAGGACGCCATTGCGCGCGGCGACTGGATCGTCGCACCCGAGTTGCACCGGCCCACCGACCGTTTCGATGCGCGCATCCGGCTGGCTTCAGGTGCTGTCCGGGGCCTCGCGCAAGGGGCCGCAGTGCACCTGCACCTCGGCGCGACGCACGTCGTCGCACGGATCGCTTTGCTGGACCGTGACCGGCTTGAGCCCGCCGACCAGGCGCTCGCCCAGGTCGTGCTGGATCGGCCGATTGGCGCGCTGTATGGCGATGCGTTCATCCTGCGCGACGCGCAGGCGCGGCAGACGCTGGGTGGCGGCCGTGTGCTGGACATCACAGCACCCGCTCGGCAGCGGCGCTCGCCTGAGCGTTTGCGGCAACTCGCCGCGCTGGCGTGCGATGACCCGCGGGAGCGGCTCGCGCGGCTGCTGGAGGAGGCCGAGTGGGGCGTGGATCTCGTCGCCCTCGGCGGGAGCTGGAATCAGCCGCTGATCGAAGCGCACCTGCGCGAAGGTGATCGCCTGATCGTTTCGGGGGCGCAGCGGGTGGCAATTGCCGCCTCCCGGTGGGCGACCTTGCGCGAACGTCTGCTCGATGGGCTCGCTCAATACCATGCACGATGCCCCGATGAACCGGGCCCGGATGCCTCGCGACTGCGTCGGATGATCGTGCCGAAGCTCCCAGCGCCGGCCTTTTCCCGGCTTGTCGAGGCGCTGGAATCAGAAGGCTTGCTCGCGCGCACCGGGGCGTGGCTGCACCTGCCAGAGCACCGTATCCGCCTGTCGCCCCAAGAGACCGCCGTGGCGTCGCGGCTGCGCGATTTGCTGCGCGTCAAGCCGTATGATCCGCCGTGGGTGCGTGACCTTGCCCGCGCCACGGGTCAGGACGAGGCGTTCGTTCGCGTGCTCATGAAAAAGCTCGCGCGCCAGGGCGAGGCATATCAGATCGTCAGGGATCTGTACTTCGATGGCGGCGCCGTCGCTGCATTGCTCACAGAAGCCGCAGCAGCGGCGGAAGACGGCGTAATCCGCGCCGCGGCATTCCGCGACCGCATCGGCATCGGGCGCAAACGCAGCATCCAGATCCTCGAGTTCTTCGACCGGATCGGCTACACGCGGCGCGTAGGCGACGTGCATGTCCTCCGCGGGGACTTGCCGGACGGGGGGCCCGCTGGCAAACCGCCAAGCGCCGCTTGTGCGTGTCCAGCGTGTCAGTGAATCCTGGAAGGGCATCGCCTCCGGTGGGGCGGCCGGGCTTCAAACCCGGTTGGGAGCGCCAGACGCTCCTGGGTGGGTTCGACTCCCACGCCCTTCCGCCACCCGCGGATGGCGAACGGATAACGGTGTCTGGCGAGCGAGACTGCGCGATTGTTTCCACGCACGAAAGCGAGGCGTTTCGTATGACTAAAGTAATATGCCTTTAGTTGTGTACCCGGCCCATAAATCCACGAATAAACTTTTCCACACTGTATGAGTGTGCCGGCGGTCGGCTAAATACATCGAACGGCACTGGATCACGACCTGTGAACATCACTTCGTGCGGTCACTCGTAGACAGGATCCAGTTCTCGGCGATGCAAAATCAATATTGGCGCGCTCTCTGAACTTGCAATAACTCAGGAGGGGTCACTCCAATCAGCCTGCTGGTTGAGGCGAGTGATCCGAAAATCTAATCGGTTCGCGCCGTTTCTTTCTTGCGAAGACCGCGACAGGTAATAGCGTTCACGTCGCCCGTAACCGCTCCCGTAACGCAACGCTGATTAATCGAGCGAGCGGGATGAAGCGCAAGGCGCACGGAGCGCAGCGGCGCGACCTCTCAAGTAGATAGGCGAGCGCAGCGCTTCGCCTACGCAGCCATCTAGTCCGTATTTCCTTGATGTGCCGATGGCGTGACCACGCGAGCTCCGCGCTGCGTCGTGTCCGAGCCCGCGATCTCTCGTCTCCCGCCTTATCCCACGCACCCGATGCCACCCGCGCTCGATCAATGTGGGGTGACGTAATACTTCGGTACTAGAACTTATGACGAATTACGCGAAAAGAGGGCGGGGCCTATAGTCCACCGTGTCGCTCTAAGGCCAGGTTCAATTGCGAAACTTTAGTCCCAGTTTTGGCAGTGAGCTCTGGTACGCGGCACCAGCCACGTCAGGTGGGAAGTTGACGCGATGAGGATCTAGTCGTCGGCTTCGGGCGTAGCGCCAAGTCCAGTTCCCTTGAATGCGGCGGTTGGTAAAGAACCTAAATGCAGATCCACTCGGAGGCTGTCCATGACGATTAATATTTACGGCTCCAACAGTAGCGGCCAGGTATCCGGCTCCGGCCCATCCTCAAATAACCAAAATACCTCGGCGCTGAACAGCGCCGGCAGCGCGAATTCGTTCGACTCAGCCAGCTGCGGCTCAGGATCCGGCGCCGGCTCGCTCGGCAACATGGCGCAGATCCTGCAGCTCCTGATCAGTCTCATTCAGCAACTGCTCCAGCAGATGCAGAACCAGGGCCAGGGTCAAGGCCAGGGCGGCGGCAACGCAGGCGCTAACGGCTCGGGCGGTTGTTCTGGTAGTGGCGGCGGCCAGGGTAGTGGCTCCGGCGGCGGGGCCGGTGGCGTCGGCGGCGGCCAAGGTGGTGGTGCTGGCGGCGGGGCCGGCGGAGTCGGCGGCGGCCAGGGTGGTGGTGCTGGCGGCGGAGCCGGTGGCGTGGGTTGCGGCCAGGGCGGTGGCGCAGGCGGTGTTGGTGGTCATTGGCACGGTCGTGGGCATGGCCACTGGGGCCGTCCCGGCCCGGCAGGCCCCACGGGTCCGCAGGGTCCGAAGGGCGACACGGGTGCTACAGGCGCAACCGGTCCACAAGGCCCGAAGGGTGATACCGGCGCAACCGGTCCGCAGGGTCCGAAAGGTGACACGGGTGCTACGGGCGCAACCGGGCCACAGGGTCCCAAGGGGGATACCGGCGCAACAGGTGCCAACGGTCAAGGTTTCTTTGACTGGTTCTCGCAAAACATCGGCGACTTTGACAACAACGGAACCATCAACAACGACGACGTCCGTCGTTGGCTGAAAGGTGATACGGGCCCGCAAGGTCCGAAGGGCGACACCGGCGCCACCGGTCCTCAGGGTCCGAAGGGTGATACTGGAGCAACCGGACCCAAGGGTGACACCGGAGCAACCGGACCCAAGGGTGACACCGGAGCAACCGGACCCAAGGGTGACACCGGAGCGACTGGACCCAAGGGTGACACCGGAGCGACTGGACCCAAGGGTGATACCGGAGCGACTGGACCCAAGGGTGATACCGGAGCGACTGGACCTAAGGGTGATACCGGACCGAAGGGACCCAAGGGTGACACCGGTTCCTGGGGTGGTACCAAAGGTGGTTCCTGGGGTGG
>CAYSFW010000048.1:0-26723 GCA_964430355.1 uncultured Thiotrichales bacterium
GATCTTCAGCGCGTAGGCAACCAGCGAGCCAGCACCGGAACCGCGACCGGGCCCCACCGGGATGTCGTTGTCCTTGGCCCAGCGGATGAAGTCGGCCACGATCAGGAAGTAACCCGGAAAGCCCATCTGGTTGATGACGCCGAGTTCGCGCTCCAGCCGCTCGACGTAGACGCAGCGTCTCTCCTCGGCATCCGGCGTGCCGGGCGGGATCAGGATCTTGAAGCGCTCCTCGAGACCTTTACGCGACTCGAGCGCGAAGTACTCCTCGATCGTCATGCCCGGTGGGATCGGGAAATCCGGCAGCACCGGCTTGCCGAGCTTGAGCGTGAGGTTGCAACGGCGCGCTATCTCGACGGTGTTCTCCAGCGCCTCGGGCAAGTCCTCGAACAGCGCCGCCATCTCCTCGGGCGATTTGAGGTACTGCGCCTCGCTGTACTTGCGCGGCCGCCGCGGGTCGGTGAGTGTGTTGCCGTCGTGGATGCACACACGCGCCTCGTGCGCCTCGAAATCGGCCGCCTCGATGAAGCGCACGTCGTTGGTGGCCACCACCGGCAGATCGCAGCGCTGCGCAAGCTCGACCGCCGCGGCGATGTACGCCTGTTCGCCTTCGCGGCCGGTGCGCTGCAGCTCCAGGTAGAAGCGATCGGGAAAATACCGCTGCCAGAACTCGGTCAGCGTCCTCGCCTGGTCCGGATTGCCGGCGAGCAGGGCTTGTCCGATCTCGCCCTTCACTCCGCCGGAGAGGGCGATCAGGCCGGCGCTGCGCTCGGCGAGCCACGCCTTGGCGATGCTGGGCTGCCCCCCCCGCTGGCCGTGGATGTAGCTTTGCGAAATCAGCTCCGTGAGGTTGTGGTAGCCCTCCGTGTTCTGGCACAGCAGCACGACGCTGGAAATCTTTTGCGAATCCGCATCCCACAACCACGCGTCGACGCCGAGCACCGGCTTGATGCCCGCCGCGAGCGCCGCCTTGTAAAACTTGACCATGCCGAACAGGTTGCTCTGATCGGTGAGGCCGACGGCCGGCATGCCGAGTGCGGCCACGCGCTTCATCAGGGGCTTGATCCGCACCAGTCCGTCGACCAGCGAGTACTCCGTGTGCAGACGAAGATGGATGAAACGGGGCTCACTCACGCGCTTGAAATCCCTCTTGAGGCGATTTCGAGAACGGGCCTAAAACTTTTTCTATGTGAATCTGTTACGCCGTATTTCTCGAGCATTTTACGATGCTGGGCCGTGGGATAGCCCTTGTGCACGTCGAAGCCATACTGCGGATGCCGTGCGTGCAGCGCCAGCATCTCCCGGTCACGCGTCACCTTGGCGAGGATGGAGGCCGCCGAGATCGCGGGCTCCAGGGCATCCCCCTTGACGATCGCACGGCACGGCGGGCCGACCGGCGGACAGCGGTTGCCATCCACAATCACCTGACCAGGCCGCGGCGAGAGTCCCTCGACCGCCCGCTGCATAGCGAGCAACGTCGCGTGCAGGATATTCAGCCGGTCGATCTCCTCGACCTCCGCGCGCGCCACGCACCAAGCCAGCGCCTGGGCGGTGATCGCCTCGAACAGCGCCTCACGCCGTTTCTCACTCAACTGCTTGGAATCCCTGAGCCCTACGATGGAATTGGCGGGATCCAGGATCACCGCGGCGGCCACGACAGGACCCGCCAGGGGACCACGCCCGGCCTCGTCGACGCCAGCGATCAGTTGCGACATGGTTTACGTCAGCGAATGGGTTCTATCAGACCAGCAAAACTAGCACACCGCGAACGGGGTGTGCAGGGCGATCGAGCCTTGCGGGAGTGACCGGCTACGGCCCCGCAGCGGATGCGTGCCGTTGCACGAAGGTCACCAGTTGCGCCAGCGCCTCATCCTCGATCGGCTCGATGATGCGCACGGTGTGTTCCTTACCGTTCTCGATCAGGGTCAGCGTGTACTGGCGGAAATCGGCCGCGCCCTTTGGCGCTGCACCGACCACACCGGGCAGCGAGCGCAGATGGGCACGCTCGATCAGCGCGTGGGCGGTGCGCGCATCCTCCGCGGGAAGCCGTTCCAAAACGACCTCGCGACCCCGCGCAAGCCCCGGGAAGTGGGCGATGCCCCCCTCGACCTGCAAGCGGATGCGCACAGACCCTAACTTGTTGGCGGTCTTCGCCGGCATGGTCGGTCAGACTTTGAGGCCAACCTGGTTCCAGGCGTCCTTTACGGCAGCAGCCTCCGAGGAGCCGGTGCCATACAGTTTCTTGGCATGGTCCCAGGTCAACCGCCCAAAGGCGAGGAAGCCCGATGTCGTGCGCAACCTGGAGTCGAGCAATGCCCGGTACCAGATGCGCCCGGCCTTCTCCCAGGCGTAGCCACCCAGGGCGACCGCGGCGAGGTAAAACGCACGATTGGGGATCCCGGAGTTGATATGCACACCGCCGTTGTCCTGGGTGGTGCGCACGAACTTGCGCATGTGGTCGGGTTGCGGGTCCTTGCCAAGCACCGGATCATCATAAGCCGTACCTGGTGCTCGCATCGAACGTAGCGCCACGCCGTTGACCGCGTCAGTGAACAGTCCTGCCCCGATCAGCCAGTCGGCCTCGGCCGCGGTCTGTTTCAATTGGTACTGCTTGACCAGGACACCGAAGACATCCGACAGCGACTCGTTGAGCGCTCCAGACTGATTCGAGTACACGAGACCGGCCTCGTCCGCCGTCACCCCGTGCGCGAGCTCGTGGCCGATGACATCGAGCGCGATCGTGAAGCGGTTGAAGTATTGCCCGTCGCCATCGCCGAACACCATCTGCGAGCCATTCCAGAAGGCGTTGTCGTAGCTGCGCCCGTAGTGGACCGTGGCCTTGAGTGGCATGCCCGCGTCGTCGATCGAGTTGCGGGCATAGTTCTCCCAGAAAAAGTCGAACGTCGCGCCGAGCCCGTCATAGGCCTCGTCCACCGCGACGTCTCCCGTCGCGGGATGGCCCTCGCTGCGCACCCGCGTTCCCGGCAAGCGCGTGGCCTGCCGGGCGTCGTAGACGGTGCGACTCTTCTGCGGAGTCGCAGCGGCCGCCCGGACACCGGCGTGCCGGCGGGCGGGCAGCTCGGCCATCGCCGCCGTGCGCGCGGCGCGCAGCGCCTGGTCCTGGGCCAATGTCTTTCGTGCCGCCTCGCGCTCCGGGCCGCTGGCCCTTTCCGCGAGGTGCTCGAGCACATGCGGCGGTAGGATGCACAACAGCGGCGAGCGAAAACCGTGATGGCGGCACATGGCGACGACTCCTCTTGAAACGGGAAAGACCCACCGCGCACCTTTCGGGCCTGCCGTGCAAGCCGACGGTATTGAACGAGTATAGCCAGCCACCGACGGGCGCGCCTGCCAGCAGCGCCTGGCGCTGTGCTAGACTTTGCTTCGACCGAAACCGGCGCAGGCCGGGAATCCTGAAAACGATCGAGGTCGCCAGCAACCGCCCAACGGCTGAGCCAACCGGGCGGAGAGGAATCCGGGGGCAACCCACCGGAGACGAGAGGCGGCAGGAGCCAAGCAATGACCGTTCGCTGCGCCGTGATCGGCGTGGGATACCTGGGGCGATTTCACGCCCAAAAGTACGCAGCCTTGCCGGAATCGACCCTGGTTTGCGTGGTGGACGCGAACGCCGAACGCGCCCAGCAGGTCGCCGACGAGCTCGGCTGTGCGGCAGAGACCGATTACCGTGCGATACTCGACCGCATCGATGCCGTGAGCATCGTCACGCCGACGGTGACCCATCACGCCGTCGCGTGCGACTGCCTGGAACATGGCATTCACGTCCTGGTCGAAAAGCCGATCACGACTACTCTGGATGAGGCCGACGAACTGATCGCGCTGGCCAGCGACCGGCAGTGCGTGTTGCAGGTCGGTCATCTGGAGCGGTTCAACCCCGCCGTGCGGGCGCTCGGCTCACGCCTCGCACACCCGCCCCTATTCGTCGAGTCGCACCGGCTCGCACCTTTCAAGCCGCGCGCCACCGACGTCAACGTGGTGCTCGATCTGATGATTCACGACATCGACATCGTGCTCGACCTCGTGCGCTCGGACGTCACCGACATCCGCGCGAGCGGCGCGTCGGTGCTCTCTGACGCCGTGGACATCGCCAACGCACGGATCGAATTTGCCAACGGCTGCGTGGCCAACGTCACCTCGAGCCGCGTCAGCCAGAAATCCGAGCGCAAGATGCGCCTGTTCATGCGCGATGCCTACATCACAGTGGATTTCCAGGAAAAGGCGCTGGATGTCTACCAGAAAGGCCATGGTGAGATGTTCCCTGGCATCGCCAACATCTCGCACGAGCGGGTGACCTGCGGCGAAAGCGACGCCCTGCGCGATGAGATCAAGGACTTCCTGAGGGCGATCCGCACCGGCAGCGCGCCGACGGTGACCGGCGAGGACGGCCGCCGTGCGCTGGCCACCGCCCTCCGGATCAGCGCGCTGTTTTCACCCGCGGCAGAGACCGCAGCGAAGTAAACGAGAAAAGGAAGTGCAGATGACGATTCCGATGGTCGACTTGAAGACCCAGTACCATCGCATCAAAGCCGAGATCGACCAGGCCATCGCCGACGTGCTGGAGAGCACGGCCTTCATCCTCGGACCCAACGTACGCGCCTTCGAGGAGGAGGCAGCCGCCTATCTCGGCGTGCGGCACGCCATCACCTGCGCCAACGGTACCGAGGCGCTGCATCTGGCGCTGCGTGCGGCCGGCATCGGCCCGGGCGACGAGGTCATCACCCCGCCGTTCACCTTCATCGCAACCGCCGAGGCGATCCGCTATGTGGGCGCGACCCCGGTGTTCGTGGACATCGAGCCGCACACGTACAACATCGACCCAGAGCAGGTCGAACGCGCCGTCACGCGTCGCACGAAGGCCATCCTGCCGGTGCACCTGTTTGGTCAACCCGCGGACATTCCCACCCTGCAGGATGTCGCGCAACGGCATGATCTGCTCCTGATCGAGGACTGCGCGCAGTCCTTCGGCGCGAGCATCGACGGCCAGCAGACCGGCAGTTTCGGGCTTGCCGGCTGTTTCAGCTTCTTCCCGAGCAAGAACCTCGGCTGCTACGGCGACGGGGGCCTGGTGACGACCAACTCGGACGCAGTCGCGACCCACCTGCGCAGCCTGCGCAACCACGGCAGCCACGTGCGCTACCACCACGACGAGATCGGCTACAACAGCCGCCTCGATGAGTTGCAGGCCGCGATCCTGCGCGTGAAGCTGCGCCACATCAATGACTTCAATGACAACCGGCGCCGCGTGGCACACCGCTACAACGAGCGGCTGGCCGACCTGAAGGTCGTGCTGCCCTATGAGGACGGCATCGGCAGGCACGTGTTCCATCAATACACGTTGCGCTCGCCGCACCGCGACAGGATTCTTGCCGCACTCACCCACGCGGGCATCGCCAGTGCGATCTACTACCCGATCCCGCTGCACCGGCAAAAGGTCTTCGCGGCGGAATACGCCCACGTTTCCCTTCCCGTTTCCGAGGCCGTGGCAGCGGACTGCTTCTCGCTACCGATCTTCCCGGAAATGACCGACGTCCAGGTGGATACGGTCGCCGACGTCATCCGCGCCGCGCTTGCCTGAGATCGACGCGCCCGAAGTGCTGCTCGTCGCCGGCGAGGCCTCCGGCGACATGCACGCCGCCAACCTCGCGCGGGCACTGCGCGCGCTGCGGCCCGACGTGCGGCTCAGCGGCATGGGCGGCGAGGCCCAGCGCGCCGCGGGTGTGGAGATCGTGGTCGACAACCGGGACCTCGCGGTGGTCGGCATCGTCGAGGTTCTGCGTCACTACCCGCAGATCCGCAGGGCGCTGAAGACGCTCGAGCGCCGCCTGGCAAGCCGGCGCCCGCAGTTGCTCATCCTCGTCGACTACGTCGAGTTCAACCTCAAGCTCGCGGAGACCGCCAAGCGTCTACACATACCTGTCCTGTTCTACGTCAGCCCCCAGGTGTGGGCGTGGCGCGAGCACCGTGTGCGGCGCATCGGCCGGCTCGTCGACATGATGGGGGTGATCTTCACTTTCGAGGTCGAGTTCTACGAAAGGCACGGCATCCCGGTGCGCTACGTGGGCAACCCGCTGGTCGGGCACGTCCGGCCGACGCGGAGCAAGCCCGAGTGCTACGCCGCGTTCGGACTCGATGCCTCGCGGCCCGTCCTCGGCCTGCTGCCGGGCAGCCGGCGCAGCGAGGTCAGCCGCCTGCTGCCACTGTTTGCCGCGACCGCAGCGCGGCTAGCGCAGGCACGGCCCGATCTGCAATTCGTCCTGCCCGTCGCACCAGGGCTCGACATCGACTGGGTGCGCACGCTGCTGCCGCCGTCCCCGCCCATCCACCTTGCCGAGGGCGTGAGCTACGACGCTATGCAGCTCTGCGCCGTGATCCTCACGGCCTCAGGCACCGCGACGCTCGAAACCGCGCTGATGGATATTCCCATGGCGCTCGCCTATCGCGTCGCCCCGCTCACCTACGCCATCTTGAGCCGCCTGATCCGCGTGCCGGATATCGGTCTGGTCAACATCGTGGCCGGACGCCGTATCGTGCAGGAATTCGTGCAGCAGGCGGCCACACCGGAAGCCATCGCCGCGGAGCTGATCCGACTGCTGGACGACCGCGCCTATCGCGAGGCCCAGCAAGCGGGGCTGCGCGAAGTGCGCGAGCGACTCGGCGATGACCAGGGATCGCAGCGCGTCGCCGCACTGGCAGCAGAGATGCTCCGCGCCTGAGCGCTGCGGCCCGGGGCGAAGACTCCGCGGGTTGCCCCTTCCTGCCTGTTGAAATTTTTCTGGCCGCCTCCATATCAAAGACAGGTCAAACACACTGGCTTGTTTCTAGGAGGCATCGAAAATGGCAATCGTCACTTACGACCCTTGGAATGTATTCGAGCAAATGCGTAAGGAAATGGATCGCCTGCTCGCCACGCGCAACGAAGAGGGCAGCAAGGTCGCCACCGCCGACTGGGCGCCGGCCGTGGACATCAAGGAAGAACCCAACCGCTTCGTCCTGTTCGCGGACATCCCGGGTGTAGACCCGAAGGACATCGAGGTCCACATGGAAAACGGCATGCTCACGATCAAGGGCGAGCGCAAGTCCGAGTCCAAGGAAGAACAGGCGGGCTACAAGCGGATCGAGCGCGTCTACGGCACGTTCTACCGCCGGTTCTCGCTGCCTGACACCGCAGATGCCGAGCGGATCGAAGCCCGCGCCTCGAACGGCGTGCTGGAAATCTCGATTCCGAAGCATGAGAAGGTGCAGCCGCGGCGTATCTCGGTAGCCGGCGAGTAAACAGCACACGGCCGTCGCCGCGAGGCGGCGGCCTTGCTTCTGTAGGCGCCTTTCACTCCCCCACGTCACGCATATCATCTTGTCACCGGCGTTTCCAACCACCCTGACGACACCGGAGCTATGTATGTCCACGCTGCAAGATCTCAAGCACGGCCTGCACCGGACCCGCGAACAACTGGCGGAAGGCTGGCAGGCGCTCGTCAACCGGGCTACCGGTGCGCTGACCCGTTTTCACCTGCCGCGTCGTGACTCGGCGGTCGAGACCCCTGTTGAGCAGCTCGAGCAGAACGCCTCCCGCTGGTCGCTGTTGCCCGTGGAGCTGCGCGAGACGTCCGACACTGTGGAGGTCCGCATGGAGGCGCCGGGTATGAACGCGGAGGACTTCGACATCTCCGTCGTCGACGACGTGCTGATCGTCAGCGGCGAGAAGCGCGCCGAGCGGCGCGAGACCCAAGGCCGGTATCACGTGATCGAATGCGCCTACGGACGCTTCGAGCGTGCGGTCGCCCTGCCTGCGGAGGTGGACCCGAGCCGCACGCGCGCGAGTTACCAGCGCGGCGTGTTGCGCATCGATCTCCCCAAGCGTCAACGCACGCCTGCCCGTCGCATCGAAGTCACCGCCGGCTGAGCGTATCCAGGTTCAGGAACCCTGCCTGGACGAGGGCGCCGCGCAGCACCTCGGCGGCGACACGGTGGCCGGTCTGGTTCCAGTGACCGGCCCGCTTGCCGTCGAAGCCATGCAGCGGCGTGGCGTTGATCTCGCTGTAGGCCAGCGCCACCGGCGCCATGAACGCGCAGCGCAGGCGCCACGTGCGGCATAAGCCGTCGAGGCGATTTTCTGCGTACAAGCGGTCGAGCCGTGTTTGTGCCTGAGCGGGCATTGAATCCAACACGAACAAGAGAAACTCCGCACCATCGGCACGTACCGAATCGGCGATCTCCAGTATCAGCCGCTCGGTCAACGTCCAGGCCTCGCGGTGGAGGGGCGCGTTGGGTGCGTAGAGGATGTTGCTTCCGTCGACCAGATCCGGCCCCGCGATACCCTGCTGGGCAGCCTCCTCGCGCGTGACGCGGTAGCGCAGCTGGTCAAGCAGGGATGCCAGCAGAAAATGGTCCGTCAGGTAGTAGTAGGCTTCGTACACCCAGCTTGCCCGACGCAGCTTGGGCGAATCACGGAAGCGATCATCGAGCGTCAGGCGGTCTCCGTCCAGCACGAAATACGGTCGCGGGAAGTCACCCGAGAGCGCCTGCGAGTTTTCCTGGATGTCGTTGCCGGGATACAGGGCGAGCACCACCCAATCAGGCTTAAAGGGGCGAACGACCTGCTGGTAAGTGAGCAACTGCTGCGCGGTGCTGTACCCGCCGACGCCAAAATTGAGCACCTCGATCTGATCACGATAGGCGCTTTCCAGCAGGCCGTGGTAGGTCTCGGCCAACTCCACCTGGAATGCCTCGGTGTACGAATCTCCGAGCAGCGCAAGGCGCTTTTTCGGCCCTTTTTCCAACGGGTAGTCGCCGTCACGCATGCCATGGCGGTTGATCGACACGTGCGCGAAGCCTTCGCGCGTGTGAAAGCCGCTCACCGACGGCCGGTGACTGTGACCCAACTCGGCATCAACGCGCATGAACTGTGGCTGCGGATAAGCCAACGCCCACCGCAACAGCCCCTCACTGATGCCTAGCGCCACCAGCGTACTCACGACGACCCAAGCCGCCGCGCCAACCCTCGACATCGACTCTGCCCCCTGAACTCCCGTTGTTTCTTTTGCAGGATCCCGATTCACGCCTACTTACGACCGCGCTCGAAAACGCGAGTTCAGGGATTCCGCGCTCGGGAACTCGAGGTCCTGGGCGCACTACACACGGGGCGAGGGCGTTGCGGCTGAAGTGAATGAAGACGGGCGGGCGTCGTGAAGCGCCGAGGTACTTGCGCCGAGGCGCGGGTTCAGGCGCGCTCGTGATCCATCGTGGAGACGAGGCATTCACCCCAACCGAGTCGGCCGAGCAACGCCCTCAGGCGCGCCGGATCGCCGCTCGTGAAGTAACGCACCGAGCCTCGCTGGGTACGCCGCGCGAGCAGCCCCGACTCCGCGAGTCGGTGGCGCAGCTGTCGCGCCACGGCCGGCCCGGTGTCGATGATCTGCACGCCGGGGCCAGTCAGCCGGCTGATGGTTTCGCGCAGGAACGGGTAATGGGTACAGCCGAGGACCAGCGTATCGGCACCCCGCTGGAGCAGCGGCTCGACATACGAGCGCAGGAGCGCCACGGTCTCGGGCGAATCGAGCAAGCCCCGCTCGACCTGTTCCACCAACCCCGGACAGGCTTGCGCCACCACCTCGATGCCTGCGGCATGGTCGGCGAGCAATGACTGAAAGCGCTCACTCTGCACCGTGCCCCGCGTGGCCAGCACCCCCACCACCCCGCTGCGCGTTGAGGCCACGGCCGGCTTGACACCGGGCTCCATGGCCACGATCGGCACGGCGAAGCGCGAACGCAGCGCACGCGCCGCGGCGACGGTGGCGGTATTGCAGGCAATGACGATGGCCTTGGCCCCGCGGCCCAGCAGGAACCCCGCGCAGGCCATCGCCCGCGCCTCGATCTCGGCGACGGATTTGTCCCCGTAAGGCGCATGCCCGGAGTCAGCCAGATACACGAGATCCTCGTTGGGCAGCGTGTCGCGGACTGCGGCAAGCACACTCAGCCCACCGACGCCCGAGTCGAACAGCCCAACCGGCGACTCGCTATGTCCGCCCACACCCCCGCTCACCGACGGAATGACTCCGCGCCCCGAGAGCCCCTAGCCAGCGCGGCGCCAGCGCGTGCTGCCGGCGACATCCTCGAGTGCGATGCCCGCCTGCTGGAGCTGATCACGAATGGCGTCGGCGCGCTTAAAGTCCTTCGCCTCGCGGGCCGCCTGGCGGGCCTCGATCAGCGTCTCGATCTCAGCGTCACTGAGCCCGCCCGAGGCCGCCGGCCGCCAGCGGAACCAGGCTTCCGGGTCCTGCTGCAACAGGCCGAGGAGTTCGCCACCGGCAAGGAGCTCGCCCTTTAACCGCGCCTTGTCTGCCGCATCGCCCGCCTTGTTGAGCGCGCGCGCGGTCTCGTGGAGTGCCGCGATCGCGAGCGGGGTGTTGAGGTCATCTTCGAGCGCGGCCACCACGGCGGCGGGCGGCGCGGCATCGGCCGGAGGCTCGATTTCGGCGACCGCGCGCAGCGCGGTGTAGAGGCCGTCGAGACTGGCCCGTGCCTGCCTCAAGGCGTCGGGTGACCAGTCGAGCGGCGCGCGGTAGTGCCCCGAGAGTAGCGCAAACCGGGCCGCCTCACCGGGCGCCTGTTGCAGCACGTCGCGCAGCGTGAAGAAATTGCCGAGCGACTTCGACATCTTCTCGCCGCTTACCGTGATGTAGCCGTTGTGCAGCCAGTAGCGCGCGAAGGTGGCCCCTCCGTGCGCACACTGGCTCTGCGCGATCTCGTTCTCGTGGTGCGGAAAGATCAGGTCCTGCCCGCCACCGTGGATGTCGATTGTGATCCCGAGGTGTTGCTCGATCATGCAGGAACACTCGAGATGCCAGCCCGGCCGGCCGATGCCCCAAGGGCTCTCCCAGCCCGGCAGGTCGGGTGTGGAAGGCTTCCACAGCACGAAGTCGGCCGGATGACGCTTGTAGGGCGCCACCTCGACACGCGCCCCAGCGATCATATCCTCCATTTTGCGGTGCGAGAGCGCGCCGTAGTCCGGCATGGACGGCACCGAGAACAGCACGTGGCCCTCCGCCTCGTAGGCGTGGCCGCGCTCGATCAACACCTGGACCATCGCGATCATCTGTGCGATGTGGTCGGTGGCGCGCGGCTCGATGGTTGGCGGCAGGGCGTTGAGCTCGGCGATGTCCTCGTGAAACGCCGCGATGTAGCGGTCGGTTAGCGCGCGGATTGATTCGCCGTTATCTTTCGCCGCCTGGTTGATCTTGTCATCCACGTCGGTGATGTTGCGGGCATACACCACGCCCGGATAAAGCCGGCGCAACAGCCGGTAGAGGGTATCGAAGACTACGATCGGCCGCGCGTTGCCGATGTGTACGAGGTTGTACACCGTAGGCCCGCAGACATACATCGTGACCCGTTGAGGATCCTGCGGCGTAAACAACTCTTTGAGGCCGGACTGGGTGTTGTGCAGATATAACGGCATGGTGACATTCCCTTGGTATACGTGGCGAGGCGCCGATCAGAACCGCGCGCAGTATATCGCAACGGGCGCCCCCATCCGGAACCGCGCCACACCGGAAGATTGGCTGGCCGGGCCTGGCTACCAGGGTATGGGTGAGCCGTCCACGTCGAAGAATCCGCCCGACTGACTGGGCCTGAGGTCATCGATCACCACGCGCAGCCCCGCAGCGGACTCCTCCGTCGAGAGCTCGCCCTGCGGCCCGCCCATGTCGGTGCGTACCCAGCCGGGATTGAGCACCACCGCAATGATCCCGGTGTTGCTGAGGTCGAGCGCGAGGCTCTTGGTGACGATGTTCAGCGCAGCCTTCGACGCGCGGTAGGCATAGCTCCCGCCGGAGGTGTTGTCGTCGATGCTGCCCATCTTGCTGGAGATGTTGGCAATCACGCGCCGCTGCCCAGCCATCAGGTTGGGCAGCAGCTGCTCGACGAGCTTGAGCGGGGCTATGGTGTTAACGCGAAACACCTCGAGCCACTCGGCCTCGTCGGTCGAGCCGAACCGGTTTGCCGCATCGGACCCGTAGACGCCCGCGTTATTGATGAGCACGTCGATCGGCGCACCCGCAAGCACCCGGGCAAGCGCGGCACGCTGAGCGGCGTCGGTGACGTCCAGCGCATGACGGGTGAGGTTGGGATAGGTCGTGGCCACGAGGTCGAGGCGCTCGGCACGGGAGAGGTCCCTGCAGCAGGCGTACACGCGCCAGCCGGCCTTCGCATACTGACGCGCCAGCTCGAGCCCGATGCCGCGATTCGCACCGGTGATGAGGACCGAGGGCATGACTAGAACTCCGCCTGCTCGGCCTCGAGCAAGGCCAGGCTGATGTGCTTGCCCAATTCTTCCTCGAAGCCCGACCATTTTTCGTAGTCCTTGAGCTCGGCGGCAATCTCGGGCTTCATCTCGAAGTCCATCTTGCCGGCATCGCGCAGCCGCACGACCGACTGGTACAGCCGATCCAGGTAGTCGTGATAGGCCTTCAGCAGCGAGGCATCGCCCGTCGGCCCATGCCCCGGCACCACAACCTTCACCGGCAGCGGCATCACCCGCGCGATGGCCTCGACGTTGCCGCGAAAACTGCCATCGTCCATGCGCACGATGCGACGGTTGTTGACGTTATCGCCCGTGAACAAGAGCGCCTCCTCCGCGACGTGGAGCATGGCATCGGTCTTGGAGTGGGCCTGGTCTGACAGATACACCTTGTAGGTCAGCCCATGGATGCGGAACTCCTGCCCGTCGGCAAGGGCCTCGGTCGGGCCCACCGGCTTAGTGCCCTTGACCGTGCCCTCGGTGAGCCGCTCGATCAGGCCCACCCAGTGGGTGCCCGCGCCGACAGCGACCTCCGCGAGCATCTGCGGATGTGCGTAGATCTTCGCGGCCGGGTAGGCCTCGACCACGCCCTCGTTGCCGAGCCAGTGATCGCCGTGCGCGTGCGTGTTGAACACGTGCGTCACCGGCTTGTCGGTGACCTCGCGGATGCGGGCCACGACTGCCCGGCCGATCGCCGCGCTCGCGCCTGGGTCGACGACCACCACACCCTCCTCGCTCACGATGAAGGCGGGGTTGTTGATGAAACCCTGATTGGCCTTGTTGGGCGTCTCCATCGACCCGTGAACGACGTACACGCGGGCGCTGACCTTGTCCGTCGCGTAGCCGTCGAGCGGTGACTTTGCGCTCACTGCGACAACCGGTGCCGCTGGCGCGTTGCCGGCCGCGTCGCTTCGTGCGCTTGGCCCCGCATTTTCGCTGCCCTTCTGGCAGGCCCACAGCAAACTGCTCAACGTGGCGATGAAAACAACGCCAGAGATTCGCTTCATACTCATTGGTCCTCGTTTTGATGGTGGCTCGGTTTGGGAAACGCTGATCAGGCGGCTTCGGGGGAGCGGATCACCACCGCGCTGTGCGGTGCGAGCAGAACGCCCATCAGTTTGACGGGGCCCGTCTCGGTGCTCCGTGTGCCTCGCGCTTTATCCCTCGCGCTCTGTAAACCAGTCGCTCCTGTGCGGGATTGTCCGCCGGCACGCTTCGCTCAGCGACTTTCTACAAGCCGCTTCAGGTTATTCAGCCCGAGTTCCAGGTCCGGCCCCATGTTCATGTCCATCAGCAGGCCAAAGTAGCGCATGTACGGGTTGTCGCCCATGTCCCCGGTATTGCGCCAGGTGACGCGCGTCGCCTCGCCCTCCGGCGCGAAGGCGATGCTGCCAGACGACTTGAACAGCCCGTGGTCCATCACCATGTCGAAGGCGATGCCCTTGGCGGGATCGGACTGGGTGAGGGTGAGCTTACCCTCGCCGGATTCCTCGCCCTCCCACGCGGACTGGGCGCCCACGCCGGACTCCGGGCCCGCGTAGGTCACCTTCATGTCCGGATAGCGCTCCGTCGTCCAGGCGCTCCAGGTCTGCCAGCGCTTGAGCTCGTTGACATGAGGGAAAATCTGCTCGGGCCTCGCCTGGATGAGGACGCTGCGCTGCACCGCCCAGGTCGGCGGCAGGAAGACGCCGATGACGGCCAGCACCACGGCGAGGACAGCGACAGGCAGGAGCAAGCGACGCAAAGCTTTCATGACGAGGCACTCCTCTTGGGAACAGGGTGGGGATCAGGCCGGCGAAGCATTCGCGAGCCAGGCCGGCTGGATGCGCAAGCATACCGCATCCAGCCGCAGCGGACCGCCTCGCCGAAGCCTCCACGCCGCCCGGCGCGACACGCCCCTACTTCGCGGTGATGATGACTTCGACCCGTCGGTTGCGGGCACGCCCTTCCTCGGTGGCGTTGTCCGCAAGCGGCTTTGCCGGCCCGAAACCCGCCGTGGCGATGCGATCGCCGACGATGCCCTGCTCCATCAGCACCGTGCGCACAGCAGCGGCTCGCGCGGCCGAAAGGCGCTTGTTGTTGGCAGCCGAGCCGCGGTCGTCGGTGTGCCCCTCCATGCGCACCTTCACACGCGGGTAGGCCTTCAGCGTCTTGGCCAGGTCGTCGATGATCTTCTGCGAATCCGCACTGATCTTCGCCGAGGCGGTCTCGAAATTCAGCCCTTCCAGGATGAACGCCTTGGGCAGCGTGGCCTCCTTCTGGTTGAGGAAGCTGACGATCCGGTCCACCGGACTGCCCTCGCTCAGCTCGAGCCGTGTGCCGTCTGGCAGGGTGACGCCCCTGATCTTCGCCATGACCTTGTCGGCCACCGCGCCCACGGCGCCAACCAATTCCTTGGCAGCCTCCGCCGCCGCCTCACCCGAACCGCGTGCGGAGTCGACGGCGCTCGCCGCGCCCTGTCTGAGCGCATCGCCGCCCGCCGCGACCACACCAGCGGCCTCGGCCTCCACACCCTGGGCGGCGTCCGCGACCGCGCCGCCGACAGCCTTCGCGCCCTCGGCCACCGCGCTTGCCGCAACGCCCGTCGTCTCGGCGGCCGCCCTCGCGCCCTCACTTGCTGCCGCAACCGTGTTCTTCGCCGCGTCCGCAACGGTGTCCACCGCGCCTTTGGCCCCATCGCCCACGGCCGACCCAACACTCTTTGCCGCCTCGGTGACCATCGCGGCGGCGTCCTTCGCCAAGTCTCCTGCGCGCTCGGCCGGCGCTTTGGTCTCCGCCGTCGCGGGCGGCTGGCCGGAGGACGACAACTCATGCTGCATGGGCTTTTTGCACATCGTCAGCAACCACAACGCGAGCAGCAGCAAGACCACCCAGGGCAGGATCTTCCATAGCAGCCCGCCGCCGCCGGCTGCCGCGTCGGTAGAAGCCCCGGCCGCGACCGCAGGCCTTGCTACAACCTCGGCCGTTCCGCGCACGCCACTCGCGAACCGGCTACCCAACTGGCCGACCCCGCTGAACAGATCCCCCAGCGAACCGATGCCGAGCGCCTTAAGGAAACGGGCGTCCAGCGCATGCTCCAGTAAGCCGCGCTGGCTGGAGAGCAGGTTGACGAAGCCGCCGAGATCGAGGTGCTCCGCACCGATGAGCTGCTTCAGACGGGCCGCGACGAAGGGTAAGGCGAGCCCAAGCAGCGAACGGGACGCGGACTCCGACAGCCCGCTCGCCTCGCGCACGCCCTGCTCCACCGCAGCGGCGCGGTGGCCGAACAGGTTACCCAGCAGGCCGATCCCCTGCTCGGACAACGCGCTCGTGTCCGCCCCGCCGCGCAGCACCGCCTCCGCTTCGTCGAGCAACGAGGTCTTGACCTCCGCCGAAGTCAGTGCGTCGAAAAGACGCATCGCACCAGGCTCCGTACCGGACTGATACACCATGCCGCCGAGCAGCGAAGGCAGCAGCCTGGAAACCGCCGTCTGGGCCTCCTCGATCGACAGCCCGAGCAACGACGGTACGCGCTCGATCAGCACCTTGCCGACCGAATCTCGCAGAATTTCCAAAAGATTCATGGATGAGACTACCTTCTGGTTGACTTGACCGCGGCCGCTGGAACCTGCGCGAGGCACCTAAGCAAACACTGATTGCATCCCCTCTCACTCTGGGAGCGGGGCAGGGGGTTAGGGAGAAGTTACGCTGATTCAGCAGGTTACCCCCTAACCCCAACCCTCTCCCCCACAAGTGGGGGAGAGGGAATGAATAAATCAGTGTCTCCCTAGTCCCAAACATCGGGCTCGCAGCGCGCGATGTGAGCGCGCTCACACTATTTTTGTGGATCGATTATAGACGAGGAACATAACCGCTTTGAAAACATTTGCGTCGTCGCCCACCTGTATCCAGCCGCCGCTCGCACTACAATTGCAGCCCTACGCCCACAGCAGCCGACCCACAGGACAAACCATGACCCGCACCATCATCACCACCGACGCCGCCCCTCAAGCCATCGGCACCTACTCCCAAGCCGTGCGCGTCGGCAACACCGTCTACCTCTCCGGGCAGATCCCGCTGGTGCCTGAGACCATGCAGATGGTCGAGGGTGACATCGCCGCGCAGGTCCGCCGCGTGTTCGACAATCTGAGTGCCGTCGCCGCGGCCGCCGGTGGGACCCTTGCCCATGTCGTCAAACTCAACGTCTTTCTCACGGACCTCGCCCATTTTCCGGTGGTCAACACTGTGATGGCCGAGTATTTCACCGCTCCCTACCCCGCGCGCGCCGCGGTCGGCGTGAAAGAGCTGCCGCGCGGCGCACAGGTGGAAATGGACGCCGTGATGGTCCTCGACTGAACCCCCACGAAACCGGAATCACCCACGGGCTGGCCGCTGATTGGCGTAGGGGTACACAATTCTCAGGACCAGCAGCCCGATTAACAGGGTGTTGAAAAACGTAGCGAGCAGTGCTCAGGCAAGGCGCAAATCGCCGACCCGTTCGCCGGGAGTGAACGGGAACAGCCAAAGGGCTGGCCCGAAGGGATCGGGGCAGGATGCGCCGAATAAAAAAGCACAGTTTACCCGTAGTAAATGAGCGTTTTGAGACGATTTGCAACACAGCATCAGCACCCGGCAGTAGTTTTTCAACACCCTGTTAATCGATAAAGACTGCCTGACGAACTGGCTGCCTTGGACCACCTGACAAGCACGGCCCACCGGCCTCGTCGGCCCGCGGTCGTTTTGTTCGTCACGCCGCCTAAGTAGCGCCACGCAAGCAGGATTTATAGTCAATAAAAGTTTCGTTAAACAATGTAAAATATTTTTTCAGTCCTTCCCCCCCCCATTTTGCTAGTATCGCTCGTAAACCAAACAACAATCGTGTGGGGTTTTCGTGGATGTATTCGTCACAGCGTGCATCTGGCGGTGTGGGTTTATTGCTGTTTGTTCTGTGACTCGCCGGCAATGCTTGGTCCGAGGAAGCGATTACCGTTGAAGAAATGCTCTCCTCGAAAGGACAATGGCGTTTCGAGTACGACCTGACTTACGCCAACACCGACCGCACCGATTTCAGTGCGCGATTTCAAATCATCGAGATCGGCGATGGGCATTTCCTGCAAATCCCTTCGGCCATCGACGAAAACCGGGTCAACAGTGACGTTTTCGCGCACACCTTCGGGCTACGCTACGGCCTGACCGCCAACACGGAAATATTCTCCCGCCTCACCGGTGACACGAGCACCTGGCGCAGCCTCAACGGCGCCGGCGAGGCCGATGGCGGATCGAGCCAGCGCTGGTCCAGCCTGGACATTGGTATCAATCACCGGCCGCGCCGTGAACAAGGTGCCCCCGCCTTGCTCGGCTTCGCCGAAATCACCGCCGTCGAAAACACCGCCCGTGAAGGCAACCACTTCGTATCCACCAAAAGCGGCGCCCTGGGTCTGACCGCTTGGCGCAGCTTCGATCCCCTCGTGTTGTTGCTCAGTGCCGGTTACCGCCACAGTGCGGAGCGCAGGACCAATCACCACACCTCCGACCCCGGCGACCTGGTTAATGAAAAAAGTGGCAATGGCCTTCGCCCTGGCAGTCGCCGTCAGTTCGTCCGCGTTCGCGCAGGAACCTCTCGCCGAGGCAACCGCGCTGGACAGCCCCGCCACCCTGCAAACCCTCTCCCTTCAGGACGCCTCCAGCGTGTTTGGTGGTGAAAATGGAGCGGTGCAGTTGGCGATGTTGTCGGAGGAGGAGATGACAGGGACCACAGGTGGTAAGCCGTTCTGGAAGAAAATCGGCATCAAGGAAATCAGCGCAGCTTTGATCGTTGGTTGCTCGATCTACACGGGCGGAGGGTGTGGGTTTGGATTCTAGTCGCTGCAGGCCCCGCTAATGGTTTCATCCTCCGCTTCGGCGGGGGATGAAACCTCGCGAGAGTGGTTCGCACCATTGACATCCATATGATTGGCATGGGGTTTCGTTCATGAGACTGCGACCTGGTTGCCCCAGGCTTGGGGCCGCGCTGGCTTCGCTATTCGTGCTCGCTTCATTCGCAGTCCGGGCGGACGATGCCTCTTACCCGACCTTCTACGAGCTGTCGCTCGTCAACTTGCCCCAAAATTCGGAAACCGGGATGTTTCTACCCGTCAGCATGCAGCAGTCGCTCGAGCTGACGCAGGATTTCTACGCGTATGCACACCGCGAAATCATGCGACGCGGCAAGGATCCCGAGTGGGAAAAGCGCATGATCACACAGTTCGACATATGGACCGCCTTTCTACCTGTTCCAAGTTTCTTGATAAACCACGAGCTTTGGCACTATGCAGCCTTCAGCAATCAAGGCGTGAAGTCCCACGTTGGCATCGTGCCGCTTCTCGCCGCATACACCGCTCCCAACATGGCACAGTCGGCAGAGCTCAAGCGCAGGGACCCGGCCCATGCGGTACGGGTTGACACGGCGGGTCTCGAGGGTGACTACGAGCTCCAGTTGGCCCTGGAGAAGCGGTATTTCTTCTTTGGAGACAGGATAACCGCAGGGGCTCTGCCAAAACTGACGCGCTACGGCGTGGACCTTCCTTATGGGATCATTTCGTATCTCGTCAGCGGAAAGGATTTTTTCGGTGACCCTGCAGCGTATGTATTTGATTTGTTCCGCCCCAACGAAGTCCTCGAAGAACAGGACGCCCCGCGACTAACGGACCGCGAGCGTCGATATCTGAGACAAACGGTCGCTTTGTCGTTTTTGAATCTTGTAGATCCATTCTATTTCAAAGTACGGGAATTCAAGACTTCCGACGGGAGTGCGCGATGGAATGCGAATTTACGCCACCACCTCACGCCGTTCGGCTATTCTGTTGAGGGCAACCTGTTCTGGCGCAACGACCAGGAAAACCTCAAACTGCTCGGGCGTGCCAAAGCCTACGTCAATGCTCGTGGCGTCTTGCCGGGCATCGATGTCGAATTGCTGCGCTACCCTGTGACGCTGTATGGCGAACGGATTTTTGTTTCGCCACGTGTCGCCTTGTGGCTGCAACCGGAGAATCAGCGGTTTCGCGATGAAGAATCCAAGGTGGGGGGGCTGGTTGCCGCCAGACTCAGCGTTCCAGTGTCCTCGCAGTGGGAGGTGTTTGGCGAAGTGGCCGCCAAATCCGAAGGATGGGTACCTGGGGATGAATACCTCGATGACACCGTTGCGTTCCGTGCGGGACTCACATTCCACTCACGATGAATTGACACGCAGCATTTCGAGTTTGTGGCAAACTCCAGCCGCTTCCCTTTTCATGCCGCTGGCGGGGATGGAGCGAGCTGTACTCGGGGAACGACCATAGGGCGAACGCTTGGGTGATTGTGCCGGTTCAGGCGCTCGACGCACCGCACGCGGGCCGTTGCTCGGGCCGCTCCTGCTCCTTTCGCTGGCGCTGCATCTCGGCGCGGTGGCGTGGTTGCGGCTGCCCGTGTCGCCAGCCAGTGAATATCCCGTGCGGCTGAACATCGGCTTGGTGGTCGCGCCCGAGCCCGAAACGAAGGCGGCGCCGGATCATTCGATGCCGGCGCGCGGCGGGCGGCCGCCCGCCGCGAAGCGCGTTCCCCCCGCACGCACGGTCAAACCCGATCGTGCCCCGCCGTGAAAGCCTGCGCGGCCGCCCAACGACCAGCCGAGCGAACCACCCGCCCTTGAGGCGCAACCTGCACCACCGCCCAGCCCCGGCGCGGAATTGCAGCAGCGGGCGCTGGAATCGGTGCGCAGACACGCGCGGCGCGAGATCGAGGAGGAAGCGGCCCGCCGTCCGCGCTGGCTTCCCGACGACGGCGCACCGCCACCCGCGCGCGATCCGCGTGAGGTTAAGACTTGGAAGGCGCCCCGGGACGGCGTCACGGACATCGAGCTGCACGGACAGTGTAATGAGGTCGACGACCCTGGCATCGCGGACGAGAGCGTTTTGCGTATCTGGCGCTGGAAGTCGTGCAAGAAAAAGCCGCTCCAGCGTGAAGATGGCGAGGCGTGGAGGTATTTCAAATAGCCTCGGCCCACCGGCCGCTGGGCAGGGTCCGCCTCGCCGCTCCGTGGCATCGATGACGCTCTGGATTGAACGAAGGATACATTGCGCATGCGAGCGCTGATCGTTGCCATTTTGCTGACCATGGCGAGCCATGGGGCCCAAGGCGCCTGGCTCGGCACATCAAGCGCCCGGGGTGAAACTCCGGTGCAATCCTGGAAGGCGCGCCGCGATGCGGGTGTCGTGAAGCAGGCGCTCGACTACTCGTGCGGCGCCGCCTCGCTCGCCACGCTGCTCAACGGTTACTACGGCCTCACGCTCACCGAAGCCGAGGTGCTCGAAAAGATCGGCAAGGACGCGCAAGCGAGCTTCGCGGAGCTTGCCGCCGTAGCCCGCGGTTATGGTTTCAGGGCGGCTGGGGTGGCGCTGGATTTCGCAACCCTCGCCCGGCTCACTCAGCCGGTGATCGTCTACGTGCGTCCACGCGGGGAAGACCATTTCTCGTTGATTCGCGGCCTCTCCGCCAGCCACGTCTGGCTCGCCGACCCGGCCTGGGGCAACCGGGTGGTGACGGTTGACGAATTCCTCGCCATCTGGGAAACCCGTGGCGACCCGCTGCTCAAGGGCAAGGCACTGGTCGTGCTGCCACCTCAGACCGGGGACACACCGCGCCATGCCGCATTCTTCCAGGCACCGTCCGGCATCGCGAGCCCAGGGGACCGGCGCTCTCCGCGGCGCATCGATTGAACATTGCAATCCATGAGTCCGGGGAGTCTGCATGCCACCCGCAGGATTTCTGGCCGTGAGCGGGCAGCATCCAAGGGCGATCAGCCCCCCGCCGCTGTCATCTCCCGCCTGTGCAGCCAAATTCGCGCGAACGGAGAGAAGATCGAGAGCAGCAGCACGACCATCGCGGGGAACACGTACCCCAGACGAACGAGCACGATGACGAGCGCGAAGGCGACCACCATCGAGAGCGTGCTGTCGATGAGTGTGCCCTTGATCAACCGCTTGCGCGTGGCCTCATCCTCCCGGCCGGTGACGAACAGGAAGCCGACCGGCAGCAGGTAGTGCAAGGGCGCGTAGAAGCCGAGGATGATCAACCAGACGACGAGTTCGTTCATGCGCTGAGGCTCACTGCAATTCGATGGTGCCATTGATCGTGACGGTCAGCGTGGATTCCCCGGCCTCCATCGCTGGCGCGGCAACCGCCACCGCCTCCGCCATCATGGCCCGCGCGGCGTAGCGTGGCGGCGGCGTCTGCCCTTCGCTGCCGACATTCAACTCAACGAGCTTGTAGTTTTGCCGTTTCAGGCTCTCGGTGACGAGCTTGGCGCGCTTCTCGAAGGCCGCAAGCGCCTCGGCGATCAGCTGGTTTTCGCGCACCTCGCGCGCCTCGGGGGAGACCGAAAAGTTCATGCCCAGGAGATTCAGCCGGCTTTGCAACACGCCGAGCAGTTCGCTGACCACTGCGATGTCCTTGCCTTCCACCACGAGCGACTGACTGACCCGCCAGCCGGTGATACGGTTGTCGCGATACACCGGCTGCGTGTTGTAAGACTGCGTCTGCACCTTGATGCCCGGCTTCTGTCGTGCCGTCTCCACGCCCCACTTGACCTTTTGGTTCACCTTGTCCGCCAGTTCGGCGGGGAAACCGCCGTCCTCCTGCGCGTAGAGCGTCGCGCTGACCATGTCATTGTCGATCCGGCCCGTGGCGCTGGCCGAGAGTTGCACGCGGTCGTAGAAACGACTGGCCTCACCGGCGCTGAGCGCCACTGGCAACAACGCCAGCAAGATCATCCATCGACGCACTTCAACCTCCTTCACTGTCCAGAATGTGTAGCAAATCTGCCTCTCCGAGCACCGGCACGCCCAGCTTGAGCGCCTTGTCGAGCTTCGAGCCGGGGTCCGTGCCGGCGATGACGGCCGTGGTGTTGCGCGATACGCTGCTGGTGACCTTCGCCCCCAAGGCTTGCAGACGTCGGGTGGCCTCCTCGCGCGTGAAGCTCGCGAGCGTGCCGGTCAACACGTAGGTCTTGCCTGCGAGCGGCTGTGCGGTGGCTGGCGCGGGTTCCGCGGCTGGCCAGTGCACGCCGGCGGCGCGAAGTGCCCGGATGACCTCGCGGTTGTGCGGCTCCTGAAAAAAGGCCTGGATGTCCTCGGCCATGCTCGGACCGACGCCGTGGATCTCTTGGAGGCGCTCGACGCTCGCCTCGAGCAGCGGGTCGAGGTCGCCGAATTCGCGGGCGAGCAGTTCGGCGGTCGCCTCGCCGACCTGCGGGATGCCCAGCGCGTGCAGGAAGCGCGGCAGGGTCGTCGCCTTGCTCTTTTTGATCTCGGCAAGCAGGTTGCTCGCGGACTTCTCGCCCATGCGCTCGAGTCCGGCAAGGGTGGGCAGGTCGAGCCGGTAGAGGTCCGCAGCGGATTTCACGAGGCCCTTGTCGACGAGCTGCGCCACGAGCTTTTCGCCCAACCCATCGATGTTCATCGCCCGCCGCGAGGCGAAGTGCAGCAACGCGCCAACGCGCTGCGCCGCGCACACGAGCCCGCCCATGCAACGATGCGCGGCCTGATCCGCCTCGCGATGCACCCGCGAGCCGCACACCAGACACTGCGCCGGCATGCGCCAGGGCTGGGTCCCCGGCGGGCGTTTTTCCAACACGACACCGACGATCTCGGGGATGACGTCCCCCGCGCGGCGCACGATCACGGTATCGCCAACGCGCACATCCTTGCGCTCGACCTCGTCCTGGTTGTGCAGGCTCGCATTGCTGACGATCACGCCGCTTACCGGCACTGGCCTGAGCTGCGCGACCGGCGTGATCACGCCCGTGCGGCCCACCGAGGCGAAGATGTTTTCGACCACGGTCGTCTCCTCGCGCGCCGGCAGCTTGTGGGCGATCGCCCAGCGCGGGGCGCGCGCGGTGAAGCCAAGCGCCTCGCGCGCGGCAAGCTCATCGACCTTGTACACCACGCCGTCGATCTCGAAGGGCAGCTGGTCGCGCAAGGCGAGCATCTCGCGGTAGTAGGCAAGGCAGCCCTCGATGTCCGGCACGCTGCGGAACAGCTCGCTCACGCGGAAGCCCCACTCGCGCAGCCGCTCGACGGTCTCGGTATAGCTCGCCGCGACGGGCGCAGAGGCCTCACCAAGGCCCCAGGGAAAGAATGCCAGCGGGCGCGAGGCGGTGATGCGCGAGTCGAGCTGGCGCAGGCTACCGGCCGCGGCATTGCGGGGGTTGGCAAAGACGTTTTCCCCGGCTGCCAGGCGTTGCTCGTTCAGGCGACGGAACTCGGCGACCGGAAATACGATTTCCCCGCGCACCTCGAGCACCTCGGGCCAGCCCTGCCCCTGCAATCGCAGCGGCACAGTGCGAATGGTGCGCACGTTGCTCGTAACATCCTCCCCGGTCGTCCCGTCGCCACGCGTGCCGGCCTGCACGAGCACGCCGCCCTCGTAGCGCAGGGAGATCGACGTGCCGTCGAACTTCGGCTCCGCGGTGTAGGCCACGCGTCGCCCCAGACCCTTGCGCACGCGCTCGTCCCAGGCGCGCGCCTCGCCCTCGGCGAAGGCGTTGTCGAGCGAGGTCATCGGCTGGCGATGACGGACCTCGCCAAACCCTTTGAGCGGCGGGGCGCCGACGCGCTGCGTCGGTGAGTCCGGCGTGGCGAGCTCGGGATGCTCCGCCTCCAGCGCCTTCAACTCGTTGAGCAGCCGGTCATACTCCGCGTCCGAGATGACCGGGGCGTCGAGCACGTAATAGCGGTAGTTGTGGTATTCGAGCTGCTCGCGCAGCGCTGCGGCCCGTTCCTGCGGCGTCATAGCCGGTCCACCCGGGCGGCTCGACGATTACTGGCGACCTGTCGCTTCTCCCGACGCCATGAGACCCTCACCTGCCTCATTGCCGGTCACCCCTTGAGCTGCTCGCGCTGGGCGGAGAGCATGTCAGGGGTCATGTCGTTGAGCTGCGCGTCCATGATCTTCCCTCCGAGCACCGAGGCCAGATGCTGCGCGCAGTGCACCATCTCATCGTAGGCGGCCACGGCATCGACGACGGTTGGCAACTGCATGAACAGGGTCAGGCCGGGCACCTGGGCCGCAACGAGCTCCTCGGGAATGAGCGTGCCGGGCTTGGCGATGTTCGCCACACTGAAGATCGGCCGCTGCGCGCCGTCCTTGGGCAGACGGTGGAAGATCTGCAGCTCGCCAAAACGCAGGCCGTGCACGTGGAAGGCCTTCAGCAGGGCCTTGCCGGCGAAGGGCTGCTCTTTGGGCGCGACGACATGCATGACCACGATCTGCGCCTGGGGCGCCTCGCTCGGCTCGCCCGCGGTATCGAGACCGGCCTCCTGTTCGTCGATCTCGAGCAGCTCGCGCGGGACTTCGCGATCCTCCGCAGCCGACGCGGCCGGGCGCGCCTCGGGTGGGGCCCCGCGGGGCTGCCCATCGGATCCACCGCCTGCGAGCCAACCGGGCCGCACCACGTCGCGCAGCACGACCGGCTGGAGGTCCGCCTCCGTCTCACCCGGTGCGCCCTGGCCTTTGAGCAACACGTCCTTTTCTTCGCGCGGGTTGTCGGCGAACACGTCATGGTGACTGTCTTGGTACCGCTTGCGCCCAAACAGGTAGATCAGCAGCAGGATCGCAGCGCCTATCGCCAGGAGGTACCAACGCAACTCGTTCATTCGACCATTGCACCCGTGATTATTATGCGGTCGCCAGCTTTACGGCTTCTTCCACGTTGACGTCCACCAGCCGCGACACCCCCGGCTCGCGCATGGTCACGCCGACGAGGCACTCGGCCAGCTCCATCGTGGTCTTATTATGCGTGATAAACACGAATTGGACGCGCTGCGACATCTGCCGCACCAGTTCGCAGAAGCGACCCACGTTGGCCTCATCGAGCGGCGCGTCCACCTCATCGAGCATGCAGAACGGCGCGGGGTTCAGCTCGAAGATCGCGAACACCAGGGCCACCGCGGTCAACGCCTTTTCCCCGCCCGACAGCAGATGAATGCTCGAATTCCGCTTGCCGGGCGGGCGGGCCATGATGGTTACGCCGGAGGTGAGCAGGTTGTCCTCGGTCAGCTCCAGATAGGCCTGGCCGCCGCCGAAGAGCTTGGGGAACATCTCCTGCAGCTTTCCGTTGACGGTGTCGAAGGTCTCCCGAAAGCGCGTGCGCGTCTCGCGGTCGATCTTTTCGATGGCTCCATCCAGGGTCGCGAGCGCCTGGATCAGGTCGTCGTTCTGGCTGTCGAGATACGCCTTGCGTTCGCCGAGTTCGCGGAATTCGTCGATGGCGGCGAGGTTGATCGGCCCGAGGCGCTGGATGCGCTGCGCGAGGCGCTCCGCGCGCTGCTCCCAGTCGGCCGCCTGTGCGGTCGGATCGAGACCGTCGCGCAACGCAGCGAGCTCAAACTCCGTTTCCGAAAGCTGCTCCAGGATGCCGCGCTGGCGCACGAGGATCTCCTGACGTTGCAGGCGCAGCCCCTCCGCCACGGCACGCTGTTCGGTGGCCGCCTTTTCAGCGGCGTGCCGGGCCCGCTCACGCTCGCGCAGACTCTGCTCGAGCGTCTGCACCACCTCGCGTGCGCGGCCAAGCTCCACTTCAACCTTGGCGCGCCCGGCAAGCCAGCCACTGAGCTCCTCCTGCAAGGCGTCGAGTGGCGATTCGCCCTCGGCAAGCGCGGCCTCCAGCGAAGCGAGCCGTTCGTGTAATGCGTCGAGCTGCGCCTGGGCGCGGGCGAGGCTCTCGCGCGTCGCCTGCTCCGCCACCCGGCTCGATTCACGCCGCACGGTGAGCTGGTGTAGCGCATCACGCTGCTCCTGAAGCACCCGCCGCGCGCTCTCGACCCGCCGCTGAAGCCCATCGCGCTCGGCTTGCAGCCGCGCGCGCTGCGCATCCAGGGCCTCTACTTCGAGCAACGCCTCGTTGCGCGCCTCGGTTGCCTCGATCAATGCCTCCTGTTCACGGCGGAGCTGCGTGGCGATTTCAGCCAACTCCTGCTGGATCCGGCGCGTGCGCTCGGCCGCCTGCTCGACCTGGGATTGCTGGCGCGAGAGTCGCGCCCGCGACTCCGCAAAGAGCCGGTGCGTCTGGTTGAGTGCCGCCTGCTGCTCGCGCACCTCCGCTTCGATACGCTGGATGTCGGCGCGCGTCTCGTCCACCTCGGCTTGTGTCTGCTCGATGGCCTCATCCAGCGTCGCGACCTGTGCCCGCAGGGCGGCGATCTCCTGGCGGCGGGCGAGCACGCCGGCGTGCGTGTCGCGGGTCCGCCCCCATCGCGCCCATTCGCGCCCGCACCAGAACCCGCCAGGCGTCACGACGGACTCGCCGTCCGCAAGGCGAGCGCGCAGCGCGAGCGCCGACGCCACGTCTGGCGCGGTATGCACGCGCCCGAGCCAGCCACGCAACGCCTCTGGCCCCCGGACGTACGCCCATAGCGTGGCC
>CAYSFW010000049.1:0-16230 GCA_964430355.1 uncultured Thiotrichales bacterium
GGCGAAAAGAGGGCCGGGTGACGCGACGCCGGTGCGCCGCCGCGGGCAAAACAGGCTCTGCGAGGGGGATCGGAAGTTCGTAACGGATTCGTAATGTAGCGGGATTCATCGCGATTGCCTATGGCCTGCGGCGCACCGAAAGACGACGCCAAACGGCCACCTTTCGGGCAGAGAACTCAGGGACGCCAAACCGCGTGTCGGGACCCAGCACGGGTTGCGCGGATGGTCTGTGCCGAGCACGCGGCCGCTCCTACGGACAGCGTCCAAAGGAGCGCACCGGCGGCATTGATCCCCCCACCGCTGACAAAGGGCTGTCGCACTTTACGCCTCGCCCAAGAGGCACCGGTCGGCGTTGCGCTCCACCGTCGCCAGCGCGGCCTCGATGACCTCCACCCCCGCGCCCCGCCGGTGTGCCCGCTCGCTCAGCACCCGCCGCCAGCCCCGCGCGCCGGGCTGCCCCTGGAACAAACCAAGGATATGCCGGGTGATCTGACTGAGCGGCGTGCCCGCCGCCAGTTCGGCCTCGATGTATGGCATCAGCGCACGAATGGCCTCGACCCTCGAGACGGGTGGATGTAGGTCACCAAACAGGCGCCGATCGACGCCAGTGAGTAGATACGGGTTGTGGTACGCCTCGCGCCCCAGCATCACGCCGTCCACGTAGCCCAGTTGGGCCTCGGCCTCGTCCAGGGAGCGGATGCCGCCGTTGAGGATGATCTCCAGTTCAGGGTGCGCGACCTTGAGCCGATGGACACGCCCGTAGTCGAGCGGCGGAACCTCCCGGTTTTCCTTCGGGCTCAGACCCTGCAGCCACGCCTTGCGGGCGTGCACGATGAAGGTTCGGCAGCCGGCCGCGGCCACCGTGGCCACGAACCGCTCGAGGTCGGCTTCGCTGTCCTGGTGATCTATTCCGATGCGGTGCTTTACCGTGACCGGCAGGCTCGTGGCGGCCCGCATCGCCGCGACACACACCGCGACGACCTCGGGCGTGGCCATCAGGCAGGCGCCGAAGCGCCCGCTCTGCACGCGGTCGCTCGGGCAGCCGACGTTGATGTTGACCTCGTCATACCCCCAAGCCTCGGCGATGCGGGCGCATTCGGCCATCTCGCGCGGGTCGCTGCCGCCCACCTGCAGGGCCAGCGGATGCTCTGCGGGGTGGAATGCGAGCAGACGCCGGGGGTCGCCATGCAGCATCGCGCCCGTCGTGACCATCTCCGTATACAGCAGCGCGCGGCGGCTCAGCAGCCGCATGAAGTAGCGCGCATGCCGGTCCGTCCAGTCGAGCATGGGCGCCACACAGAAGCGCCGCGCGACCGAGCTACCCGGCATAACGCTCGCGCAACAACTCGAACACGGCGCGCACGCCCATCGCCTCGCCGCCCTTCGGACGTCCCGGCCGGGCGCGCGTATTCCAGGCCATCATGTCGAAATGCAACCAGGGCGTGCCCCGGGTGACGAAGTGCTCGAGGAACAACGCCGCGGTGATCGCACCGCCGTAGCCGTCGCTCGCCGAGTTGACGAGGTCGGCGGTCTGGCTTTCGAGCATGTCCCGATAGCCTGCGTGCAGCGGCAGCTCCCACACCGGATCGGCCACGCGCGCGGCTACCGCCACGAGCGCTTGCGCCAGCTCGCGCGTGTTCGTGAAAAACGCGGCGATCTCCGCGCCCACGGCGATGCGCGCCGCCCCCGTCAAGGTAGCGAAGTCGATCAGCAGATCCGGCTGGTGGCGGCACGCCTCGGCGATCGCATCGCACAAGATCAGGCGACCCTCAGCGTCGGTGTTTTCGATCTCGACGGTCTTGCCGGCGCGGGTCTCCAGCACGTCGCCCGGGTGGAAGGCGTTGCCGGCGATGGCGTTCTCCACCGCCGGCACCAGCACCAGCAGGCGCACCGGCAGACGCGCGGCCATCACCATTTCGGCAAGCCCGAGCACGTGCGCCGCCCCACCCATGTCCTTCTGCATCAGGCGCATCCCGCTCGCCGACTTGATGTCGAGCCCACCGCTGTCGAAGCACACCCCCTTGCCCACCAGCGCGATGAGAGGATGCGCGGCCTCTCCCCACGTCAGGCGGATCAGGCGCGGCGCATGGACGCTCGCGCGCCCTACGGCGTGGATGGCCGGGTAGTTCTCCCGCAGCAGATCCTCGCCGATGATCTGGTGGAACTCGGCCCCCTGCCGCTCCGCGAGCTGCTTTGCCTCGCAGGCCAGTTCAGGGGGCATCATGTCATCGGCCGGCGTGTTGATGAGATCCCGCACGCGGTAGAGCGCTGCCAGCTGCGCCGCGAGGCCGTCGGCTACTTCGGTCACGACGAGGCGCGCCCGCGGCGCATTCCCGTTGCGCGCGGACTTGTAACGATCGAAGCGGTAGGCGCCGAGCCCCCAGCCCAGCAAGGCGGCGCCTCGCTGTGCCTCGGTCCAGTCACACTCCAGCCGGTAGTCCCCCGCAGGCAGGCACTTGGGCGCGGAGGCGAGAGCCCAGAGATCCGGATTCTCCGCAACCCCATAGATCACCCGGCCGATCGCGCCGGAATCAGCCGGCAGCACGAGGAAACTATCCGGCTTCGCCTTGAAGGCGTTGACGCCCACCCAGGTACGGACCGCTTCGGTCTGCCCGCGCAGCCATGCGGGAAAATCCTTCTCGCACAGCGGCACGAGGGGAATCGCGCCCTGCGCATCAGCAACAAAGCATTCTGGCAGCGCCATCAGGGTCTCCGGGCAGTTGACACGAACCGTCATGATACACTGCGCCACGCGCCCGGCAGCGCAATCACCCCCCGTCGGCCCAGAGCTTGTGACAAGTTCGTCGCGAGCGGCCTGAGGGCACGGCGCTCGGAGCGGAGCACCCTACACATGACAACCGGTCCGGTGCGGGAGCGAGCACCGCGCAACGCAGCCATCGGGACGCACAGCAGAAATTTTCACAAGCGCTCAGACTTCCATCACCACCGCCCAATGCCCAACGCTCTCACAATCAACCAACTGCGCAAGGTCTACCGCGGCAACCGGGAGGCACTCAAGGGCATCTCGCTCGAGGTGGGCGAGGGCGATTTCTTCGCCCTGCTCGGCCCCAATGGCGCCGGCAAATCGACAACCATCGGCATCGTCGCTGGGCTGGTCGTCAAGACCAGCGGCAGCGTCCAGGTCTTCGACCGGGATCTCGACGCCGACCCTTCCGGCTGCAAGCGCTACATCGGGCTGGTGCCGCAGGAATTCAACTTCAGCCAGTTCGAGCCGGTGGAGGAAGTGCTGATCAATCACGCCGGCTACCACGGCATCGGCCGGCGCGAAGCGACCCGGCGCGCCCACCACTGGCTGGGGGAACTCGGCCTGTACGAGCGCCGCCGCAGCGAGACGCGCACCCTCTCCGGCGGCATGAAGCGGCGCATGATGATCGCCCGCGCCATGGTCCCGGAGCCGCGCATGCTGATCCTCGACGAACCCACTGCCGGCGTGGACATCGAGATCCGCCGCTCGATGTGGGACTTCCTGCGCGAGGTCAACGCGCGCGGCACCACCATCATCCTCACCACGCACTACCTGGAGGAGGCCGAGAGCCTCTGCCGCAACATCGCCATCATCGGCAAGGGCGAGATCGTCGAAAACACGACGATGAAGGCGCTGCTCAACAAGCTCGATTGCGAAACTTTCGTGCTCGACCTGCGCCACCCCATCGAGCGCGCGCCCGAGCTTCGGGACTTCCGCACGACGGCACCGGATCCCAATACGCTGGAGGTGGACTTGCGGCGTGGCCAGAACCTCAATGACGTGTTTCAGCAGCTCTCCGCGCTCGGCATCCAGGTGATGAGCATGCGCAACAAGGCCAACCGGCTCGAAGAGCTGTTCATGCGGCTCGTGCAACGGGCCTGAGGCTCACGCAGCGGCAGAGGGTCGCGGCACGTCAGCCGTCCTCGTCGCGAGCCGCCGCGGAGGATGGTGCGTCTGTTTGCGGCGCCTCGATCTCCCGCCGCATCCCGTCGCAGGACACCACCTCGTTGCCGGGGCCGTCCGGCGGCGCCCAGCGCGCATCCGCCGGCGTGCCGCTGATGGCCGGCCACGGGTGTCCAGCCAGCCTTCGATCGGATACACAGCGGACTCGGTTGTGATGGCTGAAGCCACCGTGGAAGTTCACGTCGACCCCCGCGGCGATCTGCTCGATCCGGTTCCCCGAGGCACTCCACTGAACGGTCAGGTGCCGGATGCCTGCGATCGTGCTGTCGGTGATCAGGTTGTGGTAACTGCGCGCCAGGCGCACGTAACCCGACCCTCCCGGCCCTTTGTTCCAGGCGCCATCAACGACCAGCCCGCTCAGCACGTTGTCGCTGCTGTGTTCGAGATCGACCGGGTGACGTCCCGCCATCTCCAGCTTGAGACGACTCAGGCGGCTGTGCGCGACGAACTCGAACCGCACCAGATCGACCCGGTGATCGGGATGAAGGTTGTCGAAGCGCAGGCGCGTCCGCTCCGCGTCACCGTCCGGGACGTCGTAGCGCACCGCGAAATCCTCGAGCACCACACCGGTCAGCATGTCCACCGCCTGCGCATGGGCGCCAGCCGGTAGGTCCAGCGCCGACGCCCGGCCCAGTGCCAGGGTGGTACCGTGGTGCGCCGAGACCGGCACGATCGTCTGCCGCAACCAGGGATGAGGCTTGTTCCAGCGCTTCGCCCCCAGCTCAGCGAGGAAGGCCTCGTCGTTAGGCGCACCGATCCAGAGCCATTTGGCCTCGGGCAGCGGGCCGTCGAGCCGCACTGAGGTAGCCGACCCCGGCATTGACTCCGCCAGCGCCAGCCGGACGCCCACCTTGCCTCGGCCCTGCACGTCAATCACAGCCGGTGGCTGATTCGGCTCGCTGGGCGGGAAGCGCGCGACGATGCGCGTGAACTCGGCACCCTTGCCGACGAGACGCAGGTCTCCACGCCGGATCAGCAACGGCCGGGCGAAATCGAGCTGTCCTGCCGGCAGCACCACCTCGACGGGCTGCGCATCCGGCAGACGCTCGAGCAGTGCATTTAGGGAAGCCGCGTCGTCCATGCCATCGTTGGGCACCACCCCCGCGCGGGTGGCATAAACCACAATGGGATCGATGTGGCTCGCGTATACGGTGGACGGCAGCAGCGACACGGGGCGAATCACCCCTGTCAAGAATCCGATCACCGCAACGAAGGTCACGACCGCCGCGGACATCATCGAGTACGGGAAGTAGCGCTCCAGCAGCGGCGTGCGCTCGGCCTTTGCCGTCGTCTGTGCTGCGCCCCGCTTGGCCCACTTCTGGCGATTGGGGAAGTACAGGTTGTAGATCTTCAGCATCGCGCCGAACCACTGGTCGTAGAGCAGCAGCGGCACGTCATACACGGCAAAGCGGTGCCCCTGCGCGACCAGCGTCCACACCTGCAAGGTGCGCACCAGGATCACCCAAGCGAGGTAGAAGAAGATCACCGCCACCCCTTTCGCGGTGGCCATCAACAGCGCGCCGACCGGACCGACCAGCGAGGTCCACATCGAAATCCGCTGATCGAGGATGCACAGCCAGATGAAAAACCCCCCGTACGCTTCGGCCCGAGCGCGAGCGCCCTGCCGTTGTTGCGCAGCATGTTGCCGTACCAGCGCACCATCAGCGACCGGCTCAACTTGAAGAACGTGTCGGTGCGGCTTTCCTGCGAGCGGATCACGACATCCGGCACATAGAGCATGTCCCAGCCGTTCTTCAGCAGGTGGAACCAGCTGCTCTTGTCATCTCCCATCAGGAAGCGGAAGCGGCCGAACAGCCAGTGCGTGAGGTGATCGGCCTCCATGTGCCGTATGAAGTCCTCATTGACCACCGCATGGGCACGGAATACGGAGAATCGCCCCGTCAACGTCAACACCCGCCGTGACAGGCTGTGCGACTTCATCATCGTGTGCCGACGGCTGAACTTCATGCGAAACCAGGGCTCGACCAGCGGTGAGGGCGACTCGTAGATCACGCCTGTCTCATGCGTGGTCAGCGCACCGATCCGTGGATTCGCGGTGAAAAAGCGCACGCTGTCGCGCACCGCGCCCGGTGTGATTTCGGTGTCGCCGTCCATGAACACCACGACGTCGTTGGCGGTGTCGTCGTGCCAGTCCTCGATGCGGTTGAACTCGCGCGCGACCGCCCGCAGTCCGTGCCCCATGGCGATGCGCTTGCCGTGCTGCTGGCGCATGAAGATCACGCTGTGATTGTGGCTGCGCGCGTGCCGGTCGATCACCTCGCGAATGAAAGCGCTCTCCTCGGCACTGCCCACACTCACCACGAGCGTCACCCGGGACGGCAAGTCGGCGATTTCCCGCATCAGGGCAGCAAAGACTTTCTCCGAGATGAACGGCACCTCGCCGTAAGAAGGGATGACGAAGAACACCCGGCGGGGAAACGGTGCCGCATCGGCTTCGGCGCGCAGCCGCGGGAAAACGCGCGCCGTGTAAATCCAGGCACGCACGACGTGGACCAGAAACCAGGTGTAACGCCAGGCCCCGATCGCCGCGATGCTGATGAAACCGGCGTGTTTGATGTGCCAAGCCGAAGCCGGGAGGCTCAAAAGTATGAGCGCGGCAACGGTCAGCCAGAAAGCGGTCGCGCCGAGCGAGGCCCGAGCGGCCTCGGCAAACTGCTTGCTCAGAACCATCCGAGCCGGACTGGCTTGGCGGCCACCCTGACACGCTGTCCGTGCTCGAGACCCGCCGACGGGCTGGGAATCCTGATCCGTAGACTGGCGAGTGCGGCCGTGGGCGCGCCGATCTCCCGAGTCGACGCCGGCCCGGCTTGACGCGAGTCGAATGACTCGACCGCGCCCACGACCGTCTGACCGAGCGCAGGCACCTCGACCTGCACCGGGGCATCCAGCGCGAGACGGCGGGCATCCTGCTCCTGAAACACGGCATCGACCCACAGCGTGCCCTGCTTCACGCCGACCAGAATGGGCTCACCCTTCTTCACCTGCTCGCCCGATGTGCGTTTGAGCGTGACGGCTTGACCGGCAGCCGGACTGACTAGCGTCGCGTGCCTGCGCGCTGCCTCGAGCAGCGCAATCTCCTCTTCCAGCGCGGCGAGCTTGGCCTGCTGCAGCGAGAGCTCCGTGCGCGCCTCCGCGACGGCGTCGCGAAATTCGCCGTTCTTGTAGCTGTGCCCCTTGCTAGCCTCGGCCACGAGGATGCGCTGAAGTTCGATTTCCTCCTGCAACTGGCCCTTTTGTTCGATCAACTCCTCGTAGGCAGCCTTGTCCGCATCCCGCTTGCTCGCCGGGATCAGGGACTTCTCGAGGAGTTGCGTCGAGCGATCCAGCTCGGCCTTGGCAAAGCCGAGCTTGGCTTCCAGGCTGCGCAGGGCCTTCTGCTTGATTTCGAGGTTCTGCTGGGCGATGGCCCGGTATGACGAGGACTGCGCCTCGCCACGGCTCACCGTACGCTCGAGCTCCTCCACCGCGGCGCGCAGACGCTCGGCGGCACGGCGCTTGTGCAGCAGGTTGACCTCGATGTCCCCGTCATCCATCACCACGAGTGGCTGACCCGCAGCGAAGGCTTCTTTCTCATCGACGAGGACCTGCTTGATTGTGCCGTCGGCCGGCGCCCGGACCTCGAAGGTCTGACCCACGACCTCGGCCGAGACGCTTTCCATGTATTGCAGCTGACTGAAGAGCTGCGCGCTGAGGAACAGGCCCAGCGCACCGAGCAGCGCCGAGACGGGCAGCCGCCACCGACGCGTCCGTTTGAGCGCGCGCTGCTCGGCCGGATTGAGCTTGACCTCGGTATTGGTGGGAATCACCTTGTCGTTCGCCGCGTCCGGCCCCGAGAGCCCGACCGACTCACCCTTTTCCTGCGCGGAAACCACATAGCGCTTGATGAGATCGCGGCTCTCCTGCTCCATCATCGTGATGCGGAATCCGGCGCCGCCCTCAGCGCACCAGACCAGCTCCCCGACGAAACGCAGGGTGATTTCGTGGCTCTTGAATGGCAACAGCAGCTTGACGGCGGTGATCTCGCCCGGCTTCAGATCCAGGCGCACCCCTCGGAGTTCGACGCCGAAGCCGTCGTATGACCAATCGAGGACGTCGTACTTCTTGCCCTTGATGATCGCGAACGACGGGAGCCGGACCCGGTAGGACTTGCGCAGGTGATTGGGAGCAAAAGATTCTGCCGCGGACATCGGAAGTTCGAACCTTATCGTTGTTGTTGTTGGCAGCCTTCATCAGCCGCGGGCGCAGGCATGGCAGCGGTTGAGCCGGCGTGCCACGCGCACTTGGCGCCCGAATCGGGATGCTAACTTTTACTCGGCAAGAATTCTCGTAGACGCGGGCAGTTTCGTGTAGGCCCGGGCCCGCCCGACGGGTCAGTTGGCCATCAACTTCGCGCGAAACAGGAAGAACACCGCACCCAGTATGCACAGTCCAGCGTAGAGGTAGTCCATGGTCAGCCGTTCGCGAAGGTAGAACAGCGAGAAGGGCACGAACACCAGCAGGGTGATGACCTCCTGCAGGATCTTGAGCTGACCGACGTTCATCACCTCGTGACCGATCCGGTTTGCCGGCACTTGCAGCAGGTATTCAAACAGGGCGATCCCCCAGCTCACGAGGGCGGCCACGATCCACGGTTTGTCCGCCTGATTCTTCAGATGCGCATACCAGGCGAAGGTCATGAAGATGTTGCTGCAGGTGAGCAACCCGATGGTGATCAGGTAGTGATTCACGTGAGGGTTCCGCGTAGTTTCATGTCGCCCAGGCGGGGACGTTGCACCCATCGCCTGACGTTTGACGCAAGAGCATAACGGAGCACGAGCCGACAATGCGTGACCACGCCTGCAAAGCCGGGACGAGAGCGCACCCCGCGCGGGAAGGGCGGGGTGCCAACCGCTCGAGATTACCGCCGAACAGGAAGCCCAGCGTAGTGTCTGGCGAGTTTTTCGATGGTGGCGTCGTCGAGCGCTCCACCCATCGCATGCATGGTCGAGTGCTGGCGCGAGCCGTCGCGGTACGCCTTGAGCGACTTGACGAGGTACTCGTAGCGCTGGGCATCGAGCCGGGGAATGATCAGCTCGGAGTTGTTGACACCCGGCGCGTGGCAACGCTCGCAGCGCTCGACCCACTCCGCGGTCATCAGGGGTTTGATGACATTCGCGCCCTTCGGCTCCTGCACGGAGAAGTAAGCAGCGACGTTCTGGATGTCCTGGTCGGACATGGGGGCTACCGCGCCCTTCATGAGGTCGTTCTGCCGGCCGCCGTCACGGTAGGCCTTGAGCGCCGCGACGAGCGATTCGGCATCCTGGCCGGCGAGACTGGGCATTTTGCTGTCGCCGCTGTTGCCTTTCTCCCCATGGCACGAGGTGCAACCCGCAGCCAGTGACTCGCCGGCCGCTGCGTCACCCGCCTCCGGCTTGCCACGGCCAACCGGCTTCTGCGACGCGTAGTAGAGCGCGACACTCGCCACGCCCGCCTTGTCGAGTGTGGCCGCCAGTCCGGCCATCGTGTCATTGTTGCGCTTGCCGGTCTGGTAGGCCTCCAGCGCGGCGATCAGATAATCCTGCTGCTGGCCGGCGAGGCTTGGTGTGCCAGGAATGGCCGCATTGCCATCCTCGCCGTGGCAACCCGCACACATGGCGGCGGCGGCCTTACCCTGCTCCAGGGGATCGACCTCGGGCGCGTCAGCGACCTTCAGCGCGGGGTCTGGCGCCGCAGGCTTCAGGCTCGCGAAATAGGCAGCGGCGTCGGCCATCTCTTTTGCGCTGACCTGCGAGACCATCTGCTGCAGCGATGGGTGACCGCGCAGGCCATCCTTGTACTCGTGGAGGGCCTTGAGCAGGTACGGCTCGCGCTGACCAGCGAGGTGCGGCGTCTCCGGGCTGGGTGAGAGCCCGTCGGCCCCGTGACAGCTCACGCATTTGGTTTCGGCCACGGTCTTGCCCGCAGCGGCATTGCCCTTGAGTGGCGCCGCGGAGCCCTCATCGCGCGAACACCCGACGCCAAGCAGCGAGGCCAGCGCGATGACCAGAAGGGGCTTGTTCATGTAAACGACTCCGATGACTTGTTGAAAAGAAAATTGACGGGGATGGTAGTGCAGAGTGCTACCAACCGAATTTGACAAGTATCAACTCCCCTCGCGGCGTGGGCTCTCCCACTTGGCGAGCGCCCCACCAGCGAGGCGGGACTGGCCGACCGCGCAATGATGCCTGCCCACTGCCGCGGGCAAGCCGGCGAACCACGTCGAAGTTCAATCCCGCAGCGGCTCCAGCGATCCGTCCAGGTTCAGCGCATCGCAATAGGCCAGAAACTCGTTGCGCAGGGCCTTGAGGGAGGTGTCGGCAGGTACACCGACCGTGATGTGCACGGCGAACATTTGTGTCCCGGTGTGCGGCGCGGGGTAGGTCTCCGTCTCCAACTCCTCGATGTTGATACCGCGCCCAGCGAAGAAGCGCGCGAGGTTGTGGACGATGCCCGGGTGATCCATCGCGACGACCTCGACCGCATAGGGCACGAGCGCTGCCGGGGTCGCGCGTCGGTGCGTGCGCCGCTGCACGATGCTCAGCCCCAACCGCTCGGCCAGCGGGCCGAGGCTTGCGGTCAGTTGCGCCAGCGCCGCATCCATGCCCTGTACCAGAACGAGAAACGCGAACTGCCCGCCGAGCACGGCCATACGGCTCTGCTCGAGGTTGCAGCCGGTCTCCACCACGGCGTTGGTGAAGGCCTCGACCAAACCCACCTGATCCGGGCCGGTGGCGGTGATGACGAGATACTCCTTCGCGGATACGGCATCAGGCGTCATGCGCCAACTCCTTGTAGTAATTGATCAGCCCGTTGGTCGAGGCGTCGTGGGTGGTGGTTGGGCGTGGGTCGCGCAGCTCCGGCAGGATCGCGCGCGCGAGTGTCTTGCCGAGCTCCACGCCCCACTGGTCGAAAGAATTGACGTTCCAGATCACGCCCTGGACGAAGATCTTGTGCTCGTAGAGCGCGATCAGCGACCCGAGGGTGCGCGGCGTAAGCCGCTCGAACAGGATGCTGTTGGTCGGATGGTTGCCGCGGAACGCCACATACGGCAGCCGCAGCTGGATGGTCGCCTCGTCGAGCCCGGCGGCGCGCATCTCGGCCTCCGCTTCGGCCGACGTGCGGCCACGCATCAGCGCCTCGGTCTGCGCAAAGAAGTTCGACAACAGCAGCTGATGGTGCTCGCCTACCGGATTGTGCGACCGAGCAGGGGCCAGGAAATCGCAGGGGATCAGGCGCGTGCCCTGATGGATCAGCTGGTAGAAGGCGTGCTGCCCGTTGGTCCCCGGCTGCCCCCAGATCACAGGGCCCGTGGCATAGTCCACGGCCCTGCCTTGCCGGTCGACTGACTTGCCGTTGCTCTCCATGTCGCCCTGCTGGAAGTAGTCCGCAAACCGCCAGAGATACTGGTCATAGGGCAGGATCGCGTGGCTCTCGGCTCCGAAGAAGTTGATGTACCACACACCGAGCAACGCCATGAGCACTGGCAGATTGTCGCCGAGCGGCGCCTCCACGAAGTGCCGGTCCATGGCGTGCGCGCCCTCGAGCAATGCCTCGAAGTGGCCCATGCCGAGGTAGAGCGCAATCGGCAGGCCGATCGCCGACCATAGCGAGTAGCGCCCACCGACCCAGTCCCAGAAGCGGAACATGTTGGCCGGATCGATGCCGAACTCGCGCACCGCCTGGGTGTTGGTGGACACTGCGACGAAGTGCTTGGCGATGTCCGCCGCGGAACCGCCCTGCTGCAGAAACCAGGCCCGCGCGGTGCGCGCGTTGGCCAGTGTCTCGAGTGTCGTGAAGGTCTTCGAGGCGACGATGAACAGCGTCGTCTCGGCCCGCACCCGGCGCAGCGTCTCGACGATGTGCGTGGCGTCGACGTTGGAGACGAAATGGATGTTCAGCTCGGGGTTGCGGTAGGGCCGCAGGGCCTCGCAGACCATCGCCGGTCCCAGATCCGAGCCACCGATGCCGATGTTGACGATGTCGGTGATGCGCTGGCCGGTGAAGCCCCGCCAGGCCCCGCTGCCAACCTGCTCCGAGAACGCGCGCATGTGCGCCAGCTCCGCCTGCACACCGGGCATGACATCCTCACCGTCCACGAACACCGGGCGGTCCGTGCGATTGCGCAGCGCCGTGTGCAGCACCGCCCGATCCTCGGTGTGGTTGATCTTTTCGCCGGCGAACATGCGCTCGCGCCAGCGGGACACCTCACAGGTCTCGGCCAACTGCAGGAGCAGTTCGAGCGTTTCCTCGGTGATCAGGTTCTTCGAGAAGTCGAGCAAAATGTCCTCGAACTTCCGGGAAAATCGAGAAAACCGCTGCGGATCGCCTTCAAACAGGCTGCGCAAGTGCATCTGGCGCACCGCCTCCGCGTGCCGCTCGAGCGCCCACCACGCTGGGGTCTGATCGGGCGGTACGGGTTTATCGGGCGATGTGGCTGTTTGGCTGGAGGACATACTGGGCGCGCTCCCCACTTGGATGTTCTGAATGGTGACTTGCGACGCGTATTTTGCCCCAATCCAGCGCGCGCTGCTGCCATGATTTCCAGCACACCCTTTTCGCCCGGCGCCGTAAAAGCCCACACACGCCCTCGCGGTGGATATAATCCGCGGGTTTGACAAGCAACCGGCGAGCCCCGCGCATGAATGGCCCGATGACCACTTCCGTGATTCAGCTTTCGGACTACGACGACAAGGTACTGCGTTCGTTCGTCAAGCTGATGGGCAAGATACTCGGCAAGGTCCTTAAGGAGCACGCCGGCGATCATGTTTTCGATCTCGTCGAGTACATGCGCAAGGGCTTCATTCACCTCAACGAGCATCCGGACGAACACAAACGCCAGGAACTAATGAACGTGATCGCCGGACTGGAGCCGGCGACGCTCGCGCAGACCATTCGCGCCTTCGGCATCTACTTTTCCCTCGTCAACATCGCTGAGGAGGAATCCGCCTACCACGGGCGCAACCGGCTACTCAACGCGGGTGGGGCCTTGTGGAGCGGATCGTTCACGGAGACGCTGCGCCAGTTCAGGCAATCGGGCGTTACCCTCGAGCAGCTCGACGCGATGATGGCCCAGCTGCGCTACACGCCGGTATTCACCGCCCACCCGACGGAGGCGCGCCGGCGCGCGGTGATGGAGGCACTGCGACGCATCTTCGTCACCACGGAGAAGCTGCGCACCCCTCGACTCGGCGAAGACATGAAGCGCCTACTGCTCAAGGAAATGGAGCGCGAGATCCTAATCCTGTGGCAGACCAATGAGGTGCGCGACCAGCGGCCCCAGGTCCTCGACGAGGTGCGCAACGGGCTTTACTACTTCCGCGAGAGCCTGTTCGATGCCGTCCCGCGCACCTACCGCATGTTCGAGCGGGCGCTCACGCGGATCTACGGCATCGAGGCGCGCCGGGCCGGACAAATTAACGTGCCGAGCTTCATCCGCTTCGGTTCCTGGATCGGCGGGGATCGCGACGGCAACCCCAACGTCAAGCCCGAGACCACCATCCGCGCGGCCCGCGAGCAAATGCGCACCGTGCTCTACGAGTACCACAAGCGCATCACCGCGCTGGGCACCGTGCTGACGCACTCCACGCTGTTCTGTCAACCCTCCGAAGTATTCCTGAAGAACCTCAAACAGGACGAGTGGCTCGCCTCGACCGTGTTCCGCGAAAACCCCGAGCGCTTCCGCACCGAGCCGTATCGGCGCAAGCTGTATTTCATGTCGCACCGGCTATTGCAGACGATCCGTCACGTCGAGGCGCGCATCTACACCGGCCACGCCCTGCCCCTACCCGAGGATGCCTACCACGACAGCGCCACCTTCCTTAAAGAACTGCGGCTGATCCACGACTCGTTGATTGGCCACGGCGATCGCATCATCGCCAACGGCGCGCTGATTGACCTGCTGCGCATGGTCGAGAGCTTCGGCTTTCACCTCATGGAGCTCGACATCCGCCAGGAATCCACCGTCCACACGCAGACAGTCGCCGAGGTCCTGCGCGGTATCGACCACGGCATCGACTACCTTGCGCTGGATGAAGACGGCCGCGTGTGCTGTCTAAGCGAGCTGATCGAACGCAGGACCCTGATCCTGCCGGAAATTGCCCTGTCGCAGCTGTCGCGCGAGACGCTCGATACCTTCCGCGCGATGGCGATGCTGCGCGAGGAGATCGGGCCCGAGATCTTCGGCTCCTACGTCATCTCCATGACCCACCACGCGAGCCACATCCTCGAAGTCCTGCTGCTCGCGCGTATCGCCGGGCTGGCGGGGTACGTCGATGACATGCCGTTCTGCTTTGTCAGCATCTCGCCTCTGTTCGAGACCATCGAGGACCTCTCGCGGATCTCGAGCGTGCTGAGCCGTCTGCTCGACAATCCCGTCTACGCAGCCATGCTCAAGGCCTCCGGCAACCTGCAGGAGGTGATGCTCGGATACTCGGATTCCTGCAAGGACGGCGGCATCCTCGCCTCGAGCTGGAAGCTCTACCACGCGCAGAAAGAGGTGATCGCCATCACCCACGCGCGCGGCGCGGAATGCCGGCTGTTCCACGGCCGCGGCGGCACCGTCGGCCGCGGCGGCGGCCCCACGCACGAGGCCATCCTTGCCCAACCGCCGGGCACGGTCACCGGCAAGATCAAGTTCACCGAGCAGGGCGAGGTGCTCGCCTACCGTTACAGCAACGTCGAGACCGCCGTCTACGAACTGACGATGGGCGTCTCCGGCCTGCTCAAGGCGAGCTGCGCCTCACTCGCCCAAGTCCAGGAGGACCGCCCGGAGCACCTGGCGATCATGGAGCGGCTCGCCGAGATCGGCGAGGACACCTACCGCGATCTGACCGACCGCACCGAGGGCATCCTCGACTACTTCTACGAAATCACGCCGGTCATGGAGATCGGCCAGCTCAACATCGGCTCGCGCCCGTCGCACCGCAAGCAGACCGACCGCTCCAAGGCCTCCATCCGCGCGATTCCCTGGGTCTTCGGCTGGGCCCAGTCGCGCCACACCCTGCCCGCCTGGTACGGCATCGGTTCGGCGCTCAGGCAACTGCGTGGCAACGACCCCATGCGCATCGCCCGCCTGCAGCGGATGTACCGGGACTGGCCGTTTTTCCGCAACCTGCTGAGCAACGCCCAGATGGCGCTCGCCAAGGCCAACATGGACATCGCCGCGCAGTACGTGGCGCTTGCGCGCGACCCCGTTCAGGCCTACGGCATCTTTGCGAAGATCCGCGCGGAGTACGAAACCACCGTCCAGCAGATCCTCGAGGTCAGCAACTGCAAGACCCTGTTGGAAGAGAACCCCATGCTCAACCGCTCGCTTGCGCGCCGCGAGCCGTACATCAGCCCGCTCAACCACATCCAGGTCATCCTCATCAAGCGTCACCGCGAAGACCTGGAGCACGAGCGCGCCGAACAGCGCTGGCTGATGCCGCTCCTGCGCTCGATCAATGCGATCTCCGCAGGCATGAGGAACACGGGGTAGCGCCCGCTCGCCAGCCCGCACCGCAACGCCCGTTCAGATCACGCCGGCTTTCCTCGCGATCACGTCCGTCATCTGCCGCTGGTGGACATGGCGGACGATGGCTTCGCGATCTTCGTCATGCAGGTGCGTGAACTGCACCGAGGCGAGCCAGCGCGGCTTTTCCTGCTTGTTGCCCGGCTGCTGCTCGACGCGCACGACCTTCGCGAAGGCGTAGACGACGGAATACGACGGGAACAGCAGAATCATCACCTCCAGCATCGACCCGCGTGCCACCGGCCGCGGCGTGGTGAAGCGCATGCCGGAGGCGCTCAGGTTGACGGCATGGGACGGTGCCCGGGTGCGCAGGTTGTTGGCGTGCACGAGCCTGAAGGCCAGGGTATTGATCTGCCGCTCCAGCAGGTCGAGGTACTCCGCCACTTCCGGGTATTCCTGCCGCACGTGCGCGAGCACCGGCTGATACTTGTCGCGCTCGGCGGCGATGTCGTTCATCACACCGTGCTGGTAACGCCGGCGCTCGAACACCGAGTCGGCATGACTGATCTCCTCGGCGCTCAGCTCCTTGACGGTCAGGGCAACGTAATCGTCGACCCGATAGTAGCTGCGGCGGTTGTCTACGCTCATGGCTTGGTTATATGGACGCCTCCCGTTTGCCAAGATCGGTTTGGGTGTGCTGGGACAGATAGGCTGCAGTTTTATATCCGGCCTGTAGTGCAGGCGGATGCCTGCTGGCCCTGATGGAATCCGCGCAACCCGCGCCTCATTTCTC